>CAYPCS010000089.1:0-23086 GCA_964409275.1 uncultured Granulosicoccaceae bacterium
TTATGCCACCCTACGAGGGGGTTCCGACTTCTGACTACCGTACTCTGTCTTCTGTACTGGAGGAGGATTTTTTGCGGAAAAATAGCAAGACAAAAAATTGAGTGGCTCTGAATTTAGACGGCCTCGGACTCTGTTGCGTCACTATCGTGAAGGCCAGGCTTATCGCTCACCGTTCTCTGCTTTCAGTCCCCTGCCCGCCCAACCCCGCTACTTAACAGCGCCTGCTGCCATGCCTTTTATAATGTACTTCTCTAAAAAGATAGCGACAATAACCAGTGGCAGGATAGCCGCTGACGAGAGCGCTGCCATCGACCACCAGTTAATTCCTTGCGACCCCGTTTGTGAGGCAACCATCACGGGTAGCGTGGTAGCGTTGGTTGCGGTCAGGAGGGCCGCAAAGAAGTATTCGTTCCAGCACAATACCAGAGACAGAATAAAAGCGGCCACCATGCCGGGTAACGCTATAGGCAGCACAATCTGAAAGAATGCACCCCAGATGCCTAAACCGTCAACGAGCGCTGCTTCTTCAAGCTCTACCGGTATACCCTGAAACTGATCTCGCATTATCCAGATGACAATTGGCAATACCATCAGGGTGTACAGTAAAATCAGCCCGACCCAGGTATCGAGCAAGGCCAGTGATTTATAAAGCACCAGAAACGGCAGTGCCAACACGACCGGTGGCAAGATCATCTGGCTCAGGAAAAAGAAAGAGATATCGGAGTTACGCATAAACCCGAACCGGTAGTTAAAACGGGAAAGCCCATAGGCCGCGAGCGACCCTAACACCACCGCAAGCGTTGATGCCGAAATCGACACGATGGTGCTGTTCCAGAACCGCTTCAGGAATTCTTCCCGCACGGTTGAGACTTCACCGATAAGTCGTGGCGAGAAACCGAGTGACTCCCAGCCTTTCCACCGCGGGGTGAAATCCCACCACGGGATCAGATTGCCTTTCATCACGTCGGGCGCCAGTTTAAACGAGGTGGTCAGGGTCCAGAAAATTGGAAACAGGCAGATCACCGCCCAGGTGATAAGCGCTGCATATATCGCTACTCTGCCAGCCCACCATTTGGTTTTTACTCGCCGATCTGCCGGATGATCTTTGAAGATTGCATTCATGCGCGCCGCTCCATCCATCGACTGACAAACTTCAGAAGTAACGTGATAAAAATCACGATTAGCACGAGATAGATCATCGCCAGCAGCGTGCCATAGCCGACATTTGAACGGTCGCGATACTCGCGAAAAATAAAGCTGGTAACGCTGTCCGTCGCCCCGCCCGGTCCGCCGGAGGTAACGTTGATAATGATGTCTGCCAGTTTCAGTTTAAAAATGATGCGGATGACGATGGCGGTGACCGACACCGGCAGCATTAACGGAAAGATCACTTCCCTGAAGCTCTGCCAACCCGATGCGCCATCGACTTTCGACGCTTCTATTACCTCTTTAGGCAAGGCCTGAAGACCGGCCAGCAGCATGATCATCATAAACGGAATAAACGTCCATGCATCCATTGCCATAATCATAAAACGGGCGATTTCAGGTGTTCCGAAGAAACCCGGTTCGCCACCGAATTCCCGTATCAGGCGCGAGATCGGGCCAAAGCGAACTTCAAACATAGATTTCCCTATCATCCACGACACCGCCACGGGACTCAGCATCAGGGGCAACAGAAACACAACGCGGAAAAACTTTCGTGCGCGAATTTGGGCGTTCAGAAGCAGTGCCAAACCGAACGCAATGATGTACTCGACGCTCACGGCCAACACGTAGTAGACCATGTTCTTCAAGGCGTTCCAGTAGAAGTCGTCGTTCCACATTTCGACCAGGTTTGCCCGGCCGTTGGGCTGTGGTCCGTTCGGTGAGGCGAGATTCCAGTCGGTAAAGGAAATATAGAGCGCAAAAAGCAGTGGAAAAACCACCAGGCTTATAACAAAGAGTGCCGCTGGCAACACGAACAGTGTGCGCTTGCCTTTTTCACCATTGACCAATACCTGTGCTGCACACAGTGCAAAGGCCCACCCCACATAGGCGTATAGAACCGGACGCCATGTATCGAACCCGCTGGCGACCCGACCCGTTTCAAAGGCCATCTGCCAGACCGCGAGCAACGCACACAGTAGCGCTGTACCCCACACCAGAGTCTTGCCAAGGCGCTTGCGGTTATCGGATATGTTGTCTGCCGTAACGGTGTGTAGCAGATCGCCCTCTACAGTCATGCGAAAAACTTACCGCAAAAGCGGATGGCAGAGCAGTAACCGGTGTGAACTGAAAGCAAACGATTGGGTGGCTGAGGGAAGTTGCCAGATAGCGGGCGACGCAGACGCGCCGCCCTGTTTTTGATCACGCAGGTTTTATCCCAGGCCAAGTGAGGCCTTATAGACAGCAATCTGGCTGTCGCGCCCGATCTGGTCTGTGATCTTGTCCCACGCAGCGGCGATAGCATCTGCCGTTTCCTGGGCCGACTCATACTTACCGGCATAGCCTTTAGCCAGCTCGTCTTCCGCAACGGAGTAGTACTGGAAGATACCCGGGATACGTGGCTCAATTGCCGCGTTCGGATGGTTGTAGCTATCTGCATTGGAGCCGAGATAGTCTTCCACGTAGGCGCGATCATAGCCGGCCTCTTCCCACTCTTCGAACTGGAAGTGCGAGTTGCGGTAAGGCTGAAAGCCCGACGGGTAAGCGGAAGCCCAAAGCGAGAGATCCTTGCCACCCAGATGAGCCGCCGCAGACCAGGCTGCCTTTTTCTTCTTTTCGTCGCCTTCGACAGTGGCCATTACGTAGACACCCCAGCCGATATAGGCCATGTTGGGAGCTTCGTTTCGAGTGTCTTCCCAGGCACCGCTTTTGGCGTTGTAGACACGTTCAGAGGCAGGGTTAACACCAAAGCCCACCACGTCTCCGACCACCGAGGTATCTGACGTTCGTGCGCTGGAACCGACATCACCCCACCACATCAACATAGAACCTGTACCGGCGAGGAATTGCTGGAATGCAGTGGTACCTGGGTCAGCATTGATCTGGTCAGTCGGGTATGCGCCGGCTTCGATCAGATCCATTACGTCCTGAATAGCCTGTACCCATGCCGGGTTGTTCACCATTGGCTTCATGGTTTCGGGTTCAAACAGCCAGGCCGGGCTGTCAGGATGCTTGGCATAGGCCGAGGCACGGTTTTCCAGGAAATAAAAGCCAAAACCACCCCACCCTTTGAGCGGATCGAGATAGCCATGGGCAGGCAGTCCGGTTAGCGGATCTTCTTTGCCAACCAGTTCTTTAGAGACTTCGTTGATCTCTTGCCACGTGGTTGGTACGTCACGACCGGTCAGTGAATCAGCGCCAAAGTAGTCCTTGCGATAGGCAAAAGTGTGGCAATCGCCGTCAATGGACACGCGGTAGGTTTTGCCGTCCCAGGTGCCGACAGGTTCTTTGAGGTAGTCGACGTAGTCGTCCATGTCGATCTGCTCTTTGACCCAGTCAGGCATTTCTGAAGCGAGACCTTTGCCGAGCACGTCACCCTCAAAAGGAGCGCCCATTTCGATGATGTCGAAGTCTACCGTGCCAGTCGCTATCGATTGTTGCAAGCGGGCGTTGTAGTCGGCCTGGGCTAGATCGATCCAGTTGATTTTGGCCCCCGTGTAAGCTTCCCAGGGTTTCAGGAAACCGCGAAAAAGGAAGTTGTGCAGGTTCTGATTGTTCAGCCCCATAAAGGTCAATTCAACCCCTTCAAACTCTCCTTCGGTGACATTATCTTTGGTCGCACCAAGACACATCTCTCCGACTTTCTGCCAATCGCTATCGGTGGGGGATCCGGCACCCACTCCGGGAATCTTCAGGATTTCAGCGCGCACATTGCCGTGGCCACCGCTCATCGCCATTTTGGGCATCATGGCAGCAGCACCCAGCGCGGCCGTTCCTTTCAGCAACTGGCGCCGGTTCATTTTTTGAGCGGCTCTGATGTAATTATAAATATCGACTTTCAAGTTCATCCTCCTAAGGCGAGATCATGAGACGGGATCAGGCGAGTCATTGCGGGGCGGGAGAGGATCAATTCTGAACGGCAAAACAGCGATTGCCGCTTCACGGGTTGCCACTATCTGGCAGCAGTTCCTCTCCACTGCCGGTGTGTGAAACAGGTTAAATCAGAATCAACATAAAGTCGAACAATTGCTTGTCTTTTCAATAGCAGTCAGCGATCCCCTGGACAGGTACAAGTTGAACCTGCTTCACTATGTCTGTGCCTGCAAAGTGATCCGGTTTATATCATGCCTGGTGTCAGGCATGGTCAGATCCTGCTTACTTGTTACAATACCATTGCCAAAAATCCCGTATGCAACCAGAATAATGCTGCTGTGACGTTTAAAGGCTTTATACGAGGAATAACCGGGTATGGGTAGTGTCCAGATCAATAATCTGAGTAAGTCTTACGGCACAACGGAAGTTATTCGCGGGCTGAATGTCTCCATCGCCGAAGGTGAATTCATGGCGTTAGTGGGTCCGTCAGGTTGTGGCAAATCTACACTGTTGCGAATGATTGCAGGCCTCGAACCCGTCAATGAAGGCACCATCACTATTGGTGACCGGGTAGTAAATAACCTGCCGCCTTCCGAGCGTGATATCGCAATGGTGTTTCAGACTTACGCCCTGTACCCCCATAAATCCGTAGCGGAGAACATGGGCTTCGCGCTTAAAGTGGCAAAGACCGGGAAGGCAGAGATTGATCGTCGGGTAAAGGAAGCCGCGGAGATATTAAGTCTTACGGAATACCTTCATCGCAAACCGCGTCATCTGTCCGGGGGGCAGCGTCAACGGGTTGCTATGGGACGCGCCATCGTGCGTGACCCGGAAGTATTCCTGTTTGATGAACCTCTGTCTAACCTCGATGCGAAACTCCGCATCCAAATGCGCACAGAAATTAAGGAATTACATCAACGCCTGAAAACCACCACCGTGTTCGTCACCCACGATCAAATTGAGGCCATGACACTGGCCGACCGGATAGTAGTCATGCAGGATGGCGTCATTGAACAAGTGGGTACCCCGCTGGAACTTTATGACCACCCGGCGAACGAGTTCGTTGCCACGTTTATAGGTGCGCCGTCCATGAATTTACTTTCAGGTGATTTGTCGGGGGATAAAATAAATATAAACAACTACGAGTTACCTGGCCCCGGCGGAACCGGTAAAGCAAACCTCGGTATTCGGCCCGAGCATTTAGTGTTGGCTGACAATGGATTGCCGATGCAGGTAAAGGTAGTTGAACCGACCGGATCCGAGACGATGGTATTCCTGCGCTACGAAAATCAGGACGTTACCGCCGTCTTTCGAGAGCGGCACAGTTTTACTCCTGGTGAGACCATCAATCTGATGCCTGACCCCCAACACCTTCACTTCTTTAACAGTGAAACAGGCAACCGGCTCTAATCCATTACACCGAAAATCAACATGCTGAAATTAATAGAGCCCTTGATGACCCCGGATTTGCTGTACGTCCTTCAGGCTATGGGCCATGGCGATGATCTTGTGATATGTGATCGCAACCATCCTGCAACGACAATAGCCCAAAGTACCACGCACGGGAAATTGCTCACTGTATTCGGAGCAACCCTCAACGAATTATCCAGAGCGGTTCTAACGCACTTCCCGCTTGATACATTTGTCGATTCACCGATCAGCAGAATGGAGGTGGTTGGAAATTCAGCGGAGTTGGTCCCGGCGCATCATAACATGCAGAAAATTGCTGACGCTGCAGAAGGCCGACAGGTTTCGATTCGCACACTGGAAAGATTTGAATTTTACAAAGAAGCTTCAAGGGCATTTGCGATAGTGCAAACATCCGACGAAGGACCCTACGGTTGCTTCATTCTGAAAAAAGGGGTGTTGTAGCAGCACGAATACAAACCAAAAAGGTAAACGCAGGCCTGTATTTTACTCCGCAATCTGTCGGCAGCTTGAATTCAGGAAACAAACGGGTACCAGCCTCCGTTGCTCTAAACGGTGCATTGCACCTGTCGCGTCCAGCGGGCGCTACTTCAACACTTGTTCCCGCAGCGTAAACCCGGACCACGCCACACCGGGCGACACATTCAACCTTGAAAGAAAACCACTATGGGGTAGAGGCTTGCGGCAGGAACCCGTCCACCTACCGAATAGGCCGTCCCTCTGCTTCCAGCTTTTTGTTTAGCAATTGCCTGACAAGAATACCGGCCTTGTCTGCACCGAGTGTCACCTCAAGATATTCCATCCCCTGAGGATCGTTTGCCACCTGAGCCTGTATTATTTCCAGCAGATGTTTATCTTCGTCGAAGGCGGCAACGATGCTGTTGCGGGTTTTGTCGATAACGTCTTCAGGCAGACTAGGCACATCAAACGCGGCGCCCCAAAAGTAATGGGTTTGACCACGCTGTGCCGGTGTAACGATATGACAACCACGAACGACAAAGTCAGAACGCTTGCCCTCGTCAGGTTTCGGGTCGTGCACTCTCCAGTCAGAAAATGATATAGCAAGCGATGGCATGCGTCCGACCTGTTTGCGTTTAATGAGTTTGTCTTCAGGCAAACCCATACCTGCACAGAAAAGCGGCGATAGCGGTGCGAGATCAAACTCCTGCTCGTAGCAGACTGTTTCACCATCAAGGTAGCTGTCAGCGGGTGTTACCCAATCGTTCTGCTTGAATGTGTTTTGATGCAGAAAGGCTATATGGGTTAGATCGAGTACGTTCTCTCGCACCATGACCCAGTTGGCCGCCACTTCGTAGTAACCCGTGATAAAACTCCAGCCGGGGTCCGTTTGATAGCTGACATCCGGCGGTTCTAGATCAATCGCCGATTCCTCTCCCATCCAGATCCAGATGAATGCTCCGGCTTCTTTAGTGACAAATGCGGGAATCTTTGCGGTCTTTGGTGTCATGTCCTGCGTCGGGGCCTTAACGCAAGTGCCCCGGGTATCGAATTCCATACCGTGGTACGGGCACACAATCCTGGAACCCTTAACATGGCCTTCGCTCAGTGGCGCCCAGCGGTGGGGACAGCGGTCGTAGAGCGCGGCAGGAGTGCCATCTTCCAGCCTGTATAGAACTACGGGTGTTTCCAGTAGCCAACGCGCCAGCGGTTTTTCTGTGACCTCGTCACTGCGAGCCGCGACCCACCACATATTGCGCGGATAATTATCCTGCAACATGCCGTTTGGAATTCGCTGCCCTTTGAGTTGTCCCTGATCAAACTGCTTTATTTCGGCAGCTTTAGCTTGTGTGCTCATGGTGGTCAGACCTGTTTTTCCGGTGCTACTTGAATTGCGGGTTATGCCTTCTGCAACGAACTAGAGACTATTTCCTCGATAACATTTGCGCAAGCTTCGCTGCTTCTTCCGGGTTCATCTTGTAACTGTGATCAGCATCCGGAAAAGTGCCGGCGCGTACGTCTTCCGCATACGCTGCGAACGCCTGCGTTGCCACTTCAGCCACGTTGCCATAGCGTTTGGCAAATTTGGGTTTAAAGGTATCAAACGCACCGATCAGGTCATAGCCATTCAACAACTGGCAAGTGCCCGCCGATCCGGCACCAATCGAAAAAGTGAAGATATCAACTGCGTCATCCACTGCAGCGCCGACCTCGAACGGCATAGCCTCTATCTCAAGACCAATGGCGCCAGCTTCTTCAATGGCAACGGCGTTGTCTATAATTTTCAATGCATCGTCACACGTGCGGCCCTGCATTTTAAATCCACCCAACTGGTGAACACGGTGTGGTAAAAGACCGACGTGGCTCATCACTGGCACACCGCAATCAGCGACCGCCTTTATAATGTGACTAATCTCCCTGCCGCCCTGCAGTTTTACCG
Source organism: uncultured Granulosicoccaceae bacterium (assembly GCA_964409275.1). Classification (GTDB taxonomy): domain Bacteria; phylum Pseudomonadota; class Gammaproteobacteria; order Granulosicoccales; family Granulosicoccaceae. The sequence continues at coordinate 7,844 of CAYPCS010000089.1, forward strand.
CGTCGGCATTGCCTTCCTTCATCAGGCGAAGTGCATTGCTAACAGCAACTTGTTCAGTAGCGTAGGTAAAAACGCCCTCGTTGCGGCACGTTTCACTACCGCTAGCGATCCAGTGCGCCTACACCGGAAAAACGAAATGCCTCTTTTTCAAGAGCATCAATTTCTTCAACACTCATTTCGTCGTGGGCAACGGTTATGCGACCGAGGAATACCAGCGGCAACTCTTTTGCCCGACCTTCGAGATGAGCCTTGATTGCCTCGGCAGTCGCAGCACCGACATCATCTCCCATACGCATGGGGGTGGCATCAAGTTCACCGTTGCGGATTGCATCAAGTTCCAGTCCGGTACCGCCCCAGCCGGTTGAGAATATTTCTTTTTCTTTCGCCACTGCCTTTTGTGCCTCAACAGACCCCATCGACATAGCAGTGTTGGCGTTGTGAATTACTTTGGCTTCTGGATAAGCCTGAAGTATTAACTGGGTACCTTCAAAGCCACCTTCGCGCTGGTATTCACCATAGTGCTCATAGATAGCGTTCCAGTTACCTTTCTCAGCCACACAATCTTTGAAGTCTCCGGAGCGTTGATTATCTGTGATGCCGGGGATGCCACGGTTCATTGCATAGGTCACATCCTTACCGAGACGCTCGACCATATAGTCGCAAATCTTTTGCGCGCCGTAGGCAGATGAGAAATCGAACCAGCCGGCAGGCTGCGTTTCAAAATACTTTAACGGTGTATGGAACGCCCAGACAAATGTGGTGAGATCTTCATTCTTTGCAAGCTTTTCTATATTGTCTCCCTGAATCGCAAGTTCAGACGGCCCGAATATCACGAAATCATAGATATCGGAATCCTGATCGACCTGCGCCGAATAGGTAGCTTGAAGCGAATGCTCTATTTGCCGGCTGGCAAACTCGGGGGTGCGGGAAAGTGATGAAATTCGGGTGGTAGGATCGAAATCACTATCGACAAGCTGCAATGCCTGTTTAGCAATCTGCTCGCTTTTACGCCATGAAATCAGTCCGCGTGATTTAGCGAATCCTACCGCCAGTGAAATATTCTCGGCGATGCTCATCCATTCAATTAACCCCAAATCCTGATGAATGAAAGCGACCTTCGGTCCGGCGGCCACACTGCCCGGTTTGTGTGTATATTCTGCGCCGTCGATCAAAACGCGCCCTTCGTCGGCAACATGCAGACCGCCCGGAATCTTGATAAGGGTTGATTTGCCCGCTCCGTTTTCACCGAGAAGAGCAACGATCTCACCACGCTCGACGTGCAGTGATACACTGCGCAAGGCTTGGGTGCCGCCAAAAAACCTGGACACCCGGTCGAAGAAAAGTCCTTCAGAATGTGGCAAAGCTCCTCCCGTCAGCGGTACTATCGGTAATAAATCAGGGTTACGTTACCGATAACGCAAATTGTACGACCTCGTTTGATTATTCAAGTTCCTGAGTTGAAAAATTAGTGTTAGGGTGAACAGGCTATCGGGATTCGGCATTTGCTTATCTCGTTACCCGTACCGTTGATGAAAGAAAAAACCAATAAAAAACAAGTGCGCAGCCTGAGCCAGATTGCCGAGGCCACAGGCGTTTCCAAAATGACAGTGTCTCGCGTACTGCGAGGCGCGGAAGGTTTCTCGGAGGCAACTCGTGACAAGGTCATGCGCGAAGTCGAGCGATCCGGCTATCTGCCTAATCGCGTTGCCGCGGCGTTTGGCCCGGCAAGCACCTCTACCCTGGTAGGTGTATGCGTACCCAGACTATCGAGCCATTTTTTCGGACAAGTGCTTGAAAGCGTTGATCGCACCTTTCAACAGCTTGGCTTTCAAACCATTATAGGAAGTCACAATCAGCTTGTTGAAGATGAAGAGTTATGGCTCAAAAGCATTCTTGCCTGGCGACCTGCCGGCGTTTTTCTTTCAATCAAACAGCATAGCAACGGTACGCTTAAACTACTGCGCGACGCCGGAATTCCGGTAGTGGAATTCTGGAACCTGAATACCAGCCCGCTCGATATGTCCGTCGGATTTAACGAGTTTGACTCCGGCTTCGAAATGGGGCGTTACGCCATTATGAAGGGATACAGAAGATCGGCACTTCCGGGCGTTGCGCACGATTGGGACACCGCCGGTATAGAGCGTTTTAAAGGCTTTAAAAGCAGTTTTGAAGAAGGCGGCGGCATAATAGCGCATGAAGAAAAGCTCAACGATACACGCGGCTTTTACGCGGGTTACTACGGCACCGAGAACATGCTAAACCAGACACGCGAAATAGACATGATCTATTTTCAGGACGATGCCATGGCACTCGGGGGGTTATCCTGGTGCCAGCGCAAGGGCATTCGGGTTCCAAAAGATATTGGTATAGCCGGCTGGGGCGGCCACGAAGCAGCCTCTATTCTTGCCGAACGACTGACTACTACCGCCGTCCCCATGCGGCAAATAGGAAGGCTCTCTGCCGAACTGCTCGCCAGAAAACTAAGGCAGGAATCTACCGACGAGGTAATAGCTGTGCCGACCCGGCTTATCGAAGGCAATACTCTCTAACAACCCTGAAAACCAACCATGAAACCGGGCGGATGAAAAACAAACCGTATGAATAACAAGATTGATCACTTTGCCACAGGCACTGACTCGCTGGCTCAGGGTATAGCTTGGGCATCCGATGCATTGGGCGTCAAACTGGAACCGGGTGGCAAACACGATTTAATGAGCACTCACAATTGTGTCATGCAAGCTGGCAACGAGAGCTTTTTCGAACTCATTGCAATTGACCCCGAAGCACCGGCGCCCTCTCGCACACGCTGGTTCACACTTGATGATACAGCCACACAGAAACGCCTTGCCGCGCGCCCCCGAGCGCTATGTTGGGTGGTAAACACAGATGACCTCGACGCGGTGGTAGCCAATAGCCCGGTTGATCTCGGTGAGATTGTGAAATTCCAGCGCGGTGATCGAACCTGGCGCCTGACCGTACCTGCCGATGGTCATTTACCAATGCAGGGGCTTTTACCGGCGTTTATAGAGTGGTCACCGGGTCCGCACCCGAGTACTGCTCAAACCGATCATGGTGTCAGGCTGGAAAAAATCGAACTGGCTCATCCGGATCCTGCAAAGCTTGTTTCCATACTCGAGACCCTGCAGGTTCAGCATCTGGTAGACGTTGTACAGGGGGATGCGCAACTGTCCTTCACCGTAAAAACAAAAAACGGCTCTGTAGTCATCGACTGAACCGGAGTCCGGTCCATGCTGACTTATTTACTGTTAACTTAATAAACTCTATCGTTTATATCGTTTATATACTTTTTAAAAACTGATTGGCAGTAAATGCAGCCTGGTACAGACGTGACATAACAGGGGCTGATGCAACAGTCTTGAGTTTGGTTACAGGTAATGGCAGATCCTTTTCGTCCATACCAGTGAGTAAGCCCGATATCGCACGACCAAATATTGTGCCGGTAGTAATTCCGCGACCATTGTAACCAATCGGTGTGAACAGATTTTCATCCAGCTTATAGATTCTGGGTAAATGATCAGGCGTCATCGCAATTTGCCCGTGCCACGCCTCTTCGAACTCTATTTCGCCAAGCTCGGGGAATATACGCTTGATCTGCCTGGTGGCCCAGCGACGGGACAAGCCATTATCCCGGGTACCGATCACTTTACCCATACTGCCAACAAGCAGGCGATCGAAGCTGTCACGCCTTATGTTGAACATGATTTTGCCGGTATCCCACAAGCCCTGCTTGCCGGGTAAAATATGCGCTGCATCGTCACCCAGCGGTTTACTGGCTAGCTGAAAGTAATGAATGGGGGTAAAGACCTTGTTAAGGCCAGGCCATAGATCATCGGTATAGGCGTTGGTACCAAGCACAACTGAATTAGCGGTCATTGAACCCTGATCCGTTTCCACCCGCCAACTGCCATTCTGGCGGGTGAGCCTGGTGGCCCTGACCCCGGTACTGATTGTCGCACCGGCACCGATTGCAGCCCTGGCCAGACCCCGACAATACCCCATTGGATTGATCGTGCCACAACGGTTATCGAGCAGACCACCATGAAAAACATCAGCTCCAATCAACTCGGCTACCTCGCTGCGGTCAATCAGGTCGACAGGTTTACCCAGACGCAGCCACTCTTTGTGACGGCCGCGCAACTCTTCAAATCCGCTAGCTGAATGCGCGGCGTGAATGGTGCCTGTTCTTGTCACCTCACAGCGCATCTGGTGTTTTTCGATCAGTGAAAAAACATACTCGGGTGCGTTGCCGAAATGTTCAATAAAACGCGGCCCATAGGTGGTACCCAGTTTTTCCCGAACCAGTTGAGGCGGCAGCCACAGTGCCGCGTTTACCAGGCCGCAATTGCGCCCGGACCCGCCAAAGCCAATCTGCTCCGCTTCAAGAACATGTGCATCCAAACCACTTTGAGCACAGTGCAGCGCCGTAGAAAGACCGGTAAATCCGCCACCGATAATCGCTACATCCACATTCACGTCACCGCGAAAAGCACCTTCGCAGGCACTTTCTTCGGCGGAAGTATCCCAAAGGGAAACTGGAGTATCAGCTGCCATACGTGGTAGTCCCCTAACCCGCATTATTCACGGTATTGACGGCATCTCATTTGATCTTTGATTTCACAGCGAATTTTTTCTTTTGCAAATATCAATAAGTATTCGACGCAAGAAGAAAATCTCCTGTGAAACCAAATCTCTGCGCGATATGCTCGCCGTACCGCGAATAATGCGGGCTAACTTGTTTTCAATCGATGCGATGATGCAGAATGTTTTTCATGTTACCACCCTCGCACTGGTTTTATTGCACGTAACAACAAGAACAAAAATAGCGGAGATCACCCGAAATCACGAACAGCCGGTGAATTTCACCACAGGCGCCTATGCTACTATGCGGTGTGCAACGGTGCAGCTCATGAGTGTCAGGTAGAGCAAGGTTATTTTCACCACCTGCCCGACAATTGATGCTGCATTTCTCCACGCTTACATACCAGTCAAAATAGAAAATTCGCCAATGAACTCCGAGAATACGAACGAGCCGCATGCTCAATCAGTTACAGAGCAACCTCTGGCCGGGCTACGGGTACTTGAGTTCGGGCAGATCGCGGCGGGTCCGTTTGCCGGTTCGTTGCTGGCCGATCCTGGCGCCGATGTCGTTAAGGTGGAACGACCGGATGGTGGCGACGGTATGCGATCCTGGCCGCCGCTATCAGATAATGGCGAGGGTGAAGTTTTCAGTGAAAACTTCGCCTCGCTTAATCGCAACAAACGTTCTCTGACGGCAGACCTTAAAAACAGGGTCGATGTTGCACGCTTGATTGAGCTTTGCAAAGTGTGTGACGTGCTCGTTGAAAACTTCAGGGCCGGTGTACTCAAGCGCCTTGGGCCAGGCTATAAATACAAAGAATGGATTACAGAGCGAGACTATTAGTTGATTCATTGAATTTTATTTATCTTCATGCACCGGTCCCAACATATATCCACTACCAAATCCTTGTTCAATGTAGCGCCCACTCCATTTCTGACCCGTGTACCTGTCTCTGTATAAAATAGTGCGGGATTCAACATTGTGTTCAAGCTCATCCAGGCGTGCCATCAACGATGCATGGTCCTTTGAAGAACTGACTGGGTGAACCCGGGGGGGCTTTAATCTTGAACTCTGTAGTGCAGAGCAATATCCTCTGCATTACAGAATATCTGAAAATGAAATCATGAATCGCTCTTTAAACATAACGAATGGTGACGGTGCAGGTAACATCATCAAAGAGAGCACTGTGCCGGGTGACGTTTTACCCTGGCGAGATCCAATGCATCACGGGCCATTTCCCGCCGGACTGGATCTGGAAGCCACTAGTGTGGTTCGAGCGAAATACCTCTCCGGGGGTGATAAATACCTCGAATCCGAAATCATCCGTGGATTCACTCAACGCGATGACCACTTGAGAAATTCATACGAGTACGAAGAAATCATACTTTGGTTTGAGCACGATCTTCTGGACCAGCTTCAGCTTCTGCAGCTTCTCGATTTTTTTTCCCGGGTGGAATCAAACAACACGACGTTAGCGATAATCTGCATAGATCAGTTTGACGGTGTAGTGCCATTTCGTGGAATCGGAGGACTCAACCCGAATCAGATAGAATCACTGATCGAAAAGCGCCACTCATTAACCAGTCGTCAGCTTGCTCTGGGACAAAAGATCTGGAATGAATTCCGGGCACCAGCGCCAACGGCTATTGAGAACTTTATAAAATCCGGCAACGATACCCTGCCGTTCCTGCGACCGGCGTTACGTCGACTGCTTGAGGAATTCCCCTGGTGTCGCGACGGCCTGACCCGCACTGAGCGACAAATACTCTCGCTCATTAACAGCGGAGAGTCACAACCGAGAGAACTGTTCATTAAAAACATGAACATGGAGACAGCCCTGTTTATAGGCGACCAGCCGACCTACAGGTGTTTAGAGGATCTTTCCTCGTCTGCATCTCCGTTGATCTCGTGTAGCGATGGTACGTCTTTCCACTATTCCTTCAACGATAAGCAATCGCTGGAGTCTACTCTGGAGCAACGGGTTTGTTTGACACAGGCCGGAAAAGACGTACTGCAAGGCAACGCACATGGTGATGAGTTCCTCGAGCGAGACTTTTGGCTCGGCGGCGTGCACCTTAAATCCGATGGTGTCTACTGGCATTGGGATAGTGCACTTGAGTGCTGCGTACGGTAAACAATGGCCTCGAAAAATTTAGCTTCCAGGGCTATATCCGGTTATTGTTCACAGGCTCTGTAACTATTCGCAACAGACGTCACCTGTAAATCCGGAATGTGGTCGTCCGCCTGGTATCTGTATAATGACGGTTACATACGATCTGCAGCGAACTATTGTTAATGTCAGCCGACGTGGCACAACCTTCCCGCTGACACCGGTCTGCACACAAAATCACAGGTGGTTGTCCATTCTGCATCATCTCAGCAGTGGAATCACATAGATGCAAATAATGAGCGCAAAGAGTAACAATGGCTGTCGATGACACTTTAAACAAACAGTTTTACAAGGCTTTGGGCAAAAGAAAAGGTGTTACGGAAAAACGCATGATGGGCGGCAACTGCTTTATGCTCGATGGTAACATGGTCGGCGGCGCTGATCGGCATGCGAAAACCGGCAACGGACGTTTTATGTTCAGGGTAGGAAAATCCGGTGAAAGCGAGGCACTGTCTTTTCCGGGTACAGAGATTGTTGAGCAGGGTGGCCGACGAATGGGTGGGCTGATCTTTGTCGACGCAGATAACTGCAGTGAACTCCACCTCAAGGCTTTAGCCAAACTTGCGCTCAGCTTCGTAAAAACCTTGCCGGCAAAATAGCAAAATTTCACAACACGATTATGTGAGGAATCTGGAATGACCCCTGATAGCGCTTATGCCGATCCTGCTGTATTTCTTGATCAACTACCTTTTGTCAGAGAGTATGGCATCAAAATCATCAATTGTATTCCAGGCGAGGTTGTGGTTGAGATGCCCATCGAAGCCCGTTTTTCGACACCTCCTGCGAACGTTTCTGCTTCGATTGTAGGTACATTTGGAGATGTCGCTGCCGTATCTGCCTGTCTTTCCAGGGTTCCACAGGGCTGGGCAGTTGCGACACTCGACTTTACGGTTAAAATGACGGGACCTGCGTCCGGTAAAAAGCTAATCGCGCGAGGTCGCGTTTTACAGAACGGCCGTACAAACTCAATAGGTGCTGCAGATATTTTTTGTATCAATGAGGATAAAGAAATTAGCTGCGGAACTTTACTTGCAACCACTCGCAATTTCGAAATTAAGGGATTGAGATCGTCCTGAACAACTACGCGATTGCCGGATCAAGACGAATGGCACAGCAGATTCAATCTACCCCCGGTTCCACCAGGAGCTATAACCATGATCCGGGTACTGAAGGCTTGTCATCGTGAGGGGAGAATGCAATTGCGGCTCCGTAGTCTTCGAAGTCGATGCCGAGCCAACAGGGGTTTATATCTGCCACTGCTCTATCTGTCGTCGCCACACTGGCACAAATGGAAACGCGGTACTAGTGGTACAACAAGCCGGGTTTCGCTGGATTAGTGGAGAGGATCAAATATCCACATGGAAAAAACCGAACCACGGTTGGCAAATATGGTTTTGCAGAGTTTGTGGTTCACAATTACCAGGGGAAAACAACGAACTGACAATGTTCGTTCCGGCCGGGCTGCTTGTAGATGACCCGGAAGAACTAAAGGTAATCCATCACATCCGGGTTGATTCAAAAGCCGGCTGGGATGAGATCGGCGACGCCGGGAAGCAGCATCGTGAAGCTTTCGGATGCTAATGCAATTCTCGGTCGTGGCCAGCTTGTGTGAACAAATACGAATAGACTACCCGGTAAGCAAACTTTGAACAAGTCCGGACAACAAAGTCAGATCACCTTCTACACCGGAAGAATTGTAGTGGCTTAGATCCCGTGTAACCCATGCTTCAGTTACGCGAGACCCTTCGAGTGAACTATCCAGCTTTAGCATAAATACGCAATGCCCTGTCCAGCTACGATGGAAAAATACCCACCCTTTTTCCGAGTATATAAACCATTTATCATCCATGGAATCCGGCACAAATCCGCGGCAGATATTTTCTGTTTCCAGGTCAGAATATAATCCCTGAAAAGGAATTAACTCTCGCTGTTCAGAGATTGGAAGATTCTTCCAGCTCGCTTGGTTTGCGATCATACGCTTCATCCTCGCCTCTGCACGCTATCTGCGTCTCCAGTTGCGTTGTATTTGACAGCTAAATGTCAGAGAATTTTTCGGGGCTTACCTGACTCTGTAGCAACGTTCCGAATAATTGCCCAATATAATCCTTTTCCACCTGCTCGTTCTACATCGACGCTACATACAGCCTTATCGCACGAACTCGGTAAATTACTCAACGGTGCCAAACAGTATCGCCTGTGCCTTTGACAATAGTTTCTTTGACAGGACGCGATTTCCTCTCGCACTTGCAGCCTTCGCCTCTTCCACATAACTTGAAAATCTTTGCTGTCGGTTGAATTTCGCCTCGGTTTTTTCGGTTTTGAAGTCGGTGTTTCGGGCACCTGAAACTAAAAAAGTGTTGTCAAAAGACACCCCTGTAGCTATAGCCGTCTTAACCAGAGGTTCGGCAGCAGTATTCATAACGGTGTGAACCGATGCACTCCCGTAATCTACATGGTTCGCCGGCACCTTTACCCGAATGCCCGACCTAAACCCGTCCGAGTGGTTTAAACCCAACAACAACATTACCCCTGCGATACTACACATGCCCATCGACCAGACAGCAGGGCCACCAGACAAACCGGGATACGACTGACGCGATGTGTGCTCATGTGCTGACAACCTGTTTCGGAGTTCCCACTCTTCCGAACCAACCGCCACATCACCCAGCGCCCAACAAACATTAGATAGTGCAAAGGCAAGTCCCTGAGGGGTTGCTGTGCCAAGCGCGGCACCCCCTGCCAGTAATCGCCACGGCAAGCGCGCCCACATACTTGTAAGTAATGGTTTATGCGCTTTGGTTTCCGCGCTAATCCAGAAAATTGAGGGTGATACCAACCAGCGACAAAGCCAGATTACCGGTCCATCCGCCACCTTCGCAAATAGTACAGATACGATTCCGTGATTTGCATGGAACAATTGGTTAAATAATCTGTTCGAACCTTGAGTCTCAAGCTTATCCCGGTAATTTTTTGTTTTATAAATTCCACCATTCCAGGTAAGCAGTCCGGCGCCCGCTGTATAAAGACCGGAGAGCAGCATCATCGTCGGGAACAGATTATTTGTCTGTTGATTAGCAAATTCATCGCGGGCGAACATAACTAGCGACAAACCCCCACTTACTAGAGCTAATCCGCCGGCTTTTAGCAGGAATGGATTGCTATGACAATGCCGAAGCAACGTTGACGCCACCACAAATGTTGCACCTGCGATTGACACCCAGTTAGTCGCAGCCGTGATCGCATAGAAAAGTACAACAGCAGCTGCAAACAAAACCGCTGTATCGAACGCAGCGTTACGCAATTGATCAGACGGTGACACCAATATTTTCTTTAACAATGGTGCGAGCACGGTAACACCAACAATGCCCAATACAACGGCTACATCCGGGTAGACAGCCACAAGTAACGCCAGTTTTTGACCGGTGTACAGTTGCTGATCGCTTACAACATCACCAGTGGTCTGAAAAAACAGGGCAAATCCACCAGCGCCCGCTATCGCAGCCAGAATATTCCCAACCTCATAACCCCAAAACTGAAACTCCATGTTTCTGGATTTAAAAGTCCGAACAAGCGAATATTTCGTTAGCACAAACGCCTCCACAGAGTGAACAGTTGGCAATGAGTATTTCAGTGCTGAAATACTGTTCAGCCACACTGCTCGATGAGGTACCTGAAACAGTCTCCTGTGCATTCACCCGAACCTGATACACAGGCCTTTGAATAACTCTACTGTCTTACTGGGTTCCTCAAGGCTCGCAATTAGTTCTAAAGATCAACCACGACCAACGGGGATGAAGATCTGTTATTGGGTATAGCTGACTCTCAACGGTTTCCGGAGATGAACCGGTTTCAGGTAAAAGCGTACTCACTGAAAGGTATCCGGGACTTCATTGCACAGTCCCGGTGACAACACTGGAAGAGGTACGAGAGAAAACAATGCAAAACAAAGAATTTTCTTATAAACGAGGCACCCTGTTTTGTTTGCTGACAGGTGTCACGCTATCTGCTTGTGGTGGCGGCAGCAGTGGTAATGGTAATAGCAGCATCACCGACAACGGCAATGAGAATACCAGTGGCACCGCGGCTTTACCTGTTGTCATTCCGGCAAACGGTTCAACAGCAAGCAATGGTATTACCGGTGGCACAATAGTGTTATCACCCGAGGGCGACCCGGCCAGTCCAACTGGTGGTTCGATCGGTAACATACGAACACCTCTCTCCGAGGCAGATTTCGCCAACCAGTTTTCAGTTCCTGCCAGTCGTCAATCCATTGGTGCGGATCCGTGCAACAAATAACTACGGGTTCAGAGCCCGGGATTATTCTCTCGTGGTAATTCAGACATCACGTATTCTGTTTGCGCAAGCCGGCTTCGTTCTATTGTGGAGCAGCGGATTTATAGGTGCCAGGTTCGGGCTGGAGCACGTAGAGACTTTTACGTTTTTGTTTCTGCGCTATGCACTGGTGACGCTGGTACTAATGAGTATCAGTATTGTGCTGTATCACAGCAAGAAAATTCCCTGGAAATACGTGGCAGACATCTCACTCATCGGAATTCTCGCACATGCAATGTATTTGTCGACAATGTGGCTTGCATTCACACTCGGAGCCACAGCGGGTACGGCAGCACTAGTTGGCGCACTACAGCCGATTATTACAGGGGTCGTCGCACGTCGCGCACTGGGGGAAACGATAGAAAGCAATCAATGGACAGGTTTATATATCGGACTCGCAGCAGTAATGATTATAGTCTTCAACGGAATGATTCTCGGCGGGAGTGCAATCGCTTATCTGTTGTTGCTCACAAGTGTTGCCTGTTTAACGGTGGCAAGTCTGCATCAGCGCAGTCTGGAAACATCATCATCGGCTCACAATCTACCGCTAATCGTCAATATCGCAATTCAAAGCACCGCGAGCACACTGGTGTTGGGCACTCTTGCATGGCAACTTGAGAATACTCCCGTTGTGTGGCATAGAGATTTCGTTTTTGCGCTCCTTTGGCTCGCGTTGATAGTGTCACTAGCCGGCTTTGCTATGTATTGTTACTTGCTGCAGCACCGTCCTGCCACCCAGGTAGCGAGCCTCACCTACCTTACTGTACCGGCTACCATGTTAATGAGTTACGTTGCGTTTGGTGAATCTCTAACTGGTGTAGATGTCTTTGGATTACTGCTGGCGGCATTCGGGGTCAAGCTAGCACATGGCAGCAGTTGTGACTTCCAGGCCACCAGGAAATTCTTTTAAAAACCAGACAGCAGCCGTAATCCGCGCTTTCGTCTGTCTATAGACGAACGCTCGCCAGCCTTCGTTCGCGGCTCTTCCCCAACCGGCCAAAGTGGTCCGCTGATTGTGGCGGTAAACTCCTGCCACGGCTTTTGGTTATCTTCACAATGAACGATTTTGTCTGTTACTGGAACTCACGAGATAACACAACTCACAGGGAATTCAGCGATGAAAATACCGGGCATTATTTCTCTACTTGTAATCATGCTTGCGACAGTCTCGTGCACGCGATCTCTACCTTCAATATCGCACGCTCATATTGGTCACTCACTGACAGCCTGGCACGACACACCGAATAATGAAGGGCTTTTTGTCGTTGCTGAAAAAGAGGCACTCAATGCGTTTGCTGAATTACGGCTGGCGCACAAGTCGCAGTCAACACCAGACGTTGCCAGACAACATATCGAAAACATAGTCCACTCTCTTAACCCGGAAGTTCGCGCGACCGGCACAGGGCTGGGCTACGGTGCAATAAAAGCGCTTCAAGGTGCGGTCAGGCACATAGAATTTTCCTCAGATATCGAAAACGCCAGTCTGAATAACAAACGCTCGGCTGATGTGTTTGCAAAACACGCCTCATCAACCACTGATCTGTTTTTGCTGGCTCTGGCACAAGCGCGTCTCGCCAGCAGTGCCACCGGTTCCGCACTGATTGAACAAATTCCGGAACTCGACAACCTGCTGTTGCATGCAATCTATGGCAACGACCTTGACCACAACGGGATCATTGGCAACAATCCCGATGAATCCGGACTGGTACAACTGCGTGCAATTTTGTCCGAAATGGTAGCTAATGAAGTAGATCCTCCCTATACCCCGATTGGCAAGAAGTACCTTTTTGGCCTGGTAAGACTGCCAGACGGCAACTGGGTTTATAAATTTGCCCCAAAGGAAAAGAGGGACAGGTATGAGTGATCCATTTAAATTACTCCTGTATCGCATGGCTCGGTAATCCGAAGCAGGCGTAACCAAAAATATTCGATAAAGCGCACCGTCAGGGCACACTTTAAGCTGCGCAGACTCCTGTCGTGCACCCTCCTGGACGTCCGTAAAATTACGGCAATCCCGGACTCTGCAAGCTGCTAACGAGTCTCTGTGTTAATCATATGTGATTGTGCTTTTGATACCCGCTTGCCATATAGTTGAAATAGAAGCGCCTCTGATTTATCTTCCCTTACTAATATTCGGAATAGCTGTCTGCCTCTCTGCCCGGGTTTTCCGGCATGGCAGGATCTCTTATATTTATCTCACCAAAGAGTGGCGCAGATCAATGTACATTTGCACAAAGCCTTCTCGCGCGTTAATCACGGTATTCCTGATTCTCGTATTCGCAAATTCGGGATGTGCAAAGCAGGGACCGTTGATCGATATTGCCGGAAATACCGAGCTTCCGCCAGCCCCTGACCCCATTCCCGGGGTAGATATGTCCAACTTTCGGATGGACACAACGGTAGGTACCTACGGCAACGGTCGTGAAGACAGTCTCATACTTGTCACTATCGATTTAGACAAACATAGACTGCTTATCAACGACAGCAATGTTGCCACTGACGGTCTGCCTGTCAGATATTCAGCACTTATGACAGAGTGGTCCAACCAGTTTAAACTGAACCGCGTGGCTGACTGGCCCGTTCCACCGTTGGGTGTTAGTTGTCTGATTTTCGAGGTATCAGCGAATGACAACATCAGCACGATAGTTGCGGCGTTAAATCAGGATCCGCTAGTCAACACTGCACAGGCTGTAAACAGCTTTAGAGTAATGCAAGACAAATACAACGATCCGTATCTACCTTTGCAACATGCTTTTTACACCATGAAAGCCAACTATACCCATCAATGGGCTACCGGTAGGGACGTATCAGTGGCTGTTATAGATACGGGAATGGACACCGGCAATCGGGAGTTTGAGAAAAGAATTAAAGGCGTCAAAAACTTTGTTGACAGCAATGGCAATCTTTTTCGGAAAGACGTGCACGGCACAGCAGTAGCCGGCCTCATCGCGGCAGCGGCAAACAACAAGACCGGCATGGTAGGGATCGCTCCGCGTGCACAACTGCTGCCTTACAAAGCATGCTGGCAGCAAGGCGCAGATGGCAGAAACGCCAGTTGCAACTCGATTACATTGCTTAAAGCACTTGATACTGCCATCCAGGAGAATGTGGATGTGATCAATCTGAGCCTGGCCGGTCCACGTGACGCATTACTCGAGCAGCTGATCGCAGAAGCACAGAAACGGAATATCATTGTTGTTGGTGCTCGCTCCCCTGACAACCCCAACCTGTTTCCTGCCGCAGTACCCGGAACAATAGCCGTATCAGGGCAAACTGACACCACTGACGGCATAGTTAAGGCACCTGGTCAAAAAGTACTCAGCCTGCATCCCCGGGACGGTTATAAATTTTACAACGGCAGTTCTTTTGCAACCGCTCACGTCGCAGGAGTTGTTGCGCTAATTCGAGAGCTGGCACCGGACTGGACATCAGAGGATATCACTGCACTACTTATTGCCACAGCTGATGCAAATACCGGCTCTGCAAACGCCTGTAGAGCAATCTCCGTTATGGTAAAAACTGACACCGGTCTGTGCAACTAAGGGGTTGATCTGAAAGCAAGTCAACACTCAACTCGGGAGCCAATGTCACCTAAAGGCTCACAGGATTGCCAGAGTTCGCAGTAGCAAAGGTTCTTTCACACTGGCCCCTTCCTTCATCTGTCAACTCGCACTTCACTAACCGGAAAAGTGCCACATTGAGAGTAAGGTTGATAGCTAAGGTAATGTCCGATGCAATATATTCCAATAAAAAACAACAACGCCATTGCGAATAGCGCTGTATGAGCTAACGCTGTGGTTGACATCCCGCGCAGTGCAAACCGGCTTGCCAACGGGTTGTCCGCCAGTGATAGCAACACCAGTAATACAATTATGATTGAATGCCCGATCGCATCGACTACTCCAAAAATTCCGATTGCCCATGCAAAGAAAAATAGAAATAAAAGTGCAGCAGCACGAGCCGCTAGCATACCGGTTATCAACAGGAAAGCGGCACAGAACTCCACAAAGCCGGCAGCTACCATGTAAAACTCAACGTCAAGTCCAAATGTTATTTCGGGCGTGCCTTTAAGCAGCGCAAAGCTCCATTCCGGGTAGGCAAATTTCTCGATAGAACCCCACAAAAGCGTAATACCGGCACA
>CAYPCS010000090.1:0-10021 GCA_964409275.1 uncultured Granulosicoccaceae bacterium
CTTCAGAGAGTACTGTGTCGCGCCCGAACTGCGAGACCAGTGTTTGCGTGCGCGTGTCCTTGAGTGTGTGGTCTACCGACGGCAACTGGCTGTAGCGAACATCTTTTGCCATCACACCCGCCATTGATGCGGAACGCTGAAACGCTCGCCGAGTGCCGCCAGTTTGCTGTTTTCATTTTCCATAAAGCGAATTCTCAGTTGCCGAATTTGTTGGCCCAGAGTGGTATCGAACCAAAACCAGTTTTGTAACTGCTGGCTCGATGGAGCACCGTTTGCAAGCGCGCTCTCCATGTAATAAGCCTTTAGATCATCCATGGCAAGGCGCAGGCTGACTATCGGTGATATATCGTCGTGCATCCGGCGGGGAGGGCTTCCTGCTATAACCTCGTCAATCAGGTTTGCAGCATCATTGATACTGATTCCCGAAATGCCAACGGCTGTCCGGCTGTTGCTGACGCACTGGCGCTGGTAAAACGACTTCAACGCGCTGCATTCATCGCTGACAGAAGTACCACTCTGAATGTCCGGTGGCAGCCACTCGGGGTTGTCGATAGCGCGCGGATCATCGTCACTAAAATCATCAATCGTATGGCTCTCGCAAGTTTCAATCATCATGAGCGCCTGAGTCAATACGCGTTTTTGAAAATCGGGATTTGATGGTGGCCCGAGTGGTCGCCCGAGTTCGAATGGTACAAACAACGCGCGCGGCGGCTTTGTTTTTTCAAGGTGTGGTCTGACCAGTCCTATCACCACTGTGCTGATGCCCTGTTGTTCAATCCAGTGTGCAATCGCGCTCACGGCACGAGTACAGTTGGGTCAAACGGGTAGCAGACATACGGTGTTAATATTATTCTCGTGCAGCCTGTTGGCGAGTTCCGACACGTGTTCCTGCATCAGTTCCGGAGCAGTTGCGCCCATGAAGGAGTAGTGCTCGGTAGCGGCTGCCTTGATGATGTTCGCTTCGGCCAGTTCCCGCAGCAGTTCCCGCGGGAATACTGTGTTTGCATCTTCAGAAAAGGCGCTGCGATCAAAGTTCACGGATACGTGATTTATTAGCAGATCGCGATCTCGCGTAGTATCTTTGAAACTGCGATAGTCCGGGGCGCCTCCTCTCACGTTTTCGTCGTGGCGCTTTATCAAACCGGCAGTTGAAACGAGGGCAACTTTGCAGTCGGCTAGCGGTCTGGAAGGAACAAAGGTCGGGTCTGCGAACTCCGGGCATTCAAGTTTTTCCAGATGAACGCGTTGTTCCGGTACCACGTCGGAAAGTCTCGGCATGTAGCCTCCAGCTTGTTGCAAGTGAGTGGTGGCAGAGAGTGCAGTCTGCACAGAGAAAGGGTAGTGACATGATAATCCCAATCGGCGCCACATGTGCGTCGTTCATTTTCGGACAGGATCAGCAATTGTGATCATTGCAACTGCTGGCCATGTCGATCATGGCAAAACAAGTTTGATCGCGGCCCTGACCGGTGTCGACACCGATAAGCTGCCTGAGGAAAAGAAGCGCGGTCTGTCTATTGATCTCGGATTTGCCTATCTGCCAGTGGCTGATAACAGCGGTGTGAAGACTGCAGCCAACACTGAATCTCGCCGCGAACAGTCTGTTAAAGATGCCGCTAACGAGATACAGGAAACGCCGCGAACACTTGGGTTCATTGATGTGCCGGGACATGAAAAATTTGTCCGCAACATGATCGCCGGTGTCGGTTCTATTGATTTGGCACTGCTGGTGATTGCCGCAGATGATGGTCCGATGCCTCAGACTCGCGAGCATCTGGCGATCCTGCAATTGCTCGGTGTCGGCGCACTGGTGGTGGTGATAAGCAAGGTTGATTTGGTTGAAGCCGACCGTGTTGTTGAAGTAGAAGCGAGTATCGCAGCGCTGCTGGCGGATACTGTCTACGAAAATGCGCTGGTATTTCCGGTGTCGACGGCCGAGCCCGATGCGGTCGACAGCAAAGCGGCGATTGATCGGTTGCGAGAGCATTTGTTTCAATCCGTTGGCCGCCTGACCCGGGCGAGAAGCGGTGGTCACTTCCGGCTTGCCATTGACCGGAGTTTTCATGTTGCCGGGGCCGGGACGGTAGTGACTGGCACCGTGGTGTCGGGGGCTGTGGAAATAGAGGATGCCCTGACGGTATTGTCTGATCGCAGCAACGTCAGAGTGCGAGGTATTCACGCGCAGAATAAAAGCGCCCGGCAAGCAGTTGCCGGTCAGCGCTGCGCGTTAAATCTGACCGGCGCTGATATTCGCAAAACGACGCTGGTTCGAGGTGACTGGGTTACATCCAGTGCAAGGATGGTTCCGGTGCGCTCCATGGATGTCAAACTGACACCGGTGGCACAGAGCCTGGCGGCACCGCATCAGCAACGGCTTGATCACTGGACGCCGGCGCATCTGCATCTGGGCGCCGCCAGCGTGCCGTGTCGTATCGCCCTGCTTGAATCCGCGTCGCTGGAAGTCGGCGAGTTTGGTCTGGCCCGTTTGATATGTGATCGACCACTTGGCGCGGTTGCCGGAGACCGGCTTGTTTTACGAGATCAGTCTGCCCGTTTTACGATAGCCGGCGGTACCGTGGTTGATCCGCTACCCCCGCGCAGAGGCCGAAGCCGGCCCGAACGCCTGCAACTGTTGCACGCGATGGCCAGTGATACCGTTGCCTCGGCGCTGCAAGGCGTACTCAATCTGAGTCCGTGTGGTGTTGATCTGGCCGGCTTTGCTGACCGGTTTAATTGCCGCGATGAAGAAATGGACTCTCTGCTGTCTCCGCTTTCTGCCGTTACTTTTGGCCCTCTCAACGAGCGCTGGGCAATAACTGCAGCGCACTGGAAGTCACTGCAAGAGCAGGTGATTGCCACACTGGTTAGCTGGCATGCGTCGAACTCAAATGCACTTGGCGCAGACCAGGATCAGTTACAGCGAGCTATGCCCGTGCGGGTGCCCGGGCCTGTGTTTGCGCAAGTGTTGCAAGATATGCAGCGCGATAAAAAACTGCTGAAGCAGGCGGCTGTGTATCGAAGTCCTGACTGGCAATCCAGGCTGGATGATCGCAGCGAAGCGCTTTGGTCGCGCGTTCAGCCACTGTACGAAGGTGCCGGTATGACTGCACCCAGGGTAGTGGAGATAGCCGACTATCTCGAGCAATCTGTTGAGGACGTAGTCAGATTGTTAAATGCCTGTGTTGCGCATGGCAGACTATACAAGGTGAGTAACAACAGGTACTACACACCGGATACGTTAAGACAGCTGGCGGTGATTGGAGAAACACTTGCGCTCGATAAGGACTTCTCGGTTGCGGCCTATCGTGACCGCTCCGGTATCGGACGCAATCTGGTGATCGAGTTGCTGGAGTTCTTTGACCGCAGTCGCTTTACACGTCGTCTTGGCCAGCAGCGTGTAGTGTTACAGCCAGCTGAATCAGTGTTCGGGTCCTGAATCGTACCAGTAGATTTTGCCCGACTATAGATGGGGTGTCAGTCGTTATTGTGCAAACTGATCAGCAATTGACCGGCAAACTGCATGAGTTCCTGTTTGCCCTTATAGCGACCATCAATGTGGACAATGTACTGGCCGGAAGTCGCGGTGACCACTTCGATTGAATAGTTGTCATTAACCATGCCGTTTACCATGTCGCCACTGGCCGTGTACATTTCGATTCGCGTGTCATCCATCTGTTTGTTTGCTTGCTGATCCACAGGTATCTGTGCGTAGTGTCGCCCGGTAGTCCAGTTGTCAATCCTGACGAGGTCGCCACCGAGACCGTTGTAGGTTCGGGCAGTAGTATCAAAGATCAGTGCAGCAGTTTTGCGTGCGGTGGCGGCGTCGTCCGTTTCCAGCGCGATAATAGCGACCGGAATAGGGGTTTCGCTGGCGCGGTCATAGTATTCGTGTTTAGCGGCTGCCAGTATTTTTGACGTATAAAAATCGACAATTGGCGCTCTCGATTCCGGGTCTACACTAAATGCTGCTGCAGCCAGAACATTGCGTCTGAGGGTTCCTTTCTCGAGGTCGCTCCAGGGTTTTGGCGCGTTGACTATGGTCGAAGATAACGCGAGATTCCGTTGCTCTCTTTCGCGGTTGGGAAAAGAATCCGGATCGATTATCTGAATAGAGTCTCGCGGTGGTCTGGCAAATGCCAGTGCGATAAGATCTTCACCGTTTGGCCGATGCATCAGCCGGTCTATAAAACGTTCGCCTTCGCGGTATACAAACTCCAGATTTTTAAAGTTGCGCGTCTGCACATACTTAAGGGCAGGGTCGTCTGGCGTGTCGACGTCGAACATGTAACGGTTAAGCGAGTTGAACGCAGAGCTGCAGCCGGATAGCTGGCACAGTCGACGGGTTTGCCATTGAGCGTGCCCCTCGACAATTGTGGATTTCGCAAACACTTCCTGGTAGGAAGCGCCTTTGCGATTGAATGCGTTGTGCTTGATATCATCCACCGCGTGTACCAGCTCATGAATCAACAGTGCCTGAATGGACGCTTTTGGCGCGATGTCGGTGTTCTGCGACTTTAAATATTCGTGCAGGTTTTCACGGTGGAGCAAAATGGCTCGTTGTTCCGGTGAATAGATTGCCAGAACCGAGGCGGTCTGGGCGGCGAGGATGTTGTCGACAAGGGCTTCCGCAAAATCATCATTCGATAAATCATGGTGCAGTGCAACCAGCAGGCTGCTGCGCGCTTGCTCGGCAATCTGATCTGAATTGACAATAGTGGCAGGCACCTGCGACAGGTCGGTGTTGAACTCGCGGGCCACCACTTCCTTTGCTTCATTGAACCAGCGGTTGAGTGTTGCCTGGCTTAACTCTCCATCGGGATTCTGGCCATTGAGTATCGGGCTGGTGTCACCGGGTGTTGCGTTGTCGCTGATCGCGGGCATTACTGCTGTGTGCGTCACCGATGCCTGATCCGCAGGTGCGTTTTCAACCGGATTGGTGGCACAGCCTGGCAGACCGCCAACCATTGCGATCAGTGCAAGCGCGATAGTGGCTGGACGTAATACTGACGTCTCGCTGGCTGGATTGATTAGTGGCATAAACGTGAGGCGATCTTTTTTTACTGTAACGGTAAGGAAAGTGCCGAATTGATGGCGGTTTTGGTTAATGCGCCGCTGGTCACTTCCCTGAATTTTTGTTGACCATTTGCCTCAGGTTTTCGGGTCACTGCTTACTCAATAAACGACTCTGCTCAATCCGCCAGAGTACCAGAATTCGGCGTGGATGTATGTTGGTTACGACGACCTGACCGCTGCTGAAAGATTGCGGCATGTTGTAGTTTTTTGAAAATAAATGATTTAAATCAGCGCTTTATTTGATTTTGTATGAAGCAAAGGGCTCTGTCGTCTGCGGCAAAACGAGGCGAAACCGGAAATCAGTAACAACCCGGCCAGATGGAAAATCGCTACTGTGCCACCGCCAGTGGAGGGTTCATCGCCGGGAGTACCAGGATTGCTTACGGGTTCTGACGGATCAGTATTTACTGAGCCGGATTCGTCAACTGTCAGGCGAACTACGACTTCGTTATCGAAAACAATGTCTTCCGATTCTGCAGAACTTGCTGACGCCACAACCAGGGATTCACCGATACCATTGACTGTTACCGAAAAACGCACGGTGGTGCTTTGCGCCGGAGCCAGTTCGGGTAAGTTGCACAAAACCGTTTGTCCGTTTTGGGTGCAATCGCCACTGCCTGAATACACCAGTTGCGCTGGCAACAGAATACCCGCGACCGGTTCCGTTGCTGTATTCCCGGCGTGTTTGTTAGTAGCAGTAAGGACAAATTCTATTTCGTCTCCGGTGGTCACCGGTTCAGTGGTGGTTTGTAACTGCACCGCAAGATCGACGGTATTGTCCGGTACGAATGCTGGCTGAGTTTCAAAGGCTACATTGCCAGTGTTATTGGCGGTGTTGTTGTCCGGTTGATCCGCCGTTGCTGAAACCGAGATACTTGCCGAACCAGTAGCGGTTGCGATGACATTGATGATGGTATTTTCATTGTCACTGGCCGCTATTTCCGGCAGCTGGCAAGTGCTGACATTGCCATCGTGTTTGCACAGCTCGTGCGCTTCAAACTGCAGGTTGCCGGAAAGTGTGACAGTTACAACGGGTGAGGTAGCAGTATCGCTTGCACTGTTGTTGGCCGTGGCGACGGTTATCTCTATCGATTGCCCTGCCACAGGTGCCGGGTTGCTGCTGAGAGCACTCACGGCAAGATCGACGGTCGGTAGTTCGAATATTTCCTGCGAAACCAGTGTTAATGTTCGCCAGCGACCCCGTGCGTAGGCGGTAATATCGCCTTCGGGGATAAGCCCGTTTGTGACAGCGTTAGACTCTACGCCAAGCTCGGCGTTGGCGGGAATGGTAATGTTATTAAATGTGTGGTTCTGGATGCCCCAGTCTTCTTCGACGCGACTGTTGGTCGCGCTGCCGACAATGGTCCCGTTGACCAGAAAGTGGTACTCGCCCTCGCCATCGATTTCGCCCACTGCAGCGATAGTCACATCGTAAACACCGGCTGGCCCGTCGAACTGCCTCGTCGCTCGTGCAAATTTGTTGCGGTTTTCTTCCTTGCCGGCATTGATGCTCAGATAGTCTCGACGTTTTGCCGTTTCAATTTCGTAGTCGACCTCGCCTGCGGTAAGCACCGGAAAATCAGTAATTGCCGGATACACCAGTGTTTCTGCCTGGCTGAGGGCACTGGCAAGGCTGCACGCCGCAGTGAGTAGCGCGAATAGTAGATTTTTCATCGATCAGATGCCTGGCGCAAAAAGAGTTGATCTTCAGAAAAACGGCAATCAACCGGGCACCTTGAATACTCTTTAGCGCAATTCGGATCGGTTCTGATATCAACTCGGGCGGCGTGGCATAATTGGCGTTGCCTGGAATTGAATGGAGCAACACTATTGAACGGTACGGCGGCTTCGGCACGCAATATAAATCTGGCAAGTGACATTTTGCGCCAGCGTTTTGGAGAACGTTTTTTAACCGGTGAGTCAGTTCGTGAACAACACGGCCACACGCTTACCTATTTGAAAAATCAACCCCCGGATGCGGTCGTTTACGCCAATTCGTCGGAGGATGTGGCACTGATTGTCGATGTTTGCGCACAGCACGGGTGCCCGGTCATACCCTTTGGTGCCGGGTCGTCTCTGGAGGGGCAGTTAAACGCACCGCTCGGTGGTGTTTCAATTGATGTGTCACAGATGAACCAGGTGGTCGAAGTGCACCCGGAAGATCTGACCGTCACAGTCCAGCCAGGCATCACCCGAAAAGCACTAAACACATTCCTTCGGGACACCGGTCTGTTTTTCCCGATCGATCCAGGTGCAGATGCGAGTCTGGGTGGTATGGCCTCAACGCGCGCTTCCGGTACTAATGCGGTTCGTTACGGCACCATGAAAGACAATGTGTTGAGTTTGCGGGCGGTGATGGCTGACGGGCGCGAGATTTCCACCGCCAGTCGCGCAAAAAAGACAGCTGCCGGATACGACCTCACCCGATTGCTGGTTGGGTCCGAAGGAACCCTGGGGGTGATCACTGAACTCACTCTGAAACTGCATGGTATTCCCGAGTCGATTGCCGGTGGCATTTGCAACTTTCCCGACGTCGCATCAGTTTGCAGGGCAGCGATTCAGACGATTCAGTACGGTATACCGATAGCGCGAATCGAAATGCTGGATGCGGTCCAGGTTAGTGCCTGCAATGCCTATTCAAAACTCGGTCTGGCAGAAAAGCCCACGATGTTCGTCGAGTTTCACGGATCGGAATCATCCACTGCCGAGCAGTCTGCCTTGTTTGGAGAAATCGTTGCCGATTGTGGTGGATCAGACTTTCAATGGACCACCGAAGAGCAGGCTCGCAACAAGCTATGGCAGGCAAGACATGATGCGTACTGGGCCGCACGCGGACTCAAGCCTTCCGCTGATGCGATTGTGACAGACGCATGTGTGCCAATCTCGCGTCTGGCCGATTGCGTTGAAGAGACTCGCATCGATATTAAAGAACACGACCTGCTGGCCCCGATAGTCGGTCATGTGGGCGATGGTAATTTTCATACCAGTGTGCTGGTAGAGCTGGATAATGAAGCCGAAGTGGAAAAAGCCAAAGCGTTTGCCGCGCGTTTGAGTGAGCGCGCAATCGCCATGGGGGGAACCTGTACCGGAGAGCATGGAATAGGGCAGGGTAAAAGAAACTATCTGCGCGCAGAGCTCGGAGATGCGGTGGATTATATGAGC
This sequence comes from uncultured Granulosicoccaceae bacterium, assembly GCA_964409275.1. Lineage (GTDB taxonomy): Bacteria > Pseudomonadota > Gammaproteobacteria > Granulosicoccales > Granulosicoccaceae. The sequence continues at coordinate 8,236 of CAYPCS010000090.1, forward strand.
GTAATTAAAGCGGCTCTTGATCCAAATAATATTATGAATCCGCAGAAAATATTTTAACCGGGAAAACCGGCATCGACCTTACACAGTGCCGGGTATGAATGACACTGGCCGGCTTTGATTTGGTATTCCCGGCTATAGTGGGGAAAAGTGTCAGAGAAATTGCTGCATGGCACGCTGGTTGTTCGGGGCCGTTGCGACCCTGTCTTTTTTAAGGACTGTTCCCGTTGAAGTTGTTTGTTGGAATAGCTGCTCTGTTGGCTTAGTTCTATATCAGTTTCCTGCCAATACCTGCTCTCAGCGTTGACCGTATAGTCAGTTACCCAAAGCCTAAAACAGAGAACACACGATGGTGACCGGATTTCGCCAATTTACCTCCCAGTGTAGATCCGGGTTGTTGTCAATTTCTGTGTCTGAAAATCACGTTGCGCTATCAGAGAAGAACGCCTCTTCTATGAGTGAGTCAATGGTCATCTATTGAAACAGTGAATTGTGCTGCTGCGCTTATTTTTAACTTGCACTTAAGGAATAGACGGGCGCCGTCATATCAGAATATAGACTGCGAGACTCAACTTTGTTTACCGTAGATTCTGCCTGGTTAGGCCGGTTTCGATGACTGCGTCTAATCATAATCAAACTGCTATTCGAATTTAGACGCGCCAGGGTAGCTCACGTCACGATACTGTATTTTTGGCGTATTTTTTATTCTTAATGCCGATCAGAAAATCTATCTATAGACCGTTCCAGAGCAATACGGTTTCGATGCTTGTTCTCAAATATTCTTTACAATTACGCATGTAATTACAGTGCGTGTCCTTTCAATTCATTATTATGGTTCGATACATGTCTGTTTTCTCACTGAGCGTGTTGCCTTGCTCCTGTTGCATTCCTTCTAGTGTTTGTCTAAGATTTTGAGCTTGAGTGGAGTTTTATAGATAAAGTAAATATCACCAGGAGAAAGTATTGAACCGGAAAACAATATCTGCAATCGCGTTAACCGCTTTGCTCGGTGGCTCGCAATTCCTCGGCACTGCCGCAAACGCTGCTGAAGTTAATAGATACAACTTTGATCAGGTCGTCAAGAACACCAACAATAGTAATTTCAACGCTTCTATATATACGATCGGTGATGAGGCTACGCTTGGGCTTTTTAGAAATGGCACGCAGGGGTTGGCGATGCGATTCCCGGCAATGGACACAAACCCGGACACAGATGGTGCTCTGCTCGAAATAAAAGACAACGGTTCTGATCGTTTGGATCCGGGAACAGAGAACATGCAGATCCAGGTAAGCGTTCGCCTTGATCCATCGCTTGCAGACAATGGAATTGGCACTAGCCAAGGCATGAATATAGTTCAGAAAGGCGCATTCGCCGACGCTCAGTGGAAACTGCAAATCGATCGAAATAATGGTGTCCAGGTACTCGGCTGCCGGTTTGCACAGGCCAATGCGGCCAGTGGTTCGGCGGAAGAGGCTTTCGCTACACTTGTCGCCTCTGGAAATAACGCGGATGTAAACCTCTTCAACGGGTCCTGGAGAACCATCAGATGTAGACGAGACGGAAACACAGTTACCTTAAGTGTAGGCAACAATGTGAACCAGGCCTTCGGTAACCTTGGCTCGATCTCAAGTGACGAAGATGTGAATATAGGCGGGTTGAGACGTAACAATGATCTCGTTAATGATCAATATCACGGAGAAATGGACAACCTTATTATCACCATTGGCGACTAGATGAGGGCTGCTATTACCCCATTAGAAAGCAGGTTGTTGTTGATGATGATGATGA
>CAYPCS010000090.1:10121-22710 GCA_964409275.1 uncultured Granulosicoccaceae bacterium
TGATGATGATGATGAAAGAAAAACCCGCAGCTTCGGTTGCGGGTTTTTTCTATTAGGCTGACCCGTATCCAGGTTCGAGCACAGTATGCTGTCCTTTTGATAACTCAGGCCCGGATTCCGGGTATTTTCCCTGCAAGGGCTTTGTTAGTTGTAATTGTGCCTCAAGTTCAACAACGCGGCTGGAACATTGGTAGGCATACCACCGATTCGATCATATAATTGCGTGCTGGCACACACGTATCGAAACATCCTTGCAGAACTCACTACCAACAATTGACCTCGATAGATTGAATGCGCCCAATGGTTTGCAATCTGTCGCTGCAGATTTTCGTGCGATCTATTCGGAATCGGGCTTTGGTGCCATTGTTAATCACGGCTTGCCCGAGTCACTGATGACAGCGCTTTTTGGCGCTTCAAAACAGTTTCATAATTTGCCACTACACACCAAGATGGAAGTAGCGCTGGACTCCTCGCATCGCGGTTACATACCGATCAACACATCGACCGATGTCAATTCAAAGCTCACTGAGGTGAAACGACCGAATCAGTCTGAGTCTTTTATGATAATGCGTGAAGACACGGCTAACTCAATGCCGGTATTATCCAATGCCTACCTCGCGGGGCCGAATCAATGGCCTCAGCTTGCAGGTTTTCGTGAAACACTGACTGAAGCAAATGTAAAACTGTCTGTGCTTGCGAGACAACTAGTGAAGATTACCTGTATCGCACTCGAAGTTGATCCGTCACGTCTGCTACCGGCGTTTGAATGCCCGACCACCTGGCTTCGGCTATTGCACTACCCGCCTCAACCACCAGTTAGTGGTCTGTTTGGTTCGGCACCCCACACCGACTTTGGCTGCTTAACTCTGCTGGCACAGGACGAAGTCGCTGGGCTTCAAGTACAGACTGCAACCGGCGACTGGCTCGACGTTGCGCCCGACAGGAATGCACTGATTGTCAATGTCGGAGATATGCTTCACAGGTGGAGCAATGGTATTCTGAAGTCCACACCACACCGGGTTATCAACCGAACAGGTCAGGAACGATACTCTTGTGCGTTCTTTTTTGATCCCTATGTCGATACCATTATCACACCGCTGGATGAGTGCATAAGTGAGCATCTGCCAGTCCGGTACGAGCCGATACGTTTTGGTGATTTTCTGCGAGCTGAACTTGAAGCCGCTTACATTCAACATCAGTAGGTTTTATGACCGGTCTGATTGAAGGGTGCGTGTGGCATACGGAATTCTTATCGGGTTAAAACAAATAAAGCCGCACCAAGGAGTCAACACATACATCAGTAAGGCGCTGGTATGAGGCCGCGACAAGTGCGGATCAACCGGTGTTGAGCTGCCCTGCTTCCTGCAACAGCTGGATTTCGATGAAGACCATGGGTTGTAGATGATGCAGAATTCCAGGGCATTGGTTGGCGCAGTATATTCGCTGCGATGGATATATGTATTCGCAACAGAAAAATAACTGTGGATCTAAACTCTGTTTCCTGCGAGGTTTTTACAAAAGGGAGGTGGTGCTACCTGAGAGGAAGCAATAGCAATACAACCAGCAACACAGAACCAACGATGTTTCCGGTAAATATAAGCAGCGAGGAAAAAACCAGTCCCACGCCAATGAATCTTCCTTTCATGAGTGGATATGGTGGCTGAGTTGAATCATTTGCACCTGGCATAAATGGCAGCTTACCTGTGATGCAGCCATATACTCCGAACACAAATGCGAACAGTCCCAAAATTAAACTGACAATTCCGATAAGATTCGACCTCTTTGCATTTTTGGACAGCTACTGGTGAGTTGCAAGAGCGGTATCTTGAGGTACCCTTACTGGCTCTTTATCGGCCTGGACCTGCTTCCAGGCACTGGAGTATATAAGGGCAGGCGAATTAGGAAAAGAATAATGTGAAATACAGTGCATAGCAATGTGACTAATTGCGGCAGTCTGTTATCAGTAGTTTCTGCCACGTGCCCTCACCATTGCCTACGGGTTTACCAGTCTTTAAGTAAGCTGAATCACACTGGCAGAGATTAAAGTACCGGGCCCTTGTACCTTTAGTCATCCGGTGTAGCCGGGCTCGCCTCCACAGCGCGTGCATCCCGCTCGAATATACTGTTGTGGTATCCGTCAGTCAGTACCGACTGAATATATTCGGTCACGAATGTCTGCAGTGATCCGGCCTGTTCGTACTGAAAAACATGCCTGAACTCGTGGCGCAACAGACGCCGACTGGATTCTCCTTTAATAATTTCGATGCCATAGCCCACCGTTCGGCCAGCCGTAGTATCACTAAGCAACCCGGTCTCCCGGCCAGCCTGTTGCAGTACCGGATTCTGCGGTACGGACATGTTGTCAACCGCCAGAATGCGAATTTTTTCAGGGCGTTGCACGCCCACTGAAACAGCGTCCCGGGTTTCGATCTCGTTGAGCGGCACCCCGTTAGCCAGGATATTCGATTCAATATCAAGCAACCACGCTATTACCAGCGGCATCAATTCACGGTAGTTTTCAAAATCGAACATAGTAACAGCCACTATAACACCTGGTGTCGATCCTGGTTTACGTATAGGACCGCAATCTAATCCGTTGCGTGGAACCTGGTATCGGTTGAACACGATACCAGGGTCCAGGCTACGGTACAAAGTAGTTGCGCTGCCCGTCATTCAACACTTGCCCTCTCTGTCGAACCCAATCCTCTCGCTCCATCTCTTGCCACAGGGCTAGGTCTGGTCTGGTATTCGCAATAAAGCGCTGCCCGTCATCAAGTCGTCCAATCACAATGGCATTGGCAGGCCCGTCACGATTGTGCATCACGGTGTAAGTCTCGATCTGCGCTGCGCCTTCTGCCATTGATGTGAGCTTGACTTTCGGCAGCTTGTCGAGCGCTGGCTGCAGGGTAGCGGCGAGCGCCGGTTTATGCGCTGGCGGCTCATTGCTATAGATGCCTGCTGAGTGCTTCGTTAAATAGTTCCCGTTAGCTGTCACTAATGCTTTATCCCCGGATGTTTCCCTCAACCGCTGCATCGTCTGTGCAATCGCATGCGTCACATAGTTATTTCCAGGTCCACCAAAGTAAGGAAGGCCACCAGTTACTGTTAGCCCGCGGGGATCATCAACTTCCAGGCCCAACGCATCGCAGGCCACCTGAACGGCAGACGAGAAGCAGCTATAGATATCGAACATCGCAATGTCATCCAGTTTGACCTTTGCCATTTCAAACGCGGCATCAAACACACGCGGCATCGCTTCGGATCGGTGCAGGGATGGCCTCTCAGTCAGGTACCAATGGTCATGCGCATCAGCATAGCCGTGCAGAAATACCCACTGCTCCCGAGGCACGCCCATCGCTCGCGCCTTGCCAGCACTGGTAATCACAAGTGCTGCGCTCTGGTCGATATAGGCGTTGGCATTCATCAGGCGCGTGTACGGGAAGCCAATCATCGGGTTGTCGGGACGCACGGTGGTAATCTCACCGGGTGAGTAGTCAGCGCGTCTGTCCGCCAATGGGTGGTTGGCTGCTACTTGCGCAAAACGTGCAAGTAACTCACCCATATACTTTTGGTGCTGCTCGACAGTTCGGCCTTTGGCATGACGGATGGCTTGTTCGAATAAGGGATAGGCGTAGATCGCACCACGCATACCGTGCCTTTCTTCCAGGTCCGACCAGCCGCGCCTGGCGATGCCCCACGAAACGGGTGTACTGGAATGAGTTTGGGACCAGTCAAGATTGAGTCCGGCGCGGCGGGCGGCTTTCTGGGTGGCAAGGGCTTCTCCGCCTGCAATCAAGGCGATGCCCACGTCGCCCTGGTGTATTTGCTCGCTCAATCGGTTCACACACCATTGCGGCATGTTGCCGCCGGCCTCAGTGTAGACGTGGCGGCGCACGGCGCTGGCGTCCAGCCTGGTCGCGAGGCTTTTCGGCGGGTTGTGATCGTTACCGAAGGGACTCGCAAAACGCCAACTCGTGTCTGAAAATGATCGGATGACGACTACAGTATCGATCACATTGGTCAGTTGCCTGGCGGAACCCGTATCCTGTAGAGCCAGTCTTGCCGCATCGGCGATCAATTCGCCTGGGCCCCGTATCGAGTCGGGTTCACGTTGGGTAATCTGGCCACAGCCGATTAAAACAGGCGTGTTGTCCGGGCATTCACTGCTAGTCATCGCGATTCATCTGTCGGACTAAATCATCATTCTATTCACTATACGTTCACCGAGACTCTCGTTGAAGGCTAGTGGGCAACTTGATAAATAAGGTAACACTTTTCTTCGTTACAGCCGTGAGGCAAACATTGATTCTTGTTGATACAAGTGCTTAGAGACTATTTGGCGGCTTTAAAGTCTGAGTCAGATCTGAAACCTTGTAATATTTCTAAATGAATTAAATCACCAATCAATACGAGCCCTTCATCCAGTGCTCGGTCAAGTGCGTCTGTGTAGGTATTATTTTGCCCATTAAAAAAATCAACCCATGCTTTCTCGCATGAATTTTCTATAGTGGTAAATCCCCGGTACACTGACAACGGGCTTGCACAGCAACTGGATAAGATCGCCTCTGCGGGCGATCTATCCTTTTCGATAGGCGCCTGTCGCTTATGTCCAGATTAGTATTTCGAAAAGAACATTAATGTATATGGAACATCGAGGGAAACATGTCCGCTACTAGCATAAAGTTTAATTTATTGTTTGATAGCAAAACAAAACATGCAAGAGTGGTAAGGCACATACATGATCTATGCGAAGATGGGCTTAATTCAGAGAGTCTCAATCACGTATACCCATCTGTAAAAAGTGATGTATCTTTCACGCCATGCAATGAAGACTATGACGACTTTGTAGACTATTGCAGTATAAGGTGTAAGCACGGGAAAATTCACGTAACTCATGAGGAAGACAGAAAAGAGGAAACATTTCACTACAGAGATAACAAATTGCTGCCTGGTGAGTCTGAAAATCCGTTGCAAGGTGTATGGAAACATTCAGACGGTGGCATTACAACTATATGGGAGTTTGCAGATAAAAGGTTTACCTGCGAATTTTGCGGTATTTCGAGCGAGCGCGTTGTAAATGGCACCTACGAAGTAGGTGAGAAAAGGTTGTTATTTGATCTATCAGAACGAAAGAAACTTAATTGCCACCCCTTAGATTTATACCTGGACTCTAACGAGCCAGATCTTCCCGCCAAAATAAAAACCGGCGTTAAAATTGTTAAACGTAAGCAATATTATTGCGCTTTCTTTGGTTTCTGGTTAGGCAACTATGAATATTACACTGACGATCTTGAGCCTTACACAGGAACTGGTTTTGACAAGGGCCGTATAATGGCGATCAATGATCTTGGAGACGGGGACAACGAATTTATGAAAATTGCATAGTTCGCGCTTAACGCCGTAAGGGCGTAGCTGGACAGGCATACGAAGAAGATAGCACTTCGCAATGTGATAATATACGGCAGTCCGTTCCTGTAGTTTAGCTGTAGGTAGTAACGCTGTGGCCCGCTACCGTCGCCGTTTTGAACTTAAACACTATAAATCGCGTTTATGGAGTTTATTGTTTGACATTAGTGGGGCGTCCATATTTAGCCATGTTTAGTAGTACTGCATGTTTAGTACTGCGGTTATCAGATGAGGCCGGTGCTGCTATAGCCTTAGGACGCGATCATATTAGGATACTGGACATCAGCCAAAAATCAAAAGGACGAGCCTGTAAGATCAGGCTCGTCCGTAAACCAGGCGCTAGCGTAAACGTCGCCGGGTAAAACAAAGCAACGCGAGTATTAACAGACCAGGTAAGAGCAGATCAGAGCGGCCACCAATGGCACCAATACCGCTGGTGCCACCAGAAGCGGCAAGTGATAAATTACTGTCAGTATCAATGGAAGTTGCGGTATTGATACCGTCAAATTCGATACCTGCTTGTTGCAAGATCGTTTGGTTGATGGAAAAACTTGCAATCACATTGGGAGATGTAGTCTTTGATGCGATTAACTGATCAGAAGCCACAACATCAAAATTCAGGTTAAACGGGGCGGCAGTAATGTCCGTCACCAGCCGAATCGTCAAAGCTTCGCCATTTTGCAACAACCCATCGCTACCGGGAAGCGCTGAATTAGCGACTTCTCTAATCGAATCCACACCTCCACCATTCGTGGTGATATCTGCATTGCCCATGGTCGCGTTGTTCGCGGTATTCACCAATAAGTAAAAGTTCTGCAGATTCTCACTGCCGTTATTGGTAAATGTGAAATCCGTGGTCAAACTACCAAGAATGCCTCCGCCAGGTACGAAGCCGACTACAGAAATGGCTCTGCCCACGTTGGCGTCATTGTCTTCGGGCCACCCAACATCTTTCATTACAGCCAACGTAACCGGGCCGAGAACATGTTCGGATTGACCAGTACCAATGGAAAAAGTCATCAATGAATCAGGACCACCATTGAAGCTTTGGCCGAAATGAGAGTAACTTGACCCTTGCCTCCAGACCGAAGGCGTGTATAACTGAACAGGACCACCATTAGCGGCAATACCACTGGATCCGTGGAGAAAAACACCACCGCCGGTACCCCCCGTTATTGCAGTGCCGAGAGCAGTTGAAGTATTTGCTATTGAAGTCAGCAGATTTCCATTGCCATCTTTGGCAAGCCGATCCCACTGATTCGGTAATCCTGAACCGAGCCCGTACTGTCCCACTCCATCCCCCAGATTTCCGCCGTATCGCATGAACCCGGCGACACCCAGGCCGTGTCCCATCTCGTGCAGTACCACACTCACAAAGTCGAATTGGTTTGAAGGTGTGACACCGTCTGTGCCAAAGTACCAGTTAGCGAAGTTAGAATTGAAGTTTGCGTTAATCTCGGCAGTCGATCCGTTACCATCTACCCGCTGTAAGGCGTGGGCCAGAGATCGTGGATACCAGGTGCTTCCAGTAGGTGTACCAGCCCAGTCCCGCGTATGGGGGCCTCCGGCACTACCAAGTACATTGGAAGCAAGTGGCCTCCAACAGGCTTCAACGACAATGGGCACCACACTATGAAGCTGCGCAGCCCAGATGTTCCCGGCCGCTTCGAATGCCGCTGCTGCGGCGGCCGGCCACGGGTTAGTTGGTTGTGTGCAACTGGAAGGGTTAAAAACAAACTGAAATTCGGAAGTCGACGAAGTGACAAAGACATCGGGTGGATTGATATCGACTGTCAGACTTTGCTCATTGGGTGGAACCAGAAATGGTGTTACATCGATTCCGGGATCGACCAGTGTAGTTGCTTGCGCATGCGGCACATTTAATAGTACTCCACATACAATAGATAGAAGCGCCGGAACCACGCCTCGATTAAATTTGATTCTCTTTTGGATGTACATGATAACTCCATTCGTTACTTTGCCTAGCCCGCGAGAGTCAAGTTAACTGTGAGTTATTGCTACGTCAAGGTGCTTTAGCTATATTTAGCGTTTTATAACCACGTCCTTTGGGCGTGGGTAGGTTAATAGGCTCAAGCCCGGCGAATTGAAGGTTCTGCTCATGTAACCTTGAAAGTGTTGTCGCCAAATAATACGAACAAGGAAAAACATGAGCAGATTTAACAAATTTTCGAATGTGCTATGGCATTGCCAGTATCACATTGTGTGGGTGGTGAAATATCTGTACAGATTCTAGAAGATCAAGTGGGGTTTGAAGTCGCGAAGTCAATTCGCGTGCATACCGAGAGGCCGGGATATATTCGGGATAAATTGTAGTGGAGCTGAATGTCCAGCTTGACCACGTGCATTTGTTATTGAAGGGTGCCGCCGAAGGTATGGATGTCAAAATTGACGGGAACGGACGGCTACATGTTTTCTGTAACCGGTACAAGTCAGCGCATCCAACAAGCCTCTTCGTCAATGAGATGCTTTAATCACAAATCACTGTAAAGTAACCTTGTATGAGTGGAATTTACGGGCTATACCACAAGGATGGACGTCCGGTTGAAGACGATTGGCTCAACCACATGCGCGATGCAATGCCTGAATGGGGTAACGACAGCTGCAATTCCTGGCAAAAGAGGAATTTTGGTATTGGCATACTGCTGAGCTACAACACACCAGAGTCCATCTACGAAAATCAGCCACTGATGTTGAGCATACAAAATAGCTGCGTACTTGCTGCCGATGTACGTCTCGATAACCGCGATGAACTCTGTACAGCTTTGGACATAGGCGGGGCAGAAAAACCAACAACGCCGGATAGTTATCTGGTTGCCGCCGCATTCACTAAATGGGGCAATTCACTTCCTGAACACCTGATTGGCGCATTCGCAGTGGCCGTATGGGACAGCACCACCAATTCATTGTTTCTGTGTCGGGATCATCTCGGTTTTAGACCACTATTCATCTATGAAAGCAGTCGGATGGTGGCATTTGCCTCTGACATCAGAGCCATCCTTGCTGTGCCAGGAGTACCTGCGGAAATCGATGAAGACGCTGTGATCGCGAACAGAACCCAACGAGCCAGCTACGTCTTTGAACGTTCATTGATTAAAAACATTCGAAAATTGAAACCCGGCTGTAGTCTGACTATTGCCGGAAATGGCTCGGTTAAGAAACAGTTCTGGCATCCGGAGAACGCGCCTCTAGTCAGGTTCTCCACGGACGAGGCGTACAAGGAGCGATTGCTTGAGTTACTGAAACAATCGATATTGTCCTGTATCAGAAGTTATGACTCCGTAGGGTCACATCTCAGTGGCGGCATCGACTCAACCGCAATTACTGTGCTGGCGAGCCGGTTGCTCCGCCAAAGCGGCACTTCGCTGGCGGGTGCCTACACCTGGTCACCACCACCTTCAACCGCACCATTGGTTGACAAAGACGAAAGAATTCGCATGCAGACGCTGTGTGCCGCTGAAGATATACGTTGCATCTATAACAACACCACCGCCGACGCTATCGTTGATGACTGGTTAAGTGATGTGAGCACACTGCCGCAGGCAAATATGGTGGAGGAAACGCCAACAAGGAAACTGGCCGCTAAAGATGGAGTGAAAGTACTGCTTAGCGGCTGGGGTGGCGATCAGTTTGTCAGCTATGGGGACGATGGATTCTATTCACAGTTATTAATCTATGGCCAATGGAAGAGATTGGCGCACGAAATTCGTCAAGCAAAGCAAGCCAGAAATCACGGAATTGCAGGCCTGCTAAAGAACCGGTGTATTTATCCGCTGCTACCACGGATACTACATTGCTATCGGCGAAATCTGTTACCCAGGCAGCTTCAAGATAATCTGCAGGTTAGTGACAAGTCAATGCGATCAATCATAGAACTTGCAATAGAACACCTGGAGCGGCCCACTGTAAAAGCCAATATGCAACTACCGTTGCAATTAGGAACCCTCACCTATCGAATAGACGGATGGTGTGCGCAGGGCGTTCTGGATGATATCGAGTACAGATATCCGCTACTGGATGTCCGTATTATCGAGTATTGCCTTGGCTTGCCAGCAGACCAACTAGTGAGATCGGGTTGGAATCGATACCTTTTCCGCTCAACTTTAGACGGGATCTTGCCTAAAGACATTTGCTGGAACTCCGACTTGAAAAAAGAGCCTGCCAAAGCGCTATTTAAAGACGCATTAATGAATGAGGCGCGCCAGAAATATAAGCAGGTTGTAGCATCCCGGCATGCTGGCACCATGACCCCATCCAGCACACCATTTGATCAGTATTAACCATGCCTATCGGCAGTCTTCACAACAACGCACAGATAGAAAGGCCGTTTACATCGATACCTGTCGCGGGACGCAGATCCAGAGTAATGATTTCGTCCAGATCGTTATCCTCGTCCCTGTCTTCAACATCGGGCTGCTCGATCATTAACGAACCAGTGCTACTGACAGAAATGGATGCAATGTAAGAGGTTCTTTCCAAATCGACAAGTGACTCAATAGAGTACGAATCAACCCGATACTGGTTTTCCCCAAGCGGCGTTATTGCTGAGCCCTCAGATGTCTGCATCCCTCCTGTCACGAAAAAACAATCGGCAAACGGGCCGATTTTTACATACAGTGTCCTCAGCCCGTTGGCGGATATCTCCATGTACCGAACTATGTCTCTGGCAGCATCGCTGTCATCCCATAACCCTGCAATTGCCCGTGTATTTCCCCCGGTTAGAACCGGTGCAACGCGACACGGCTGTATTCCATTCCATCCCCAAGTGTCACCGATGATACCCGTGTCGACACAAACAGGGTCTTGCGCAATTGGAAGCCCAACGTCCACAGGCTCCTGCTGCTCCGGAATACATGATCTAACTCCGTTCCATCCCCAGCCGTCACCATCGGAATCAATGCATTCGGAAATTACAGGCACACTGTTCGACACTACACATGACACGTTATTCTCCCACCCCCAACCATCTCCATCCGGATCACTATCGGTTTGGCATTTAGGGTTTGACTGGACAGTAATAGAAAACGTTGAGACCAATAGGCCAATGATTAGTAGATATCTCATGTCAAACACTTCCATTGGTTGTGAGAAAAGGGTTTTGCTATGAAAGCGACCCTGGATTCGAATATAACAAACTGATCCTTGAGCGCAAATAGTCCAAACGCTTGTACCAAATAACTGCGGAGCATCCCGGTTTGTATCGTAAATATTACACAACCCTGTCCGCATGTATCTCCTATTTACTCGCCGTCGGGGGAAACACTGCGTCAACCTTCCTGCAAACCACTCTACAACAAAATGATGGTCAGTTAACAAAACGGATATAATCATATTCTTGTGCAGGGTTTGTACTGTAACATTCGATTAGTATAGTTCTGAGCCGGGTAATCGAAAGGAAAAGCAGGAAAAGCGATGCGTAAAAATGAAGATGAAGGCTGCCTTTATGGAACTACAAACACCCTTGAAGAACACAGCAAACCTGTAGTTACAACAATCGGGCGATATAAGAAACCCGTATTGCTGCACTTAACAGCAAAAGAGTCGGAATCGGGTACCGGCCCGTTCGCAGAAGGTACGGTAGGTGGATTCCCTGTTGGGTCTTTGAGTTAGCGGCTGTCCCACAAGTTCGTAGGCTCGGCCTTGCCCGATCTACAGCTTTGAGAATTTTATCAGCAGGCTTTGTCCACTTGTACGGTTTGCCCGCATCCTGTAGAGCCAGTCTTGCCGCATCGGCGATCAATTCGCCTGGACTCAGTATCGAGTCGGGCTCACGTTGGGTAATCTGGCCACAGCCGATTAAAAAAGGAGTGTTGTCCGGGCATTCATTACTGGTCATCGCGATTCACCTGTCGGACTAAATCATCATTCTATTCACTATACGTTCACCGAGACTCTCATTGAAGGTTTACGGTTCTATTGCCACCGGTTGCCCGCTTATCATCCGTCGACTTCCAGTTATCATAAATAATCCCTTCTGGCTCCGATAATTCTGCGGCCCAATAGGGTTATGATGGTCCATCCTCTGTCGTTGGTTGTCCGTTCGGCGACATCGCTTCAAAGCCAAGCGATTGGCGATTGCTTCCCGGCTGTAATCGGCGCTGGGGAGATTTTTATTAATTTAGGACTGGTGTATAAAGCCCAGCCCGCCTCTACCTGCCTGGGGTCCTCAATCGAACGCGAATCGTGGTTCTCATTTGAGGGTGGGGACGTCTGTCTGATTTTTGTTCGTAACTGATTAATTATTGGTCGGAATAGGGACTGAGTGTACGTGATAACTGTGCAAATGCGAAGACACCCATCTTAAATTTAGATTGTGGCATAACTCACGGTGTAATGCGCCTAAGCAGCAGTGAAGTTCGCTGTAGATGTAGGATGTAACCATGCCCCAACCTCGCAAGTCTCAAATCGCTGTCGAGCCCACACCTTGATTATCATTGCGTAAGCAGATGCGTTCGCAGAGCATATCTCTGTGGCGAGAACCGCTTCACCGGACGCTCATTTGAACATCGCCGTAGCTTCATAGAATCCGAACTGCTTTGACTGGGGCAAATTTGTGCACGCATTTTGAAAGCCGGTTTAAGGGGATCGTTGGTTCTGTTCATTCGCTAAAAACCTTGTGCCGTGAATTTGGACTACATAGAAAACCGAACCACCGAAATAGCAAATTGTTGTTCGGTTAACTTATTTCCGCTGCTCGATTTTCCAAAAGATCAAAAACAAACCACGTAGTTGGTAACCCGGCATGCGTTGCCGTGCGCCAAAATGACTAAATTGCTCTTTCGAGGCGCAATTTCCTTCCGAGCATTAGAAATCGGGTCTGGCCGGGGTCACGCAGAAACGGTTTTCATCAGCTAAATGTCCATTCTCCAATTGTTTTTGCAATTCATCCTCTTTTTACAATGCGTGTCCTTGAAATATTTCTTGAAATATTTTCGGTGTCTTAGCCTATTTGGCGAAAAAACAGTCCCAACCGTGACCGTTCATTAGCAGTTTTCGCTGGACATATTATTTTGTTGTTTTTGTCATGTGCTTTTTACAATCTCATTTTCTTTCTACGACGCCTTTCCCTTTTATTACCTTTTGGGCACCGGGCAGCGCAAGGCCATTACAGCCCTTTGCCCCCTAAGAACCGTACGTGATAGTTTCCCATCATACGGCTCAAGCC
>CAYPCS010000091.1:0-21906 GCA_964409275.1 uncultured Granulosicoccaceae bacterium
TGGTTCTACTGATTGCCCGGCCTTTCGTCCTGTTGCTGTTTTACAAAAGCGCGTTTAGAGACAATAGATGCCGCCAGCACGCCAACAGTGACCACCGCAATAATAAGCGTTGAAAGCGCATTGATTTCGGGGCTGACACCGAGCCTGACCGATGAAAATATTTTGATCGGCAGCGTAGTTGCAGACGGACCGGCGGTGAAGCTTGCAATGACAAGATCATCAATAGACAACGTGAATGCCAGTAGCCAGCCCGCAATCACGGCCGGGGCAATGATGGGTAGCGTCACACTTTTAAATGCATCCCAACCGGTGCAGCCAAGATCATAAGCCGCCTCTTCGAGCGAGCGATCAAAAGTCGCCAGCCGTGATGAGACCACCACCGAAACAAAACACATCGAAAACGTGGCGTGCGCCAGTACTATAGTAAAAACCCCTCGTGGCACTCCCATCGCAATAAATAGCAGCAACAGGGATAAACCGGTGATTACTTCGGGCATCACGATGGGCGCGTAAACCATGCCGGAAAATAGGGTGCGGCCAAAAAATCGCCCGCAACGCACCAGTGCGAATGCAGCCATGGTTCCCAGAATTGTAGCTACTACGGAGGATATCAGCGCAACTCGCAGCGTTACCCATGCCGCATCAAGAAACGCCTCATTGTTAAACAGTTCTACGTACCATTTAGCCGAGAATCCGGCCCATACCGTAACGAGCCTGGAGGCGTTGAAGCTGTAGATCACCAATATAAGCATTGGTATATACAGAAACGCAAAACCCAGGGTCAGGGAGACTACATTGAACGCGCTAAGACGCCTCATTGATCCAGCTCGCGCAATCGCTGTTCGTTTCGTTGAAACAGAACAATCGGAACGATCAGGATCAGCAGCAGGATAATCGCCACAGCTGATGCGACCGGCCAGTCACGGTTGGAAAAGAATTCTTCCCACAATACTTTGCCGATCATCAAGGTATCTGAGCCGCCTAGCAGTGACGGAATAACAAACTCTCCAAGTGCCGGAATGAAAACCAGGAAGCAGCCGGCTATCACACCGGGCTTTGACAGTGGTGCGGTAACTGTCCAGAAAGCCTGCAAGCGCGAGCAGCCAAGATCCTCGGCGGCTTCCAGCAAGGTGTCGTCGAGTTTCTCAAGCGTTGAATAAACCGGTAGCACGAGAAAGGGCAGATACGTGTAGACGATACCGATATACACGGCGATGTTGGTATTGAGCAGCGCGAGCGGTTCGGCGATCAGGCCGGACCAGAGAAGTAGCTGATTCAGAAATCCCTCGTTAGAGAGTATGCCAATCCATGCGTACACGCGTATAAGAAACGACGTCCAGAAAGGCAGGATGACCAGCATTACCAGAGTCATGCGCCATTCCTGCGGTGCGCGTGCCATGCCATAGGCAATTGGAAAACCGACGAGCAACGTTAACAGGGTAGCAACGCCTGCGATTTTTAAACTGGAAAGATAAGCCTTCCAGTAGAGGTCGTCTTCCGCAAGCCAGGTGAAATTTTCGAAATCCAGCGCTGCCCAAAAATCGCGCAGACCCCCTGTGCCTGCGGACAGATCAAGCCTGGGCAGGTAAGGCGGTATCGCAATGGCAGCGTCCGAGAAAGCGATCTTCAACACAATGCCGAATGGCACCAGAAATAAAACCAGCAGCCAGATATACGGCACCGAGATCAGCAGGCGTTTCACGAGTCAGTCTGCTGGAATAAACGATAAAGTGTACTGTTGAAAGCTCACCGTTTTTCGCCCAGAACAATTCCGGCAGTGTCTCGCCATGAAAGCCACACCTCGTCCTGCCATGTGATATCGCGTTGTGCGAAGCGGCGATCGTTAGAGGTTTGCGCTTTGATAAGCGCGCCGTCAGGCAAGCGCACGTAGTAGGTTGAAATGTTGCCAAGATAGGCAATGTCCTCAACCACGCCTTTGAGCCGGTTAGATATCCCGTGCGGCTCGTCTTTCGAGATACCGACTTTTTCCGGTCGAATCACAAAGCTTGCTTCTCCGTCAGAAGTGACACCGGCACCAACCATGCCCTTTATCGGAGCAGCACCTTGCGCCCATTCAAGTTCGACACTATCCCCGTGTAAGTTTGTAGATCGACCGGATATGATGTTGATGTCACCAATGAAATCGGCAACGTAGACTGAATCGGGTGCTTCGTAGATTCGATCAGGCGTATCCACCTGCTCAAGCTTGCCGTGATCCATCACCGCGATGCGGCTGGCCATGGTCATTGCCTCTTCCTGATCGTGGGTGACGATGACAAAGGTGGTGCCGGTCTTTTGTTGTATGTCCATCAGTTCGAACTGCGTTTCCTGCCGCAGCTTTTTATCCAGTGCGCCGAGTGGTTCATCCAGTAACAACAGTTTTGGCGCTTTAGCCAGCGCGCGTGCCAATGCGACACGCTGGCGCTGCCCGCCGGACAACTGATGAGGTTTGCGAGCTGCGAATTTTTCCAGCTGCACAAGGCGCAGCATTTCATCTACCCGCCCCGGGATATCACTTTTTGGCATGCTGGAACGTTTGAGGCCAAACGCGATATTGCCCGCAACACTAAGATGCGGAAATAGCGCATAGGACTGAAACATCATATTGACCGCGCGTTTGTTGGGGGGTATACCCGCCATGTTTTGCCCGTCAATGTGGATGCTGCCCTCGGTCACTGATTCAAATCCACCGAGCATTCGCATCAGTGTGGTTTTGCCACAGCCGGATGGCCCGAGTAGAGCAAAGAACTCTCGCGGATAGATGGCTAGATTGATTGAGTCTATTGCAGTGAACGAACCAAAGCGTTTGGTCACGTTGTCAAAGGTAATTAACGGCGACACCCCGGGATCATCCCAGGGTGCGAAAGGGGCATTGTTGCTCATGGCATGTCCAATAGCCACCCTGACCTGTGCGTCAGGGCTTCGACTGATTTAACGCATAGTATTTTCAATACGCAACAATAATAGCCGATGAGAGGGCATTCGTTGTGGAGCGTTCGCGGTAACAGTTTTCTGCTGTAGCAGCTCCTATACACCCGATTTTATTTTAGTCCACATACGCGTAACCACGCGCTGTACCTTTGCAGGATAGGGCGTCGTGGTAAACAGGGTTTCAAGTGCTGCTGCATCGGGATAGATCGCCGGATCACCGATTACATCTTCGGCCAGAAATTCCTGGCTCGCAAGGTTGCCGTTGGCGTAGTAGACGTAGTTTGAGGCAGCCGCCATGTTCTTTGCATCCATAATGAAGTTCAGGAACTTGTGTGCACCTTCGGGATTTGGTGCATCTGCCGGAATAGCCATTTGGTCAAACCACATCAAGGCACCTTCGGACGCAGCGTTGTAGGCGATCTCGACACCGTTGCCGGCTTCGGCCGCTCTGTCGCGGGCCTGAAGTACATCGCCGGACCAGCCAAACGCCACACAGATGTCGCCATTAGCCAGCGCATTAATGTACTCCGAGCTGTGGAACTTGGTGATATAGGGGCGTATCGCCTGGAGTACCGGTTCTGCCTTTGCAATTACATCAGGGTCGTGGCTGTCCGGGTCTTCGCCAAGGTAGCTCAGCACCGCTGGTATTACCTCACTCGGTGCGTCGAGCATGTGCACACCACAGGTCGCCAGCTTTTCCATATTTTTCGGATCGAGTAGCAATGCAATTGAGGCAATTGGTGCGTCGGCACCCAACACTTCCTGCACCTTGCCAATATTGACGCCAATGCCGGTAGTTCCCCACATGTAGTTGATAGAGTAGGTGTTGTCGGGGTCGTACTGGGCTGTGCGAGAACTGACCACGTCCCAGAGGTTTTCAGTATTGGGTAGCTTGCCTTTGTCGAGAGGCTGAAATGCACCCGCTGCGATTTGCCGCTGCAGGAAAGTGCCGCTTGGTACTACCACGTCATAGCCTGAAGAGCCTGCCAGCATTTTGGTTTCCAGTACCTCGTTGCTGTCAAAGACGTCGTAGATCAACTCGATGCCGGTTTCACTTTCAAATTGCTCAAGCAGCGCTTCGTCAATGTAATCCGACCAGTTGTAAACCCGCACTTCTTCCGCGTAGGCGGCAGTAGCGGTCATGGCGAGAGCGATTGCGGTGGTGGCGAGTTTCATGGTTCTCTCCTGTAGGTGGGTTAAAAATTTGATCAAAAGTTTGACAGACGGGAAAATTTTAGCAACCCTGATGTCGCTAAATGACGCGTTGAATCGCCAAAATCGTGGATGAAAAATCTCACCAAAATACCGGAACACCAAAGCGTATACGAACAGTTGCGCGACATGATTTTGCTCGGAGAACTGGCGCCCGGGCAACCACTGACCATTATGGGGTTGGCCGAAAGGCTGGCGGTTGGCCTGACACCGGTGAGGGAGGCGCTGCGCAGGCTGGCCGCAGAACATGCTGTTAGTACACTGGGGAACCGTCGCATTGTGGTGCCCGAACTGGGTGCCAGTGATATCGAAGATATATACTTTCTGAGATTCCAGGTCGAGTCTGAACTGGCTCGCAGGGCAGCTTCAATCATAAAAACCCCCCAGATCGAAGCGCTCGTCGAAATCGACGCAAGCATCGACGACGCACTGGTTCTGGGTGATGTTGAAGCTTATCTTGAGCGCAACAACCGTTTTCACTTCACGATTTACGATATCGCCAATGCACCGGTACTGTTTCACGTAGCCCGGTCTTTATGGGTGCAGGTTGGTCCTGGTTTGCGCATTGTGTGCGGCCGTTTTGGCACGGCTAATCTGCCGGACAAACACTCCGAGTTACTACAGGCGTTTCGCGTTGCAGACGGCGAGGCCGCAGCGCTTGCCTTGAGAGGTGATTTGCAGCAAAGCCTGTCTCTGATCACCGCGCCGGTGGTGACAAAAATATGATCAAAAAAATAACCAGGTGGTTTTAATGGCAAAACGCAGACAGGCGAGATCCCCGGAGTCGTGGCTTGGCAAGATGCCCGAAGCGTGTGCAGATTATCTCAACGGGCATGCCGTCGAGGAAATTGAAATAATTATCCCGGACCTCGCAGGAACCTCGCGTGGCAAGGCGATGCTTGCGCAAATATTCCAGCCGGAAAGCAGTTTCTATCTGCCGGTTTCGCTGTTCTACCAGACTATTTCCGGCGAGTACGTGGAAATGGATATAGAAAATCAGTGGCTCGAAAAAGATATTGTGCTGGTGCCGGATCTGTCTACTGCATCTGCAGTGCCGTGGGCAGCTATACCCACCCTGCAGATAATCTGTGACATGCAGTTGCGTGAAGGTGGTCCACTTGAGATTTCACCACGCAATGTCCTGCGTCGTGTGCTGAATCTCTACGATCAGCGAGGACTGCGTCCGGTGGTTGCGCCCGAACTCGAATTTTATCTAACCCAACAGAACGATGATCCAAACGAGCCCATCAAACCGCCAGTGGGTCGTTCGGGCCGCAAGGGGTTTACCCGCCAGGTATTTTCAATGGCGGCTGTGGATGAATACGGTTCTGTGGTTGACACCATCTACGATTTTGCAGACCAGCAGGGTTTGCAGATCGACAGTGTTATACAGGAAGGTGGCGCTGCACAGATAGAGATCAATCTGCAGCACGGCGATCCGATGAACCTTGCTGATCAGGTGTTTTACTTTAAACGCACAATTCGTGAGGCAGCGCTTAAAAACGGGGTATTTGCGACTTTTATGGCGAAGCCCATGCGCGACGAACCAGGCAGTGCAATGCACTTGCACCAGTCAATTCTGGATGCCAACACCGGTCAGAATATTTTCTCTGAAGCAGACGGCAGCGCATCGGACGCTTTTCTGCATTTTATAGGCGGGTCGCAGAAATACCTGATGCAGACAATTCCGTTGCTGGCGCCCTATGTTAATTCCTACCGGCGAATAACGGTTGAGGGGCAGAGTGCACCGGCCAATCTGGAGTGGGCCGCTGATAATCGCACCACCGGACTGCGCGTACCACATTCCACACCGCAGGCACGCCGGGTTGAAAACCGTGTTATTGGAATGGACTGCAACCCTTATCTTGCAATCGCCGCGTCCCTGGCCTGTGGTCTGTTGGGTATGCAGCTTAACGTGTCGCCACGCAAGGAAGCCGTTAATGAGGTCTGGGAAGTTGAAGACGCGTTGCCTTCGAGTCTCAATGCCGCACTTGGACTCTTCCAGGATGCGACAGAGGTCTGGGAGATGCTGGGTCCCGAGTTTTGCCAGTTGTTTCTGGATATCAAACGCGCCGAGAACGAGGAGTATCAAAGAGAGATCTCCCCGTGGGAGAGGCGTCATTTGCTATTGCACGTATGAGTCAGCCGGCCAATAACCTGCCAGCTAAAAACCTGCCAGATAAAAACCTCCTGGACATAAACGATAGTGCCGGTGAGTACCCGCCTTCGTACTACGCAAGCGGCATTACTCCGTTAACCGCCTGTGCTCAGGCGTCTGGCGATCAGCGTTGTGATGTATGTATCGTTGGTGGTGGTTTTACCGGTTTGTCGGCAGCGCTGCATCTTGCACAGCGCGGCTATGACGTTCGATTAGTCGAGGCGCAGCGAGTCGGTTTTGGTGCATCCGGTCGAAACGGAGGTCAGGTGGGCCAGGGACAACGCCGTGATCAGGATGAACTCGAGGACCTCTTTGGCAATGATCGCGCCGTTGACCTTTGGAAAATAGCAACGCAAGCGGTTGAGCTGGTTCGGGGGCTTTCTATGTCACCGCTGGTCGAGGCAGATTTCCACCCGGGTATACTGCACGCGGATCACAAACGTCGCTTTGTTGAACACAGCAAATCATACGTCGACAAGCTGCAACAACAATACGATTATAAAAACATCCGTTTTGTAGCGCGTGACGAGCTACGTGAAATGATCAATTCTCCCGCCTATTTTGGAGGAACATTCGATTGGGGTGCCGGCCATATTGATCCGTTGCAACTGGCGCTTGGACTGGCACGAATGGCACAGGCAGCTGGCGCCACGCTTCATGAAACATCGCGTGTGCGGCGATTGTCCGCAGGGACAAAACCAGGCGGCAGCAGTGTGGTGCATACGGACAATAGTACCATCACCGCAGATTATGTAGTGCTTGCCTGCAATGGTTATATAGGAGAATTACACAGCGATGTGACACGGCGGGTGATGCCAATTAATAACTACATCGTTGCTACCGAATCATTGGGCAGGGACAGGCAAGAGCAAATCATTAAAGGCAATATAGCGGTTGCCGATTCGAAGTTTGTGGTGAACTATTTTCGTTTCAGTGATGATCATCGTCTGCTTTTCGGTGGCACTGAAAGCTATAGTTATCGGTTCCCGCAGGATATCGCTGCTAAAGTACGCAGACCACTGGGAGAGATTTTCCCGCAGTTAAAGCGGGCCCGGATCGACTATGCATGGGGTGGCACGCTCGGCATCACCATGAATCGTCTGCCACACTACCAGCGCTATGGCGGCAACGTACTGAGTATGTCGGGTTTCTCCGGACATGGTGTGGCACTTGCCACATTGTCGGGGCAGATCGCTGCTGAAACTATAGCCGGGCAGGCAGAGCGCTTCGATGTCATGTCGGCTATACCGACACCTTTTTTCCCGGGGGGAAAACGCATGAGGCATCCGCTGCTGATTCTTGCCATGCTATGGTATTCGCTGCGAGACAGGCTTTGAATTTTTATTGTTGTCTTTGTATCGCAGGCTGGATGGGCACTGGCTATACGCTTGCTAAAAACAACGTCAGCCTCTGTCCGGCCCATACAGATGCAATACCAATAGAGGGAATGGCAACGCACCATTTCACCAGCGTTATTCGCGCGGGCCAGTATTTATAGATTATATAAAGCAGGGGCCACACCAGAACAATAATGGCGAGTTGCCCGATTTCTACTCCGGCGTTAAAAGCCAGCAGGCTGACCCAGATATTCGGTGAGCTGACGCCGAGTATTTCCTGCAACACAAATGAAAAACCGAGCCCGTGCAGCATGCCAATCAATGTGGTAACTACAATGCCGGAGTCCGCGTTTCCGGCGGTTCGATTTGTGGTGCTGCTTATCGCAAGAACTGCTGCATAAATGATCGACAAGGCTATGCCGGTTTCTATCAGGGGGACAAACCAGTCGGCGGTCGGTGTGTAGCCAAAAAACCCCAGTGACAGGGTAATGCTGTGGCCAACTGTAAACCCGGTGACCCGCCACGCAAGGCTCGTGAGTGTAAGTGCTCCAATGATCAGACAAGCGACGAAAAGTACGTGATCGTAGCCGGCGAGTATATGCCGCACACCCTCTATCACAAAGGTTCGTGCGGCAGCCCAAACGGAGCGTGTTACCTCGACCGGTTCTGCAAGTAATCCGCTAATACGATAAATTTGTTGATCCACACCGTAGTAGTCGACGATAAGGTTGGCTGTTTCCTGTTGTCCTTCAAGTCCGGGATCAAGTGAACCGGACAACAGGTAGTCGTTTACTTTGTGACCCGGACGATACTCAAGCAGAACATCCACTACCGTATCTCCAACAAACGGAGGTGGATCTACAATCGCCTGGCTGTTTTCGGTAAATGCACGTTTTGCTTCTGCCAGTGTGCTGAATGGCGGTTGGTCGTTACCCCGGTACAATCGTACGTGAGTAACGCTGCCCTGCAACTCAACGCCTGCCTGCGTAATGGTGTGGCCGTCTGCGGCCAGTTGCCCGAGTTTCAGGGGGTTTTCCTGCAGTGCCTGATAGTCGACATAGTGCATCATCTGCCCGTCGATCATGGCGTTGGTGGTAAAAGGTGCCGGTTTCCGCGAGCCATCGGCCAGTTCTTCACCCAGTAGATGAGCCACCAGGTAGGGCATCGGTATTCGAAGATACACATCGAGACCGTTTTCACCATGATCGATGTGGAAAACGCGAATGTTAAGATTAAGGTTGAAGTGCGCGTGTAGCGTCCCGCTAAAAGAAAGTAGTAAAAGCAGGGTAATCAGTAGACGGCTTGGTAAGCGCGGGCGAGACAAGCGCAATACTGTCGGACGTGGCAGTCGCCGCAACAAAATTAAGCTATGTGTGCCTGGAAGGCAGGCCAAACGACGCAGGAGAGAATCTTCTTTCGCAGAGTTTACCCGGAGCCGGCCTCTTTTGAGATCCGACGCCGGGTAATCAACAATCAAATGTTTATTTTTCAGCAGTTACAATATTGTGGGAACCAAAGTAATAGACATGCCCTTGCTTGCCCTCCAGATCGGCTTTCGTAATGACTACAGCCGCAGACTCCAGCATAGTGTGCTCGTGGGTTTTAGCCCACTCGGTTGCCGGTAGCAGGGTAGAGGTGTAATACGTGGTTTCCGGGACCAGATAATGGTGCGGGATAGCGATACTAGCCCCGGTCATTTCGACGACGGCGTCAGCCTGTTCGTAATCGAGTATGTGGCGGGAACCATCCACCGGTACGAACACAACATCTACGTCGCCAATACGCTCGAGTAATTCAGCGGGCGGTTCAGGGCGATTGTCACCCCACATCAACAGTCGCATGCCGCCGGTTTCAATAATATACATGGTGTTATCCATGTGGCGGAAGTTGTCAGTGCAGGGATCATCACGCCCCTCAAACTGCTTAACAGCTTCTGTCCAGGGTATAAGGCCGGGCGCTACACACTGATGTTTGTCCGCCAGTCCCTCAATTTTCACATCGCCCAGTTCGAACGTACCACCCATCCGATCGAGCAACATGTTGGCGTCTATTTTGTCCAGCGCATCGTGATCAAAATGAGCGTGTGTGGACATGCCAATATCCACTTCCGCAGCCGGGTATTCGACGTGGTACCACAAGCCCCAGGCTCCCGAGGGATCGTTGCGCCAGGGATCAACGATTATCGAGATGCCACGCGGTGAGGTTACGCGGAAGGAAGAATTGCTGTAATACGCGATTTCCACGCCGTCGGTGGCCTCACGGGTGCCCCCTTCGTTTTGAATCTGGATGATCCGGTCGTGATTCTTGCCTGACTTCCATGACGTCAGGCCGGTACCTTGAGCAGTAGTTGCTCCGACCACTATGCCTGTCGCTATCAACGCTCCCAGTGACGCCTTGTGCCAGTTTTTCAAAGTGAACTCCCCGGTTAATTAGTTGCCTGACGGATAAACTGAACATCTGGATAAAACGGTCCTGCGCTATCGCATTATACACCCGGGCAGCAGAGACACCATTAGTGAATTCCGCTGCGCAAAAAACGACAGTCTACCGGCTGCATTTTGAAGAAAAGTCGTCGTTCCATTCTGTAAACCAGGGCAACCGCTGAATCACCGCCTGACTGTGTTTGCTATCACAGTGAGCATGTGTAAGTAGAAAATATCGTTGCTTCAATGCGTCGATTATTTATGATTGCGCGATGACAAATCCCCAACTGGCCATTTTTTCGATTCTCGCCGTTACCATGGCGTTGTTTATATGGAACCGCTGGCGCTATGACGTGGTGGCGGGCTGCGCACTGATGGCCGCGGTATATACGGGGATTGTGCCTTTTGATCATGCCTTCAGCGGTTTCTCTCATCCGGCAGTAATAACGGTGGCGAGTGTGCTGGTCATCAGTAAGGCGCTGCAGTCGTCCGGTGTTGTGAGTGTGTTTATGCGGTATCTGGGCTATTTTCGTGCAAACACCATGGCGCAACTGACGGCAAACTGCGGAACAACCGCGCTGCTATCGGCGTTCATGAACAACATCGGGGCACTGGCGCTCATGCTGCCGATAACGTTGCGTGATGCTCGCAAGGCGAAACGTGCGGCTTCCTCATTGTTGATGCCGTTGTCGTTTGCCAGCCTGCTCGGCGGGCTGGTGACTCTCATTGGCACACCTCCCAATATCATTATGGCAACCTTCCGTGCCGAGCACACCGGTCAACCGTTCGGCATGTTTGATTTTACCCCGGTGGGTCTGGTAGTGGCATTAGCCGGTATTCTTTTTCTGGTGGTGGCCAGCCGCTACCTGTTGCCTGCCGGGAAAAAAAACGACAATGACGAACATCAATTCCAGATAGCCAGATACCTGACCGAAATTTCCATTCCGGAAACTTCGATGCTGGTGGATAAAACGGTGCGTGAACTGGAAGCAATGTGTGATGATGAAGCGACTGTGGTGGCAATTGTGCGTGCCAGTCGCCGTCGCCTTGCACCCAGCGCCATAGAGCCTATTCTCGCGGGTGATGTGTTAATACTGCAAGGCGAAAGTGAAGCACTGCAACCCTTGTTTGAAGACACCTCTTTGGTTCATGCAGGAGCGGAAGTGACTGACGGCATGTGGCGCGGGTCAGCTGACGTAAGTGTTGTCGAGGCAGTGGTAATGCCCAATTCTGCCATCGACGGTATCGCTATGCGTTCGCTGCAAATGCACCAGCGCTTTGGAGTAAATCTGCTCGCTGTCGCACGCGAAAATCACCCGTCCCGCGCAAGGCTTGCGCACGTTCGATTTAAAACCGGTGATGTTTTACTTCTGCAAGGCGAGAGAAAGGCGTTGCAGGAAATGTGCGTTAATCTTGGCTGTCTCACCATCAAAAACCGGGGTGTTGAAATTACCCCGCGGCGATCTGCCTTTTTAACCCCGGCTGTATTTGCAGCTGGCATAGTTGCTACTGCTTTAGGATTGGTGCCGGTGCAGATTGCCTTTACCACGGTTGTCGGGATACTGGTCCTGTTTAACGCAATATCGCTGCGCGAGGCATATCGAAGTGTTGAGTGGCCGGTTATTGTTCTTCTTGGTTTTCTAATACCGGTAGGCGAGGCATTGCAAACGACCGGTGCGACGGAACAAATAGCCAATATGATTGTATCTGTTGCCGACGATATACCACTGTGGGCTCTGGTGGGCCTGGTGATGATTACCTCGATGGGTTTGTCTGACCTGGTACACAATACCCCTACCGCAATTTTAATGGCGCCGATCGCACTTAGTCTGGCCAACCAGTTTAATTTGCCTGCAGACCCGCTGTTTATGGCGGTGGCTATCGGGGCGGCGTCGCCGTACCTGACGCCGGTGGGCCATCAATCAAATACGCTGGTACTCGGACCGGGCGGTTACAACTTCGGGGATTACTGGCGACTCGGCTTGCCGCTCGATGTTGTTATTGTACTGACAGGTGTGCCGATGATTATGCTGGTGTGGACCTAGGATAAAGTTGGTTTTTTTATTATTGTATTGTTACGCAGGGTAGGCCGGGTAAGAGAGGCTGATTGCGGTGCCGCTACCCGGGTTACTGTCAATGACAAGTTCACCGCCGATTAACGCAGCCTGTTCTCGCAGGCCAACGAGCCCGTAGTGATCAGAGGCAACTTCATTGACATTAAACCCGATGCCGTCGTCGAAAATTGTCAAATGAAAGACAGGTACCGAACCGTCAATGCTTTCTGATACATCGGAGCGATCGAGAGAGATGTTAACCTCGCGTGCATTTGCGTGTTTTTCAATGTTGCGTATCGCTTCCTCAGCCATGCGAATTACTGTTTCTCCGCGCTGGTCCTGTTGACGGTTACTGTTCGGATCGATGCGCAGGTTAACATGAATGCCGGTTCGGGCACGAAAGCGGTCAACCATTTCAGTTAGGGCACCGTCTACGCCCTTGTCATAAAGATTGGCAGAGCGGATCTGCTGAATAGCAGCACGTGCTTCAGCCAGTCCGGTCTTCGCAGCCTCTTCAGCCCGTTGTAGTTCGTCTTCGATTTCTTCTTCCGCAAGATTGTGTCTTATCTTTCGAACCAGTCGTATCTGCGTCAGCACGGCCATCATGGAGTGAGCCAGGGTGTCGTGCATATCGCGTGCAAAGCGAAGCCGCTGTTGTGTGAGAGCAATTTCTCTGGATTCAGCTGACAGCCTTTCGATGTCTCTGGTGCGATCCTCCACGCGCTTGTCCAGTTCGGAATTGAGTGTTTGCAGCGTTTGTTTTTCTTGCTGCAAATTGCCAATAGAGTTTGCCAGTACCTGTCGAATTCGGCTCACCTCATCGTTGCCGGCAATGGGATTGAGCTGCTGTTTAAGTCCTTTAGATACCAGATCTGCATCTCTGGAAAGCAACCTCAATTTACTGGTCAGTCTGTTAACGGTATACACAATCAGCAAGGCAGCCACGGTGGCCGCAGAAATAATGGTGGCGATCACCAGCCGCTGCGCCGCATTACTAATAGAAGTGGTTTGTGCGCTTTCGCGCCTAACCGCAACCGTCCAGTCCAGTGTGGCTGAATCACCATAGACTGAAGTCTTCAGGCCAACCTGATATTTGCCATTTTCACTCAATGCCGGGAGATCTGGCATCGGTCGCCCGATCAGATTGGCGGGACCACTAAAAACAATACCGTTGTCAGAGGCGTGAATTTGTTGCAGTGCAGAATCGGCGTTATCAACGTCGCTGAGTCCGGGTTGTTGCAGATCTTGTATCCACTCCCAGTCAAGATGAACGGCCACCACGGCAGTCGTCTGCCCGGTCTGGTTAATCACCGGTGCTGCGATATCAATATATTTTAACGCTACGATTGTTGATGACTCTGCCACGGCGGCTGATGACAACGGTAAACCGGCTGCAGGCTCCCTGTGTATATCGCCCAGATACGGGCCTCGCAAGCCATTTATAAACCATGAACGCTGCGGGATGTTTCCGCTGTCTTGAAGCTCGGCGGTCGCAGCAATCACAGCACCTTCAGTGGTCACCAGACCTATCCAGCCAAATTCAGGAAATTCGGTCTGCACAGCACCAAGCGCGCGTTGCAGATCCTCCGGTTTAGATGAGGTTTGGCCTAGCTGTGTAGCCAGTGCCCGGACAATGGACAGTCGACCCGTCAGAGTGGCGTCGATTTCGCGATGAATTTGCGACGCGTATTGTTGCAGCGACCGATTTGCGCTGCCGTGAATGTAGTCTTTGGTTGCCAGTGCCACCAGCCAGGCGCAAACCTGCGCGGCGATGGCAATGATGGTAAATACAGCCCAGCCTATACGTGCCGAAAGATGTTTTCGCGGATTAAGGTTTGCTAGCACACTCGACATTCCTGCACTTTCACCATGTTTAAAGTGACTTTCTACACTTCTGGCGTGCGGTGGATGGACGCTAGTATACCCTAAGTTAAAACCGGTGCTTTCCGCACATGGCTCACCCTCTCGCCACTAGTGTTTCCTGTATGCCCGCGACTGTAAATACAATAAGACTGCTAATTGCTGACGATCAACCAATCATTCTCCGGGGCCTGTCGCGAATGCTTGGCAGCGAAGCAGATGTCGACGTTGTTGGTCAGGCGAAGGATGGCGTTGAAGTGGTTGAAATGGCGAAAGAGCTAAGACCGGACGTTGTGATCATGGATCTGCAGATGCCACGGCAGAGCGGTGTAATCGCGACCAGAGAGATTTCGAATCAACACCCCGAGATCAAGATTGTGGTGCTCACCACATTTGATTCTGACAACATGGTGAAGGACGCGATGGACGCAGGTGCGCGAGCGTATCTGTTAAAGGATAGTTCCGAGGATCAGATATTGGCAGCGGTGAGAGAGGTACACCAAAATAGTGGCGACGGAGCTTAAACAAAGTGTATCTAACGCGCTCGTATTGCGGAAGTGTGTATAAATTGCACTGACAGTGCGTGTCAGAATTTTCTCCCTTGGCGCCAGTCTTATCATCAAACGTAGCAAGGCTGCGCTAAATACAACGGGCTATACAGCAAAAAAGAGTAATACTGATCGTCGCTACAGCCGCCAGGGGCCGCGTTGCAAAGTCGACATTGACTATGACAATAAGCGCATCTCGCTATGTAGATTGCTATCTCAAAGTGCGCTAACCGCGAATAGCTCCAACCAGGTAGGGCTGCTGAATCTGGAAATTACCCGACTGCAAACCCAGCTCGCAAGCGATTGAAGTTTCGGTATCAGGGTGAATATTCAATACCCGGCCAGTCGCAAGTCGAATCGACAGAAAACCATCTGCCTGAGCGGAAAGTTGCTGTGCAGAGCGCAGTGTGAATCCGGCCTCTATCTGCTGACCCTCCTGATCGATAACCTGACCGTGAACAAACGTTACCACTCCGGTGGTATCGGGTGTAGTCGGGGAATCGGGGCATCGGGCCTGAAAAGTTTCAGTCTCGATCATCGCCTGCTTTTCATTCAATTGAATAGCACCAAGGCATATTGCCGCGCCAAGCAACTGAAAAATCGGCAGACAGAATATGACCCTAAGACTCATCGTTTTCCTAATATGCAGAGAGATCCGATTCAAGCGGAACCGGCCTAGTTAGTATGATCGTCAATATTTGCGGCATTAAACAGCCGTCGAAAGTCACGACTTGGGCACTATTTGCCACCCTGTTTGCTCATGCAAATAGTGACTTAAGTCATATAACCGGGAACACCTTGCTCGTTAATTGGTGGATTTCCGCGGCTGACTGACACTCCAGGGTCGATAATCGTTAGCTATAGTCCGTGGGCTTACGTAGTCTCCCGCTAGACTCCTGCTGTGGTGTACAATTCGAGACAGCGGGTTTTACCAGAGAAGACCCGGGGTATTCGAGTAACCAGATAGATAAGGATCAACCCGTGCCGCAGACCGGAAACAGCGAGGCAGAGGGCACCGGTAAGACGCCCCCGATTCGTTTGCTGGTTGCTGATGATCAGCCATTGATACTTCGCGGCCTTTCGATGATTCTCGACTCCGAACCGGATATCGAGGTGGTGGCACAGGCAAAAGACGGACTGGAAGCCGAGCGGCTGGCACTGGAAATCTTGCCTGATGTGGTGGTGATGGATCTAAACATGCCAGGACAGAGCGGGGTGGTTGCCACTCGCAAAATTAATCGAGCGCATCCCGAGATCAGCATCATCGTACTGACTACGTTTGATGATGACGAAACCGTTTTCGAGGCGGTTCGTGCCGGAGCATTGTCGTACCTGCTGAAAGACGAATCCGAGGTAGAAATTGTTGAAACGGTAAGAGCGGTGCAAAATGGCGAAGCTCATTTGTCGCCTAGAATTGCGCGAAAGGTGATGGAGCAATTCAGGGCCTATAAAATGGTTTCTCCAAAGGAACCGGCAGAAGACCCGCCAACTAACGAGTCAAAAGCTGCAACAGCGCCCGTCGCTAAACCTGCCATAGATGTGAATCAGCTGACCGTGAAGGAACAGCAGGCGCTGGAATTAATTGTACAGGGATTGAGTAACAAACAGATAGGCGAGAAAATGTTTTTGGCGGAAGGCACCGTGAAGAACTATGTCAGCCGAATAATGGACAAGCTCCATGCTCGTAGCCGAACAGAACTGGCGGTACATGCTCTGACTAACCGGGGCAAGTGATCGTAGCACTTGCAGCGTTTCAACCGTGCGAGGTAGCGATCAGCTACATTTATACCGGTGGCTGAGAAGGCTGGCTCGTTACTTTCCGATCAGGCGGGTGATTAACAACAGCGCGGTAGACAGCAAGATCATTATGGTGGAGATGGCAGCGATTGTCGGGTCGATAAAATCTCGCAATGCACCAAACATATGTTTGGTGAGTGTCGCGTTTTTGCCGCCAGATACAAATATTGAAATTATCACCTCATCGAATGAAGTCAAAAATGAAAGCAGCGCCGCTGTTGCAATCGAGAATTTAATCTGTGGCAGTGTGATGGCAAAAAATGCTCTTATGCGACTTGCACCAAGGCTTCGCGCCACGCGTTCCTGATCAAGATCATAATTGCGCAGAGCAGATGTCACAACTATGGTGATTAGCGGTATAGCAATAACTGTGTGTGCGAGTACCAGTCCGGTAATCGTATTGTTAAGACCAAATCGACCGAACGCGTAGAAGGTACCGATAGCAATTAAAATCACCGGCACGATCATTGGCGTAATCATAAAAGCAAAAATTGCACGGGCAAATCTATGTCCGGATACAAACAATGCATAGGCCGCCATTGTGCCAATTGGTGTTGCTACCAGCATCGTCAGAAAACCGGTTTTCAGTGAGGTCATTGTTGCCCGCATCCATTTCGTGGATCCGAAATAGGTTTCATACCATCGGGTGGACCAGGTTTCCGGAGGGAATTCAAGATACCGGGAATTAGAGAACGACATCGGAATCACGATAAAACTTGGAATCACCAGTAACAGCATAATTATTGCCGCTACTGCATAGAGCCACAATCGCCGGCCATGCGTAATCTGAGTGTCGGAAGCCGGGCGGTTTAGCCAGAACACTCTATTTGTTCCCGAACAATGCGACATCGAGTTTGAAAACCCGCGTCGCAATAAACAGTACCAGCAATGTGACCACAAGCAGCACTACACCGAGTGCACTTGCAGCACCCCAGTCAAATTGATTTTCCAGAATCGCCGTTATTTGCGTGGCTACCATAACCACGCGCCCGCCACCCAGCACGGCTGGTGTGACGTAGAAACCAAGGCAAAGGACAAAGACAATCAGTGAACCCGCCACCATACCTGAACGCGATAGTGGAAAGTACACTTGCCAGAACGCCTGAGTGGGTGTAGCGCCAAGGTTAGATGCAGCCTGCATTAGATCTCGATCGATTTTTCGCATCGAGCTGTACAGCGGTAATACCAGAAAAGGCAGCATAATATGTGACATGCCGATCAGCGTACCGGTCATGTTGTGGACCAGCTTTACCGGTGTCTCCCACAGCCCCGCGGACAATGCAAAATCGTTGATGATGCCTTTTTTTTGCAAAAGAACCAGCCACGCATAGGTGCGTACCAGCAGGGAGGTCCAGAATGGCAGAAGTACCGTCAGCATAAACAAACCGGCGATTTTTGCTGGCAGGCAGGCGAGAAAATAAGCCAGGGGATAGCCCAGAACAATGCAGATCAGGGTTGTTAAAATACTGACCTGAAACGTTGTAATAAAAGTGCGCACGTAGGATTTGTACACAATCATCTTTTCATAGTGTTCCAGCGTAAACTGACCTTCACTATTGACAAACGACAGATAAAAAAGCCAGCCGACCGGTATCACGATTACGGCGATGATAGCCACCACAGCGGGTGTGGCCAGGCTCAACAACCATCTTCTTTCCCAGGCCCTCTGTCGCTTCAGCGCCTGCTCATTGATGCCGTGCACAGAGCTGGTTGTATCGCCGGCGCTCACCGTTCGACATCCTTTGGTATCACGATTATGTTATTGCGATTGAGGCCAACTGAAATTCGCTGACCGGCTTGCAAGTGATCACTGGTGGAGGATGCGTCGGTACCGAATCGAAAGGACAAAGTGTGTTGATCGTTGATGGCCATGACCACAAACGCGGTTTCCCCCTGAAATACAAACTCTCTGACCTCACCGTTGAAAACAACAGTCTGCTCAGGATCAACTGTCGAATCGTTCAGAATAAAAAGACGCTCCGGTCGGATGACAAGCAAGTGCTCACCGGGTTCTGTTAAAGAGTCTTCTGTTGCTATGAGCTGATCTTCATAGAGCAATTCTCCGGAGCTGCCGGGTGTTAACGGCAGCATGGTCGATTCGCCAATGAAGTCAGCGACAAAGGCGTTGGCTGGTCGATTGTATATAGTATGTGGTGTGTCAATCTGGCACAGCTTGCCCTGATTAATAACAACAATGCGATCAGACATGGTCAATGCTTCTCGTTGATCATGCGTCACATAGACGGTGGTGACTCCGAGCTGCTCGTGCAGGTTTTTAAGCTCGATCTGCATTTGCTCTCTGAGCTTTTTGTCGAGAGCAGAAAGGGGCTCGTCCATAAGCAAAATGCGCGGCCGGAAAACGAACGCACGCGCCAGTGCCACGCGCTGGCGTTGCCCGCCTGATAATTGCTCAATGCCCCTGTCACCCAGACCATCGAGTTGCACAGTAGCAAGTGCCTGTGCCACCCGGTCCTTGATTTCGTCACCGTTGATTCGCCGCAGCTTCAACGGGAACGCAATATTTTCCGCCACTGACATGTGCGGGAACAACGCATAGCTTTGAAACACCATGCCAACATCGCGCTTGTGAGGTGGTTTGAGAATAACTTCTTCGTCACCAAATTTTATGCTGCCGGAATCCGGTCGGTTAAAACCGGCAATGGCCATGAGCAGAGTGGTTTTGCCTGAGCCTGACGGCCCCAGCAAAGTTAGAAATTCTCCACTTTTAATAGTCAGGTCTACTGAATCCAGGGCAAACAGACTTCCGTACTTTTTTGTCAGCGCCTGTATGTGGATGGGGAGGGCGGTCTGGTCCTGCGGTGAATTCACGATTATTGGCTGGAGTGTATTGAGATATGTAAAGAACACCGGATGGCACCTGCCACCCGGTCTGATACATGAATATAGAAAATACTATTCGCTCAACAGTTCCATATAAAGCTCAAGGGCCTCGGTGCGGTTCTCGGCATACCATGCAAGGCTTACGGGCAACATCAACGGGACGTTCTTCGGGTGCGAAGGAAGTGACTCAATGAGCTCTTTTGGCGCTGTTGTTATGTCATAGGCTTTTTTGTTGGTGGGGCCATAAGTTATATGAAACGGCAGATTTGCCTGGTACTCGGCTTTTGATACCTCTGCCAGAAACTTCATTGCCGTGTCTTTATTGGGTGCGCCTTTAGGCATGGCGAAACAGTCGTAGTCGAGCAACGCCTGATTAAACGTATAACCAACTGTAGCGCCGTCTTTCTTTGCATTGTCGAATCGGCCATTCCACCCCGTGGTCATATCGACTTCAGCGTCTTTCATGAGCTGCGCCTGCATCGCACCTGATTCCCAGAACACGGCGATATGCGGTTTAAGTTCGCGAATTTTATCGATAGCGCGCTTCATGCCTTCTTTGGTCGACAGTACTTCGTAGACTTTGTCAGCGGGTACACCATCGGCCATGAGTGCAGGTTCAAGTGCACCGTCGACGTTGTTCGCACGGTAGGCGCGTGTTCCCGGGAATTTTTCAACGTCCCAGAAATCTGCCCAGGAGGATGGTGCGCCTTCGCTGCCTGGCTCACCGTATTTTTCGGTATTCCAGGACATTACGGTTGCGAAGACATCTGAGCCTACGCAGTAGTCGGTATAGGTGTTTGGATAGAAACTCGAAACATCAACCACATCGTAGTCAATTTTCTCAAGGCATCCTTTTGCCGCAGCAGATGCGGAGCCCCCGGATCCGGTGACGACCAAATCCCAGGTGACTGAACCTGATTCCACCTGCAAACATGCTTTTGACATGCTCGCACCGGACTCCCGAATGATTTCGATGCCGGAGTTTTTCGAGGCGTCTTCAAAAAGCGCTGCGTCCTGCGCCGCGCCATAACTGCCACCCCACGATACAACGGTAACCGGATCGGCGGCAGTCGCCGTGTTTGCTATGAATGCTACGCCCATGCCAAATACCGCGGCGATGGATGCAGAGACCTTTGTCGTGCGTGTTAGCGGTTTGCAAAACATAGTTGAATCTCCTTTGTGTTTAATCTGGTGATGTCTTTGTGGTGATAATGCTCGTGTGTTGTAGAAATAGAAAGCGCGCTTACGCGTTGCTGTACTCCAGTTTATCGCGCCATTGATACCATGACACAATTGACGGCAAAAACCACGGATTACCGTTATAGAGCGGACGACCGGGAAATGGCAGGTTATCCAGAGCTGTTTTGCCGGCAGCGTCGTTAATTATCTTCTGTCCCGCGCGCATACCGAGGTAGCTCGCCATCGATACGCCGGATCCGCAAAATCCCATCGCATAGTGCATACCCTGATACAGGCCGGTGTGTGCCAGTGTATCAAAAGTGTATCCCACGGTACCCGCCCAGCTTCGGGCTATTTTTGTCTCCTGCAGTTCGGGGAAAATACGGCACATTTGCTGATGCAGGCGAGGACCGCTAACCGCAGGGTCAGTCTCGTTTGCAGATACCCGCCCTCCAAACAAAATACGCTGACGATCCGGTGAAGCCCGGTAGTAATAAACTACCCGGCAGGTATCGCTTGCAATCCGGTGCGTGGGAAAAAGCTCGTTAACCAGTTGTGTATCTAGCGGCTCTGTTGCAATGATATAACTGCCAATCGGAATAATGCGGCGGTGAAACCACGGTGTCAGCTTACTGGTGTAACCGTTGGTCGCTATCATCACATTTCGCGCGACTACCTGGCCGCCAGGGGTCTTAAGGCAGAATTGTGCATCGCCGCTGTTTGCTATACGTTCAATGGCAAGCACCGGGTTCTGCGCCACTATTGTCGCACCGGCTGCCAGTGTGGTTTTAAGTAATTCGCGGTGATATTTTCCCGGGTGCAGGGACGCATGGCGTGGAAACACCACGCCGCCGTGGTATGCATCCGTTCCCAGTTCACTGCGTTGGTCGTGCTTTGATACGGCGAATGCTTCAACACCTTCGCTTTGGTTGAGGTCTTCCGCCTCCCTGGCAATAGTCTCGTATTGTGCCGGTGTATGTGCCGCGTGAAATCGTCCGTTTCGAGCGAAGTCACATTCAATTGATTCAGTGCGTACGAAATCCTCTATCCACTGCAATGCAGTTTCGCCTTCATTGCGTATAGCGATAGCCCTTTCAAGGCCGTACTTCTTTGCCAGCTTCGTCACTGAAGGTTTGATGCTGGTGCTGATTTGTCCGCCGTTGCGGGTGCTGCAACCCTGTCCTGGTGTGCCCGCCTCAAGCACCAACGTGCTGCGGCCTGCGCGCGCGGTTTGTAGCGCTGTATGCAGACCGGTATACCCGGACCCGACTACCGCAACATCAACGCTCGATGGCAAGGTCTCCGACAGAGCGACTGACGGCATTGACGAGTCCTGCCAGTAGGATTGTGCTTTGTAGTCGTGTGTAAATGCTGCTCTGCGACCAGCCACAGCAGGGCGAGCCGTTGTTTCGCTTCGGCCTGTCATTGGGTCAGTTGTTCATCCGGCGGTAATCATCGGGCAGAGCGTGTGTGGTTTAATCCGGGTACCTTGTGCTAATAGCCTCGCTGAGATAGTGTGCCAAGTCAATATAATTGCACTCAAGTTCACCACACGTGAATTCACCA
>CAYPCS010000092.1:0-21670 GCA_964409275.1 uncultured Granulosicoccaceae bacterium
ATTACCGTCATTGTTTCCTCCACACCCATTGTTGGGTTTTAAAAGTTAGTTGATGCGAAATCGCTTACTGTGGCAATCTTTCTTTTATCACGATAATACCCGATGATTTGACGGGTTTGCTGGTTGCCGCCACTGCCACATAAGATGTGCGGCCCCCATAAAAAATCCGATGACGTTAAGCCAGACTGGTTGCAGGAAAAGCATCAGTGCCGACGCGACCAGTAATATTCGCGATGCCCAATTCAGATGCGTAAAACCATAGCCCATTGCCGCCATCGCTATAAAGTAGATTCCGGTTACGCAAACGACCAAGCGATAGGCAATCTCATAGGCCGAACCCTCAAGGAGCAGCAATTCCGGATAGTAGGTGAATAGAAAAGGTGCAATGAAAGCCGTGATTGCCAGACGACATGCGGTCAGTCCGGTTTGCATTGCATTGGCGCCAGAAATACCTGACGCACCGTAAGCAGCAAGCGCCACTGGCGGTGTTATTGAGCTTATGACACCGAAATAGAATATGAACATATGCGCGGCCACCAGTGATGTGCCCAGCTGCTCCAGCGCTGGCGCCACGACAATAACCAGTAGTAGATAGGCCGCAACAGTAGGCAGTCCCATTCCCATTATCAGTGAAGCCAACATCACTAACACCAGAGCGAGGAACAGTGAAACGGTTGCCACCTGGGTGACGAGGATAGAAATCCGCACGCCGAGAGCAGCCAGAACGAGTAGCCCGACCACCATGCCAATGGCACTGGTTGCAGCTACAAGACTCAACGAGTTTTTGGCCCCTTTCTCAAACCCGTTGAGAACCGAACGTCCGTACTGCGCGGCACTTACTCGTGCTGTCGGTACTTCTCCATCGGCCAACACGGGCAGAGCAATTAGATAGATGACTAGAACGATCATTGCCAGCGGAAGGAGAAGTCCGACAAATGGCACCTGACCAATCCATAGTAATTCACCTGGAAATTTCCATGTTGCGGTTGCCAGCGCCAGAGTAAAAGCCATAGGTAATCCTCTTAAGGCCGGGGTCGTAATAATGACCAGACCCAGTCCGAACAACGCCAACCGCACGATACCGATATCTCCGAAGTACGGCAGAGTTACCGACCCTTGCAATGGCTCCCACATGGTGACGGGACCATAGGCAAGAAAAAGGACAACGAGCAATAAAAACGAAACCAGCACAGATGACGCCGTGCCTGCTCTTGCTTTAATCCATCGCAGTGAACGAACCAGATCTACCATCACCAGAAGTACGACCACTGCCTTAAATCCTGCACGGCCAGGCGTTTCACCACTGACTATACTCGCGAGCAGAATTAATACCGGGATAAGTAAATATCCACCTTTTTCTACCTGTGCCCGCAGACTTGGTATTTCGGCTGCATCCATAGCGCGCAAGTTGACGCGTGACGCTTCAAAGTAGATGGAACAGCTCAGACTGAAAAAGTAAAGAAGTGCGGGTATTAATCCATATATCATCAGGTCAAGGTAAGACACACCGATTATCTCCGACATGATGAAAACGCCGGCACCCATGATGGGTGGCATGATCTGACCTCCGCAAGAAGCGACTGCTTCAACAGCGCCTGCCATCCTTTTGGAAAAACCGGTCTTTATCATCAATGGAATGGTAAACGTTCCAGTACTCACTACATTGGCCATGGTACTGCCGGAGACCATGCCAAACATCGAACTTGCGGCCACAGCAGACTGTGCCGGGCCACCACGAAATCGACCTGTCAGAGCGAAGGCAAGATTCATAAGAATCTGACCTGCACCGGTTGCTTCAAGCACTCCGGAAAGCAAAATAAATATAAAAATGAATTCGGTCATGATTCCGGTGATAGACCCAAAGGTTCCATCAGTTGACAGCCACAGGTAGGCGGCCAGGCGATCATGTGCGGTGCCTTGATACGGAAACGTAGAGGGGTCCAAATACGCGCGCACTTCGCTAAACAAAAGTGCTGCCAACATCATAGCGGCCAGAGTCAGTGCTATTTTTGTCCCTATAAAATAACGCGCTGCAAACAAGACGCCAATGGCTGCGGCGCAAACCAGCACGATATCTCCCCAATAGGCGTAGATAACGACGGTTGTGCAGATGATAAATAGTGGTATGCCCGCAACCCGACGAACCATGTCCAGAACAACGACCGGTGCGATGAAGGCGACAAACAAATCCAGGCTGGTTTCAGCACCCAGGCGGTCTGCGAGACCGGCTTCGTTAACAATAAGGTAGCCGCAACAAGCAATCGCAATAACTACGAGCGCAATATCCCAAACCGCTGCAATAGATCTGAGCGGCACTGCAAGATCATTTCGCGTGGTCCAATTTGCGGTGGGATACAGTAGAAATACCAACACGGCTGCAAACGCCAGCATGGTTGCGCGTTGCGTGAGTGGAGAGAGGATTTCGAACCCGACCGTGTAGAATTCAAAGGCAGCAAAGGCCAGGGCTAAAACCCACGTAAAACTGGAACACAATTGCTGGTATCGCCTCACCGATTCCTCATCCAAAGCACAGTGGTACTGATAATCCTCCCCTCACCGTCTGGAGGGGAGGCAGCTGTGGTGTAAAAACGCAGGTAGCCAGTTACATCCTGATTATCCTTACGTCTTGGAATGACGTGAGGAATAATCAGAGGTGCTGCTAACTGCAACCTTCGTGGCCGATTTCCTTGTAATAGCGTTTCGCGCCTTCATGTAACGGGAAAGCGAGTCCTTCACATGCCGCTTCCAGTGTCACCGCAGCAGCTTTACTGGTCGCTTTTTTATATTCCTCGAGATTCTCGAAAAGCGCTTTTGTTACTTTGTAAACGAGGTCTGGTGATGCGTCGGTGCTGGTTGAAAAGCCGAAGAATAATCCGAGAGTTGTTGCAGATTCGGTGTTTTTTTGCGCGTCGCCGTACGCGTCTGGTGCGATGGTATCAATACTCACGCCACTGCCGATATCATCGGCCAGCGTTTTAATAGCTGCCTCATCCATGTGAATCACACGGAAGTCCTTGGTTGTCGCCATTTCGCGCAGAGCGGAAATCGGTGTCTGGCCAACTGTAAGGTGACCCGATACGTTGCCGTTACGCAGCTGATTAAATCCTCCACCAAAACCTGGCGTTGTTACTTTGAGATCAGACATATCGATGCCGTGCGCTTCGAGTAGAATCTTGCCAAATGTTTGCGTGGTGCTCGACGCTTTACCTACGGAGATTGTCTGTCCTTTCAGATCTGTGAGTGTTTTAACCGGAGAGTCTGCCAATGTCACCCACTGCAGGTTTCCAAACGGGTAAGCCATTACCGCACGCAGCTTTGTCTTTGCACCTTCTTCAGCAAAGCGACGTTCACCTTTGTAGGCCCAGGCGCCGATAGGACCACCAATACCAAATGCAAAATCGGCATCGCCTTTCTCGAGCAGGCGAGCCTGAGCGACCATACCACCCGATGTCTGCGGCTGGGCGTTCATGTCAGCTTTTTCGTTGAGAAGCTTGCTTAACCCAACCGCCATTGCATAGGCTCCCCCTTTCAGGCCGCCTCCCAGAATCTTTACATCCTCTGCGCGTGCGTCGTTTCCGAAAGACAATACCGAACATGTTAATGCCACTACTGCAAATTTTAGTGTAGTCACTGTTTCCTCCTGGTTTGTTTAAACGTTCAATTATTCGATTGCTTTTTCTAACTCAACCTTCTCTGTGGATCGTTTTTCTTGTTGCCCTGATTGTTGTTGCCCTAAAAGCGCCGACAGATTTTGCGCTGCCTTGCGTAATTCCAATACCTTCGCTTCGATTGAATCTGGCGCCATCCTCCACACTGGTCCGGATATTCCAATGGCGGCAATGTGACGCCCCGCGAAGTCCTGAACTGTTGTTGCCGCACAGGTTACATCCGCATCAAACTCACAGTTATCATAGGCGATGCCACTCTTGCGCACTGACTCCAGTTCTTTAAAGAGTGCCTTGCGGTTTGTAATCGTTTTCGGGGTGTAGGCCTGGAACGAATAAGACTCCAGTAATTTCTTAACTTCTTCGATCGGCAGCGTTGCCAGAAACGCCTTGCCTGTCGCTGTCACATGAATGGGTCGTGTGGTGCCGGCACGACTGGATAGCTGAAGCATGCCAGTGGCTGCCGAACGCGCGATGACCACAACTTCGGTTTGTGAACGTACCGCGAGATTTGCTGTTTCACCCGTTTCCCTGCTTAGCTGCTCCAGTACCGGTTCAGCAAGTGCAAGCAATGTCGATTCGTTCAGTGCACCAGCTGCTAACGTAAACAAATGACTACCGATGCGGTAGCGTTTTGTTTCGGGTATTTGCGCAATGATGTCGAGGTTGTCGAGTGTCTTAACAAGATTGAACACAGTTGAATTGTTCAAGCCCATTTGCGAACTAAGCTGAGCCAGACTGATGCCGTCGGGATGTTTCGCGACAATGTCGACGATACTGATGGCGCGCTCGATCGACTGTATTCCACCGCTCTCACGTTTTACTTTCTCGCGCCTTCCTGTCCCGCGCTCGGTAACGGAATTGAACTCTCGCCAACGTGTTGGCTTGTTGGAAGTCTCGTTCAAGTTACGATTCGTCCCGGTTACGGTTCGTCGACCAGTACAACGCCAACCACTGCTTGCAACACGCATTTATTTCAACAGCTCGGTGCGAAAAACACTGGCGCTGGTTGTCACACACCTCAAACTATGCAACATTATTGAACTGGATACAACATTGTTGAATATCGCTTAAATATCGTATTGCTGCGATTTGATCTTGAGGCTTGATAACATGGCGTCGCATCTGTTTCGTCCCATCGAGTTGCGAGGGCTCACACTGCCAAACCGCATTGTCTGTGCGCCAATGACTCAATTTTCAGCGAACGATGGCGTCGCCGGGGACTGGCATTTAGTCCATCTGGGGCAATTCGCAATGTCGGGAGTCGGTCTAATACTGTCTGAGTCCTGTTACATAGAGCCAACATCCAGAAATGCTCCATCCTGTTTGTCGCTATACAATGACGTTCAGGAACAGGCCATAGGCAAAGTAGCAAGCTTCATCAACGAGTTTGGAAATGGTTCGTTTGGCGTTCAACTCTGTCACGCTGGCAGAAAAGCATCAGCAAAAACACCAACTGAGGGTGGAGGCCCCCGGCCAGTTGCCGAAGGTGGTTATCAAGCAGTTGCACCATCAGCAGTACCGATATCGTCAGACTGGCCTGTACCCAGAGAACTCTCGGCCAACGACATTAGTGAACTAATAGATACGTTCGCGTCCGCCGCCGGACGGGTTGCCAATACCGGTGCCGCGGCGATTGAAATTCATGGGGCGCACGGCTATCTGCTACATCAATTTATGTCTCCCATTTCCAATCGCCGAGGTGATCATTATGGCGGGAGTATCGAAAATAGAATTCGTTTTCCACTGGAAGTATTCAAAGCCGTCAGGGGCACATTTCCATCGGACAAGCCTGTAGGAATGCGAATTTCTGCAACAGACTGGGTTACTGGCGGGTGGGACATTGAGGGCACGGTTCATCTGGTGCGGGAGTTAAAAGCGCTCGGCTGTGATTATGTGCATATATCCAGTGGTGGCTTGTCGCCCGACCAAAAGATTGCGGACGGCCCAGGTTACCAGACCGGTTTTGCAGCTGTAGTCAAGCGGAAAGTTGATATTCCAGTTATAACCGTTGGACAAATCAGTGAGCCAAGACAGGCTGAAACGATCTTGCAGTCCGGGCAGGCGGATATGGTAGCGCTTGCGCGCTCTATGCTATATAACCCCAGATGGACGTGGCATGCAGCACATGAACTCGGTGACGAAACGTTTTACCCTCCCCAGTACGTACGTGGACA
Organism: uncultured Granulosicoccaceae bacterium; assembly: GCA_964409275.1. Lineage (GTDB taxonomy): Bacteria > Pseudomonadota > Gammaproteobacteria > Granulosicoccales > Granulosicoccaceae. The sequence continues at coordinate 5,843 of CAYPCS010000092.1, forward strand.
CCCGTCTCGATGGGGCAGCCGTGGCGCAAACATCGTCGGCAACTACGCATTCGAAAATCAACCTTCGGAAATCAGCTGAAGGTTTATACTGAAAAATAATACTCCACATTATCCTGACACCCACTTCCCAGGAGAGGACCGCATGATACAAAAAGTCGAGGCCAACGGCATTCAAGTCACTTACAGATTTGACGGGCCGCAGGATGCACCTGTAGTCATGCTCAGTAACAGTCTGATGTCGAACCACACAATGTGGGATCCGCAAATGGAGGAATTGACCAGATCATTTCGCGTTTTGCGCTACGATACACGTGGTCACGGTGACACAGAGGCGCCGACTGGTCCTTACTCGATCAAGCTATTGGCTGAAGATGCCGTGGCATTGCTTGACGCGCTGAATATCGACAAAGTGCATTTTGCCGGGTTATCAATGGGCGGTATGATTGCTCAATATATGGGCGCAAACTATTCTGATCGCGTTCACTCACTTTTGCTGTGTGATACCGCCAGTGAAATGCCCACTCTGGAGATGTGGAATGATCGCATTTCCACTGCTCAGGATCATGGTATCGCCGCTTTGCTGGACGGTACCCTCAAACGCTGGTTTACGGCCCCTTTTCTTAACAATGACAAAGAAGCGGTTGAGAAAGTCGCTCAAATGATTCGCACAACGGATGCCGGTGGTTATATCGGTTGCGCGAGTGCGGTAAGAGACATGAGCCAGACATCGATCTTGTCGAAAATCGATGTGCCTGTGATTATCATCGTCGGTGAAGATGATCCTGCCTGTACTGTGGAGCAATCAAAAGTGCTTGAGCAACACATCAAAGGCTCTGAACTTGTGGTATTAAAAAACGCAGCGCACTTGTCCAATATCGAACAAACGGAAGCGTTCAACACCGCTATGATGGAATTCCTGGATAAACAATAGGGTGGTGTATGTACTGATCACACTAGCCTTCACTTCGGTGTGCGCCTGCATTGTTTTCCATCACTCTGCACACAATTGATGCATCCATATCATCCAGCCCCTGGGCGGCTGCAGCGAAGTAGTGTTGCAGAGCGGCCTGGTACAGAGGTAATGGACAGCGCAGTTCATTTGCATGTTGTGAAATGATGACAGAGTCTTTTAACGGAACAGACATATTCATACCTTCCGCACGATAGTTCTCGTCAACCATCATCGCACCGCGCACTTCGAACATTGCTGAACTTGATGCGCTACCTGATATCACTTCGTGAAACATAGCGGGATCAAGGCCGGATTTAATCGCAAGCACCATGGCTTCTGCCGCAACCGTGTTATGTACCAGATTTAAAATATTGCCGCATATCTTGGTTTTACTGCCATTGCCAAATTCTCCGACATAGTGTGTCTTGCCGCAGGTAAGTTCGAGGATCGGTTTAATCAAAAGGTAATCTGAATTTTCTCCACTAAAGAATGCCGTTAGCTTTCTGTTGAGAGCCATAATTCGGTTGCCGCTTACCGGACAATCGACGGTACGCCGACCGGCAAGCCTGCATCGCTCGGCAAACGAAAACTTGTCGTCGAGCGCGAGTGTAGACATCTCTACAATGCACTGGTTTTTTCTGGCTGAAATGAACAAGCCGTTATCGCCGTCAGTGACATCCAGCAAAGCATCGGCATTGGGCAAACAGGTGAAAACCACATCTGCCTGAGCCGCTACTTTTGCCGGATTGTCGGCTATTGTTACGCCTGAATGCGAAGCGTTTTGACAGGCCTCTTTAGAGAGATCATAGCCTATGATCTGAACTCCACCCTCGACGATATTTTTAACGATAGCGGAGCCGAGTACGCCCAAACCGATAAATCCAATAGATTTCATGTCAATACTCTTTCCCGATTAAAGGTGGACTGTCTTGCCGTTCTCTGCTGATTCGGTTATTGCTTCGAGTACTACTATATTTTCGATTAGTTGCTCATGTGTGTAAGGGTAGGTGCTACCACCGGCAATCGCGTCTGCGAACGCTTCAAGATTTTCAACCACGGTATCAGTCCAATCAAGGTTCTCCACTACCGGCTGTTGATTAGTACGGGAAACAACCATTTGCGCTATTCCTCCCGGTGTATCCGGGTGGGTGTCATTGCGAACTTCAACGGAGGCGTTTGAGCCGAACACGTGGAGTCTGATGAAGTGTGGGGTATACAAAATAGCACTTAATGTTGCTGTCATACCGGCTTCAAACCTTAGTTGTACGGTGACGACATCACCGGTTTCCCAGTCGAGCACCCGATTCGCAGTTAGCGCCTGAACTGTCTTCACCGGACCGAAGTATGAAATGTAGAGATCGGTCAGGTGAATACCCATACCAGTCATTGCCGCTGCAGGTGCAGTCTCTTTCAAGGTCCTCCAGTCACCGGAAGGAACATTGATAAGTTTGTCGTGACTAAACGCCGATTCTGCATGCATGATAGTGCCGAGTGTGTTGTCGTCAATCATCTGCTTTACTTTTTTAAGCGCTGGTTCAAACCGGCGTTCATGTCCTATTCCCAGGATTACATTTGATTTCTCGCAGGCAGCTACTGAACGTCTGGCGCTGTCCCCTGTTAGTCCAAGCGGTTTTTCACAGAACACATGGCGACCTGCCAAAGCTATTTGGGTCACCTGGGATTCGTGCATAACATTGGGTGTCGTCAATATAACCGCTTCAATTGAATTATCTTCCAGTGCGTGATCAATGCTCTGCAGTCGATTGAGGCCCGCGTTTGCAATTTCCTGTGCGCGTGATTCATCGGGCTCAATGATGGCTACGATGGAAAGGCGCTTGTTGTCTTTAAGCCGTTTAGCCATATGCTGTCCCCACCAGCCAAACCCGGCGATCGCGATTTTTAGTGGAGTTTGGTTACTCATAGTGTCTCTCCTGGCGGTGGTGTTTGATGGATTTCCATCTCGTCGCCTTGAATACGATAATCAGTTGATCAGGAAAATTAAAGCGCTGCCAGTTGCAGTGCTGTCCATACAAAAGCCGGCAACAGTGCTAATACCAGCAAGGTGGAAAGGACTACAACACCCGCTACTTGTTCCGGCGAGCGATCAAAGTGTTTGGCAAATACAAAATTAAATACGGCAACTGGCATGGTGAGCATCAGAAATACAACCCCGGCTTTTGGTCCTTCAAGTTGCAATCCCCGGACGATCAGAAAACCAAGGCTCACGCCAATGATCAATCGAAAAATAGCTAACTGCATTGAAAGTCTGAGGTCAGAGACTTTCAGTTGGGCAAGTGAATGCCCAAGTACCATCAACAGCGCCGGAATAACTATTCCTCCCACCAGATCTGTTGTACTGGCAATCCACTCTGGAACATTAAGGCTAAAACCTAGGACTATCATGCTAATCACGATGCCGTAGTTTAGAGGCTGTTTTAACAGGTGAGCCAGAGAGAATGAACCTGCTGATATTCCATAACCTATTGAATACTGTGAAATTGAATTGATAATGAAATAGGAAATGCCCAATGCCAGCCCTTCTTGACCAAACGCCATCAGCACCAGTGGCAGGCCGATGTTTCCGGTATTAGCATGCATCATCGAAGGTAGAAATGTGCGTCGTGACAGACCGGCATAGGTCAAAAAGCACCAGCCCAGAATACCCGCCAGACTCAGTGAGATGGACGCGGCCAGTACCATTTGGCCAATCGCATAAAGGCTTATATTGATGCTTGTTAATGTAGAAAATATCAGGCACGGGGTCCCAAGCTTAACAACGAGGTTAGTAAGCGTTTCCGTGTCGAATCTTTGATCTAGTCGTGCCCAGAGATAACCCAGGCCTACTACGGTAAATACTGGCGCCACCACCGTGAATATCTCGCCAAACAAGGTTGTTTTCCCGAGGGTGGTTATTCGGGCCTGGTCAGACCTGGTACTCTTTGCCGTTAACGGTCCAGTTCTCAGTGACTTTGGTGCCTGATTGCCTTAGCATTTTTGAAACCGCGCAGTGTTCCTTGAGCTTATGAATAATGGTCTCTATGGACGCTTCATCGCCTTTCATGGTGGACTTGATATACAAAATAGTTTCCGGAAAAGGTACATCGACAGGTTCGATAAGTCTGGTGCCTCGGCTGTCCATGGTGGTTTCCACTTCTATGTCCATATCGACAATCTCAACATCATTTGCCTTGGCCAATTTGTTGGAGATTACGTGGGTGCAGCCAATGAGACCTGCGAATACCATTTCGACCGGCATCGGGCCTTCATTGGTGCCGCCTCGCTCTATAGGCTCATCAATGACCATAGCTACATCCCGTGACATGACATTGGATTTAGTCGATGTTTCGGCCTGTCCGGACAAACGAAACTTCCAGATTGGTTTTTCTTTGACTGTAACCATATTCGGCTCCGATTAGTTGTGGCGTGAGCAGTTTAAAGTGTTTTAGCCCGGGTTATCCATCAGGATTCGAATTAGACTCAGGCTGCTTCCTGTTGATACTGCGCCAGATTAGAAAACCGATGATTGGTGTCAGAACCAATATTGCCAGCATGCCCGGTCTCTGGGTAAGTGCAAACTGGACGAAGTTACCTTCTGACATCGCCAGTGTCTGTCCAAACGCATATTCCAGAGGCTCTCCCAAAATGAAACCCATCACCATTGGCATTACATCGAATTTTGCGGCGCGGGCCAATACTCCGAACAATCCGAAGAAGGCTAACATCTGGATGTCAAATACATCAGAACGAAAGACGTAAGATCCGGCTACCGCAAACATTACAACCAGCGGTATTAAAAGCGAACTCTTGATCGAAACGATACGTGCAAAAAACGGAATGGACAGATAGCCGATTATGAGGAACAGCCCGTTGGCCAAAACCATGATGATCAAAATGGCAAAAACTGTGGAACCCTGAGTTTCAAATAGTTCAGGGCCCGGGCGCAGACCCTGGGCAATAAAAGCACCGAGCAGGATGGCTGTGACATTGTCACCAGGAATACCGAGCGTTAACAACGGTACCATGGTAGGTCCGTTAACAGCGTTGTTGGCAGCTTCCGCTGCGGCAACACCTTCGAGTTCACCTTTGCCAAAATTTTCAGGGGTTGCAGATGCGTTTTTTGCAGCCGTGTATCCCATCATCGCTGCTACCACCTGACCCAGTCCTGGAACTGTGCCAATACCTGTGCCGATTACCGTGGATCTGGCGATGGTTCTTGTGCAACGTTTGAATTCCGCGAGCTTTAACCTTTCACCTAGTACCCTGGCTGCTTTTTTTATCCCGGCCTTATTTTGAGACAGCACATTGACAATCTCGGGTATAGCAAATACACCGATCAACATGGGTAGCAGTGGAATGCCGGACTTGAGTTCAAACAAGCCGAACGTAAATCTCTCTACCCCACCGATTGGATCGGTCCCGATTTGACTGAACCACAGACCGATGCACATCATCAGCAAGCCTTTGATCGGATTTTTGCCTGCAGTAGCGGCGACCACCACGAGGCTAAGTAACAATATAGCGGCAAGCTCTGGCGGCCCGAACTGCATCACCAGCAATGCAATCGGGAATATCATTATCAGCGTGAAGATGTCACTCGATGTGTCACCGATAATTGATGAAAACAACGCTATGTCCAGTGCTTTTCGGGACTGGCCTTTTTGAGTCAGCTGATAGCCGTCGTAGGTGGTGGCTATTGCAGCGCCGGTACCTGGCATTGAAACCAGTATGGCCGGAATACTTCCGCCGAAGATGCCGCCTTTATAAATACCGAGAAGGAAAGGGATACCAACCAATGGATCCAGAAAGAATGAAACCGGCAGGAGAATGGCCATCGCCATCAATGTGGTAAAGCCGGGCAGTGCGCCGATTAGCATTCCCGCAAACAGGCCCACCGACGCCATGATAAAGGTGTCGACTCTCAAAGCCATCTGAAAACCGGCGAGAAATTGTTCGATCATCTGAACAGTTTGATTATCATGGCTTTGCGGGAGATTGCATGGCCTTACCCGTTGAACCTGTTTATTATATTGGCGTAAAAGAGCTCTATCGGATTAAGCTCCGGCAGGGATACCAGCATGCCCCGGGTTGCAAGAAGATAGAGCCCCACAGGGCAAAGAGTTGCAAACAGTATGATTTGAACCAGGTTTCGATTTCCGAGCAGCAGTGACAGCACGCTAATCACCAGAAACGAACTGATCAAAAACCCGATCGGTTTCAACAGTATGCCGTACATAACCAGTGTGATAAAAAATACCGCAACTTTAAAAACCGGCCTTTCTGTAAGCGGGAGACTAATAGCTCTGTTGTCAACAGACTTTGGCGTGCGCAGCATGCCTCGAATCGCGAATGGTACTAACACACATGACATTATTACAATTAGAATCAATGTAATGTAGGGAAACAGTGACGGTTCCATTGCGGATAATGATCGCCCGAATAACATCTTCGGTTTCGCTACGAGGGAGGGGAGGGCAACAATAGCAGCGACAGCGGCCAGACCGCTTGCAATAGCAAATACCAATTCGTTTCGATGAAACATCTAGCCCGGGTATCCCCTCATACCTGATCCGGCAATTATAACCCGATTCAATAAACTCTCCTCCATCACTAATTCTTCTGTGAGCAACAACATAATATGATGGACCTGCATTATTTTTTGCTCTTACGTGCATTATCACGCATAGCTGCGACTATATCAAAAATTATCGATAATCTATGATGGACCGATCGAGGTAGTGTTAGCATCATGCATCAGGGAAAGCGTTTATGAGGAAGACCGGTCACAAAAGCCGCATGTCCCTCGGCAACTTCTACAACGGTTTAGCTGGTTTTGGAGCTAGCTGGTTATGAGACGCGGAGCGCCCGGCGACTACCCGATATACTCAACACCAGGGATATTTAATGATCACGCGACTAAGCTTTGCCGGATACCAGGGCGACGGATCTGTTCACACGCGAGCCGGTCGTGTCTTTTGCGACATCATCAGGCGCGAAGCGGGTGATTTGGCAGAAGTCGACTTTGAAGAAAATATTGTTCTCAAAGGACATAAAGCTGCGGATCTTCTCAGCAAGACTGAAAGCGGCGAGATAGACGGATGCTACTTTTCCTCAAGTTATCTTGCAGCTCGGGTTCCGGAACTCGGTCTGTTTGATCAACACTTTGTGGTGCCTGACAGGCTGCGTGCCTATGCAGTTCTTGACGGTGCGCTTGGCCAGCGTCTGGCACAGGACGTAGAAAACAATACCGGCTTTAAAGTTCTAGGGTACTGGGACAACGGTGTGCGCAACATTTCCAATGCTCAAAGGCCTATTCGCTGCCCGCAGGATTGTAAAGATCTGAAGATTAGAACACTGGATAACGAAAATCATCAAAGAGTGTTCAGAGCGCTGGGTTTTGACCCTGTAAAAATCGATGTGCGTGATCTACCAGAAGCCGTTGACACCGGAACGGTAGACGCGCAGGAAAACCCGCTGACCAACACCTACAACTTTGAGCTGCACAAAACCCACAAGCATATAACATTAAGCCGACACCTGCTCGGTGTGGCTGTGTTGTTGTTTAACCAGGATGCTTTTAATTCATGGTCAGAGTCGTTCAGAAAGATCGTTATCCGTGCTGCGAATCAGGCAACAAAACAGCAACGTGTCTTTGCAGAGCAGGAAGACACCGTGTGCATGAAAGCGCTGACAGCAGCAGGTTGTAAACTGGTCGAGCTGTCAGCTGATGAAAGAAATGCATTTCAGCAAGCGACGGCTGCTGAAGTATCAATTACGCGATCACAGTTCAGCGATGAGTTAATAGCACTGTTTGAGAGTGATCTTGCCAGTGTAAAACCCGTCTGACTGATTAACCAGCGCCCATCCAGAAACTGCAAGTAAGCAGGGTGAATAAGCTTGCGCATCCACCGACAATGTAAATGGTGGATGCGCAGGCTTTTCCACCCTACGTACTGCGATTTGCTACGATCCTCGGCTATTCTCCAGCGCGTTTTTGGGCAGGCACTAACCAGGGAGTTTTTCAGGATCACGAAACTCTGGTGACAAGGCCTTGCGGGTGATCTGGCCACCATGATCGAGCGGATCATCTATTCCCATCATTCGCAGGGCATACCAGTATCCCGTCGCTGTCGATGAAATTACAGACTTACCCGTACTCTTTTCCAGTTCATCAATCATATCGGCTATACCCAGCGCGCCACCAACGTGCAGGATTGTATCGACTTCCGGCGTGTTTACCTTTTCAAACGCTGTGCGGATTGCGTCTAGTGGTACATCGATAATTTTGGCAGAGGTCTTGACTTGTAACCAGGTGGTCTCGGGGACTTCAAAATCGTGAGCCTGATAAAAGTTTCTGGCGCTTTCGGAATATTCTTCAGACATGGGAGAGATAAGGCCAAGACGTTTTGCACCAATTGTGCGCAACGCTGCGACGCATGCATCACCTGCGGTGACAATTGGTGTGTCGGGAAGTGCTGTACGCAGCGCCCGTCGATAGGCAATTTGTTTATCGATCGACCATAGCCGCATTTCGACCGAGTTGGAACACAGCACCATATCCGGCCAGCAGCCGCGCGCCTGCGGTAGTGCCTCGACCATGGCCTCCGAGACTCTGTCTTGCGCTGAAATGTCGAAGCGGTAGACCTGGTTGCTGACACCTTCAGGACGGAGCCGTTCGTACTCCGGTTGCATATTTGAATTCTGCTGCGGAATCATAATGGCCATGACGCCATTCGGTCCGAATCTGTCAGGCATAGTTGCGTTCCGCTGTTGCTACTCCCGAGCCCTCAGGCAGAAGAAGGTCTCTCGCTTGATCTTTGGTTCCACAGTGATTTTTTTCTTTTGCCAATGCCAGTCAAACGGGGGACATTCGTCCCCCGGCACAGACTGATCAGGCAAATTCTTATTGAGTAAGCGTTTCGACTAAACCTTTATAGGCACCAGACTGTTCTTCACGCATTGCCTGGTAGTCAGCACCCAGCAACAGCTCGGTGTTCTCACCAAGACGACCCATCAGCCGATTGTAGGTTTTATCTTCCTGTAACGCTGTGAATGCACTTTCAAGTTTTTTGACTACATCATCCGGTGTTCCGGCTGGTGCAAGTACCACCCGATGCATAAAACCGATGTCACCTTCTACACCAGACTCTGTAAAAGTCGGCACATCATCGTAAATACGCTCTGGACCTGCAGTTGCCAGTACGCGGATTTTGCCCGCAGCGATTTGGGAGCCAATTGTCGAAGGGAAACCCATGGTAACGTCAGCATCACCGGCCAGCAGCGCCTGCATAGCCGGGCCACCACCTTTAAATGGAACCAGGTTGAACTCTACCTCGCGAGATTTCATCATCTGTGCTGCCGGTACAAATAAAGCACCCCAGTTGCCGGAATGCGCCATCGTCACGCTGCCGGGATCTGCCTTTGCAGCATCTATCATGTCTTCGAATGTTTGAAACGGGCTTTCAGCACGGACTACCACCGCGATAGGCGCGTAGTTTACCCGGGCGACAGGCACGAAGTCTTTGTTCGGGTCGTACGGTAGTTCTTCAACATGCTGTTGCAGCATATCGATGTAGTTGTGTGAAAACAGCAGTGTGTAGCCGTCTGGCTTGGCAGTGGCTACAGCCTGAGTGCCTTTTTGACCACTGGCACCAGGTGTCAGCTGGACGATCATCGCCTGGTTAAGATAAGCGGGAATGATTGATGTGATAACACGGGCGTTCAGATCGTGGCTGCCACCTGCACCCAGCGGAATCACCAGTTGAATCGGCTTTTCCGGGTATTCAGCCTGAGCGGTTCCAATTGATAGCCCAACTGCTATCCCGACCGCGGCCAATGTTTTTAGCGTTGTTTTTAACATCTTTCCTCTCCAGTTTAAAAGAACAATCTATCTTGCAAACCTACACCCACAGCTTGCCTCTAAACCCTGACCAGCGCAAATATTTCGCTGGTCAGGGGTTCCGTTAAAATCTCTATAAAACGGCCACCCCCAGCTCGTCTGCCAGTTCGTTCAGGGCCCGACGCAGCGGGTTGGCAACCGGTATCCCGCCTTCAGTTCTGGTTTTTGTTACCGCTGCCAGTCTTTCACCGGGAAGTCTAATTTCATTGTAGCCCGGCAGTAGCGGAGATGATTTCATCTGACGATAAATCTCGTCAATTCCGAGTTTAAATTTGTGTACATCGGTAAAAGCCTTTATGTCGAGTGCAATAACAAACTGGCCAGTGTTGGTCACTGATTTACTATCGGCGTTAAAATCAACCACATCGCGACCGAATCCTGCCCCGTTTAACGTACCGGCAAGTATTCCGAATATAAGTGAAAGTCCGTAACCTTTTGGTCCGCCTATGGGCAACAGGAATCCCTCTGATGCACGAGCAGGATCGGTGAGCGGATTGCCATTGCGGTCAATCATCCAGCCTTCCGGCATCGTCTCACCGCGTTGCGCTGCCGTTTTAACTTTGCCGTAGGCTGCCACAGTGGTAGCCATGTCTAACACGACGGGGGGATTGTTTGCAGATGGAATCGCAACGGCTATTGGATTTGTACTGAGCAGCATTTCTGTGCCACCCCACGGGGGGAGATGGTTGGCGCTGCCAACAGCCACATAGAGACCAATCATATCTTTTTTTAGTGGCATCATTGCGTACAGCGACGCTGGGCCCGCATGGTTTGAGAACCGTGAGCCAACCCATGCCACGCCGGTTTTGGCAGCTTTCTCGATTGCCAGTTCTGTTGCGTGGCTCATGACGAGATGCCCGAGTGCATTATCACCGTCTACCACAGCAGTGGCGGTACGTTCCTCGACGACTGTGATATCAGGGGTGACATTGATGCCACCGGCCTTAATACGTTTAACGTATTGAGGCAGTCGAAAAACACCATGACCGTCTTGTCCGATCAGGTCGGCACGGGCCATGAGTTCAGCGGTTTTTTTTGCGTCGCTTTTACTTACGCCGACTGCGACCAGACAGCGCGCGATAAAGGCGCAGAGGTCCGCATAGGTGCTGGTCTCATCGCTTGATTCCACAGTGTGTCCCTAAACCGTTGCCACCAGACAGGAGTAGCGGTCGCCGATTTCACTGGCAGTTATCCAGTACACAGCATTATGTTCCTGATTTTCGAATTAGCGAATTTCATTTAAATCCTCTGGTTACCGGTGCCTTTCCATTACCACTGTCTCTCTTACCACTGGCGGTATCCGAGATCAAGCTCAGGCCGAGCAATAAACTTGATGTTATCTATCAGAATTAATGATAAGCCGGTGCAGCTGCTACACCACCGACTGATTAATCTGAATTCGGTCGTTCACAGGTCGGGACATATGGTTTAGAAAATCAAACGAGTCCGGTATGCTGAGTATTATTCTGAAGGAATTCGTAAGATATGAGACAGGTTGAAGTTGCGGTGATTGGAACTGGCTGGTGTGGCGGAATTCGCGCTGAGACACTTTCCCGTTCTGCTCTGGTGGATAAACTGCACATCTGTGAGATTCGACCAGTGCGACTTGCCGAAGTAAAGCAACTCGTTAATCCTGCTACTGCAACGCTTGATCACATGGATATTGTTAATAACCCGGCAATTGAAGTGGTCTACATCTCGACTACACCGGAAGATACTCACTTTCCGATAGCAAAAGCATGTATGGAGGCGGGTAAAAGTGTATTACTCGAAAAGCCCATTGCACTAGAGCTGGACGAAGCCAATGAGTTAATTAACCTTGCGAAGACAAAAAACGTCAAATTTACCATTGGCTATTCGCAACGGTTTAATCCGAAAATAGCCTATGCAAAGAAGTCGATTGCAGAAGGCAAGCTTGGCAAAGTAGTCAATGTAATGGTCAGCAGACACCTGTCGCGCAATCTTGGTAAAAAAATCGCCAACCGGGTAAAACTTTCACCGGCAGCAATGGAAAGCACGCATGATCTCGATTTCGTGTTCTGGTTGCTGGCACCAGCCAAACCGGTACGCGTCTATTCCCAGGGTGCGTATGGTTATATGGAGGAACTCAATGGATCTTATGACTGCATGTGGAATACAGTAACTATGGATGACGGCACACTGGTTGTTGTTGGCGGCGGCTGGAATCTGCCACCAAGCTATCCAAACTATTGTGGTACATGGATTGAAATCACCGGGACCGAGGGCGCCCTCATTCTTGACGACACCAGTCGTGACAACTGGCTGAACACCGTAAAGGACGGAACGCAATACCCAATGTCGACGATGCCGGGCGAACAGGTAGATCACGCTTTTGCCGGGCAAATGGGCCCCGAGACACTTCATTTTCTTGAAGCAGTGCTAATGAATACTGAAGTCATGGTGTCGCCCGAACACGCACGAACTGTGATGGAAACTTACTCGGCAGCCGATGTCTCTGCCGAGATTAATGAACCCGTTACACTGCCGCTTTCCAACCACTCGTTAGCAATCCTGCATGAACAAAAGCACGGAAATGTGAGAGAGTAGTCCTGCAGTCTATTGCTCTGGCATCTGCCTAAAAGAGATAAGAAATCCGGTATAGAATACTACTACTGATCGTTGACGGGCTGGCCATAACATCCATAGCTTTCTAGTTCAATAACAATCCAGTTCAATAACAAGTCGTATCAAATTTCGCCATTCTGCGATTTGGTTCGTTGCAAAATAACCCACCCGTGACTCACTTGAACTGTAAAACACTGCAACGCCTGGCCATGCTGATCAATAGGCGGGTGCTACAATAGCCGTGAGTTTTTTCAACAGGAAAGCAAATGAAATATCCCCGCTCCTTGTTTAAACCTGAGCATCACAACAACGTCGATTTCGGAAAACGTCGCGCCCTCAAATGCATTGGCGGCTATACAGCTCTGGCCGGCACAGCTACAAGTACCCTGATGTCCCCCGGTGTCTCAGCGGCCGAGTCGACGGTTATCTCTGCTGGTAGTGAGGGGAATAGCAGCAACAACGGGCGAATTTCCATTAACATAATGATCAGCAAGTCTATGGTCTATGACTGGATCTTGATGGAAAACCTGTCTGACTACCCGCTTGAGGTAAAAAGATTCACTCCGGGAGTCATCGTTTATCTTGGTAAACAGCTTGATCTGAATCAACTGCCATCAGCGAACCCCACAACCGGTCCATTGAAACTGCACAGTGATTATGCGTGGTCTGAATCTTTATACGGACTGCCCAACAGACCCTTCTTTGCCCGAGGCACCCAAAAGTTGCAGGCTGATGAGGTTGTCGAAGCGATCAGTGCGGACACACGAGTGGTCAAGTGCTGGGCTAATGTTGTTGATGCCGAAGCGGAAGTATTTATCGGTGAACCTTCCGGAGGTTTTTCCTGAAAACTGTAGGGCGATTCTGGTGAATTTTCTGTTTAAAAGTACGCTCCTGCATAAAAACCGATGCTCGAACCATCAACTTCGATAGAGTCCTCAGACGTGTATTCTATAGAGGTTCCCCTAAGACCAATCCGATAGAGCCCGTCGTAAAACATGCGATCAATCAGAATGGTGAATCCTGCAGCCGGGTCGTAATCTATTTCTGTCCCAATCGAATTATCAACGAAAAGGGTGGTGCCAAAATGATAGGTTAGTCCGGCGCCAAACCTCCACCGGCCATTGTGCAGAAAGTGTGTGGCATTCAAGGTTAAGCGGCTAAATAAAATCGATTCGTTTGACCTCAGACGCTCAGTGAATTTCGTCCCGAAAGAAAGCTCGGTAGATTGGCCGGATGACTGATTCTTGCTGTTTAAGCGGGCGTAACCCACTTCGAGGTTTAAGCCGCTGCCGGCGTTGATCTCCCTGCGCAGTGCTGCCGGTATCTCGATCTCATCGCCACCGCCGTCGAAGCCAATACGTACAAAAGTCCCTGCGTTCACTTGCTGTGCGAGTGCTGTGAAGAGAAATGCTGCAAGGAGCGTTAAATAGCCTTTTTTGAAAATCATTTTTTTGTTTTACCTAAACGTCGTGGTGACGGCTAATTTACGATGGCGTGGTTTGGTATATTTGTGATATGCCTTTTTGCCGGTTGTGTTGCAACAATGACGTTAACTGGTATGGAATAGCACACATTAGAATGAGAGGGGGCTTTTAAAGTGATGTTTTCGGGTTTTGTAAGCACCAACCTGGCTTCTAATACTTGCCAGAGCACAATTTTGCAGGCGTAGTGGTTCTATATCGAGCCTCTGTACTTCGAGAATTGGCTACCGGATTTCACGCCTGGCCGTTGCCTTGTTACACTTCAATTCGTTTGATCCACGGGCCTTTTTATGAACACTTTTACCAATTCCGATCCCGCTAGTACAGGAATCATTATTTGTGATCATGGTAGCAGGCGTGCGCAGTCCAATGACAGTTTGAAAGATGTAGCGGCGCGCTTCGCCAGTCGCTTCGCCAGTGATTGTCAGATTGTTGAACCGGCGCACATGGAACTGGCGATGCCGGATATCGCTGCTTCATACGCGACATGTGTCGAGAGAGGGGCGCGGCATATTGTTGTATTGCCACTGTTTCTGGCCAGGGGTAAACACTGGACCCGGGATATCCCGAGTCTAACCGGTCAGGCTGCTGCCCGGTTCCCGGGTACGACCTACCAGGTAGCGGAGCCTCTCGGTATTGATGACTTGCTACTGGATTTGTTGAAAAAACGTTTCGATGCAGACGATCAACCGACACTTGCAAGCGGTGAACCCGACCCGCGTCTCAAAGATACACCGGCAACCGACAAGCGAATTCAGTGCAACACTTGCCCGTTTCAGCTGGATAAACAAACCGGTTCTGTCAGCATTAAACCCGGCAGCGGGCTGAACATCGCGACTGGTGCCGGCGGATAATCAATGCACTACCTGGCGAGCTGTCGGCAAGCCAGTGAGTACGGCATCATAATCCGTATTTATCGCTACTATACTTGTCATTATAAGGAAAACTGGATCCCAGCTTCGCAAGCTCTTGTATACAGTATTGGTTTATCTGATGCTGTGCCTCTTTGGATAGCAGTTCTTTAGAGTTACCACTTTTGCCACTGCGCACCATCGGAACGCGTCCGCCCGTATCGAATGCAGGTGGCGCGAATTTTTTGTCATTAGCCTTCATGTAACTAAAACTGCATTTTTCGCAAACTTTATCCAACTGCTCCCGGTTGAGTTCGACTTCGATAAATTCAGCCACAGTTTTAACGGTTTCGAGCGGATCTTTAACCATATCCTCATAGAACATCACAAGCACGTTGTCACGATTACGCTGGCGCCACCAACTATCGGTGAACATGGCCCATGGCTGGTAAATAAAACGTTCGGTTTGAAATGCTTTCACCCACTCGTCGACCGGTACTTCGTGCGTAAACATTAGTTTGTTAAAGCCGTTTTCGAAGTGAACCACGGACACCAGCGTATCTTTCGGATCCCGAACGACGCAAATTACTTTAGCCGCGGTGTCATAGGGGATGTAGTTGGCCTCAAGATGACTTTTGATCACGTGAACACCAGTCGGTGAATCTTTAAGTCCGGTAATGTCATTTAATTCCGGCCCTTCCTGCGGCACCAGTTTGTCGGGCCAGGGAACAACGTCGTCGATATGTTTGTATTCACCATTCCCGAGATAACCGATTTGCACCGCAATCTGCTTCATCCAGGTGGTGCCGCTTTTCGGGTATGTGGTGACAATGACGTCGTTCTCACGCGGAAGATATTCCGCATAGGCTTTTTCCTTGAACTCGTGGCTATTAGATGTCTGGGCACCCCATTCGTGAATTACATCAGCGTAATTACCGGCCTCGAAAGCGGCAGCGACTTTTTCGACAAACTCATCTGACATTTAAACAACTCCCGGTTTCTGTGCATCTTGTACAAAACAGCGGTTTATCAATGATAACAAACCCAGGGGAGGTACTGCAG
>CAYPCS010000093.1:0-14796 GCA_964409275.1 uncultured Granulosicoccaceae bacterium
GGTCGTCGGGTGATATACATGAATAACCCGGGCCGGCAGGATGTACACGCGGCGGTCGGCTGGATCTACGCCGGGTTGCAGGTAATGAATCCAGGTGAAACAGCAACCGCACACCGACATTCGGCCAGCGCCATTCGTTTCATTATGGAAGGTGAAGGTGCCTACACCGTGGTCGACGGGCACAAAATGACATTGGGCCGCAACGATTTTGTATTAACCCCTAATGGTACATGGCACGAACACGCGGTCGAGGAAACCGGGTCGACCTGCATTTGGCAGGATGGCCTGGACATACCGCTGGTAAATGCGCTCGAGGCAAACTTTTTTGAAGTGCATCCGGACCTCAGTGAACCGGTCGCTTTCCCGGTTGACGATATGACAAAGACCTGGGGCAATCCGGGACTAACGCCGTCCGGCGGGCCGTGGTCCAAAGGCTACAGTCCGATGTATAAATACGAATGGGAACCTACTTATGAGTCACTTCGTAAATACGCTGATGCTACAGAGGGCTCACCTTACGACGGCGTGATGATGGAGTATGTAAATCCCGCCACCAACGGCCCGGTGATGCAAACCATGGGAGCTTCTATGCAACTGTTGCGAGCCGGCGAACATACCAAAGCGCATCGACATACCGGAAGTTACCTGTATCACGTCGCCAAAGGGTCAGGTTATTCCATCATCAATGGCAAACGATACGATTGGGCGGAACGAGACATTTTCTGTGTACCAAGCTGGGCATGGCACGAGCACATTAACGGATCGGCCAGCGAAGACTGCTGTCTGTTTTGCCTCAATGATCTGCCGGTCATGCGTTCACTCGGCCTGTATCGCGAACAGGCCTTTGCCGATAACAATGGCAATCAACCCGTTGTATAGAAATTCAGGATAACAACAATGAAACTTGCTACTTACCGCGCAACGGTTGAAACCGAAGCGCGTCTCGGTGTTATCGCTGATGATCTGGTTATTGACGTCGAAGCACTTGGCAATGCACACGATACAGAAATGCCGGATACCATGCTTGGCCTGATTGATTCCGGTAAACCGGCATTGGCAGCACTTGCCAAAATGCTCGAAGGCGAAACACCGGCTAACACCTCGCTACCACTCTCAACAGTAATTCTTTGCGCACCTATTCCCCGCCCACGCAAAAATATCTGGGGCATCGGTCTTAACTATACAGAACACGTAGCGGAAAGCGCCCGCGCCCTGGATACCGACAAGGAACTACCACAAAAGCCGGTGTTGTTTAGCAAACCACCTACTGCGGTGATTGGTCCGAATGAGCCCATACTCCACGATTCCGGAATGACTCAGCAGCTCGACTGGGAAGTGGAACTCGGCGTGATTATGGCATCGGGGGGGAAACACATCGCTGTCGAAGATGCGATGAAACATGTCTTTGGCTACACCGTATTGATTGATGTTTCGGCCCGCGATAATCGCCGGTCCGGCCAATGGATTTTCTCTAAAGGGCAGGACAGTTTTGCGCCAATGGGTCCGTGCATTGTTACCGCCGATGAACTTGATGGCAGCAATCTTGATTTGTGGTTGACAAAAAACGGAGAAGAGAAACAACGGTCGAACACTAAATTCCTGCTGTTCACTATACCCGAACTTATCGCCGACATTTCCACCGGCATGACGATGGAACCCGGCGACATCATCGCCACCGGCACACCCGCCGGCGTGGGTGCCGGTCGTGATCCGCAGGAGTGGATGTGGCCCGGTGATACGATAGTAGCCACCGTGGAAGGTATCGGCTCCATTCGTCACCCGATCGTTGATGCTACGCCTCTATAGACGCTGACGACCGGCGCAAGATCTACCACGTGGTCTCAATTGGTGCGGAAGCACAACCCCGGTGCACGAATTCGAAGCCTGCAGTCGATGAAGTTATGGAGATCTTGCCGGGTTCAGTGGTGCGACTTTCGCTAATCGGAGATCGTCTCTCACCAGTTTTCAATGCACCGGCTCGTGCCCTGTTTATCCGGTACTTTTACTTCAAAAAAACGACCAATAGTAGTGTGCGTTCTCCCCTCGGGCGATCAATCACGCTCCGGAACGCTTGACACAGCCTGCCGTCGTCAGAGAATATTACTTAACTCATCAGTAAAGTAATTTTAATGCTGCAGGAACGCATCGAAGGCAAATGGCTGGCATCTTTCCGCCGGGTGCTTGCCCTTAACGGTACAGGCACCGGCACGCGGGCCGCACTTATCTACGAAACCCAGTCGCGACCGGTACTGGCTCACCTCGCTGAGTTGGCGCTCTACGATCTGGGCGCAGATTTTTGTATGATCAAAATGCCTTCCCCGCCGCAGACTGCACCGGTACCGGTAAAAGGCACTGGCACTTCTCTCGCCATACAGCACAATCGCGCCGCAATAGAAGCGATGAAGCACTGCGAAATTGTGGTCGATTGCACCGTGGAAGGCATGATTCACTCGCCTGAATGGCCGGAAATTGAATCGACCGGCGCACGTATCCTCGTCATCACCAACGAGCACCCTGAAATACTGGAACGCACTGAACCGTTTGCCGAACTCGGCCCCAAAGTCGATCTGGGGGTTAAGATGATCAATGACGCCAGGCAAATGCGGGTCACATCAAAAGCCGGTACTGATTTAACAGTCGATCTGACAGACGCCCCGTGCGGGGGCACTGCGGGCTTTGGTACGACGCCTGGACACGTGGCGCACTGGCCAGGCGGTCTGTGTCTGGCCTTTCCAGGTAACAACTGTGTTAACGGTCGCATTGTGATGGACGTCGGCGATATGAACCTGACCTTCAAAACCTATTTAAGTAGCCAAATAGACTTCACTGTCGAAAATGATTTTGTCACCGAGATCAAAGGCAATGGCTTAGACGCAGAACATTTTCGCGACTACATGGCGGCGTGGGAAGACCCGAAAGCCTACGGGTTCAGTCATGTCGGCTGGGGCATGAATCCACGCGCACGCTGGGTAAGCGGTGCCCTGTATGACAAACGGGATATGCAGGCCGTAGAGTTTCGCGCCTGGGCGGGCAACTTCCTCTGGTCTACCGGTGCCAACCAGTATGCCGATCGCTTTACCGAAGGACACTTTGACCTGCCAATGCGCAACTGCACAATCACCCTGGACAACAAGATCGTGGTTAAAGAAGGCGTGCTGCAAGGAGACCTCGTACTATGAGCACCCCCGGTGACTACTACAATCTTGCGCAGGTTCGGCCCGAAGTTCTGAGTGTTCTGGAGCGGATCAATGAACTGGGACCCGCCTTTGCAGAGCGAGCATTCGCCATTGATGAGGCCGCCAGCTTCCCGGTTGAAAACTACAAGGATCTGGCGTCAGAAAACTTGATGACGCTAACAGTGCCTGAAGAGTTTGGCGGCAACGGTTTCACGCTCGGCGAATACGCCATGGTGGGTGCCGAGATCGCAAAATATTGCGGCGCTACCGCTCTGACCTTCAATATGCATAACTCGTCAATGATGTGGTCACGGTTTATGTATGAAATGCCGCACCTGACGGACAGCGACCGCGCCGCGTTTGCACCCTTGCGTGAACAACAGTTCAAACGGGCGGTAAAAGAGCAAGGCATCTATTCACAACCCATTTCCGAAGCCGGTCAAAACTGGACATCCAGACCGGCGCAAACTGAATGCTACAAAGTGGATGGTGGCTGGAAGATTAGCGGATTTAAAAAGTTCGCCTCCCTTGCAGGCTATTGCGACTACTACTCAATAGTTTGCACAGAACGCTTCGAAGGTATAGACCCGAGGCACGAAGATACAATGATCTTCGTCGTGCATAAAGACACACCAGGGCTAACGGTAAAAGGTGACTGGGACCCGCTTGGCATGCGCGGCACCAACTCACGCGATCTTGTCTTAAATGATGTGTTCGTGGCAGAAGAAGACCTGATGATGCCACCGGGTATCTTCATTGATACACTACCGCACTTCCCGCATGTGATGGCCACGCTTTCACCGACCTACATGGGGGTTGCGCAATCGGCCTACGATTTTACCGTTGCCTACCTTCGCGGCGAGGTTCCAGGCCAGCCTCCCGCTGACCGGCGAATGTTCACCACCAAACGTCTGGCAGTTTCAAAGATGTATGCGCGGCTGGCACCGGTTCGCGCACTGTGGTGGCAGGCCTTTATGGAGGCCAAAGGCTTCCCCTCACAAGCTGAAGTGCTGCGTCTGTACGCTGCGCAATACAATGTAATGGAAGCCGCGCAGGAAATTGCAGCGCACGCCATAAGAACGTGTGGCGGACAGGCAATGCTGAAGTCACTGCCACTGGAGAGAATCTATCGTGACAGTCGCTGTGGCGCGCTGATGTTGCCATACACATCGGAAATCATGGAAGACTATCTATCGGTATTAACGCTTTATGATCTGGATGAGCTCGATAACGCACCCGGTGACGAGTTCGGTGCCCGTACTTCGCTCTGGCGCGGCCCTTCAACTCCGCCAGTGAAAAAAGAGTAGCTACATTGCCTCAGCTCGATGTGCACAGCTCTGGCCAGATAGCCGCCACTGCCGACCAGGTCTGGGCACTGATACGTGATTTTTGTGGCGCATGGCATCCCGCAATCGCCACCATGGCCGCGGAGTACGATGACTCGGGACGACTGATCCGGCGCTTTACCGTCAAAGGAGATGAAGGGGTCTACCGGGAACGCCTGACGTGGTTTAGCGACAGCGATCGATCGATGGCCTATACCCATATTGAAGGGATTCAGGGAGTGAAAAGTTATGACGCCCGAATGCAGATATCTGCTGACAGCAACACACACTGCACCATGGCAATGTCAGCCAGGCTGACAGCACCCGAACCACGGGCATCCGGGATAGCACTGGGCACTAAATCAATATTCGACAGTGCAATTGAGGCTATCAGAAATCTGGTTAAAGACTCAACAGTTCAAATACACAATGACAGCCCGACAACCAGCAACACCCTTCCGCGCCTTCACACCATAGACAGCAATCCACCGCTGTCTGTATCTGTTTGCGAAAGCCCGGACAACACAAAAGATACCTTGTGTCTGTTCCTGCACGGTATAGGAGGTAACAGAAGCAACTGGGACGAACAGCTTTCCGCAGTCGCTCCCTGTTGCAATGCGGCAGCGCTGGATTTGCGCGGCTACGGTGATAGCGCATTAGGTGAAAAGCAGTCCACGGTTGACGACTATTGCAGCGATATACTGCGTGTTGCAGATTCTCTCGGCGCCAAAAAACTGATTTTGTGCGGGCTCTCATACGGCGCGTGGATAGCCACTTCCTTTGCCATGAGACACGCCAGCCGTCTTGCAGCGCTGGTACTGTCCGGGGGTTGTACCGGTATGTCAGAGGCCGGACAGGATGAGCGCGAGGCCTTTAGAAAAAGCCGTGAAGGGCCCTTGAGCGAAGGGCAGACACCGGCCGACTTTGCTCCTGCTGTGGTGGATGTGCTAGCCGGACCGCAGATGACCGATCATGTTAAAAATGAACTACTCAATTCAATGCGTGCAATTCCGTCAAAAACCTACGCCGATGCATTGAAGTGCTTTACCAACCCGACAGAGCAATTCGACTTTACAGCACTCGATATGCCGGTACTGTTGATGACCGGCGACTCCGATAAACTGGCACCGCCGGATGAAATAGAACAGGTGGCAGCACGCATATTTGAAGCCTCGCCCAACCCGGATGTGCGTTACGAGTGTTTGCAAAATGCCGGTCACGTTTGCAACCTTGAAGCGCCAAACGCATACAACGCGCCGTTGATCGAGCTGATTCAACGGGTGGTGGAATGAATCAGTCAATAACAGCAGCAAACCCGATTTCCCGCCGCGAACAAAATCGCATCGAACGTCGCACAAGTGCTCTTGATGCCGCACTGACTGTATTTTCCGGCAAGGGCTATGCTGCAACTACTATGGATGCGATAGCCGCCGAAGCGGGACTTACCAAACCTACCCTGTACCAGTACTTTCCGAGTAAAGATGACTTGTTCAGGGAGATGATGCTCGCCCCGCGTGAGCAAATGCTCATGGCCTTTGATCACACAGGTAAAAAATGCCATGTCACACAGTTGTGGGAATTTTCATGGATATACGCGAAAACCGTTATGCGTCCGGAGTTTTTAGCTCTGGCCAGACTTGTCATTGGCGATGCACAACGCGCCCCGGACATGGGCCAGGCCTATCAGGCGATGGGGCCCGACCGGGTATTAAAGGGTTTAGCTGACTTTATGTCCAGGCAGGCTGCAATCAAGCGTCTGGAAATTGAAGATGCTGAACTTGCCGCAGAGGACTTCTGGGGTCTTATACTGTCGGCACCTCGCAACAGGGCGTTGCATGTTCCCGGTAGCTACCGCAACGTTGATCAATTGGGTAAATATATAAAAAACGGTATCAAGGTATTTATAAGAGCCTACTCAACCGACCCGACTGCCGACCTGAAGCGTTTGGCAAGACTCATAAAAAAACACGAGCAGAAAAACTCCAGCTGAGCTGTGTTGCAAAATCAACAATCCTTTGTACGGTACTTAGTTAGTATCACGACGGTTTACTCTACCAGGCGGTGAATATTCATTGAAACACCTGTACTGACACAGCGGCATTCTCGCCAAACTACAATGTCTTTGGCTAAAGTCCTGTATCAACTGTCAAATTCAAGCTCCAAAATCTAACACCCGTCAACCGCAAATCTCCCAGGTTTACGGGATACCGCCTCATCGTCCTCTTCACTAGTATTACTACTGGTTGTTAACAGACAACCTGACGATACAACTCATTACTCACGGAGAAGACAGTACAATGAGAATACTATTTATAATGCTTGCACTCACCATAGGATTCACGTCAACCGCTATGGCAGCGGATGATTTCAAGAAAGCACCAAAAACCAAAGAATTCTCCATCAGCGTGAAAAAGCTGCCTAAAAAAATGCAAAGGCACATCTTCTCCATTCTGAAAGAAAGAGGAATTAAAAACGGCGTGACGGCTATGGCTTCCGCTTCAACAAAGAACTGCCCCTCTTCCTGTAACAACAGTTCCGGTGGCGGCTTCTGCTTTTGCTCACCCGACTCCAGTGGAAATTGCCCCGGCGGTACAACCAAAGGCGGAAGCCCAGGCAGTGAATATTGCAAAATAGCCATGCCAAAGCTAAACATCGGTGTAGGCGGTGCCGAACCGTTAATTATTCAAATGCCCTGATCTCACGGAGATATTGTCCGCTACAGGCGAAGCTTCTGCGGGGTGGTTAATGTTAAACCACCCCGCATTGCATTAATGTGTTAACCGGCCTGCGTTCTACAAAGACATGAAGCATTGATAGCCACATCGGTAAGAGCCATCGCCTTCAGCAGCAGTGGCTGATAGATTTCCAGTTCCCTTTGTGCACTGCGTTGCCGTAAACATTCAACCAGCCCGTGCAGTGCCCACACATTATTCGGATGTTGCGCGCAGCGTTGCAGCTGGTCATTTAAACCCAGGTCGGTGCGATACACCAATTCGGCTTCGTCATAACCCCCCTGCTCCAGCAGCAACGCACCCAGTGCATGCCTGGGTGGATGCATCCACGCCCACGGTTCCGAATACTCTAGAATATCGTCACGCTTTACCGCTTCACGCAGTGCAATAAAGGCTTGATCATAATCACCAATGTGGTAGAGGAATTCGCCTTCGAGCATCTTTTCAGCAACGCCCAGAATTGATTGTGCAGAGTTATTAAAAAAGCGTCTGTCAGCCGGTATTAGTGATAGTGACTTTGCGAACAACGCGCTGTGTTCGCGTGCTTTCTCGAACTGCTTGAGAGTTGCGTATGCAATCGTTTTTGCATAGTGATGCATGCTGGTGGATACACAATAGAGCTCGCTGCATTCGGGCATCGGTTCACTGATAATCTCTTGCCATTGTCCAAAGCGCACGTAAACGTGCATGAGCATGGAATAATAACCCTCCATGGTCATGGCAAGAAAAGGTTTACCATCTACATCGAGCACCTCACGGCACAGAGTCGCACGCAGTTTTTTTGCTGCGGACGTCGCCTGCGCCCTTCGCCCCATCAACATACAGGTGTACATCATCAAATGGATATTGTGGCAGCGAGCAGTGGTATAGAAGTTGTGCGGTCCGGCATATTCAAGGTATCGATCATCGGCAAAAATTGCTTTTTCACTGACGATTCGAGCACGGTTATACTCACCACAAAGCACGTAGGTATGACCGGGCATATGACAAAGATGACCTGCATCCGGGCACAGTGAGGCCAGCTTCTGTGCAGACTGCATGGCGCGCGCCGGCTCGCTGGACATCTCTGTCAGATGTATATGAAAGTGCAAAATGGCCGGGTGTTGCGGCTTGTCATTCTTGCCGGCAAAACCCAGGGCTCGCTCACAAACACTTAAGGCCTCCAGGGTATCCGCGCCACGTGCCGGCTGACCGGTTCTAACATCCCACAGTTTCCACGGGGTTCGGGTTATAAGTGCTTCGATAAACAGAGCCGATACGTCGGGATGATCGCTATAATGCAGCCACACTTGCCTCATCGCACTGGCATAGTCATTGTCCCAGCGATTAAACTCATCCTGAGAGACCACCAAAGGTTGCTGGAAACGCTGCCGCATGGCACCGATCAGTCTGCGCTCAAGATCGCTGCATGCACTGTCCAGAGTTCTGGCCAGTTCAATGTGTTCGAAGCAAACGCGAGTCGTGTTACTCGCTTCTTCTTCACACATGTCACACCAGGGGAAGTTATAGAACGGCCCCGATGCATAGGTGACACCCCAGTGCGCCATTGCGCAATCCGGATCGAATTCCAGCGCACGCAGAAAACAGGCGACACCTTCCTCGTGATTAAAGCCGTAGCACCAGTTCAATCCCAGATTAAACAGCCGTCTGGTGTCAGCTGACTGTGAAGTTATTTGAAACTGGTGCTGTCCAAGATTAAACCGTTCCATGATGGCCCGGCGGACAAGAGGTACTGCGTGGCGGTGCGGTCGAGTAAAGCCACTGTTCTATCGATACCGCATCACAACTCGAACTAAAGCCTGTATTGAGATTTCGGCTACCCGGCAATCGCCGCGATGTGTTCCGGGCCGATTCCACAGCACCCGCCAATAATGTTTGCACCACTGCGCTCCCATTCAGCAGTGATCTCTGCATAGTGAGCAGGGGTCACCTCGGTTCGCAATTGCGCTACATCAGCTCTTGCCACCGCATCGGATGTTCGCGCCGTAAACGCATTGGCGTATCCGCCCAGCTGGAGGCCTGGTGCGCTACGGTCACGCAGTGGACATAGCAAAGCCAGTGCCGGACCGATCACTTCAGGCATACTGCAATTAAAAAGCAGTGCATCGGCATTTGCCTCAATGGCCAGTTTGAGAGCTGCTTCGAGTGATTCACCGGAACGTACTGCGGGCACTGGTCGGGACGGGTCATCAATCAGGCTAAAGCCAAGCCAGAGTGGCTTGCTGCTATCAGCCACAGCAGATACCACGGCCTGTGCCTCTTCGATGCTACTCATCGTTTCGGCTTGCCAGAGATCAATGTAAGGGTCCAACGCTGCAACTATCTGTGGATAGCAGAGCGCTGCCAGATCTGCATCATATAATTCCGGCCGATACGATCCACTCAGGGGCGGTATGCTTCCGCCTACTTTGATCTTTCCAGACCCTGCTTTCGTGTTTGCCGTGGTGTCGGCGGCACGCCTTGCGAGCTGACCCGACAATGCAGTAAGGGCCGTCCCGTCACGCTCAAAGCGGTCAGCACCTATATGATGAGGCACCACAGCATAGTTATTGGTGGTAATAACCTGTGCACCGGCATCGATAAAACTCTGGTGTGCTGCCAGCACCTGTTCCGGTGCCTGCATTAATGCGAGTGCAGACCACTCCGGTTGCCTGAACGGGGCGCCAATGCGCTTGAGTTCACGACCCATGCCGCCATCGAGTATTGTTCGCACCATGAGTCTTTTCCTGCTCCAGTATAGGCATCAGTACAAGCGTTAATAGCACACACTGATTCGTTCACAATCTGACTACTTCATTGGCTAATTTTGACTCGCTGCCACCTTGATTGTCGCTTTGTTCTTCACAAAATGAGACACAAGCAGCGCAACCCCCGCCAGCATGGCGGGCGCATGAATTTCGACGGGCTTGAACATTATCAGAGCAGCGAGTAGCAACCGCACGATGATCTCCAGTGCCGATAGCGATTTTCGGTCAAACGCCGCCAGGGCACTTGCCAGCAGGTAGAGTGCGGCAGCCAATCGCAACAGTAACCAGAGCAGCGGCCAAAGATGGAGTTGACCGTCATAGCCAGGTAAATATTTCGCTGCAGACGACAGTGCGGAAGGATCACGTACCGCCGCCTCAATCAATAATATTTCCGGGTATAGAGCAAATACAAATGGAATAACAAACATCACAATACCTGATCGCACCGCAGAAAATGCCGTTGCCATTGGTTCTGCTTTTGTGATCGTTGCAGCGGTAAATGCGGCTATAGCCACTGGCGGGGTAATTGCCGAGGCCACAGCAAAGTAGAAAATAAACATGTGGGCTGTAAAGATAGACAGACCCAGCCCGGAGAGCACCGGTCCCATCAACAAGGCGACATTAATATACGCCGGTACAGCCGGCATACCCATACCTAGCAGTACCGCCAGTGCCATGGTGGTTAGCAGAGCGATAAACTGGAAAAGTCCTGAACCGCTACCACCAAGATCGAGCGAGCGCAGCCAGCCAAGCACATCCAGCGCAATAAAATCAGAAAGGCCGGTAAAGTTCAGACAGAAATCGATAATCGATACCGCAAGAAACATCAGGTAAAGCGTTGAAATTAACACGCCAGACCCTGACAACGCATCCAGCAGGCGTTTTGGTTGCCTGCGCATATCACTATCGAGAAACAATAAAAAGCACAGCAGAATAACAGCCCACCAACCGGCGCTTCCCGCATCCCCGGCCGAGTTTTGCAAAAGTTCGAAGAACCAGGGTAGATCACTGGCTCTGCAAATGCCGTTTTCGACCGTGGTTTGTACGCCAAACAATGACCCGAGCAAACCACAACCTATGGCCTCCTTCGGTGTTAATAACAGAAACAGAATAAGCAGGATAGGACCGAAGATCATCACCAGATTAAGTTTGTCAGCGCGCGACAAAACCATGTCTTCGGTAACTTTACCAATCGCTTCAATACCCTGTTTTCTGGACTGGAACACGGCTGACAGAAACAGGCAGAAAAAATAGGCGATAGCGGGTATGGCGGCCGCGATTATTACTTCGCGATAGGGAATTGCCGTGAGTGCGGCCAGGACAAATGCAGCCACACCCATCACCGGTGGCATTATCGAGCCACCCGAGGACGCCGCCGATTCCATACCGCCGGCAAATACTTTCGAAAACCCGCGCTTGATCATCATGGGTATGGTCAATACGCCAGTCGACAACACGTTAACGACAGGCCCGCCGGAAATAGTGCCAAACATAGCGGACGAAACAATCGCCGCATGTGCCGGGCCACCACGTAATTTTCGGGTCCACAGAAAAGCCAGTTTTATCAGGGATCGCCCACCGGCCGAAGCACCAAACAGACCGCCAAGCACAATATAGGGAAAGACCGTGTTGAGGATGATGTCCATAAAACGGCCGAGCAGTCCCGATGAGTTATTCACCAGTGCATCGTGCAAACGCGGCCGCCCGTCGGCCAGCAACCTGGGCTCGCCACCGAGTTTGGTCATCAGGTACTTGTTGATATCGTCGGGTCCATGAAAATACCAGACCATAACGGTGATGACGGTATAGCTCGCCATTGCGATCGCGACGAGTACCAACGGCAGACCCCATACTTTTACGTTGTAGGCAAGAAACACCATTACCGACAGCCCGATAATCGCAACCAGCCATCCGCTGGTCGTGTTAATGCACTGCGGATCCTCTACCGAGTCCGGCACCGGCAAACCGAAAGTCTCGGCAAACTCTATCTCAGCCGCAAGGCTTTTGGCGATCAGCTCTGCACGCTCGCCGGTGATCTGATCCACCAGACAAACCGCCTCTATCTCCACCATATAGGTCAGCGATATAGCAATGGCGGCCAACAGCAATGCTACATCGAGGGCCAGTCCAAAACGTCGTCGCACCGGCGAGCTGTTCGCAAGCTCTCGCCACAACGAGTGCTTCAGTGCAACGATGATCATCATCACCGCGAAAGCTATTGGATAGAAATACTCGTACGGGTATTTGCGGATGGTGAAATCCCTGAAACCCAAAAAGCCCTCGAACGCATCGTCGATACCGGGGATGCCCGGCATGGCGTTTAACAGCCCGACAATTACCAGAGCCAGTGCCAGCCAATAGACAATTTTTTCACCAGCATCAGTCCGCTCAACGTGAACCGGTATCTCGTTTGACATGGTTAAGGGAGTTCCAATGGGTTTACCAGTGCTTTTTCAGGAGCCTGGCGCACTTGCTTAAGTCGGGGCTAAAAACTCGTTACCCGGCAACAAGCGCAATTTCGATCGTAATACCGGCGCCTCAGCCTGAGAATATCAATTCTAAACCATAGCCTGTAAAAACCGTTTGTCACCAACCCGGCGAGGCTGACTGAAAATTATCGATTGGCAGACTTTGCACGAGCGTGCTTCTCTCAGCGGTCAAAATCTACTGCCGGCAGACAGTTACGCCAAAAGAAAGGCCCTGTCAGCACAATCCCGGGGGAGTGTCTGACCAGGGCCGTTCGATGTTTTTCATCACAGGTGCTACCCGGATGAATCAACTTTTACGGTTTGGCGCAATCGTCGATAGTGAAGCCCGCTTCTTCCCAGGCGGCGACGGCGCCCTCATGGTACTTGAGCGGATTAGGCCCACACATGCCGGACTTTACCGCATCTACAATGCCGTAGCCTGCGTGTCTGGCGAACGGCGCTTTGCTTTTCAGCTTGTCCAGGGTGTCGATATGAGCGGCCGTCAGCGACTTTGCCAGATCAAACGACATGCTCTTGTTAACGATGTCGCCGCCGATGGTGGCGAGCCCTCTGAAGGTCCCGTCATCAGTCACCAGTGTCACACCGGCTTCACCCAGCGTCGCTTCCGAGGCGGCCAGTTCAAACGGTGCAGATCCCGGTGCACGTAAATATTTCTGGAACGGCTCCGAATCCCACTTGTCTTTGGGTATCGACCAGACTGTCATGCTACCTGACGCCAGCGCCTGGGTGATGCGGCTGTCCGGAAAGAGTATCGGTAACACGACCGCATCGGCGGAACCATCAGTGATCGTCTTGACCGCCTGGCCCCAGTTAACCTGTACTCCTTTATAACCATCCCCTTCTTTTAGCCCGGCAGCGAGCTGGATTACGGCACGTGCATTGGTTACTGCCGCGCCACGTGGCGGGCCGTTGTAGATTGTTTTGCCTTCGAGATCGCTCCAGCCTTTCAGGCCTTTAGAGTCATAGGCGTACAGTGCGAATATACCCAGCGTGACTGGATACAAGGCGCGCAGGTTAGACGCCAGTTCAGCGCCTTTTTCGGCACCCAGTTTAGAATACGGACCGCGGCCCTGGGCCAGAAGAAACGGCAAGATGTACGGTGTGCCGGCGATGTCGGTTTTGCCTTCCGCTACATTCTGAACCGAATTTGTTAGCGTTTGCCCGTCAGCCACCTGAATATTGGCGATGCCTTTTTCGGCAGCAACCTCTGCCAGATGCGACATGGAAAGGTGAATGGAGCCGCCGGGAGATGCGGTTTCCGCAGTCAGATTCTCTGCCGCATGTGCGGTTCCGGCCAGAATGGCGGCAATGCCAAGCGACACCAGCGATTTCATTGGTTTCATTGGTATTCCTCTTTAGGGTGGTCACAACATTTTGCGCCGCCTATGTTCTCATTTTTTTCTTCCATTCGCCTGCATTTTATAAGCGACTGTCGCGTTTAACCCCGGTAAATGGAAAAAACGGGAATTGGCCGGTCTTAACACGAGGCTTGCCAAGGTAAAACGACGTTTTGCGCACCACATATCCACGATCTACCGGCAGCCTGCCGGTCAACCTTGCCCGCGCACAGGTTTGGTCATGGCATAATGAAGTGCAGCCGCATTCATCGACGGACCGGCACTTCATGGTACTGTCGTTCCGCACTATAAACCCGACTACAGCCTCTGCTGCCGGAATTGTGATATGCCACCAGCAACACTCGATATCGATCATTTGTTTAATGTGAAGAACAAGGTTGCGCTGGTCACCGGTGGCTCGCGCGGTATAGGCCGCATGATTAGCCAGGGCTTGCTGCAAGCTGGCGCAAAGGTATACATAACAGCCCGCAAGTCTGCCCCCTGTGAAGAAACCGCCAAAGCCCTGAGCGCCTTTGGCGAATGTATTGCCATTCCAGCGGACGTCAGCGACGAGGACAGCCGACAGTCACTTTATGCTGAAATAAAATCGCGGGAAACGCAGCTCGATATACTGGTAAATAACGCCGGCGCCGCCTGGGGTGAAAGCTACAAGGCCTATCCCGAATCCGGCTTTGATAAATTGATGAAGATCAATGTAACGTCAGTGTTTGCTCTCACGCGGGATCTCACATCGATGCTTGCGCAATCCGCCTCCCCGGATGATCCTTCGCGCGTCATCAATATTGGATCAATGGATGGCTTGCACATTTCTACCGTTGCTAAAACGGGTACTTTTGCCTACGCCGCCAGTAAAGCTGCCGTGCACCACCTGACGAGGGCACTGGCGGTTGAACTGGGACCTCGCTGCATAACGGTTAATGCGGTGGCACCGGGTTTTTTCCCAAGCAACATGACACGCGAAGTACTGGA
>CAYPCS010000093.1:14896-18656 GCA_964409275.1 uncultured Granulosicoccaceae bacterium
ATGCGGCAGTGATAAAACGACAATGACTGACGAAAGCACATTCATTGCCGATGTTGCAGCCTTCACGAGCACTGACATTGAGCCGGCTGCAACAGAGTGGTCACTGGGGCAAAGCCCGGACGACAGCCTGTATCACACCGCATCCGCCCTTGGATTAACAGGCATGGAAGTACCAGTGCGGCATAGCGGATCAGGTTTCGGCTTTAAGGTGAAGGCGGACGCCTGTGCGCAAATGGCTATGGCTGATTTTGGTTTCGCCATGTCTATTGTCAATACCCATAATGTCGCTGTGCGCCTCTGCCTGAGTGCAGCGGATACGCTGCGTGATAAATACCTGCCCGGACTCCTGAACGGAACTACAAAGGCATGCACTGCCTTGACTGAACCGGACACGGGCAGCGATTTTGCGGCCATAAAGACACGCGCCCGCAAAGCATCCGGCGGATGGGTTCTCAGCGGCGAAAAAACATGGATTGTAAATGGCCGCCATGCAGGCCTTGCCATCGTCTTTGCACAAACCGGCTCACACGGCAACAGCGATGGCATCGCTGCGTTTTTGATCAACCTTACCTCACCTGGTGTCAAACGCTATCCCATTGATGCCGGATTCTCGCAGACCAGCATAGCCACCGGCGGCTTTCAACTGGACAACGTAGAGACCAATGATAACAATCTGCTATTGCCACCGGGAACGGCATTTAAATCCATACTGAATGAAATTAACGGCGCGCGCGTATACGTCGCATCTATGTGCAACGCCATGTTACAGGCAGCTATACAGCAGGTTCGTCGCTACGGCGAGAGTCGGTACAGCTTTGGAAAACCGTTATCGGAACATGAGAGCTGGCTGCGCGTTGTGACAGAAGCAGAGTCCGAACTGGCCACGTCCCGTGCCATAGAGGCAGGTGCCTGTATCCTGGTAGACCAGGGTGGCGATGCACAGCTAGCCGCCATCAATGCCAAAGTTAAAAGTGTCGACACCTGTCAACATCAGTTACCTCGGTTGCTGCATGCGATGGGTGCGGAGGGATTGCGCCCGCAATACTGCTTCACGCGTCATTTGGCGGCCGCGCAAATGGCAGGTCTGACTGATGGTGCAACCGGTCTGCTGCGAGACCGGGCAATCAAACTTTCACAACAACAAGCATAGGTCCCTATACATGCGCGTGTTTCAAATTAAACAGTTACGCAACGGTGGCCATATCGGCAAAACCGTCATCGAATTTTAATGCCTGATCAGATCGACAACTGCCCGTACCAGCCGCGATGCTACGCGGCAGACTCGCCAGCTTTTGTGATGTGCGCAAGCGGTGAAACTGTCACTTTTGGCGAACTGGAAGCCAGAGCGAATCAGGCAGCTCATCTGCTGCGTAACGCGGGTATTACGGCTGGCGATCATATTGCTGTTTTAATGGAAAATCGTCGTGAGTTTCTGGAAATCTGTTTCGCTGCAGACCGCGCCGGCGTCTATTACACCACCATCAGCACGCATCTGACCTACGATGAAATTGCCAGTATTCTGGAGGATTGCGGCGCTCGACTGTTGATAGGCTCGGTGAAATTTATCGATACTCTGAATGCATTGTTCACCAGCCTGAATAACGTCTGTGACTTTTATCTGGTTGGCGCAAAACAGGAACAGATGCACGACTGGACAGCACGCGTGTCTGCGATGCCCGTAACATCAATAGCAGATGAAGCACAAGGTCTGGACATGCTCTATTCATCTGGCACCACCGGCAGACCAAAAGGCATTAAGTGGCCTCTGTCTGATCAACCACCGGGTATGCGTACAATGCTGATTGAGTTACTGGCGACTCTCTACAGTTACTCATCCGACACCCGTTATCTTAGTCCGGCGCCGCTTTACCACGCAGCACCGCTCAGACATTCCATGGTTGCCATCAAGATGGGAGGTACCGCTTATATAATGGAGCGGTTCGATGCAAATGACGCTTTACGGTTAATCGAATCTTGCCGCATTACTCACAGCCAGTGGGTTCCAACCATGTTCGTCAGGCTGCTTAAACTTGCCCGGGCCGATCGACAAAAATACGATCTTTCCTCAATGCGAATGGCGGTGCATGCAGCCGCCCCTTGCCCGATTGATGTAAAACACCAGATGATCGAATGGTGGGGAGATATTATTTACGAGTATTACTCAGGCACAGAAAACAATGGTTTCACATCGATAACAACCGCTGAATGGAATGCCCGCCCCGGTTCGGTCGGCAAAGCTAAATTAGGTATTCCCCACATCTGTGATGAACACGGCAACGAGCTGCCCGTCGGCATGGAAGGTGAGGTTTACTTCGAGAACGGACACCAGTTCTCCTACCACAACGATCCACGTAAAACCGCAGAATGTACTAACGCTCAAGGCTGGACCACGCTCGGTGATATCGGACGTCTCGACGAAGATGGCTACCTGTACCTGACAGATCGTAAATCGTTTGTGATTATTTCCGGGGGGGTCAACATCTACCCGCAGGAAACTGAAAACACACTGATCATGCACCCGGCGGTAATAGACGTAGCCGTCATAGGTATTCCAGATGAAGAATTTGGAGAAGCAGTGCTGGCGCTGGTGCAGCTGGTGCCGGAATGCATGCCTTCGACGACTCTCGCTGACGAGCTTGTCGAGTTTTGTCGAACACGAATTTCGTCAATCAAGTGTCCGGCAAGAATCGAGTTTCGCGAAAAGCTGCCTCGTTCATCGACCGGTAAATTGTACAAGCGCCAGCTCCGGGACGAATTTCGGGCGCAATGAATGCAGGCAGTGCATACAGCATCGAAAAAGCACGAGGCATAACGCCTCGTGCGCTGCGGTCCTTCGTTAGTTTACCTGACCGCTTTTCTGCAGAAAGCTCGCCATACCTTCAATATTGAGTGCTCGCCAGGCGTCGTATTGCTGCCAGTCTTTATAGTCAGCCATTGCAATCTCATTAACCAGCGAGTCTACCGATTTACCGGCCTGCAGCCCTTCCTTCACTTCTTCTTTTAGCGTCTCCATGTAGACCCGCGCACCCGTGGCATCTGCTTTCACGCCAATATCGCCATGGGCCGGTGCGAAGATTTCAAAGTCAAGTGACTCAACCACACGAATTTGATCCATCCAGTCGTCAAGATTTGCTCCACCCATATTTCTCCAGGGGAGTCGCTTCGGCGATGCTACGTCTGTGATAAATGCAACATTCTCCGGCCTCACAACAACGGCAATAAGATCTTCCCCATGGCCGCTGCCCAGCCATGTCAGCTCAAGGGTTTTTGAACCGGAAACTATTTCGTGCTGCTTGTCGAAACGCACAGTTGGTGACACGCCATCTATTCTGGGCGGTGCATTCTTATGCGTCACCACCTCTGCACCTTCGGCGAGCACAGCGCCACCAGAGGCGTGATCACTGTGGCTGTGGCTGTAAATTAAATGAGTGATCGGCTTGTCTGTCATTTTGCCGAGTTCCGCTTTCAACCAGGTAGCTGCTTCGTCATTGATCGGATCAGTGATAATGATGCCTTCGTCGGTCAGGACGACTAACGCGTAATGGAAGTTATTCTGAAATCGGTAAACATCTCCGGCTACCTTTGTGATAGCTCTTTTGGCATCACTTTGTGCCGATGCGGCGATTGGCTGCAGCATGACCGTCACAGCGATAAATAGTAGTGAGAAAAATCTGAACATAACAGGGTTGCCTCGCGTTGCGGTTTTTGTGTACCCGATTGGACAGAATTTTCACGAAAAAATTGCACTAAAACGCAAAAA
>CAYPCS010000093.1:18756-20869 GCA_964409275.1 uncultured Granulosicoccaceae bacterium
TTGTGTACCCGATTGGACAGAATTTTCACGAAAAAATTGCACTAAAACGCAAAAAATATCTCCTGCGAACAGCGCTTGCTGCGTTTCTGCCTTGTGCGGGTTTACCTGCCAGCTCGCACAGCTTTCACACTTGCGCAAACCCGTTGTCAAAAGAGTCTTGTACGGTTAAGGCGGTTGGTTCCACCGTCCGACGGTGAATTTCTTCTCTGTATCGATATCTATGGGTTGAGGACACTTGTCTGCCCGGGGTGTCGCGTCTTCGGAGTAACCCAGCGTTGACAGGATGGTGTCCAGCGCATCGCTGCTCGCGTTTTTCAGGTGTGCCGTGTCCCACCATACTAGAGTGCCTTCCTGAACCCGCGCGTAGATTTTCCCGCTTGCATGATCTGCCAACAGCAAATTGCCTACTTTCTCAAGGCAACTTTTAATGAAACCTGTGTTCTCAGCCGGATTGTGGCTGGCGTCAGTGAAAATCTCATCCGGGTTTGTTGCGGTGATATTAACCTTTCGATATTTATCAATGTTGAATAGCAATTCAATATCGAGAATGATCATGCTGCTATTCCAGCCAAACGCTACGGTTCTTGGTAAAGTGCCTTCGGGTACATCGTTGTCCAGAAATTCGAAGTGGATTTTTTTTCCTTTTGAATTTACCCAGGATAAAAACAGCGATGGCATGCCGGTAAACGCTTCAACGTTATGGTAAAGCAGATCGTCCACAGCCTTGTAGCGACCGGTTTTTTTACCGCGTGACCACGCTCTCGTCACTGTTTCGGCCGGATGGGTAACGACAAAAAACAGATAAACCCGGTCTCCAAATCGCGACAGTAATTTACTGTCAGGCATGGTATCGATATCCCCGGCAAAGCTGTCAAACCGAAAGCGGTCTATCAACAGATGCGACATAACTCCTTTTGCCGCTTTACCTGCGACGTGTTTGTCGAGCTTTTTGTCGATGATCTCGAGCTCTCTGCCCGTGAGCATTGCACTGTATTTGTAGTGATCACCTTGAGCGTCGTAGACAAGCAGATATTTACGCCAGTAATCCGGGCTGATTAAGGCAAAATCTGACCACAGAAGCCCGAGCTTCTCTGCCAATAACGTCTGCTGTGGTCTGATTGTACTTTTACCCGAGGCAGAAGCTCCTTTCACATTCATAATTACCGGTTTGGCCTGAGCCGGCAGGCATTGATACTGCTCAACGCTGATTGCCTTGTCCCAAATCGGTTCTATCAGCTTTTCGATTATGCGAGCACCGTGAAGGTTGGCCACCTGATTGGTGACAATCTCTGCAACGATAGCGTGATCAACCGGCAAACGACCGCGCCGCCCGACAATGGTACCTACGGTTTTAGTCAGCGTTTCGAGGCAACAATCCTCCAGGGTGTCCTGGCTAGTCTCCCTGGCAACAGTCCAGTGGTTTATCGCACGAACTTCGATAGACTCCGCTTGCTCGACAGGTCGCCTTTTCACCGGTTTTTTTCCAAACCATCGGCTCGCCTTTTCGAACATCGACATGTCTGATACCGAATCAACCGCTGAGGCCGGAGGTTCGAATTGCTTTGAGACTTGCTCGACGATAAAGCGATGTGCCTTATCCTTCTCCACCAGAAATACAGATTCGATGCGCTCCATTTCCGCTTGCATGTAGCGCGTATCTATACGCTCTACCATCTTTCGGATATTCAGGCCGAGGTCCTCATAGTTCGGACCATCAGGCACATGCAGATCTGCCGTTACCCGAACGAGCAGCGCGTGTATCACCAAACGATGAGGTCGAAAAGCGGTCAGCTCCAGTAGATCGAGTCCGGTCAAATCCGCCAGTGCTTTGGCTTGCCGGTAACTGACGTACGCGTTCTCTTCCCGAAACAGGGTAACGTGCGGCCACAGTTCATCGGGAATATCTGACAGCAACCCCGGATTCCACGCGTGGTGATCTTGTGTGTCATTTGTTGTTTCTGAAGAGACCATACCCACCCGCGCATATTGAATGTATTCAACGCCACGTTGTCATCTATAATACCAGGGCGTATGGGAAATTGCGGGATTCGCGTTCGAAGTAGCAGCGCGAGCTAATCCTCGAAGTAATCGCTGTGTTCTACGCGAGCATTTT
>CAYPCS010000094.1:0-14438 GCA_964409275.1 uncultured Granulosicoccaceae bacterium
AAACCTCGTATTCGACAATTCCTATTCCGGTGACAGGCGCGTGTTACCGCTCGATAAAGGTGCCGGACTAAAACCCGCAATGTCGGGTTTTGGTCTAAGGCATCTGCCAGGGTAGAAGTCACCAAATGCGTTGCAGCTCAGTGAGTGACCGACGGGTCACTCACTTTGCTCAAAAGTGATTTGGATGCGATAACACGCGCAGTCGTTTATGAAGATCACCAAAACGATGAACCTGATGCCATACGTCACTCTGCGTGATCGGCATAGTGACGTATGGCGGAGCCTACGTAATAATGCATCCTACGGGTGCGCGGTTGACAATGATGTTGACGTGACAGTAGTCTATAGCTGCTTCACGACTGCTTGCATTAAGGCTCAACGCAGGCAGCATTAGACCGCCCGGTTTAGTGATGAGTCATCAAGATATAATTAACGCGAACGCGCCAATTGTCTTATCAATCCACTGTTTGTGGGAATTCGTGATTACGCACCGTCCCGGTGCAACGACCTAAACTACCTTGTTAAATGGTGGTTTACCCATGCGGGAATTAGTCGACCCGTATGGGTTGCCTGATTCCTATTTCTTTACTTTGAAACTAAGGAGTTAGCCTATGTAATGTGTACTGAGTGTGCGGGAAAGCGATCTTACAGATCAAACCCGTTACCGGCTGTTCTCAGCCATTGTCGTACTAATCAGCTTATCCGCCTCGGCGGAATTTCTGACCTCCAAATCAGGACTGCTGATAAAAACTAACCATTGGATCTCTAAATGGTGCGACACACATACATAAAAAACCAGGTCGTTTCTTAAAATGCACGAACATGAGGCGATCAATGAGAGATTTGAATTATCACATTCACAGTATTTGTCTACGTAATTCCGATGGATCCATGGCCACTAAAAGCAACCGACACGATATGTTGCAACAGGCTGCAAACGATCTACATGGGCTAGGTTTTAAACGAATCAGGCATCCGCAAAATCTAAAGCCAAAGCACATCTATGCACTCCTTAAGAAATGGGATAGTTCTGAAAAGACTGGTAAACCCATTGCCGTGGGTACCATCAAAAATCGAATGACCGCTTTAAGATGGTTAGCTGAAAAGATCGGAAACCCTGGACTGATAAAAGCAAAAAACTCCGACTACGGTATCGAGAACCGGTCATTTGTCGGCGTTGATAAATCGATTGAATTCACCAAACAACAGCTCGGTAGAATTTCAGACCGACACGCCTACTATTCTGCTTGCCTGCAGAGAGAGTTTGG
This sequence comes from uncultured Granulosicoccaceae bacterium, assembly GCA_964409275.1. GTDB lineage: Bacteria > Pseudomonadota > Gammaproteobacteria > Granulosicoccales > Granulosicoccaceae. The sequence continues at coordinate 1,269 of CAYPCS010000094.1, forward strand.
TTTAAGACGCGAGGAGGCGATTAAATTTTCTGTAGGCTATGCAGATAAAGGTGAACATATATCTCTCAAACCCTCCTGGTGTAAGGGGGGCAGGGGGCGCGATATACCCGTTGTCCATCAGTCACAAAGAGATCTCTTAAATGCGATTCGATCCGAAATTGGAACGGGGTCTCTGATCCCGAATCAGTTGAAATACATTAATCAATTGAATGTCTATGTCAGGGAAATGGGAAGTGTAGGGTTGGGTAAAACCCACGGAGCCAGACATGCGTATGCACAAAGACGCTATACCGAGTTGAGCAAAGAGATTACTACCCGAAATACAGGGACTGAGTCTGAAGGTTTTCTACCACCAGCCAAAGGGGGATTGAATCCCCGGCACTTGAATGAATTTGATAAGTGTATCGATCGAGCCGCCAGAGAGATATTAAGTCTTGAACTGGGTCACTTTAGAATTCAAATCGTCGCTAACTACCTGGGGTAAAAACAACGGTTAATACTGCTGTTTTATATTGTTTTAGTTCTTTGTCACGCAGTTAATTGTTCACACGAATTGGAATTGCGTAGTCGTCGTGACTATAACAGCGTATACAAACGACCCTTGTAGTCGATGAGTTTGCTGTGTAAGGTTTAGACTTCACCCAGATCCGCGCTTCACTACGAACGAGATTTTTATAGCGGACCCCGAATCTTCGGGTCGTTCATGTTCTACAAACCCATATGGGCCTTTGCCCATATCGGGGCATTGGTCCGTTTCTTTTACAGGAATATTATCAATGTCTAGAACCGCAGAAAGTGTCAACACAAACGCCAAGACTTCACCTGACTTCAATCTCGTGAGTGTTCGTGGTGCCAAAGAAAGTAAAGACCAGAGCTATGTTCAACATGGTGTTAGCTGGTACTTCACCACCAAAAAGACGGAAGGTTTAAACATACGTTTAAACACTCTGCCTTTAGGAGAAGAAGTCGTCGCCTATGGTAACGACAGCTTCGAAGGAAAATTGAAAATCAGTTCAGGCACATCGCCGGACTACGTTCTTTTCGACACCAGTGTTGATGGGGACGGTGGCAATGTATACCACGAAATTGGTGTCGGCTGGGTTTTCGATAAAAGCGATAAAGAGGGGCCTTTTGGCGTTTCTTTTAAGCTTAATGCCAGGCCGCTTTCGGGCAATCTGGTGGCTTTTGAGTTTGTTGCTAAAGCAAAAGCCAAGACGTAACTAGTCTGGATTAAGGGCCTTTACCGGCCCTTTTTCTTTTCTAAGCAGTGATGCCTAGAAAGGCGGGGCGTCTAAATCAACGGGTGCGTCGAGCTCGATCTTAGCGGATTTCTTCGTACCCTTCGGAGACAGAATCCGCATTTCTTTTGCGACCACCTCGGTGATATAACGACGTTTTAATTCCCCATCTATCTCATAGGATCGGGTTTTGTTGCTCCCTTCAATGTAGAGGAGTTGTCCTTTGTGTACATAGTCGCGGACGATTTCTGCGAGCTTGCCAAAAAATACAATACGATGCCATTCGGTGATTTCCTTCTTTTCCTGGGTGTCTTTGTCTGTATAGGTTTCATTGGTCGCAACACTGAGCTGAGCCATCACCTTGTTTGTTGTCGTCATTCTTATCTCCGGATCGGCACCGGCAGTCGCAATAAGCTGTGTTTTAGACATAGAACGCATGTTGAATTTCCTCTTAGTTCGTTAAACGGGACCCACGATGTTATAGAAATCCCGGATTGATATGGTGACGTCAATGGTTAACTTGTCTTTGTGGCGGGACACAAGTGCTTTCACCTCGTCGCTGAAATTGCCCAGAAACTCTATATGGGTGGCTCTGGGTGTTAAATAGTGAGATTCACGTTTCCTGGTTTTGTAATATTTCCTTTTTACCCTCGGTCGACTGTAATTCGAATAATAATCATTAGCGTTGCAATTGTCTTGAGGGTTATCTTCCTGATTGATCAATGTTTCGTTTGCTGAATAACTGATTGTGCTTATTCTCTTGCTACAGCTGCGACAAACCGTATAGGAATATTTCTCGCCGAACTCATCGGTTTCATACCGAGTGAATAGATCGTTACAAGTGCACCTTTTAAGGCTTTGTTTTTCGAGTTGTTTAATGAAATGTGTTTGCATTGGTATGTCCTTGTTTTGGCTGCTCGAGTTACCCTTGCAAACGCGCCAGTGTTGTTGTTGACAAGGCCGGAGCTTGCGAAGCCCGCAGGGTTGCCTTGCCTGACAACACGCAGCGTTTATAAATATCCCCGATGAGCAGCTGTCACAGGAGATACAAAATACTTAAATAAAACAAGTTGTGTGGAAACAATTCCCTAATTGTGCGGTTACTACTATTTAGCGGTGCGATCACGTGAAGTAGCGGCGTGCCTAAACTGATTGATTGAAACTGACTATTAAGGGTGTGATAGCCCTGATTGGGAGTACGACACGTGAGCTGGGTACAACGCCTTTTTAATAAAAAGCCTGCGTCGATAGATCGAGAAACAGAAAAGGATCAGGATGTTCGCCTCCGAGAAAGGGATGAGCAGCGTGACCGGGAAGAGGAACGGTTGCACCAGGAAAGTGAAAGGATCAGACGAGAAGAGGCGGATCGCATAGAACGAGAACGTCGCGAATCGTCTGAAAGGGATTACCGATAATTCCCATGTCCGATCGTACCAGAAAGATTCGTTTTTCCGTTGATCACGAAGCACGTGTGCTCAAGGAAGTGGTTCGACACAACAGCGGACCGAGTGAAGTGCTGAACAGAGTGACCAGTCGCTATCTTGCTTGCTTGAACGAAGGCTGTGGTTCGGTCACCAGTAAATTCGATGATCATGAAATACGAGCGCTTTGCGAAGCGTTTGACGAAAATGATTTGGGTCAGCTTCTGGCGCTTACCTGCAAGGAAGATATTCCCACCTTTCTTAAGCACCTATTGTCCCGAGCGCGTGAAAACAGCGTACATATCGACTCCCAGCTGCAGGGAATAATCAGAAGCAAGATCGGCACGGTTGAGTTTTTATCGTTGCTGGATTTAATTGTTGAAGGGATCAATGCCGCGAAACCCTATTTTAAAGAAAGCCAGATTAACTACCTGTCTGACGTTCTGAAAGGCCGGGTTGGTGATCCTGATTTTGAACGTTTTAGTAATGCCGGTCCGCTGAGTTTTATCAATACCTTTGATGAGGTTGTCGAAAGTAATAACTTGCCAAGAAAACCCGGCCTGCGTCAGCGATTGAGGTACTTGCGCAAGGGCGATGAAGCCTATGAAATTATGCTCAAGGCGGTACAGACGAAGCTGACCTTCAATCCGATCTATTCGAAAAACATAAAACAAACTCGGTAACACGGGGTGATGGAATGTGCAATGTTCAAATTAATTTGTAGGGCATTATTATTTGTCTCTCTGTTCATTGGCACCAGTCACGCGGTCGATTCGAATAGTCGTTTGATCGCTGACTACTCAATCGAACAGGACCTGATCGGTTCGAAGGTGTTCGAGCAGTACTACTCAAAGCTCGTCGATATTATTGGTACTGATCCGAACCATGTACCCTTTAAAACAAAAGAGATCCAGGTAAAAAGTGGAGATACGATCTCATCAGTGTCGAGGCATCACTGTATCGATCACATGGATGCAGTGCACCTGGCAACAGCACTGTATCTGATCAATAAAAAGTCGTTTAAGAAGGGTGATCCAAACCAGATAGTTTCTGGCTCCACGTTGACGATGCCGACTGTTGCGAACTTAGAGTTTGCGAGAAGAATGTACGAGGCTGTGCTGCGCACCCGTCATGAAGACGGATCAGCTGGACTTTACGGAACGACAGCCCCGGTCCCCAAGCGTGGGGAGACCGTGTCTGCGCAAACACAATCGAAGGCCTGGCTGAACCTCAGCAATGGGCGTTATATGGATTTCCCACAGAAAGACAGCCGCGAGGAACGTGTGCTGGCAAGTGTTGTTTATAAGGAGGGTGGGGTGGAGGTCTCGTGGCAAGAGCACGGCATAAGCCGCCGTGCTTCGACTGTCGCTCAAGTCGACACGGTATTTAATGAACCGATTGTAGAAGTCGGTATGTTCTCTACCTTCCAGGCGCAGAAGAGTAACTCAATACAATCGTCACAGCAGTTGTTCGCAGAACTGCCGCTGTCATCACGAACTGACCGGTGGCAAAGCAACACCTCAGCCGAGCAGATAATAGACCCGACAAAGGCGGGTGGATTCTACATATCGGCCCCGAAGTCTACAGGGGAGTTTACTTCACAGCGAAAGGCGAGCACCTCTGACTACGATCCGTTTGAGAGCTTAATCGACTGGCATTTCCCACCAACCACCCGGGTGGGTGATGCGGTGAAGGTGGTCGCTGCCTATATCGGTTATGAACTGCAAGTGGTTGACCCCAGGGTCTCTCTCACTTATTCCAGACAATTACCTGTGGTCCATCGATCGGTGGACGGACTGACCACCAGTGAAGCGCTGGAGCTTTTGGGCGGGGAGGGCCTGATGGTTTCTGTGGACCATCGGGTGAGAACGATCAAGCATGTGATGGAGGCAAGCGACTTGATGGATACCCTCGGTCATGAAGTTTTGCGTAATGAAGCCATCGAGGTGTGTACCGACGATATTGTTATTGAAGGTATTAACCGAAAGAAAAATACATTTTTCAAAAGAGATACTGACACTGGCTATCACATAGTCATGCTCGGTGACGGTGCAAAATGCTTGTACTGATTAGGTTGATGGTTTTGATGGTGATGTCCACTGTGGTACAGGCACAAGACGTTTTGGATCGCGACCGCATTAGATTCGATCGACTTGTGGAAACACAAGCCTCTGTAGAGGCTGAATACTATGAATTCACCGATGATGAAAAAGAGCGACTTAACTATCTACGTGTGATTGACGCACCGTTTTCGGTTGAAAATATATCCGGTCTTGAATTGCTCGGTAAGTATGCAGAGACCACTGATGAGCGCGACGAGTATGCGAGGCGTTTTGTTGCAGCGCACAGTGACAATGTTGTGCGCTCTAATGTGTGGGCTTTAACGGTCGCACGCGTTGCACGCGAGACAGATCTGACTCTCGATGCGACTGAAAACTCGCCTGCGTTGGTGCGGGAGCTTGCTGAACATGGCTTTACGCTGACAAAAGGCGATGTGGGGAAGTCCCTGTTTAATGATCGCAAAGAAAGGCGAGCTGCCAGCATGCTGGACAAATTAGGTCGCAGCAGTCGGGTGGTCAATTATTTCGTGTCGTTTGAATGTGGCGATGACTGTAGTGAGCGATTTAAAAAATTACACAGTGAGAATGTGTCGGGGGTGATCGGAGAACTGAACATCATTTTCATCGGTACGACAGATTCAGATTCCGACAAGGTATTTGACTGGGCCCGTGAACACTCGATAACGAAAGCGGAGTTACTGCAAGGCTCGATTAACCTCCACGTTGATAATGAGTACTGGACTGGAGTAAGGGCAGGTGATGATGTACCGCAGATTCATTAAGCCTGCTGTTCTGCTTCTTTGTATCAGTCCCTGTGCTTTTAGTATCGAGTTACCGATGAGGTATAAAAACGTTGGTGAGCTGCATGGTGTGCCCGCAAAGTTGCTACTGGCGATCGGGTTAACGGAAAGTTATTGGTCTAAAAAAGAGAAAATAGAACCGTGGCCTTGGACGTTGAATATTGCAGGATCGGGCAGGTTCTACGATTCAAAGGAGGAGTTGCTGGATGATTTTTCAAAAGCGTTGTTCAACGGACGTCGAAGTATCGATGTGGGTGCGATGCAGATAAATCTACGCTACCACCATCGTCGGTTTCACCAGGTCGTGGATATGGTGCAGCCGGTGGACAATCTCAATACCGCGGCGATTATATTGCTTGAGAACAGGAAAGTGTGTCAGGGGGATTGGTGGTGTGCCGTTGGCGCTTATCATTCTTCACACCCGGAGCGTGCCAGACGATATGTGGGGAGGGTAAAAAAGTGGCTGGAGAAAATTATGTAGCGATTGTTTTTGTCGCGAGTTGGTTGGTTTGCGCGAATGGATTGGCAGCCGAACCCTGGGAGCTGCCTAGCCAGAAGTATCCGATTGTCACCCCTTCGATGCAACCTGCGATCATAGAGCTTGATGCTAAATTGGATTATCAGCCCTTAGCGTCGGTGGCGATTGTTGGTGTGGATGAGATTTCAGCCAGGTGGCTTGAGCTCAACAATGAGTATCTATTGTCGATCGGTTGTGTCGGGCTGGTGGTTAACGCGGTATCGAAAGAACAGGTCGAGGTGCTTAAAACCTATACCGCCATCCCCTTGTTTCCACTGTCTGTGACAGAACACTTTATGGAGTTTGGCGGGTTTTATCCGCTACTGATTGACCGCTCTGTCGGGAGAGTAAGGCAGTGAGTGATAAGTACCCGATTGAAGTACTGCTGCGACCGCCGGTCGAGCTATTCGCAGGATTCGTAACACTTATCTGTACCCTGTGCATGTTGTTAGCCCCTGAGGCATTGTATATGCCACAGACGGTAGCGATTGGTGCGGCCTCTGTGTTGATACCGGTCAGCTTGATCGACTTTTGGTCTGGCTACAAGATAGTGCGTTACAGACGAGGGATGAGCCGCAGTAGCGTCCTCTCACTGAAAACATCTGACATACCGGTACTTGATGATCAGTTGTATTTAGGTGAGGGATTTGAATGGAAACAGCGACACACCCAGCGTTATCACGATACCCAGGCGACCCGCTATGAAGATTATCTGCATCTTGGGGAGCATGACAAAGTCAGAGATTTAGAAAAGCGTATTGAGCACATACCGGTGGTGAATCTTCTGACGAGGTTTACTAAAAGCCACCGTTTGTTAAATCCCTGGCCACCTAAAAGTCCACTGGATGGAAGTAGTGCGCTGCATGGGGTAGAGGTTCATAAGCGACCGGTCTATCTAAAAACAAAAAACAGACGCATGCATACCTACGTTTCCGGGGCCAGTGGTGCCGGCAAGACCGAGGCCATGGAACTGTATGTCGCGCAGGACATACGGCGTGCGAGCAGAGATGTCGTCATCGTGATGGATCCCAAAGGTTCGCACTCCCTGTTAGGCACTTGTTATACCGAATGCAAAGCGGCTGGACGAGAGGATGATTTAATTGTTTTTCATATTGGGTTCCCCGAGATATCGGCGATGTACAACATCGCAGGTAATTATTCGCGAATGACTGAGGTGGCGGGCAGGCTGACCTCGCATGTCAGTGGGGACGGTCAAAGTGCGGTGTTCAAGTCATTCGGATGGCGGTATCTCGCACTGATCACGCGTGCCTGTGAAGCCCTGAACCGCCCGATCAACATCATGGAAATCAGGAAGTACATCGGTGACTTCTCGATGTTGTATGTGGAGTATGCAGAAAAACTGCTTAATGATCATTGTGGTGATGAGTGGAAAGAGGACCATGCGCTTAGTACCCGGACGCTGCAAAAGTTGATGGATCGAAAAGGCGGCAGGCTGCCTTATGGACAGCAGCCAGTGTCGGAACAGGCGCTTTTCCAGATGCTGGAAAACGACTACCCGGAGATTGTTGAAGGTGATCTGTTGTACGCCGATCTGGTCGAGGTGTGGAAGATGTCGCGTGACTATTACTCACGAATAACCGCCTCCATCCGGCCTGTGATCGACAAACTATCCGCAGGACAATTAGCGCAGATACTAAGCCCCAGTAAAGAGGCACTGCGTGACGGGAAAAAGAAAATACTGGATTGGGAGATGGCAATCCGCAGACGTTCGGTTTTATATATTGCGCTGGATGCGATGGCTGATGCAGAAATTGCCTCCGTGGTGGGTGCCGGTTTTGTCGCAGATTTTGTATCGACGTGTAGTCGCATCTATAAGGACGGGATCTTATCCGATACCCCTGGGGGCCGAGAAAACGAACAGTTTAATATCTGGGGACACTGGGATGAAATGGATGTGATGCTGGGCGATGAATTTATCCCAACGATCAATAAAATTCGTGGTGCCTCAGTCGGGTTAACGGTTTATTCGCAGGTCCAGGAGGACTTTGAAATTGGTCTCGGCAGTACCGGTAAAGCACGTCAGGCCATGGGCAGTATCAACAACTACATCCTCTTTAGATGTGGATCAACCGAGACAGCAGCACTTATCACACAAAGAACAGACGATGTGAACGTACTGAACATGGTGAACATCACCAGTGCCAGTGACAGCGATGATATGCTCGACGGCAGTGTCTTTACCTCTCGAAATGAGGACCGGGCGCAAACAGAAAAAGTACCGCTGCTGACCGAGAGCATGTTTATGAAACTACCCATCGGGGAGGCGTTTGTGAGTCTCGACGGCGGCCAGATTATGAAGATGAAGGTACCGCTTCGGGTACGTAGCAAGCAAGAAGAGGCCTTGCCGAAAAGTCTGTCTGGCATGTGTGAGTACATGCAAAAGCATTACCGACCCGGTAGCGGGTGGGAGATTTGATGGGCGATTTAGCATGCCGATAAAAGACCACCCGGTCGCGCGAAGTCGATCTTCAAGGTTGCTGTCCAGAGGCTTGCGCGTGTTGATCAATACGCTCTATGTGATGGCAGTGTCGCTGTTGCTGTCGGTGATCATTGAGGTAGTTGGGGTAAGCACCTGGTGGAAGGAGCAGGGAGTCGGGAAATCTGCAGCGATGGTGAAGCAGGAGATTAAATACCTCGGTGAGTACGCGAGCAGGAACGTCTTTGTGCGTGATGCAGATCGATGGGTCATTGACAGTGTTAATAGCCTGAATGCTGCGATTGGTCACTATGGTGCAAACTGGCTGATCCGGTCGTATGAGTCTAGCGCGGTGTATGTGATATCGGTGGTCAATACGATCAATGTATTTATTCTGCGGGTCTTTGTGATGGTGTTTTCACTGCCGGTCTATCTGATCTTCGGTGTGATTGGGCTAACCCGGGGGCTTGTGAGTCGGGAGTTGCGAAAGTGGGGTGGCGGACACGAGAGTGCGAGCATGTTTCACCTGTATATGGACATGGTGCCACTGGGGTTTATGGGATCGTGGGCTGTGTATTTAACCTGGCCGTTTAGCTTGAATCCAAATTACGTGGTACTGCCGTTTGCGATAGCGTTTGGTGCATTGCTGATGGCAACGGTGCATCGATATAAGAAGTACTTGTGAGCGCTGCGATGAAACGAGCGGTGACCGCGATAGTGATAGGTGGCACTTTACTGGTCGCAAGTGTGCGAGCCGATGAACAAGATAAAGCGCATCGGCAGTTAGTTACCCTGATCAATGAACTACAGTATGTGCGTTCTCTGATAAGCGAGTATAAGGAAATCAATCAACAGGACGCGCGTTATGTGTTCAGGTATGACCTGCTGGACCGCCGTCTGCTTGAGGTCGTCAAGGGAATCGAACGTCATATGGCAGCATCGAACCAGCAAGAGAAGTTGTATCGCCTGTTACAGGAATAGCGTGTGTTATCTCAACTATTGAACACAGTAATCAGTATTGGTTCACCGATGGCAAGCTCATTCAGTACTGCAACGAATGGTCTGAGTCTGGATGATCCGTTGCGCGTAATTATTGCGGTGATGATCGTGACACTGGGTCTTTGGTTAATGGTAAGCGCTGTTGCAGAATGGAGCAGTGGAGAAATGTCTCTGAATAGAGTGATGTGGCTAACTATTCGGGTTGCGGTACTTGTGATGATCAGTGGTACGGTGTTGGTTTTTATGTTATCCGGCACCGCTTAAAACGTAATTGCATTTGACGAGGTAGTTTGTCTGTGTGATTATAAATGCACTCACTAGTCATTAGTGAGCTCGCCCTGTTAAGGCATTATGCATCCCCGTCGGTTCGGGTGACAGCGTTAGCCTCTGTGTATGCGGCCCATTAAGTTCGGCCCTCACGTCCGGGTGATCCATCTTTAGTTTCGATCTGCGCGTTATGTGCAGAGTGCGTTTTGAACGCAGCGATGGGTCATGGACACACAGGATCTAATGTTTGTTTTATGGATGCATCCGATGACCCTCTTTCGATCTAATTTCCTGACACTTCTCGGTGTTATAGCTATTTCATTATTGCTTGGCGATGGGGCCAACGCTGCGGCGTCCCAGGCATTGACGACCGTCAGTACGGTCATTGTCGATGGCGTTGTACTGGTGATCGGCCTGATATCCGTTGTCGCGTTTTTATACATTGCCTACGCTGTGATCAGCAAGTTTAACGATGCCCGTCGCGGCAGAGCAGAGTGGGGAGAGGTGTTTATCCCTTTTCTTGCCGGTGCGGTGATTCTTGTGTTTATCACCTGGCTTGTGGGTGAGGCGAACACCGCGGCTCAGGCGATAAACGCATAGACCAAAATTAATGAAGGTGCTCTTTGCGAGCGCCTTTTTTATTGGTCTGTCATTCATCCAATTGACTATTGAACATTGATCTATTGATTGCGTGGGGAGCAATGGTGAGTACGCAGACAAGTGAAATTCTGGCAGCAGGGGTGTTATCCGAAGCCAATGTGGTTTTGGGTCTAACGACGACGGAGCTCGTCATGGTCATTGTCACGTCGCTACTGTTGTGGACCCCGATTCTGTTACTGCTCGGGGTTTTTGTCTTTGGCAATGTGATGGTCTCGGTCGGCTTTGTACTGATACTCACACTGATGACATCGATCCTTGCCGGTAAGCGAATGCAGAGCATTAAGCGGGGTAAACCGGAAGGCCATTATAAGCAGATGGTGTACATCAAGTTATCTAAAACAAAGCTTATCGGCAGTCACTATATTTTGGTGGATGGTCCTCTGGCACTTGGTCGAACCACCAAGGTCATCAGGGAGAGCCACCTTGTCTAAATTTGCGGGCCGTGAGGATGCACTCAAGGGTCAGATACAACTGCTGGCTTGTGTACTGACGTTCTCAGCGTTGGCTAACGTTGCTATGTGGTACGGCTGGCAACAGGCACCCAAAGACATACGGATTAATATTCCGCCGTCGCTGCGTCACGGTGCGGTGGTCAGACCGGATGAACATTTTGCGGCCAATGTTGAGTCCTTTGCCATCAGTACCTTCAGACAGTTAAATCGATGGGATGAGAACGGCACCAAAGATTATGGACAAAACATCTTTGATGCACAGGTCTATTTAACCCCTCGATATCGTGAATGGTTGCTCACCGACATGGAGTCCAAAGCGCAGGCGGGGGAGCTACGAGACAGAACACGCTACACGCTCGAACTGGACGACCTGTCGACCTTTGGTGAGAACACCCAACAGTTTGATGACGGATCATGGCTGGTCAATGTCAGGTTGATGATCGTTGAACGCATAGCCGGCGTCGAGGCAAAACGTGTGGGTGTGCATTATCCGATACGGGTGGTGCGTATGAATGTCAGCCCGTTAAAAAATCCCTGGGGACTGGCACTGGACGGGTATCCGGACGGGATGCAGGAGAGTCGGATAGAGGGGGCGAAGGCCAAACATGATGCTTAAGGTTATTGGTTTTTTATTGTCATTGTTTTTGGCTGGCGTTGTACAGAGCCAGGAAATCCTACCGGCTAACTCGCCGACGGATTCAACCGTGATGATCTGGCGAGGTGAGGCGCTGAAAATTGCTATCCCGGTGCGCAAAGATCGAGTGATCAAGTTTGACGGGGCCAAGAGGATTCAGGTCGGTGTGCCGAGAAACCTGCAAGGTATTGCCAGTGCCGAGTCAATCCGGGGGATTGTTTATCTGCGATCGTTCAAGGCCTTTGAACAGGAGAGGTTCTGGTTTCGAGATAAAGATACGCAAGAAATTTATGTCGCTGAAATCAGTGCCCGACCCGATGGTGTGTTCACACCGATAGTCATCGTAAAGCCTGCATCAGAGATATCGCAGGATGAATCGACCGTACTGCCCGCAACACCGATCACCGATAGTGCCGCGTTTGAAAATCCTGCACAGCCCCCGCTTGAGACAGCTGCAGAACAGCCTCCCGTCACAGAGTCCGAGGTCGTGGGGGATAGAGAACTTCACGGTAAAACCGTGCTTGCACGCTATGCGTTTCAAACCTTATACGCACCGGATCGACTGGTGAGCGCCCTTAACAATGTTCACCCGATTTCGGTTGAACGGGGAAAGCGGCTGAGGCGGATGTTTGTCGGTCGTGACATCACAGCGCAACCGCTTGCTCAATGGAAAAACGGTCACCAGTACCTGACCGCGTTCCTGCTAAGCAACCGATCTGAGTATGACGTCGATATAGATCCCCGAAAAATAAGGGGATCTGAATATTGGGATGCGAGCAGCTTTATGACGGACCGACTAGCGCCAAAAGACAGCTATGGCGATAGCACGGCGATGGTGGTGATTTCGGATAAACCCTACGAGGAGTATGAAGCGTGGCTTCGCTAAAAGTGAATAAAGCGTTATACGTGATTACAGCGGGTGTGGTGGTGGCGCTCTTTGGGATGTTTACCTTATCGCATAAAGCGCAGGACACAAGCGTTGCTGTGGTTGAAAGTGCCGGGGATTTTATGACCCGTGCGCCAACGCCTAAAACCGCTGACGCCGATACCACCTCGGATACGATTAATGCGATCGGGGGTCATCTTGAAAATGTTGAAAAAAAGATGGTCACCAGTCATCAGCGCGCAGAGGTACTCGAGCTCGAACGCAAAGAGGCGATCGCTGAAAACAAGAAGATCGCCGCCCGGTATGAATCAAAACTCAATGAATTTACAGAGAACGTAGAAGGCAAGCATCAGGCGAGTCTGGAGTTGCTGCTTAAAAAGCTCGATGAGGTCATTGTCAGCAATGAACAAAATAAAAACGCACCATCTGGTAAATCCATTGTGGTACCACCAACGCTGCTGTTAAATCCGGCCGATCGCGATTTGTCCTACGGCTACGACCGCGGGGCTTTTGTTCCAGGTGATCATCTGCTCGATGTATTTTGGATTGAGCCACTCGATGATTCACTGGCGGCGCGCTCCGGGCAAACATTGCCATCGACGGTTAACACAACACCTGAGACGTCGTCGTTAAAAGACGGAATGCCGACTGCCCTTCTCAGCCCGCTTGAGAACAACAGAAATCGCGTCAAAGAATTTATCGATAAAAAACGTGACCTGCCGACGATTAAACCCGTTAACAACAGACCGAATACGGTCAGAAGACAGATAACGCTTACACCACTAGAGGTAGACGATAC
>CAYPCS010000094.1:14538-20530 GCA_964409275.1 uncultured Granulosicoccaceae bacterium
TCCACCTCGACTCTGCCCGACGGGACGATAGTCGAGAGAAATCTCATTGAGGGAAACATCGATCGCTATGCCGCAGCGCCGGCTGTGGCCGGTGGTATCGATGCCACCGTGGATTGGCTTGAGGCGCGTCAAAACGCGACAACCGATCTCATCTACCTGCCGGCCGGACAAAAGATCGACATCCATATCCAGCAGGAACTGAGGATCGACATCTCCAGGAACTCCAGAAAAGTGAGATACAGGAGGGCATCGCATGTTACCGATCACCTGGACTAGGCGCACGTGGGTGTTGGTGTTGTTTTTCTTTGTCGCGAGTTGTGCAAGTCAGCAGATGGCACACCGGTTACAAGAGGGGCCGACGACACTTGAACTCTATCGTCGGGGAGCTGCCAACGCGCTAGATGCGGGTCAGTTAAAAAGCGAGTTGCTTGAGCCCGTTCGCTATGAGAATTACACACGCGAGGCGGGTAACGAAATAGATCAGCTTTTTCACAGACTCCCCAATCCTCGAATACTGGTTTATGTCTACCCGCATCTGGCCACCGATGACAACGCACCGATACCCGGATACACCACTGCGATCAATCTCTACGCAAAAGATGAGTACGCGCTACCCCACGAGGTTGTGCAGTACTCGGCCAACGCGAGGAGAGACCCTTGAGCCTAATGCAGGGTGTACTTATCGGTCTGAGTGCGGTGGCAATGCTGATGATGGGGTTTGCGCTCTTGAGCCCGACAACCGCAGGGGTTAAAAGATCGGCATTAAACAAGAGCACTGTTAAGTCGGATGAGAAGTTGAGTCGGGTTAAACCGATCAAACATGACTATGCAAGAGCCTATGAAGGTGGCCCGAGTTTCACCGATATGTTGCCCTACCTTGAGTACTTGCCTGACTCACAGCAAATGTTGTTAGTCGATGGTGTTACCCGGGTTGCGATGTATGAACTCGCACCGGTTCCAACTGAAGGGCGCACGAAAGCGTACCTGCAAAAAGCGGTCGAGGACATCGAACGGATGGTGTCTGACACGTTTGTTGAACATAAAACAAACCCCTGGGTATTCCAGATCTATGTCAGTGGTGAGGGGGATCTGTCGCCTCATCTCGACGCGGTCAAGGCCTATATTAAACCCGACATATTGCAAAGCCAGTTCACCCAGGCCTGGTTAAAACGATACGAGGAACATCTACTCGATGTCAGTTCAGATGAAGGCTACTTCGAAGATGATCTGATCACCCGATCCATGTGGCGCGGTCGAATGGTAAAGATTCGGGTGGTATTTTTTCGAAGATATTATGACGGCAAGAGAGGCGGCGACAACGCAGAGTTAGAACTTGAAGAGATACGTAGTCGCTTTGAATCCAATATCGCCGGTGCTGATATTCGTTTTAAAAGAATGGGTGGCGAGGAATTCTATTACTGGATGTTGTTCTGGTTTAATCCGCGGCCGGATATTGCACAGGCAAGAATAGGGGGGTTGAGAAAGGTCTGCCCCTATCCGGGTGACGATGATTTACCACTGGGTACCGATCTGTCCGAGTTACTGTGTCTCAAGCCACCGCGCGCGGATGCGTCACAGGGCTTTCTATATTTTGATGGTCTGCCACATGCCACCCTTCAGGTGGTTAATCTGACGCGCAAACCGAGAGCCGGACAGCTGACCGGTGAGGATGATTACGACGGTTCCTCGATGTTCGATAAGCTGCCGGAAGGCACCATTATCAGTTATTCGATGACCGTTGCCGCGCAGGATGAAATAACCAACCGGATTATCGTGGTGCGCGACAGGGCAGTGGGGGATACCGCTGAGTCGAGAAACAAGAGAGCGGATGCTGACGATGTGCTGGATAAGCAAAATCGCGGCGATAAAATTTATCCGCTTGAGATGTGCCTCTATGTTCGCGGCGATGACGATTCGGATTTAAAAAAGAAGCTCAACAGCATCAGAACCCTGTTGAGTCAAAACAATCTTCTCAGTGTCGAGGTGTCCGCCGAGGCGGCACCGATCGATAATTATATTAAAAACCTGCCGTGCGTTTATAACGCGAGTGTTGATTTAAAGGCACGCAATAAATCCAATCCGTACTTTGCTTCCGATGCCGCTAAATTGAGTCCGATATTCGGTAGAAGCCGGGGGACTGAGAATCCGGGGTTGTTCTTTTTCAATCGAACCGGTGAGCCGTTTGTGGTCGATCCCCTCAATTATAAGGACAGAACCAAGAGCGCTCACCTGATGTTGTTCGGACCGACCGGGGCGGGTAAGTCGGCCACCAGTGTGCATATGCTCGACACGCTGTTTGCCGTGCATCGACCGCGAGTCTTTATCACCGACTACGGGAACAGTTTCGGACTGTTTGAAAAGTACTGCAGAAAGTACGGCCTCACTACCCACAAGACGCGCCTGTCGATTGATAACGATGTCTCCATTCCGCCGTTTATTCATGCAATGAAGTTGCTTGATATTGAAAGTGGCGACGCACCGCCGGAGCTGTTGGTTGATATCGAGACTGATCTTGAAATGGAACAGGCAAGCTTTGATGAGGATCAGGAAGTCAAAAGAGATTATATCGGTGAGATGGAATTGACCGCGCAGATAATGATTTCTGCCTCTGAGCCGGATAAAAAATTAACCGGCGGACAGCGCCTGGCGATACGCGAGGCGTTAAAAAACGCCGCACAGACGGTGTTTGATGAGTATGGCAAAGACGGCATTGTGATCCCGTCAGATGTAGCGAAAGAATTGAATTTGTTATCGAAGGATCCGGAGTATGCGCATCAGGCGTCATTGGTTGCCGAGTTATCGCAGTCGCTTAAATTGTTTTGCACCGGGCTTAACGGACACTTGTTTAATCGACGCGAAGGACATTTATGGCCGGAAGTGGATTTGAATGTGATCGATCTTGCGCAAGCGGCAGGCGAGGGCAACGGCGCGACGATGGATGTTGCGATGGTCTCCCTGATGCAGACCGTGAATAACCTGATCGAACGTGAGCAGTACAGTGGCAGACACACTTTATTTTTTGTCGATGAAGCGCATCTGTTGCTCGAAAGAGATTTATTGCCGGTGGTACTGGTTAAAGGTACAAAAACGTGGCGCAAGTGGTCCGCGTGGTTATTCCTCGCCACCCAAAGTGTTGAGGATATCAGTGGGACTGCCTCAAAGATGCTCTCGATGATCGAGTGGTGGATCTTGTTGGCGATGCCGATCGAGGAGGTAGAGAACCTGTCTCACTTTCGCGAACTCACCGAAGAACAAAAACACATGATGCGCCAGGCGGTGAAAAACCCCGGTAAGTATGTGGAAGGGGTTCTGTTGTCCACAAGAACGCAATCGCTGATTAGAAACGTACCGCCCTCACACGCCCTCGCGCTCGCGTTAACTGAAGGTCATGAGAAGGCAGAAAGAGCTGCCCTGATCAAAGAACATGGATTGAAAGGGGAGTTTGCAGAATACGATGCGGTGGTGATGGTGGCTGAGAAAATTCGAAATTCACGTTTACGCACAGAGAGGAGTAGTCAGTGAAAATCCTGCCAATGGTTTTAATTTTGTTGTTGTCACCGTGTGTTGCACTGGCGGATCTGATTGTATTCAAACGCTATACGGACAGCTTTGTTGTACCAAAGCATCACATAGAACACACCGTTTGGGTGTTGGATGCACCGAACATTATTCTCGATCCGTTAAACGCTGAAGGCCGAGATATCGTCGACGCTCAGGCGCAACGCGATTTTATCGAACGGATTAAGGGTGAGGTTAATTCACCGGTAATGCAAGCACTGGTGATGGTGTCTTTTATCGCTAAAGCGAAAGCAAAGCAATACGCAATTACGGTAGTCCCGTCTGCAGTCCAGGTGGACAGGGATGGCACGGTGGTCAGGACGTTGACTGGCCGATTGGAAATTGAGCGGTTTCTCGGAGCGTTGGATGATGAATAAAAAAGCGTTACTGCTATCGACGTTGCTGGCGGCATCGACTGGCAGCGTACATGCACAGTACACGAATTTGGGAGAGGTCTTTCTCGAGTCCAGCAGTCCTGAGTGTGTGCAACTTAGCTTTGAAGGGTTTGCCGTGTTCGCGAAGTTCACCCCGAGCCTTTTGACCGGTGTAAGTATCCGGGTGATTGGCAGCCCTATTACGTCTAACTATAACCCTGACTTCATTGTTAATAGCTACGCAAGACTTGGCACCTCACCGTTACTTGAGTCGATGGTCGTCTTTGGGCCGGTACAGAATATTTTGTCAGAACCGGTGGTAGAAGCATTGACAGGCGTTGAGGTACCGGTGAGTTATGACAACTATGACTGGTGGGCAGGCACGGGTTCAGAGCCTGATGACAAGTTGGGGGTTGCATCGAATGCAAAGTATCACGAGGTCGAGGTGATAGGACATCCGGGTAATCTTTATACCGCGTTGTCTCGTGCGTTAAGAGGTGAGTTTCCGATTGAAATTAATTTGGGAGACGCACTGCTTGCAGTGCCGAGACAGATAGCGGGTATACCGTCGACCATTAATCAAAGCGCGGGTCAGTTAGGCAATGGCATCAGGAGTCTCGGCGGTCAGTTCAGTGGACTTAGCTTCGATCCGGTCGATGTGGCGACTAACCAGTTTGTTGGAGATCTGGCTGATTTGTTTTCACGTTTGCCACAGCGTGCCAGAGACACAATATCAAATGCCACGAGTAATCTCACCAGTCTGCCATCGGAGATAACCGATGCGTGGGATCAGGGAAGCCAGATTGTTAATGCAGGTATTAACGCACTGGACTCATCGGTGGGGAATGCCGCACAGAACGATCCCAATGCACAACCAACCGCGGTCAACGCGGGAGGTGTGATTGATCAGGTATTGAATATGGATGTCAGCGGATTACCGGACTACATCGGTCGTGAGGTCACCGATTATTTTTCGAATCTGACGCTATTGGATGTGGTCGATACCTTCGCACCGGGGGTTGCTGAGGATATCCAGAACACTATTGATGGGCTGGCGACGATGGAGGCGTTTGCCGCATCCGTTCAGGGGATAGCCGATGGTGCGGGCGGTGTTGGTGCAAGGCTTGAACCGTGGCAAGGCCTGTGTCCATCAGACACGACACCGATGGTGCCCTACTACCTGAGCGGTATGAATGTGCTTGCCTGGCGTTTTAAGATTCCGGAAATTGTTTATCCGCAAACCTATGTGCCGTTTAGCAATGCAACAACGATAGGTAATTTCCAGCCGCTTGCCACATTGTCCGGCAATCACGACGGTGAGATTCATAACTATGGGTCGGTCTATCCTCGCAACGGTTATCTGTTGCAGCCCGATCCGGTTAAAGCGGCTGCGGTATCCGCGTTCAGAGCAGCGCATGTGGTCACCCGCGATGGTCAGCCGCACGTCTACACCTACGCAGAACCTCAAACCCGTGACGATGAATTTGTCATGTTCGATGCACGGCATGAGGATCTGGGCATTGGTGAGGAGGCACGCTCTGCCGAGTCGATGGAACTCAGACCGGATCTTCGAGAACGTGGCAGTTGGCAACTGATACACAGTGAAGGGGGAGAGACAGAGCAAAGCTGTCAGTTGTTCGGTGATCCATCGGTGAACCCGAGTATGGGTAATATTTTTTCACCCGGCGGGCTGCTGCGGCAAACACCACCTGCGCAATGGACGGAGGGAAAAAAGGCCGACGATAACCGCTATGTGTTCAATCTTTGGCGACGCTATCGCTGCGCACCGGACCCGGACAGCAGCGGCAGTTGGACAGAACACCTGTTCAATATCAATTTGCCACACATCGACATTATTCATTGAGGAACACGATGCGTCATTTTATCGCAGGTAGTTTAATGATAGCGCTAAGTAACGTGAGCGTTGCACAGGGCATCAACCCATTAAGTCCTTCGTTGTACTACGAGATTGGTGGAGGTACAGCGTTCAATCGGCCGCTTGCGGAAAATACCGAGCTCAGTTCGCACGGTGTTGAGGCCACGTTGCAACTGCCACTCAA
>CAYPCS010000095.1:0-20525 GCA_964409275.1 uncultured Granulosicoccaceae bacterium
CCATTGCCAGAATCAACCGAGCCAGTTTGAACAGGGTCGACATCAACTGCACCTGGTTCCGCACCAGTCTCCTCTGAATTCGCCAAACCATCGCTCGAAAGCAAATCCCCTTCAACGGTCTCCTGTGTATTGACTGGCAAAGCAGAGTCACCGCCGGAACCACAGGCAGACACGAATCCGGCAATCAATAACAAGGCGCAGCAGTTGAAAGTATTTGCACTCAACATCGTTCTCTCCAACCTCAAATGGGCTAAACAATACCCCGTTTTACGAATCGCGAGCGATTTAAACGTAATGACACAATAACACAGAACTGCTACGCTACGACCCCTTTCTTCAACAATGCCACCGGCAGTCTGATCGAAATATGCGCAACAAACCCCATTCTCCGAAATCCCGGTAGGCGCGGCGGAGGCGCGGTGACACGATTCCTGGCGTTCTTGATGATTGGGCTAGCTGCGCTTGCAATAGTCCTGCTGCCACCTTTTATTCACTGGAAGCAACAAAAAGATTTTTGGGTGTCGGCACGCCCAACATCACCTGATGCTGTGTCGTTGTCCCCCCGGCAAACGCTAGACGGATTGCTGGCCTATTACAATCTTAATGATCGGGAAGCCAGGCCGACAACGCTGCAACTTACGCTTGACGACAAAGACCTGGACGCGCTGGCATCGAAACGTAACGACGCGCTTGCACAGGGCTGGATTACTTCAACACACAAAAAGCAACTACCCGCTGTGTTAAGCGTCGATGACAGACGAATGAACGCCAGCGTTCGCCTGCGCGGCAATCAACTGGATCACTTGTCCGGCGATAAGTGGTCGTTGAAAATTCACCTGAAGCAAGGGGCCAGGGTTAACGGCGTCCGCAGGTTTTCGCTACAGGCACCTTACACCCGCAGCTTTCAATCAGAAGCGATCATCTCTGATGCAATGCGACGCATTGGAGTGCTAGCGCCGCGCATCGACTACGTTGATTTAGTGATAAACGGTGATCGCATCGGCATTATGCAAATGACCGAAGAGTTTGACGCGCCGCTGCTCGAATCACAGGGAAGACGTTTCGGTCCACTGCTTCAACTGGACGATTCACACACCTGGGAACTGGTTCGAACCACTGAGCGCTACGCCCGGAACCACAACAACAGCAGCAATGAGCGCTTTGACAAGAGTGCGTGGTGGAATCTCTATTCCGGTTGGCGATCGGCTAATCCGAAGGCCTATGGCAAGTACGGCAAGCGCAAAAAGCGTGAAGACCTTAATGCTGCTCTGTCACAGTGGATGGCATTTACCGAGAATCAGGTGAGGCCCTCGGAACTATTCGATATTGATGCCTTTGTCGATTTTTATATCGTTTGCGAGTACTTTACCGCGCACAATCTGGCGCAATGGCTCAATGCCCGTCTGCACTACAACACACTAACCGCACGCTTCGAACCAATCGCTTACGACGCGGATCTACACTCTCAACGCCTGCAGAGCAACACACCACTAACCTGCCTCAACCCGCGCAACACACTTGCGCGCACACTTATGCAGGACCACGCCTTTGCATCCCACTGGGTAAAACGCATTAAAGAGCTGGACAGAAAAATCTCATCTGATCAGTTCGCAGACTACATAACCGCGCGAGATAAATACTATCGGGCGAAACTCGTGACAGACTACCCGTGGTTGGAAAAATTTGATTTCAGAAAGGCAAAGCAACACTGCCAACGGCTGTGCGGACTAAATATCGATGACTTTGTACTACCGATCGCGGGTGAAAAACCATTGCCGGAACCGACAAGCATTCCGTTGAATGAATTGCCACCTGTGGTAAACGCTTATTTAGGGGAGGATGAGCGCGGCTCGTTCTTATCGCTGCGCAATCGTATTCACACAAATGTCGTTGTGAGCAATCTGGCGTATGAAAACCCGATCAACGAACAGCTTGTCCCGTTGATCGGCCACAGGAAAGCTAACCAGAGTAAAGCTAATCAAAGTAAAGCTAATCAAAGTAGTGTTATTCAGAGCGAGACAGGACAACGCGCAGCACAGTTACCGATAAATCCAGGATCCATCCAGGCTTCAGCTGCCACGACCGGCACACGCATAGAAATACCGGACGCTACGCTCACAGACGATGACAGCTTGTCACTGCAGATCGATGTTGAAGGGCTCGGTACACAGCATACCGTACTGAAACCATTGCCAATGCCGCAACACACAGCAATACCACGGCCGATCCCGGTTGATATGCTGGTGCAGCGCTATTCATTTTTATCACTGGACGAATCGGCCAATGTACTGCAGATTGCACCGGGCAATTGGCAAATTGATGAATTAGTTATCCTGCCTCGCGATATCACCCTGGAAATTAACGCTGGTACCCGGCTGCTGTTTGCACCGAACGCCGGTCTCGTGCTGAACGGTGACATGACGGTACTCGGTACCATATCTGCGCCAGTGGTTTTCGATGCAGCAGATACGGCGTCAGGCTGGTACGGTATTTTTTCGCACGGCGTAGACAGTCAGTTATCAATAAAACACACGACGATCAATGCAACCCGCGGCTTTGAAATACCTGGCTGGCGTCAGCTAGCGGGCCTGTTGATTCATCGAGCGAACGTTGTGCTGGAAAATTTGAGCGTAAGCAACAGTTGCGCAGACGATGCAATCAATTTGATCAGATCAAAAGTAAAAATCAAACACATAAAGATCAACAACAGCTGCTCCGATGCGATAGATATCGACGCATCAACCGGGACATTGTCCGGGCTGGATTTGACACAGTCGGGTGGTGACTTGCTTGACATCTCCGATTCTACAGTGTCGATAACCCACGGCGTGTTTTACGGCGCTGGCGACAAAGCCATTTCTGTCGGTGAAGCAAGTGATGTTGAGATTTCCGAGGTCAATATAGGTGAATCATCTATAGGACTGGCAGTGAAAGATTATTCAAAAGTAAAGATTCACAGTGCGGACCTCGCATCACTCGATATTGGATTGATGGCTTTTCAGAAAAAAGCTGAATATGGACCCGCAATTATTCAGGGCTTCGAACTTAAGATAGATGCTTTGCAGCGGTATGTACTGGAGGAAAGATCGCGCATTGCATTGGAGGGAGAGGAATTACCGGTAACACCGTTTGATCTATCGGACTATTATTCTATGTGACGGATCAGGTTGTCCTGTTCTCAATCTGGTCAATATCTTTCAGCTCACCCAAATAGACAATTTCCAGTTTCATGGAATCGCGGACATGGTCGATAGCCAGCACCGTGTAACTGACTATATTCAGCTTGTAGTTGCGGGCAAGTTTCTCACGCATTTCAACCGGGCGACCGGTAGCATCCATATCGATGTATTTAAGCAATACAGTCAGTGTATTAACCTGCCGGCCGGGACCTATATTTGCCGGCAGCGCTGTCGCCCAGGCACTGATGATCCAGGCACAACCCACAATGACTGCATTGCACATTATTATGAACACAAAATCGGAAATGCCAGAGCCGTTTACCACCGCGAGCGCAATACCTGCAAAAAAGTGCGCCATTTCGGTCATGCTAAACGGAGCGCTTCGTACTGTTATTAGTGATAACAACGCAAACAGGCCAAAACCAACAGCGAGATTAAAATCTGTGCGCACAATAACCATGACTACCAGCATAAGTGAAACATTAAACAAGGTGCAGGTAACAAATAGCTCTTTGTTACCGTAGCGACGATACAATATCAGGTAGGCAAAAATGTACATGCTAACAAGATCAACCAGGATGTCCTTGAAAATACTGATGTAGTCAACAAACATTTAGCATTACTCCTGGTGTCTCCGTATTTTGTGTCGCTTTTTTTCTCCCTGCTATTGGCGGTTTAGCGGAGGGGGCAAAGTTCTTTCGTCTCTATTATCACGTTATTCCTGCTGCGGAACACACTAACCTGTTAGCTCACCCGTTCATGTGGCGATGCAAAGCCTGACCTGAAATTCGCTCCAGACTTCTATGTCCCTCGCACCCGCCCTAACTGAATGTATTTCCATGGTGACGGAAATTCGCCTACCGGCACTTCGATCAAATTCGGTCCGTCACTGGCAATAGCCTTTGAAAGTTCCTGCTCTAGTTCCTCCGGCGTTTTGGCCAGAGCCGCTGAACAACCAAAGCTTTTTGCCAAAGCAACAAAATCAGGGCTGGTTAGATCCGAAGCAATGTAGCGGCCATCGTATTCGTCGCGCTGTATCCCGCGAACATTTCCATAGGCGTTGTCGTTCATGACGACGATATTTACGGGAATATTATGGTGAACTGCAGTTGCGAGTTCGGTGATACTGAACAGTGCACCACCATCACCGGCAATAGATACCACAGGCACATCACGCCGTGCATGAGCGGCCCCTATGGCCGTTGCAATTCCCCAGCCCAGCGTGCCTTGATAACCGGTGGATAGAAACGTATGCGGTTCGTACACATCGAAGGCGAAGCGAGACACAAAACCAATTTGGGTGAGCTCGTCTACAAACAGGCCGTTCTTCGGCAGTGCATTGCGAATAGCAGAGAGCCACGCTATTTGTGGTGCAAGGTCTTTATTGATTCGTGCCATCACGTTTTGCTGAACCTGCACAATCTGTTGTTGCCATTCGTCACGCGCTGTCTGCAACGGCAAACTATCGAGCAAAACCGGTAGCGCTGTAGCAAGATCTGCCTGTAGCGCGATGTCGGCACGCGGAGTCTTATTCAGGGTGTCTTCATCAATATCGATGTGAATAACTTTGATATGTTCATCAAGTCCCCACTGCTTCTTTTGTGCAATCAGTCGAGTACCCAGGCCAATCACCAGATCGCAATCAGGCCACAATGCATGGCCTGCAGGCATATTGAGCTGATGCCAGTCATCGCAAGCAACAACACCGTGGCCATTGCGAAACGCGATCACCCCTGCACCGATTTTCTCTGCCAATATTCGCACCTGCTTTGAGTGCGCCTGTGCACCACCACCGACGACTATAAGCGGACGTTTTGCCTGGCTGATCAATTGTGCAGCTGACTCGACGATTGGCTGATCAATTTGTGGGGCGGGATTTTGAGGCACTGCCAAAGCGTCTGCATCGAACTGACACTCCTGCAGCCAGAGATCGACCGGAATCTCTACTGCCACCGGCCCGGGACGACCACTCAATAGCTCTGACCAGGCGTTGTGCATCTGTCTGGCAGCAATCGTGTTATCTACAATTTGATCGGCGTGTTTAGTGAGCTTTTCCATGATATCGAGCTGGCCTTCAATCTCATGCAATAACCCCAACCCCTTACCAATTGCCCCGGACGGAATCTGGCCAACGACGCCAAACAACTGTGCATTAACAGCATACGCTGTGCAAAGCGCCGCTGAGCCGTTAAGAAAACCTGGCCCGGGTACGACACAGAACGCCTGTGGTCGCCCGGTCGCAAGTGTTGCCCCGAGTGCCATGTATACCGCACCTTGTTCGTGCCGTGCCTGAACGGGCTGTAGCGCGTTTTGTCGATCATAAATGGCATTGAACAGATTGTCGTTCTGCACACCGGGTACGCAATACAGTGTTTGAATATCGTTTGCGATTAGTGAGTCAACAACCAGGTTAGCGACGGTTTTTTTCATTGATCAATAATCGGTGCGGAGTGAAGATTTTCGCAGGAGTTGTGCGACTCAGCCATTTTAGTACACCGTTGAATGCACTCAGATCGATGGTGTTCGGATTTTTTGAAATCTTGACTGGAAATGTCGAGTTTACTCGTCGTTTGTCGCAACAGCCTCAGTCATAAACCTTGATGTGTCAAGGTTTTTAACCGGTCATCGCCAATCCGATAAAGCGACCTTCCAAAGATGATGAAAACCGCGAGTCCAGCACAGGCTTTTCGCAAGTGACGAACCATACCCCCGGTACTACCGAGTTTCAAAATCATGATACTGCCCCCCCCAAAATTCGGATAATTAACGAGTATTTCAAAGGTATTTAGATACCATAGTGTCATGACATGATAATATGTCATGACAAAATACCTGTCAACCGGGAAATTCCTGATTTGCGCCTGGACGACCTGCTTTTGATCCAGGTTTTGCCAGCAGCTACATTTGTACAGGCTTTGCACTCCACGGCCTCTACCTCAACGGGTAGGGGTACTTTTGCAATCGACCAGCTACATGCTGCAAAATTCTTTTGTCTGTTTTTGCCGGTTTGTTGCTGATTGCTCCTATTGCCGGGCAAGGTATCATCAAACGCACACGTCAGCTTACTGGTGTATAGCCCATGATTGTCGCTGTTATAGATTTAGGTAAAACAAACTCCAAGGTAGCGTTAGTCGATACGACACATGCACAGGAACTGCAGGTGTTAACGCAAGTCACTACGGTCAATGAAAATACGCCGTACCCAAGCCTTGACCATAAATCAATAGAAGACTTTGTATTCACCGCACTACGTGAGCTCGGCAACCAACACACTATCGATGCGGTTACTGTGACAACTCACGGAGCTACCGCTGCCCTGCTGAATGCACAGGGTAAGCTGGCGATGCCAGTAATGGATTATGAATACAGGGGTGTCGATGAATCGCGTGCAGATTACAACCGTCACAGACAACCCTTTTCAGCGACAGGCTCCCCGGCTTCACCCGGCGGCCTGAACATAGGCGCACAGATGTACTGGCAGCAAACCCGTTTCCCGGGTGAGTTCGCAACCGTACAAACCGTATTAACCTGGCCGCAATACTGGGTTTACATTCTAACCGGTAAAAAGCACAACGATGCTACTTCACTCGGCGCTCATACAGATCTTTACCAGCCCCGTTTAAAGCAATACTCAACTCTGGTAAATGAATTGAACTGGCACACCTTAATGCCACCGACACGCCGTTCCGGTCAATTAAGCGGTAGGTTGCTACCTGACAATGCAAAAAAAACCGGGCTACCAGAGACGACCCCGGTATATACCGGCATTCACGACTCTAACGCTTCCCTGGTGCCACATTTGATTGCACACTCTGCCCCCTTTACCGTATTGTCCACTGGAACGTGGTTTATCTCGATGGCCATTGGTGGTAAAGCGACACCGCTGGATGAAAGCAGAGATACCTTGCTTAACGTGAACGCTTACGGTGATCCGGTGCCATCCGCCCGGTTTATGGGAGGAAGGGAGCGCGAGCTACTGGGGATATCCGAAAATTCCACAGAAACCGCGCTGGAAGAATTACTCTCGCAAAAAACACCGCCTCTTCTTCTACCCTCTGTCGTTCCGGACACCGGTCCATTCCCCGATACTTCCACAATCTGGATCAACCCTGTTGAAGATGGTCCGATTCGGGATAGCGCTGTCACTCTGTACCTTGCATTGATGACCTGCGAATGCCTGAAACTGATTGGCAGTGACGGACCAACTTATATAGAAGGACCGCTCGCGCACGATCGTCACTTTACACAAATGCTTGCAGCGGTAAGCAAGCGAGCGGTGTACGTCAGCGCATCACAAACAGGAACCAGCGTTGGTGCTGCCATGCTAATTAATCCACCCGAGACTGTACCTGAGTATACGCAGACTGGAATCGATAACCGTCGATGCAAACTATTGGATGCCTATGCCTCTCTATGGCTTGAACAGCTACAGAGCCACGCCCTGTGAGATACCCGCTGTAGCTGCTCTGATGCAGGAAAGCAAACAGACTCATCAAGCAGGCAACTTACACTCAACGACACAGTGCGACGCTCAGTTTAGTTTCCAGAGGCAAAGCGATTGACTTTTGTTGAAAAGGACGTGCCAAACAATAACGAAACTGCTGTTACAACAATCAGACTCCAAAGGACAGCTTCAATGTGCGCGCGATCCGCCAGTATGCCGAGGAACAACGGCCCTGCGACACTGGCAGCACTGGATAAGGTATATATAATTGCATAGGCCCGTGAAGTTTTACTTGCATCTACATAGTCTGCTACAGCCCCATAGCAGACTGTTGACGACCCTTGCACAAAAACACCAACTAGCGGCAATATTATAAAGACCGCTTGTAACGGTAGAAACAACACAACAAGCAGACCGAGGATTGTCATGCACTGCACAAAATAAAACGAATGTCGGTCACCCACACGTGCAGCCAGCAGGCCGCCTGCAAACTTCCCCGCTGTGCCTCCAGTTAACGTCAACACAACACCGCCCGCAGCGTGAGATGCGCTGGCGCCTTTTTCTACCAGAACGAAAGCAATAAAGGTTAGAAATACAGCCTGAACAATGCTATCGAGAAACACGATGATACTCAGGGAGAGAAACCGTACCGGTCTGTTGATTCCCCACGTCCGTTCCGTCGATGCGCTTTCATTGCTGCCGGTTGCAGGTCGAGTCTTTTGCTCACCGTTGCCCACTATATTAGTGCGCAACAACCACCACACAACCAATCCGAAGCTTATTGCAGAAAACGCCATCAGTAGTATGACCACGCTCCACGCAAAGCCCATACCCAGTAAAAGACTGAAAGCACCGGCATAGGCTAGTTTGCCCAGATCGCCAAACGAGTTGTAGGTGCCCAGTGCACTGCGCCGAAGGCCACCATCGAACTGTCGGGCCAGAAGCGCGGACGACAACGAGTGCTGGAACGCTGCACCACTGCCTGCCAGTAAAAAGAACAGGCATACGGTAATAAACTGGTTCGAGCTGGCAACACCTGTATAACCCGCGCCGACTCCGGCAAGGCCGGCACACAGCAAACGTTTCTCACCAAATTTCTCTGCTAAAAAGCCAGACGGTATTTCCAGCAGCGCCATCGCTGTGCCGCTGGTCGCTTTCAGCATTCCTACCTGTGTATAACTCAGCCCCAAACTCTGAGCCAAAACGGGAAGCAGTACATATTGAACGGCCATCATGCCATCCTGTATTGCATGTGCTCCGCAAGCCGCAACGAGCGTTTTTAAGCCGGTGTTTTTTCGCGTATTCGAGCTGATGTTCAGGTTACCCTGGATTATCGGTTTTTGAGCCTACTGTGGCCGCCCTCTATTTTCGAACTACAAACTAACACACAACCGATAGGCATCAAGCAACGCTGCGTGCAATGAACGGCTTGATACGGCATCACCCACACGATACAGCTCAAAGCCACTATCCCGGCAGCGTGGCTGTGACGAGGAACCAAGTAGCGCATCTATATCGATCACTCCGTCATTGCAGGAATCAGTCTTCAAAGAGTTAAACAACGCATCTACCGGTGTAGTACCTCTTTCAACAATGACCTGATCTGTGAGAATCTCCACCGGGGCATCAGTGAGATCATTGCTGAAGAGAGCTTGCAAGCGATTACCCGCTGGTGTGACAGCTTGCAGAATTAAATCGGCCCTTACCTCCACGCCCAATTTGTAGAACTCTTTTCTGTGCACCGGCCGTTCAGCGTAGCCAAGTTCTGCGGCAGGCATGTCATCTACGGTTGCGTACAGTACATTCGAGCCCCGAGACGCCATAAACTGCGCACACGATGGTGCTTCGTGCCGACCTGTACCGTCGTACACCAAAGCCGTATCTGCGACTTGCACATCACCACCCAAAATATCCCAAACGCTGTGACAGTACTCCTGTCCTTTAAAGTCACCCGGGTTGGGCATTCCACCTGTGGCTACGATCACTACATCCGGTTTATGCTTCAGCACGTCTTCGACTTCGACAAGCCGGTTGTATTTAATGTCAACGCCAAGGTAATTTAGCTCGGAGACCCGCCAGTCCACCACAGAGATAATATCCCGGCGCCACGTCGCTTTGGCTGCAAGTATTAGTTGCCCGCCGGGCTTTGCTGCTGCCTCCAAAATGGTGACAGTGAATCCTCGCTCAGCTGATACGCGCGCAGCCTCCAGACCCGCTGGCCCTGCACCAACAATCAGAACCTTTCTGGTGTTTTCATTCCCCCCGGACACCGCGGGAGTCACGACTTGTGGTAACACTGTCTCACGACCTGAGGCCGGATTATGTATGCAGGATGGCTTTTTGTGCATGCAATGGCTGGCACCAAAACAAGGGCGGATTCTATCTTCTTCACCACGGATAATTTTATTAACAATCTGCGGGTCGGCGATATGCGCTCGGGTCATTGCGACCATATCGAGCAAATTATTTTTGATGGCATGGCGCGCGGTTGCAATGTCGACAATTCTCGCGGCATGAAACACCGGAACGGACACAGCCTGCTTTACCCCTTTCATGCGCTCAAGAAACGGAGATAACGGCTGCGTCATGCCCGGCATGTTCTTTTCGGCCAGTGCAATCTCGGTATCCATTCTTCCAAAAACCGCATTTAGAAAATCTATCGCGCCTTCGTTCTGCAGATTTTCGGCAATGCGTAGCGCCTCTTCGTGAGTGAGGCCACCTCGGTCTTCCTCCAGTGACATTCTTATTCCCACCAGGAAATTGTCACCTGTTTGCTTGCGTATTTCCTCATGCACCATCAGTGCAAAGCGCATCCGGTTGTTAAGACTGCCTCCATACTTATCTGTTCGTCGATTGGTACAGGGCGAGAAAAACTGTCCGATTAAGTGGGCGCCCGCATGAGTTTCCAGACCATCAAGTCCGCCCTCGTAACAACGCCTCGCCGCTTGTCCAAAAGCTTTAATAACTCGTGAGATGTCGTGCTTGTCCATCTCTCGCGGAATACTTCGGTGCAAAGTTTCCCGCAGGGAACTGGGTGCGATTGTCGGTAACCAGTTCTCGGCAGTTGCATCTCCCCGTCTACCAAGATGAGTTATCTGGCACATTAACGCCGTGCCATGGTGATGGATCCGTTCGGAAAATTTCTGCAAGTGAGGAATAACATTGTCGCTATCAACGCGCAGCTGATCGAAGACACTGGGTGAATCGGGTGCGACGTTGGAAGAACCACCAAACATCGTCAGTGCCAAACCACCCTTTGCCTTTTCCTCGTGATAACGCTGGTATCGTTCAGCCGGTAGCCCCTGATCATCCATACCCGAAGCATGGCTGGTGCTCATTATTCTGTTTTTTAGTTCAAGATGACCAATCCTGATCGGCTGTAGTAACGCGTCGTCCGACGGTGGGTGTTTTTTTGGTTCCGGTTTTATGGCTATTTTCCTGTGCACGTTGCATAGATCTTACGATAAATTAACAAGAATTGCCTACGCCCCGGAGACGTCGCGCGTGTAGTTGTGAGCAAAGACAAGAATTTGGTTTTTAACGGATTTCTGATTGGATTGGCCCCGTTTCTCACAACTCCCGAATCTTTTTTTTCACGAATTTACGCAGACAATCTTTCCGGGGGGTCACTTCATAGAACTCGCATTGCAACACCTGATCTGTTTCCCTAAGCCACAGGTAGCCCCACAAGTCGACGGCCTGCGTCTGTCTTGAGTGAAAAGTCTGTACCATCGAACTCTTGCCCACCTGCACTGCAAAGAAACGCGACCGCTTCAGCCACCCACTCTGGAGGAATGTATCGCAGCGTCGGTATCTTTTGGTCAGGTGGTACTGGCTCCCCGGCTTAAGCGATTCACTGATCAATATCGTGATACAACTATTGAATTGATCCTGTCCGATAGTGCGACTGATTTCCTTTTTGTGATTTTCCGATTGCAATCGAACGCCGACGAATGGCCACTTCGAGTAACTCTATTGTCGGTAGCGAATGCTTCACGAACGTTTCCGTTGGCTGACTTTTTTTGTTTCAATTGTTACTGCGGGACCAATTACCAGGGTATGAAGGTATCCTTTAAGGAAGGCGGCCGGCCGGGAGGCCAAAACAGCGCATCGAGCGGGTTTTCACACAAACAGAAAAAACCTGAGCCAGAAGACAGATTTGTTTTCTAAAGGGAAACCACAGGGGCAGCAATAACAGAAAATTCCATAGCCCATCCAGAAACAGGGGCGTAACGAGGGTCATCCAGGTGCGTGAGAGTTTGCCTGCTATAGGTAGGGGGGTTAGTCATTCTAAACCACTATATATAATCGGTAAAAGATCGCGGACCTGGGTAGTCCGCAGCAGTGCTTGTTTCTGAACAGGCACTATCTATTGGGCCCAAAAGCAAATTACTTGAGGAGTGGAGTACTCTGCTCTGGTTTGTCCCGCAAGCTACTGTCTCTCACGATAGCCAATGTACAGGCCACAGCCAATAATGATGGACGTTCCCACCCACGTCCACAAATCAGGTAGCTCGCCAAACAGCATAAACCCGAGAAATGTTGCACCGATAATTTGTCCATAGGCAACTGGTGAAAGCAAAGACGCCTGTGCATGTTGATAGGCTTTCACAACGAAGTAGTGACCAAGCCCGCCAACCATGCCAGCTATGGACAGGAGAGCAATTTGTTCTACCGTTTGGGGAGTCTGCCAATAGAATGGAATCACTAACGAACTGGCTAGTGCGCCTACTATGGCGGTCCAGGTTATTGTGGTTGCAGCTTTGTCGCTCGCTGTTATCTTCCGGGTAAATACTTGATAGAGTCCGTAACAGATGGCCGTAATAAACACCAGACTCGCCAACGGGTGCAACGTTGCGGTCCCGGGACGAATAACAATAACAGCACCGACAAACCCTGCCAGTACGGCTGCCCATCGACGCCAGCCAACTTTTTCTCCGAGTAACGGGATCGACAGAGCAGTGACAATGAATGGCGAAGTGAATCCAATAATTGCCGCCGTAGCAAGTGGAACGTAGCCGAGTGCGGTGAAGTAACAGATGGTCGCACCCAACAGCAGCATTGATCGGCCGGTTTGCAGCATCGGTTGCGAACTACTGAATAACGCTAATCCGTGCTTGGGCAGAAACAGAGCCAGCATGAGCAAAAAGTGCGAAACGTATCTTGCCCAAATAATCATGGCTGGATCAAAGTCTTCGCGTAGCAGCTTGACCATCGCATTCATGAATGGAAAAAGTAATACGGCGAGCGCCATATACAGTAACGCTTTCTTTGAGTCGTCGCCCGGTCTTACAGCAGAGTTCGATTCAGTTTTTATTATTCTTCACTCTGAGATTGCTCGCTGGAAACTGAATAATTTTATTCTTACCCCGACTCTACCCGCCATGACTCTACCTGCCACAACCCTACCTGACAGGCGTGCAAAGAAAGCCAGTTCGATTTCAGGACAGACACTGGAAAAATACACGCAATGGAAAACATAAGTATGCTTTTCAGGATCAGCGCCTGTCTCGGAACACTCGATTTTCAATGAACATTGTGGTTGTGATTTGGTAAATCCTTGAGGGATATTATACATTAACTATCAATATCAGAACGCCAAATACATCCTCCGGTGAATAAATGCGGGGGTTTTCACTGCAACTCTCCATATAAGCAACGAATCCCGACTACTTATTTTAAAGTTCTAATTCGTATGCTACGCAAACTTAACCGGGATCAATAACGGTAACCGAAACACCAGACTCGTCAGTATGAGTAAATACCTGCAGCTCACCATTGTGGTGAACAAGTCCGATAGCGTTACCGGGCATAACCACGGTGCCGGTTATCGGCAACAATTGGCTATTGTAGAAAGCGAGCTCGATACTATCCTGTACCTGAGTCAATACTGCCAACCTGCCGTCAGGTAGAAAAAGCCCATGAGTGAAATCCCGCGTAATGGAGCCACCTGCCTGCAGGGATGTAGAATCAAAGTAGTTGCCGGACCCGAGCAAAACAATTGTTCCATCGGGAGAAACTAAAACCGGGCTGTCAATGGAATAGTCACCATGGTAAGGCGTTTCTCCCTTCTCGACGACGGCACCTGACGCTGATAATTGGTCATAGTAGAGGTCACCCGGTGTTATTCGCCTGGGGCCGATGAAGAAAAGTCGTCGGTTACTGGCATTCCAGCGAAAACCTGATCCCCGATAGTGTTGACTGCTTCCCGCCAGTTGACCACTCCCGGAATAATAGTTATTCACTACATTGGTTTGTTTTCCATTGATTACCAACAGGTGGGCACCGGCATCTGCCAGTCCCGCTATAGATTCGGGCAAGGACAGGTACAATTTCTCTTCCACGTAGCTGTCAGTCACAGCCAGACTGGTTACTCTGCCGTTCGGGTACCCCAGATAAAGTCGCTTATGATCGGCAGAGTACACCATTAAGTCAGGTTGCAACGGAAACCCGGGTTGCACCAGACCTACATGAATTGGTGTAAGGTAATCTTGACTGCCAGTGTTCCAGCGGTAAATCAGATTACTGTCAGAAAACAGCATATAAACGATACCTTCACTGTCGACCGCAAACTGATCAGGCTTGCCGGTCGGCATCAGGATGGAATAATCGCAGTGGTCACCGGTTCCCTGTGCAATCTGGTAACAAGCTGGATCATCGGGATAGTCGTCAAGCTCAAGTCGTGTAGTACTATCATTCGCACTGTAACCGGAATTCCACTGATCAGGTGCCCCGTCTCGATCAGTGTCTATAGACGCAGCGGGATCAAACGGAAAGGCATCATTCTGGTTGTCGACACCGTCACCATCGCTGTCGTCAGAAGGGTGATAGCGATGTACCGCTGGACCGCTGACTGTTTGGGTCATCACGTAATAGTTACCGCTGTCGTGAAATATTCCCAGGCCCGCGCCCGGATAAGATACTGCATCTATTAAAGAGAAATCTGTCCCATAGCGGTGCAGCAGTACGCTGGCATCACCCTGAATAAGGGTTAGGAGCCCTGCGGTGTCGGTCCAGGACAAATGATCAAACGTCTGCAACAGCGGCATCGCTTTCCTCTCCAGTGTTGTCGCGGACGACAACACGCCACCACTGGACAGCAGATATTCGCCATCAGGAGAGATAGCGATCGGTGGCCGGGCCAATTGCCTGCCGGTATCGGGGCTATTCAACTCAACACCAACAGCGCCGCTTGCCTGATCAACGGGCATCAGACCGATTCTCTCTGGCGAAGCTGAACGGACCAGCGTTCCGTTATTTATATTCCACAGCGCAAAGGTTGATAAATCGTGATAAAAATCACTATCGGTTGCGGTTCCATCAGCTTCGAGCAGCGCTCGTGCGCGACCGTCGCCCTGCGCAAGCACATAGTTACCGGCATCGACAAGCACACGCACTGACTCGGTCAAAGTATGGATATACTCTGATTGCCCTGTGTTTATATTCACCGCGGTGATCACACCGTTACTGAACCCGGCGTATAACCGGTGATGATCTTTTGAGTAGGTTAATGCAGACAGCGCAGCATCAGTTACAGAGTACGTCTCCAACACAACGGGTTGTTGCTGTTCTGCGGTTTCAAGGATGTGCGGGAACAAGCCGTTGTAACCCGTACTGGCGATGTACACAACGCTGCCCACCTGAACGAATCTGTCCGCAACCAGTAACAGGTCAATCACGCATTGATCTCCAACTGCATCGATCTGATTGCCACACCTGCTATCAAGCGGCACCAGGTCTTCGTCGTCGGCTATACCGTCTCCATCATCATCGGTATCGGTGTTATTGCCAATGCCATCACCATCTGTATCTGTTGTTTCATCGGGGTCTTGTTGAAACGCATCTTCAGAATCAGGAACGCCATCCCCGTCGTCATCAAGATCGCGTTGATCGGGCTGACCATCTCCGTCTGTGTCATCACCATAGAAGGCAAGCGTCGGGTAGAGATCATCCTCATCCAGAGTTCCATCGTTGTCATCGTCTGTGTCAGCGTTGTTCCCGACACCATCACCATCTGTATCCAGACGCTCAGACGGATCATCCGGAAATTCATCCCAGCTGTCATCAAATCCATCGCCATCAAGGTCATTTTTTGCTTGCTTGTAAAACACGTTGACAGCGCCTTTCAGCTCACTCGGGGTGCGGGTTTCCAGCCAATCTGCAGGGTTCGGGTAGACTATCGCTTTAACGACAATCGGTTTGTCGTCTACGATACCTCGTATCGTCAGAGTGACTTCGCCGTCAGACAGTGAGTCAATGATGAGCTCAGGCTCATCAACATTGTAAATAGTCTTGTTTTGTAGCGAATCTTCCACGGTAGAAATCAACCTGGCGAAACTAAATAGCGGGTCAACGGAAGTGTAATCATCAATGCTGCTTCTTTGCAGCTCTTCAAAACCATTTAAGAACGCGTATGAAAAGTACGCTGTGAAAAGCCCGGTACTTCCGTCATCGAGCGTCACCGGGATAGCCAGGTTAATGCTGTCAGCATCGATTTTATCGTCCAAATCGAGCCCCCATTCAAATGTCGCGCAGGCCGCGTACTGATTTGATGTTATATCCGGTGCATCGACCAGCGTTATCGTATTAGCCAGAAAATTACTGCTTACTTTGCGTACGTCCAGTCCGTAGCGGGCAAAAAGTGAATCACGCAAAATGAACTGATTGGGCCCGGTTATCTCGATACTTGAGCCGAGTAGTGCTGTGGAACTAAAAAGATTGCGAAGGCTCCCGACTTCGGCCAGTATTTCACTGCCACCGGGAATCAGGTGAAAAAAATCCCACTCGTTTTCCGTAGCAAAAGTGTATGCAACGGGCGCCGCCATACACTGAAAAAACTGCGACCCGAAAACAACCCCGTCCGCATCCCGATAGTGCACTGTAGGAGAGTAGAATGATTTGTGAAACGAACTTGCATCATCACGCGCTGTCAGCAGGGTTTGTTGCGCCCACGTGCCCTGCCAGTCACCGCCGACGGGCGTGACAGATGACTCTCCGTTGTTCGCGACCGTATTGGTACCTTCGTCGCCCCCGTTAACCAGAGTACCCGACGTTTCTTTTTCCCCGCCGCAGGCGCTAATCAAAAGAAACAGAAATAATATTGCTAACGACATCAGGCGTCTGGTTCTGCATACGGTCTGCACGATTGAAAACTTCTGCATCATGCTATACAGCTAAAAGGAATCGAGTACGCGAACTGAAGTACCGTTTGCTTCAGTATGGGTAAAAACGTGCAGTGCGCTATTAAAGTAATACAGCCCCAACGGTGTACCCGGGAGGACAACCGGATCAGGCAATGGCGCATGATTGGTTGCGTACAGAGCCATCTGAAGATTCCCGTTTTCTTCAGTCAGAACCGCAAGTCTGCCATCGGGTAAAAAAACTCCGTGGGTGAATTCTCTTGAAATTGACCCGAGACGATCAAGACTTTCTGCATCGAAAAAGTGTGATGAGCCCAGATAGACTCTCGAGCGATCGGGTGACAGCAGTATCGGGTGTTTAAAGCTATAGTCACCGTGATAAGGCGAGTTGACTTCATCGGCTACTGTGCCATTTCTCGTCAGCTGATCATAATACAAGTCTTGAGGGGAACCTCCATTCCAGATAAAGTAAAGTCGTCTGCTGGATTCATTCCATGTGTATTCGGATCCAATACGAGTGAAGAAGAATCGGGTATCGGTCACCTCAGCCTGTGCGTTATAGTACTTGCTTTGCAGCCCCCTGAAGTCACTACTTGCCACGAACAAATAATCTCCCGCCACCCCCATAGAAATAATCGGACGATCCTCTGCAACAAACAGATTTTCAACTTTTGTATTTGCCGTGGTTGAGATACTCGTTACCTGACCGTTCGGATAAGCCAGGTACAATCGGTCATTGCTTGCCGAGTAGTCCATCAACGTTGGTCGGTTAGGTAATACCGGGTTGCTGTCGCCAACGTACAGTGGTTCAAGGTAACGCTGGCTTGTCATATCCCACCGGTAAACCAGGTTCTCATCGCTAAAGAGCATATAAACAATACCGCGGGAATCCGCCGTATATTTGTCCGCTATTCGGTTTGGAATCACCGTCGAATAGTCGCACTGCGTTCCATCACCCTGGTCCGCTCGATAGCAGGCCGGATCATTTGGATAAGCATCCAGCTGCAGGGCAGTGGTGCTAGCTGCAGCCGAAGAACCGGCGTTCCATTCATCCGGTGCACCATCCCCGTCTGTATCGACGGATGCCGCGGGATCAACCGGAAACGCATCGTTAAAGTTATTTACCCCGTCGTTATCACTGTCTGTGGATGGCACATAACGAAATGGCGTCAGAACTGACCCGTCAATGGTTAACACATAGTATCGATCATTGTGCTGATATAGACCCAGCGCCTGACCCGGGTAAGTCACCTCATCGATCACGGAAAAGTCATCGCTATAACGCTGCAACAGAGCACCGTCCTGTGTCTGCTCGACAGAGAGTAGCCCGGCCTCGCCGTGCCACAATACATCCTGCACCGGTCTTCTCAACGGATTGCCAAGTGTTTCGAGTGTGGCCATCTGTAGCTGACGGCCTCCACCCGACACGACAGATTGACCGTCGGGTGCAGCAGTCAGGGGCCGCTCACCTGCCTGCCCGTCCGTTTCATAATTAAAAACAAAATCCGCAAGCGTACCGGTCAATGGATCAAGTCGAGCGGAGCTGACTCTGCCACTACCAAATTCGGTGTAGAGCAGCCGGTTTGATGCGATATCGAAGAGTGTATATTCTGATATCGATCTGATACGTTCGCTGTGTGTAACAATGCCATCGTTATTGATCACGAATAGATTGTTACTATCTCCAGACGCCTGCGCCAATATATAATTCCCGGCTGCGGCCAGTCGTCTGACAGTACCGGGCAGGGTATGGAAATAGGAAGATTGGCCACTGTCCACATCGACAACGGTTATGGCGCCGGAGCTGAAACCAGCGTACAAACGCCGCTGTGATGACGAGTAAAGTAGCGCTGTCAATGTGGTATCACCGGATGAGAATGATTCAAGACCAAGCGGCACTTGTGTTTCGCCTGAATCCAGTAGCACTGGAAGTAACACGTTTTGTCCTGTCAGCGTTGCGTATACTGTATTGCCTACCTGGGCAAACTGCGCAGTCTCAGCCAAAAGGTCAACAATACAGTCACCCGGCAGCGCATCAGTTTCGCTACCGCATCTCGCGTCGAGTGGAACAAGATCGTCAGTATCGGCGATACCATCTCCGTCGTCATCGGTATCTGCGTTGTTACCAACCCCGTCTGCATCTGTGTCAATCGCTTCGGTTGCGTCTCGCGGGAACACATCTTCCAGGTTATTGACACCATCACCATCAAGATCACTATCTTCCTGGTCCGGTATGCCATCGCCATCGGTGTCTATTCCAAAGTAGGCGAGACGTGGATAAGGATCCTCGGCGTCGGGTGTTCCGTCATTGTCATCGTCGGGGTCCGCATTATCGCCAATGCCATCGCTGTCATTGTCAGCACGTTCCAGCGGGTCATCGGGAAAGTCATCCCAGCTATCAGCGTATCCATCACCGTCCCTATCCTCCCGGGCGCCACTAAATGACAAATCGGTGGTTAACTGAATATCCCCGGGTCCAGGCGTTCTAAACCAATCAGCAGGACTGGCGTACACGATGCCTCTTATCGTTACGGGAATATCGTCTTCTTCACCAGTCATGGTAATCAACAAGCGATTATCTGAAAGGAGATCAACGCTCACACCGAGTCGATCGAATCGGTACGCAACATCGTTATCGAATTCAGAGGTAGTGGTGGTGCGCAAGGTAGCTTCATCCAGTAACTGATAAGGCCCCGTGAATACACCGTTGTCCCGAATCTGATCGACACGACTTGTATTTACAAACGTAAACTCTGCGGTAAGGGCACCAACCTGCCCATCAGACAGATTTATCGGTATGCCCAGAAACAGGCTGCTTACCGTTTGCGAGCCATCGGATTCGCGCTCCCAGAATAGATTGGCACACCCGAGATATTGCTCCGATCGCACACCAGGCGCATCGACCAGCCAGATCGAATTTGTTAGAAAATCACGACTGACCTTCCGAATATCGAGCCCGTAAGGTGCAAGCAACAGATCGCGGTAAATAAATCGTTGCTCGTCGAGAACATCGATATTTTCGGTAGGAAACGCCACCGGGAAGATCAGATTGCCAATGTCGCCATTTTGCGACAGAAACTCCCTGACACCGGGACTCCCAAGAAAAAAGTTCCATGACCCTGGCAACTCACCCGCAACCGAAGTGATCGGGCTGACCATACACTCTTCGAACTGAATTCCGAAAATTAAGCCGTTATTGTCGAGATAGTGGATTGAAGGCAGAAAATAGGATCGGTGGAAAGCACTGGCGTTATCTTCAGCGGCCAGCAGCGTTTGTCTGGCCCAGGTGCCCTGCCAGCTACCGTCATTCGGCGGGACAAGAGAACTGTTTGTATTGCCCGTGTTTGTATTGCCAGTTCCGCCGGAACTGTTGCCAGGATTGCCTGTTGTCAGTTCAGAAGGGTTTCCATTACCCGTCCTGCCTTCGCTACTCTCACCGCCACAAGCACCTGTCAGCAGGACAACGAGCAGTAACAACATACTCTGGAACAGCTTTGCGTTAGTTTTTCCCAGGCATTTCTTTCCAAAAATCATTACAACCAGCCCTGAATACTCTATTCCCTCATCCATTCTGAGGTTTCAGGTATCGTGCCCACTCAGAGTCTGGTTTGTGACACAGCTACGTTTATAGACAACTGCCAGGTATGTGTATGATCGTTCGAGCGCTAGTACGTTTAGTGCTGATTTACTCAACTCGAGAGACTAGCGGGCCGCTTGGTAAATAAGGTAACTGACTTTTCACAGCTACAGTCGTCAGTGCAA
>CAYPCS010000096.1:0-20184 GCA_964409275.1 uncultured Granulosicoccaceae bacterium
TTGTACAACCATCAGATAAGATCGCCGCTTCGGGCGATCTATCCTATTCGTTAGGCTATTTCCACTTTATATTGATCTTTCTCTCACTCAACGCACAATCTCTTAGATAGAGATTTATCAGTGTTTGGTATGGAATACCAGACTCTTCTGATAGTGATTTAAAGTACTCAACAGATTCTGTATCAAGACGCATTGTGACTGGCTGCTTCAGAAGTTTAGAGTACGGGTTTTTTTTGCCCTTCATTTTTGAAAAGTCGTAGTGTTCTCTCATCTTCGGTTTTCCCAATATTCGTTTGTTTCTTCTTTGTCTGCATGTCTTGCGGAAATAATTCTTATTTTGGTTTCATCTTCTCTGAAGCAATGGCAAACAACGATTTCATTTAACTTGTAACTCGTACCAAGCAAGATAAACCGATCTTCATCTTCGGAGCGGTCAGGATCGAAGTACACGATTGCTTGTTCATCGAAGAATGCTGTTTTAGCTTCTTCAAAAGAAACGCCATGTTTCTTTTTGTTGGAAGTTGCCTTTCTGGCATCCCACTCAAATTCTAGTTTATCCATATGTACATTGTACATATAATAATGTACACAGTAAATTCAAGGTTTAACGTACTGATTTGACGTCTTTTTTTGCCTAACAACGCTGGGTGCAGCCGCAGTGTATGCGGTGGCTGGCTTGTGGTAAAGTTGAGCGACAGCGAAACCACAAGCCAGACAACGTGTACGCTGTCGGCTCTGCTGCCCCTTGTTGTTATGTGCTTGTATCATGAAATTACAACAGGGTCTCAAAGCCCAATTGCTACCCCTACTAGTAATGACAACCATGGTTGTAATAATGCACAATGCATGTGTCAGTGGTTGTATCCTTCCTGGATCAACTTGCACTCGTCATTTAATTACTCAGGAACATCCCCCTCAACAGTAACCCGATGCATCTCGCGACGCTGGCCGTGATAGTCGTTAACCGGGTAATGTAGACAACAGCGATTATCCCATATTGCAAGCGTTCCCTTCGTCCACCGAAAGCGGCATTTAAAATCGTCGTTTAGTGCATGTGCAAAAAGGCGTTGTAGCAATGGAGCGCTTTGCTCGATAGTCTGTCCATCAAATCGTATGGTATGCGCGGGACTAACATAGAGCGATAGCTTGCCGGTTTGCGGGTGTGTTCTCAGCACCGGATGGCTGGCTTCCTTTCCCGGTGAGTCGTTTTCTTTCATAGTGCCTGAACGCAAATGATCAGCTCTCAGCGTCGCCTGATTTTTAGCCGATGAATGGATCGCTCGCAGACCGATGAGTTGGCGTTGTGTTGCAGCGTCCAGGTGATCGTAAGCGGCGGTCATATTTGCAAACAGAGTGTCGCCGCCAACACCTGGAACTTCAATGGCGTAAAGTACGGACGCCAGGGACGGGGTCTTAAGGTATGTGCTGTCGGTATGCCAGATGCCACCAAAAACCGTTCGCTGTTCGGGTTCTTTTATAATGGCGATCACTTCTGGTTGCGATGGTAGTGGTTTCGCAAACGGGTAGATTCCCACTTTGCCGAAGTAGCTGGCAAAGCGAACAAGGCAGGCAGGAGTCAGTTTCTGTTCAGGGAAAAAGAGCACCTGGTGGCGGTGAAACGCATCTAGCACGTTGTGCTGCTGTGCTTCCGACAGCGGGTTTGCCAGGTTGATGTTCGTTACTTCGGCGCCAATGACTGGAGTCAGCGGATTTACTATTGGAAGGTGCATGCCGGAATAGTAGCGAACCGCTTGCCTGAAGCCAACTATTTCAAAATCGGGGAGATATTAGTCTGACGGATCACTGCCACAACAAAATTCACCCTCAGGGCAGGGTCGGAATTTTTCGCTGCAATTGCGCAGGCGAAAATACATTCCCTGCAAAAACCGGTGAAGGCGTTTGCAACTGTGCTGTGCCGCGGTTACGTTACCGGTGTAATAGCGAAGGAGCACTACTGTGCCAACAATCGATTTGAACGCCGATCTCGGTGAGAGCTTTGGCCCCTGGCCGATGGGTAATGACGAGGCAATGATGGATATCGTCACCAGTGCCAACATCGCGTGTGGAGGTCATGCGGGTGATTCAAACACGATGCTCGAATCGGTATCGACAGCGTCCGCAAGGGCGGTTACGGTTGGCGCGCATCCCGGGTTTAAAGACAAGGAGGGTTTTGGCAGACGTCGCATTCCGTTGACGGGCGCGCAATTACAAACTCTGGTGGCTGAACAGGTGGGTGCGCTAAAAGGTGTAGCCGGTCTTGCCGGGCAACAGGTGAAGTATATTAAGCCACATGGTGCACTGGGGAACTGGGCGGCAGAGAACACTGATGTTGCGAGCGCGATTGCCACATCGATAAAGTGTGCTCATGCTGATTGCGCGGTTCTGGCGATATCGGGTACCGCGCTTGACGTACAAAGTAAAAAGGCGGGGCTTGAAACCTACTCTGAAATTTTTGCCGACCGTGGCTATGGTGATGATGCCAATCTCGTGCCCAGGTCGCAGCCCGGTGCGATGATTTCCGATCCGCATGAAGCCGGTGAGCGCTTGCTTCGTTTTATTGAATCGGGGTTTATGGATACGGTAAGCGGGGGCAAAGTCCGGCTGGAGGCGCAGTCCATATGCATACATGGTGATAGCCCGCATGCTGTTGCTATGGCGGTTCACATCAAAGAAATTCTGACGGGGCAGGGGATCACCCTTAAATCGTTTGTATAAATATTTAATCAACAATGGCGAGATAGAATTTGCGATACGAAATAAGAAAAGCGCTGGACGCTGATCGGCAACAGGCGCTGGCGTTGTTACCCGAGCTTTCTGATTTTGATGTTCCGGCCTATCGAAATCCAGACCATACCTGGCAAGGTGACGCGAAGATGCTGGAGCAGTATTTTCAGGGCCAGATACCGAATACAGATGCGTTAGTGGCGGTGGATGATCAGTCCCGATTGCACGGGATTTCCATCTACACCATGCGACCTGAATTGCTTTCCGGTGAGCCCAGTGCCCACCTTGAGGTGTTGGTTGTTGCTGCAAGTTCGAGAAGGGAAGGTATAGGGCAGGCACTTATAGAGGCGACCGAGGTTGCCGCCAAAGCGCGCGGAGCGCAGAGCCTGACGTTACATGTATTTGCGAATAACAAGCGGGCAAGAAGTGTCTATGCATCCACCGGTTTCAACGAGGAATTATTGCGCTGCTACAAGCCGTTGTAACCCGGGTTTAAGTGGCGCCAGATTAACCAGGTTAGCACATTAACCGTGGCCGTCAGTAACCGTGCTCGGCATTAACCCTGGCCAGCAGAGGCAGGAGTGGCGTCTAGTGGAGTGCTTAAGGCAATCCCGGGTACGCGTATTCCGCCACGAATCTGGCCCTTGTGGATAGGCCCGTAGCGCTCTTCATAGGCTACGGGTAGCGGGCGCGGGTTGTGAGCGGATAGCCAAAGTCGGATCAGGTGGCGTTTTTTTGCAGGATCGGGGTGATCTTCGTAGGTGGTTCTGGCGTGCAGAATCTGGTGATTGTGGAGGTATTGAATGTCGCCTGGTCTGAAATCCATTTCCAGTTTGAATTGATCGGAGTGAGCCAGTCGATCAAATTCGTCCAGCGCTTCGAGTTGCAGCGATGACATCTGTGCCGCCAGGTCAGGAAAACGTGTGAGTGCTGCGTCGATGAAGTCCCGTGCATAGATAACACTGATGTAGTTTTCGTATTCATGTACAACCGGCATCGGGTAGACGGGTTGTTTGCCTGCCGGAACTTCGCCTTTGCGATCGTATATGTAGGGTTTCCTGAGTTGTTCGGCCAGCTCGGGGCAGTGCTGTTGCATGTGCCGGTAAATAGAGGTGGAGCTTGCGATTGCGCTTTGCCCGCCAGACAGTGCAGGTTGCAGGCAAAGTAGTGCCACGATATCGCAACTGTCAGTGTGAAACGGCTGGCGATAGGCTGTGGTATAGATTCGGGTAGCGGGATCGAGTGGATCGTTGCCCAGATCTTTGACATGACCTACCAAATGGCCGTGGCCATTCTGCGACACGGGCTGGCCAAGCCAGGCAGATACGCCAACACACGCCCGTATTATCGATTCACGGTCAAGTTGATCAACGGGCATGCCGCGTACCAGCACAAAGCCCCGGCCATGGAGCAACTCTTTGTGGATCTGCTGCAGTGTAGAGCCAAGTGTTGGCAGATTGAATGAATCGCGACCAAGAGCGGCGATCGCAACTCCAGAGTCGCGGCTTTGTTCGGTTGCGGCGCAGATTTCATCGATGTGAGTCTGACTCAAACACAGTTGCCAATCGTCTGTGATCCGCATCTGAGGCGCGGTCCATTCAGCGCTTTTGCCTGTTGATGAATTGATGTTTGTTTTCATGAGCTGGCAGATAAAGTCTTCGACTACTCCGGGTTCATACCTTTTAAATATTTAAACGCCTCGCTCTCTGTGGAAAGC
This sequence comes from uncultured Granulosicoccaceae bacterium, assembly GCA_964409275.1. Classification (GTDB taxonomy): domain Bacteria; phylum Pseudomonadota; class Gammaproteobacteria; order Granulosicoccales; family Granulosicoccaceae. The sequence continues at coordinate 4,442 of CAYPCS010000096.1, forward strand.
ATCAGGGTGGTGTTGTTTCTAATTACTGATTTATACATGTCCATGGTTTTCTGGAACTCGTAAAAATCTCTGGCCTCGGCGTCCTGGTTATAGGCTTTGGCGTATATTTCGGTGGCCTTGGCGTCCGCTTCACCGCGAATCTCTTCGACTTCCCGGTAGGCTTCGGACTGAATTTTGTTTAATTCTCGCTCGCGAAAACCGTTAATACGTGCAGCTTCACCATTGCCTTCTGATCGAAACCGCTCGGCTATCTGTCTGCGTTCACTGATCATGCGATCGTATATTTTTGGTCGAACACTCTCGTTGTAGTTAATTCTTTTGAATCGAATGTCGAGTAGTTCGATGCCAAATACCTGTACTTTGTTCGCTGCAGCGTTATAGATTTCGTTTTCTACTCCTTGCCGGCCTTTGCTTATAGGCACCAGTGAGCCGAGGGTATCGAGATCGGCTTCTGTTAACGAGGCATCCCTGAGCGGTTCGCGGTTTTTAGTGGTTCGAATAATTTCGATGAGCTCGTGCTTTGCAACAGCGTTGCGCGTCTCACTGCCGAGTATGTCGTCGAGCCGTGATTGCGCGCTGCGTTCGTCTCGTAAACGCAAAAAGTACTGCAAGGGATCTACAATTCTCCAGCGTGCGAACAAATCGACAGCGATATAGAGTTTGTCTTTGGTTGGCATATTGCTGGGATTGCCGTCCCACTCAAGAATGCGTTTTTCAATGAGGTTAACCTGTTGTATGAACGGCACTTTCATCTTGAGTCCGGCGGTTTGTACTGCGTCTCCTACCGGCTTGCCGAATTGGGTAATAATGGCCTGTTCGGTTTCTCGCACGGTGTATAGCGCGTTTGAAATCAGGATGACGAAGAACGCAACTACAATTAGGATAAGCGCTTTCATTTCAGTACTCCGTTGCTGTTGCCGAGTGGCAGGAGTGGAAGAACCTGCTGTGAGTTGTCGTCCATGATTACTTTTGAATCAAGCCCTGGCAGCACTTCTTCAAGAGTTTCTATATAGATTCGCCGGCGGGTGACCTCTGGTGCCTTCGAGTATTCTTTTAATACCGCGTTAAAGCGTGCGGCATCGCCCTCGGCTTCGTTAATTCGCTTTAAGCGATATCCGTCCGCTGCGCGAATGCGTTGATCTTTTTCACCTTCGGCAAGTGGAATGACCTTGTTGTACTCGCGACGTGCAGCGTTGATTAGACTTTCTTTTTCCTGTTGCGCCTGGTTTACTTCATTAAAGGACTCCTGAACCGGGCGGGGCGGGTTGATGTTTTTAAGTTGTACCTGGTCAATGCTGATACCAATGCCGTACTTGGTGGCCAGTTCCTGCATCTTGACCAGAGCTTCGTCTTCGATTTCCTGTCGACCAATGGTGATTACCTCATCAACGGTGCGATCACCGACTACTTCGCGCATCACCGATTCAGACAGATCGCGCAGTGTTTCACCTGGATTGCGCACGTCAAACATGTATTTTCTTGGATCGGCGATTCGGTACTGCACTACCCACTCGACCAGTGCGGCGTTCAGATCGCCGGTGACCATCTGGCTTTGAGCCTGCGGGTTGGTAGCGGTTTGCGTGGGGTTGGTAGCCCCTGCGGTGGAGAATCCGAACTCCTGCTTTAGCTGCCGCTTGACCGGCACGATGATGACCTCGTCAGCACCCCACGGGATTTTAAAATGCAGTCCGGACGGCTGTTCCTTCAGGTATTTGCCGAAACGCTGTACCAGGCCGACTGAATCACTGGGTACGGTGTAGAACGCGGTGTACAGAAAAAGACCAATGCCGACCAGTAACGCGACGATAAGCACCTGAAACCAGTTGCCTGGCAACTGTAATGGTGGTGGGGTACCACCGCCACTGCCCCCGCCTTGTGCAGTTGGACGCATTTGATTCAGATCAATCACAGCCATCGTGTTTCTCTTAATTAAGTTGAATTATTAGCGTTGAGCATCAGCGGGTTTGCGCTGCCGGTGATAAATTCGCACGATCAGTGGTTTGCACGTTCGCGAATGTTCTCGCGGCTTTTCAGAATGTATTATAGAAGTGTACTACGAAGCCTGTGCACAAGTTTTCTGGCTGTGTATTTTCCTTCTTTAATTTTTATCTGGCGCCTGCAGTCAGCGAGTTAAAGGTGTCCTGGTCGATATTGCTGCCGCACAGAATAAGCGCGATTTTTTTTCCCGCCAATCGGTCTCGCAACGGATGTAGCAAGGCTGTCAGGGCCGAGGCGCATGCCGGTTCAACGCAGAGATTGAGGTCAGTAAGCATCAGCCGCATTACATCGCGAAGCTGATCATCGCTAACCGTGACGATATCGTCGACGAACTTTTGTACGATGCCGAATGATTCCGGCAGGTGCATAGGTGCTCCCAGGCTATCAGCGATTGTAGTGACGTTTACCGTATCTAGCGGTGCGCCGGATTCAAGGCTAAGCGTCATGCCTTTTGCGCCTTCCGGTTCAACACCGTACACCTTGCAGTTCCGGTTCAGCTGCTTGACGGCGCTGGCAATGCCGGAGATCAGGCCACCCCCGCCCAGCGGCACGATCACAGCATCGAGGTCCGGAATATCGTTGCACAGCTCAAGACCGATGGTGGCGGTTCCCGCAAACGTGTGCTGACCCTCGAAGGGATGGATCATGGTGCGACCTTCATCCTGCTGAAGCCGGTTAACGATATCGATGAGCTCGGCAATGTTTTCTCCAAACACCACTTCTGCGCCGAGCTGTTTGCAGCATGCAACTCGGTACGGGTTGGCCGACTTTGGCATGACCACCTTGGCGTTGGCATTCAGCGCCCTGGCGGCGAAGGCCGTAGCGATGGCATGATTGCCTGCTGAAAATGCGGTGATCCCGCTGGCGAGCCGGGACGGGCCCATATTCATGAGTACGTTGAGTGCACCGCGAGGCTTAAAACTGCCGGTTCGCTGGAGCAGTTCCATTTTAAGTGATACGTCGGTTTCGCTGGAGAGCGACGACAAACCGGACAGGCCGTAGTAGGGCAAAGTAGGGGTTCTTATTACGTGGCCGGCAATACGGTCTGCCGTCTCGTTAATGGTTTCAAGCGTTGGAAAATTCATGGCTATGAGTCGTTCCCGGTTGTGGATTGGCGCCACCAAAGACCTGCGATGAGAATTGCGTACACGAACACCAATAGCATCGGCAGTCCGTAACGGGTGGAAACGGCAATTGACCAGCCGGAAGACAGAGAGCCGACCAGTGCACCCAGGCCCCACATAAGCGCGAAGGCAGAAGAGCCGCTGATTAATTCGTGGCCGTCGAATCGATCACCCAGTGATTTTAAAGAAACAGTATAAACGCCGTAACCGGTGGAGCCCGCCAGAAGTAGCAATGGCCATTGCCAGAAAGAGCCAAGTAGCCACGGCAGCACTGCTAACAACACAGCGGTTACTGCTGCACAACCGATCAGTACCGAGCGTGCCGGGAATCGATCGGCCAGATAACCAATCGGGAATTGCAGCACAATATTTCCTGCCACCAGTGCGGTGAGGGCAAAAGCAGCGGCGCTTTGACTGAGGCCGTTTTGTACGCCGTATACCGGAAGCATGTTGAGGGTGGCCGCGTCGAACAAAGCGAAGCAGCCAACTGCGGTGATCAGCACAGGTGCTTTTGTTGCAAACGAAAAAATATCCGAGAATTTTGCCTCTTCTGCTGCCCCGCTGCCGGAGTCCTGGCGAACTGCAGAGTCTTCGCGAATCATGGTAACCGGGATCACTCCGAGTGCGATGGCCAGTGTGCCGATAATAAAGGGAGTCCATCCTTCAATGCCCAGGACTCCGATCAGCGCGGGTCCGGCGGCGAAGCTGGCGGCGAGAATGCTGGAATAGATCGCCACTATCTTGCCGCGATTTTCAGTGCCGGCGGAGCTGACAATCCACGCCTCGCTAAGTACAAACAAGGTGGAAACAGTCATACCAGTGAACAGCCGCAGTACAAACCAGACGCCCAGATGATCAAACAGTTTGTAGGAAAAAATCAGAACAGCAGTGGCAATAGCCGCTACCAGTGCCACCTGGCGAGATCCGAATCGCCTTGTCAGTAACGGAATAAACGGTGAAAACAGCAGGATACCCACGGGCATCATTGCCGAGTTGGCACCGATTACTTCGCTGGAGATATCCCGTGACTGCAGGATAAGCGAGAGCAACGGGGCCGTCATGCCAAAGGCGAGACCAAAAACGGTGATTGCCGAGCAGGCAGCAACGAGGTTTCGGGTTTGTGCGTTTTTAGAACTCTTTGCGATGAGTTGTATGCCTGTTGTCGGGTTCGTGTGAAAAACTAAGGTGACGGGTAGTGACTTATAGCACCGCCAACCCCGCCTTAACACTGTCATTGAGGGGCGACGGCGAGATACGCACTGGCAGGGCTTATCTGTTAGACAGCCAACATCAGAATCCGTAGAATAGTAAGTGAGCGTGACGTTGTTACCCTAACGTCTGAACGCCCGGATCATTTTTGCTCCGAATCCGCACCGACACTGTATTCCCGTTAGCTTCCCGGGTGCTGTGTCCATGAAACTCTTGTTACTAAAACTCTGAGAGAAACCCAATTGCGTAAGCACGCAATACTTACCCTTGCAGACGGCACAACGTTCGAGGGCGTGTCTATTGGCGCGCCAGTAATTAACGTGGGTGAGGTGGTGTTTAACACAGCGATGACGGGCTATCAGGAAATTCTCACTGACCCGTCGTACGCAAGACAAATAGTGACTCTGACGGTACCGCATGTGGGAAACACCGGTACCAATAGCGAGGACCAGGAGTCTTCCGGTATTCATGCAGCCGGCTTGATCATTCGCGATTTGCCGCTGGCTACCAGCAGTTTCAGAAATTCACTGGCACTGGAAGACTATCTGGTAACACACAATGTCGCAGCAATTGCAGAAATTGATACGCGCCGCCTGACCCGTTTGTTGCGGGAGACAGGAGCACAGTCGGGTGTTATCGATTGTTCGGAACAACCTGACTCCGGCCGGGCTCCGGCTCTGATCGATGAATTCGGCGGTCTGGTTGGAATGGACCTGGCACAGCAGGTATCGGTTGAGGAAAACTATCAATGGGATATTGGCAGCTGGTCGCTGGAATCAGGCCACAAGTCAGTTGATTCTGGCGAGCTTCCGCTGCATGTGGTCGCTTTTGATTTCGGGGTTAAGCGCAACATACTTCGCATGCTGATAGACCGTGGTTGTCGGGTAACGGTGGTTAATGCCAAAACAACAGTGGAGCAGGTATTGGCGTTAAACCCTGATGGTATATTTTTATCCAACGGGCCCGGTGATCCCGAGCCGTGCACTTATGCTATTGAGGCGATCAGTCGTTTGCTCGACACCGAAATTCCGCTTTTTGGAATCTGCCTGGGCCACCAGTTACTGGCGCTGGCTTGCGGGGCGCGCACGGTGAAAATGAAATTTGGACATCACGGAGCCAATCATCCCGTGGTGGATATTGATAGCAGTGAAGTCATGATTAGCAGTCAAAATCACGGGTTTGCCGTAGACGAGGAAAGTTTGCCCGCTACGTTGCGTGCTACTCACCGGTCTTTGTTCGATCAGTCACTGCAGGGTATTGAACGAACTGACCGGCCTGCCTTCAGTTTTCAGGGGCACCCGGAGGCGAGTCCTGGCCCTCACGATGTGGCACCTCTCTTTGACCGCTTTATTACACTGATCGAAACACGCAAATATGCCACGTCGTAACGATATTCACAGCATTCTGGTCATTGGCGCCGGGCCAATTGTGATTGGCCAGGCTTGTGAGTTTGACTACTCCGGTGCGCAGGCCTGCAAGGCGCTTGGAGAAGAGGGCTACCGGGTAATTCTGGTTAACTCCAATCCGGCCACGATCATGACAGATCCGGCCACCGCCGATGTCATTTACATTGAGCCGGTTGAGTGGCGTGTTGTTGAAAAAATTATAGAGCGCGAAAAGCCTGATGCGATTCTGCCAACCATGGGTGGGCAGACCGGGCTGAATTGCGCGCTCGATCTTTTTCACAATGGCGTGCTGGACAAATACTCGGTTGAACTTATCGGGGCAAAACCCGCCGCCATTGATCTTGCTGAAGATCGTGACAAGTTTCGTCATGCGATGACTGAAATAGGGCTGGCAACACCGGCGGCACAAATTGCCCATACCATGGATGAAGCGTACGCGGGTCTAGAGGTGATCGGCTTTCCAACCATCATTCGTCCGTCATTTACCATGGGTGGCAGTGGTGGTGGTATTGCCTATAACCGGGACGAGTTTAGTGAAATTTGTCAGCGTGGCCTGGACCTTTCGCCAACCACGGAAATTCTGCTCGAGGAATCGGTGCTTGGCTGGAAAGAGTATGAAATGGAAGTGGTGCGTGATACCGCGGATAACTGCATCATTATCTGTTCTATTGAAAATCTCGATCCAATGGGCGTGCACACAGGCGACTCAATAACTGTCGCGCCAGCGCAGACACTGACTGACAAGGAATATCAGATCATGCGCAACGCCTCTATAGCGGTGTTGCGCAAGATCGGTGTGGAAACCGGTGGTTCCAATGTGCAGTTTGCGGTTAATCCCGAGAACGGCAGTCTTATTGTTATCGAAATGAACCCGCGTGTGTCTCGCTCCTCGGCGCTGGCATCTAAAGCGACCGGCTTTCCAATTGCTCGCGTCGCCGCCAAGCTAGCCGTGGGTTTCACGCTTGATGAATTGCGCAACGAAATAACCGATGGAGCAACTCCCGCTTCTTTTGAACCGGCGATAGATTATGTAGTGACAAAAATTCCACGGTTCACGTTCGAAAAATTTCCGACCGCTGATGCCCGCCTGACCACTCAGATGAAGTCAGTCGGTGAGGTAATGGCAATTGGCCGAAATCAGCAGGAGTCCTTGCAAAAAGCGCTACGCGGGCTTGAGATCGGAGTGTGCGGGCTGGATGAAATACTGCCTGCAGATATAGAAGCAGATGAACGTGATGCTATACTGGAGTTGCAGCTCAGCCAGCCCGGTGATCGGCGTTTATGGTACGTAGCAGATGCATTCAGGCACGGGTATTCTGCCGAGACGATACACAACATAACCCGTATAGATCCCTGGTTTTTGGCGCAGATAGAAGATCTGGTAGCCACCGAGGAAAGCCTGCGCGGTCGAACATTGTCAAGTATTGAGCGGGCGGAAATGCGCGCGCTGAAACGCAAGGGTTTTGCTGATAGCCGCATCGCTGCTGTGTTAAAAGTGACCGAGGACGATGTACGTCTACTTCGCCACTCTATGAATCTTCGCCCGGTGTACAAGCGGGTAGATACCTGCGCCGCGGAATTTGCGACCGACACAGCGTATCTGTACTCAAGCTACGATGAAGAGTGTGAAGCCCTGCCAACTGATCGCGACAAAATTGTTGTGCTCGGTGGTGGACCTAACCGAATAGGTCAGGGCATCGAGTTTGACTATTGTTGTGTGCATGCGTCACTGGCGCTGCGCAAAGATGGCTACGAAACCATCATGATTAATTGCAACCCAGAGACGGTATCCACCGACTATGACACCTCTGACCGACTCTATTTTGAACCCCTGACATTTGAGGATGTATCCGAGGTGCTGCATGTTGAGAATCCGGGTGGTCTCATTGTTCAGTACGGGGGGCAAACGCCTTTAAAGCTTGCCGACAAATTGTGGCAAAACGGTGCGCCGGTTATTGGTACTTCACCGGAGGCGATTGATCTTGCTGAAGACCGTGAATCCTTCAAGCAGCTGATTAACAAAATAGGATTGCGCCAGCCACCTAACCAGACCGCCAGCACCGAAGAAGAGGCACTGCACGCTGCAGAGAACATTGGCTATCCTCTGGTGGTTCGACCCTCCTACGTACTTGGCGGGCGAGCCATGGAAATTGTCTACAACAACGACGAGCTGCTTAACTATATGGCAACAGCGGTGTCGGTATCGAATGATTCACCAGTGTTACTGGACCGGTTTCTGGACGAAGCTATTGAAGTGGATGTCGATGCGATTTGCGATGGTAAGCACGTCACTATCGGCGGGATAATGGAGCATATAGAGCAAGCCGGTGTGCATTCGGGAGACTCAGGCTGTTCACTGCCGCCCTACAGTCTTTCGCCGCAGGTGCAGGAGCAACTGGCAGAACAAATGAGCGAGATAGCACTCGCACTTGGCGTTGTGGGGTTGGTGAACGCGCAGTTCGCTATCAAGGGCGGTGACATCTATGTGATCGAAGTGAATCCGCGTGCATCGCGAACCGTGCCGTTTGTATCAAAAGCCACCGGGGTGCCGCTGGCTGCCATTGCCGCACGATGCATGGCGGGTGTGTCTCTTGCCGAGCAAGGGTTTACAGAAACCGTTGCATCAACATTTTATGCTGTTAAGGAGTCAGTCTTTCCTTTTATTAAGTTTCCAGGTGTTGATCCATTGCTTGGTCCGGAGATGAAATCCACTGGTGAGGTGATGGGCAGTGGCCGGTCTTTTGCGGAGGCGTTTTGCAAAAGCTCACTGGCGGCGGGAATGCCGTTGCCTGCAGCCGGTACCGCTTTTATCAGCGTCAGAGACGCTGACAAACCGCGAGCGGTCGAGCTTGCCCGAGCGTTGGTAGAAGCCGGCTTTTCACTGGTGGCAACGGGTGGAACGCAACAGGCTATTGCCGCTGCAAAGATCCCCTGCGAAGTGGTAAACAAGGTAAAGCAGGGCAGACCCCACATTGTTGATATGATTAAAAACGATGCGCTATCATTGATCGTAAATACAACTGATGGCCGGGGGGCGATTGCTGATTCTTTTTTGATTCGACGCGAAGCGCTCAATCATAAAATTGCCTACGCCACTACGCTGGCTGCCGGTGACGCGATTTGCAAAGCGCTGAATAAAAGTCCGATTGAAAATATATACAGGCTCGAAGAGTTGCACGAGGAGTTGTCATGAGTAAGGTTCCATTAACAGCGTTCGGTGCTGAACAGCTGCGTACGGAATTGACCGATCTAAAATCTGTTCAGCGCCCGCGTGTTATACAGGCGATTGCCGACGCGCGCGAACATGGAGATCTAAAAGAAAACGCCGAGTACCATGCCGCGCGGGAGCAGCAGAGTTTTATCGAGGGACGAATCAAGGATATTGAAGGCAAGCTGTCGCACGCCCAGATAATCGATGTCACCCAGATGAATGCGGATGGCAAGGTTATATTTGGAAGTACTGTTGAGTTACTCGACCTCGATAGTGACAAGTCAGTGACCTATCGAATCGTTGGCGACGACGAGGCGGACATCAAGCAGAGTTTGATTAGCTACAGCTCGCCACTGGCACGGGCCATCATTGGCAAACGCGAAGGTGATGAGGTGGCTTTTGAAGCACCGGGCGGCGTGCGTGAATACGAGATTGAAAAGGTAAGCTACATTTAGCTTGTATATACCAGAGCGTGTAGCAGGCAGCGCCGCTGATCCGGCGCTATAGCGCACGAGACAATGGCGGATTATTTTGGAAACCGAATGACCGGTTTTTCATGGTTTCGGCGAAATAAAACTGCCACTTGTCCTATTTGTTGAACGAGGTTGGCGTTACTTTTCTCGGCCATGGATGTAATGGTGGCGAGGCGTTCATCACGGTCTCCAATAGAAACTTTTATCTTGATCAGCTCATGATGCGCCAGTGCAACTTCAAGTTCGGCCAACAGTGCTTCGGTAACGCCTTTCTGGCCGACGCGAACCACTGGATTAAGCGCATGGCAAAGAGATTTCAAGTGTCGTTTCTGGGCTTTATCAGGAATCATCGCGATGTCGGGTTGAGTGCAGTAGAAGCAACTCGGCATTGTACATGGTTCCTGCTATCGGCAGGTATGTATGGACCGCTGCGGCAGAAATTATCCAGGGTACGGAGTTGCTGATGAGTCGAAGCAAAAGCAGTCGCCGATGGCTGGATGAGCATCATTCGGATGATTTTGTAAAGAAATCCCGCGAGCAGGCGTGGCGATCGAGGGCGGTGTTCAAGCTTGCCGAGATCGATGAGCGGGATAAGTTGATCCGGCCGGATATGTGTGTGATTGAACTGGGTGCTGCACCGGGCGGCTGGACCCAGTATGTGGCGCAAAAACTGTCTGCCAGCGGTTTTTTGCTCGCAATCGACATACTGGAAATGAATCCGCTCGCGGGAGCCCGGATTCTGCAGGCGGATTTTACCGACGAAACGGTGCTCGATCAGATCAGAACTATTCTGGCCGGGCGTGAGGTTGACCTTGTATTGTCGGATATGGCCCCCAACTTCACGGGACAAGTGGCAGTGGATCAGCCGCGATCTATCTATCTGGCCGAGTTGGCACTGGATATGTGTAGAGAGTTTCTTGCTCCTGGAGGCAGCCTGTTAATGAAGGCGTTTCAGGGGGCTGGCATAGAGCAACTCAATCGTGACACGCGTGAATCGTTTGCCACTGTCAAATCAAGGAAGCCGGCAGCTTCGCGTCCCAGGAGCCGAGAGGTGTATATCCTGGCGAAAGGCAAGCATGGCGGGTAATAAGTTATAATAGGTTTTCGGTCGGTGGAGCTATCAGCCGACGAACAAGTACAACACGAGGCGATTTCAGTTTGAACGACCTGTTAAAAAATGTACTCCTCTGGGTGGTGATTGCTGTCATATTGGTGGCGGTTTTCAACAACCTTGGTGGACAGTCACCGGCCGGCTCTCAGATGAGCTATTCGGATTTTATCAATGATGTGAAGTCAGGACAGGTTGAAACAGCAACAATCTCCGGGCGTGAAATTACCGGACGCCTGCGCGGCGGAAGCCAGATGTTCAGCACCTATAGTCCCGAGACCGACAACCGGTCACTGGTGGGTGAGTTGCTGGATGCCGGTGTAGAAATCAAGGCAGAACCCCCGGAAAACCCTAACTTCCTGTTGCAGTTGTTACTAAACACCTTCCCGTTTCTGTTGTTCATCGGTATCTGGATTTACTTCATGCGCCAAATGCAGGGCGGCGGTGGAGGTCGCGGCGCCATGTCGTTCGGAAAAAGCAAGGCCAGGCTGCTGGGTGAAGATCAGGTCAAGGTAACCTTTGCCGACGTGGCAGGCGTTGAGGAAGCTAAAGATGAAGTATCTGAACTTGTGGAGTTTCTGCGCGATCCTGGCAAGTTTCAGAAACTGGGCGGAAAAATTCCACGTGGTGTTTTGCTGGTAGGGTCGCCTGGTACCGGTAAGACGCTGCTCGCCAAGGCGATTGCGGGCGAGGCCAAAGTGCCGTTTTTTACTATCTCCGGTTCTGACTTTGTAGAAATGTTCGTGGGTGTTGGTGCGTCACGCGTGCGCGACATGTTCGAGCAAGCTAAAAAGCATGCGCCCTGCATTATATTCATAGACGAGATCGACGCCGTGGGCCGGCACCGTGGTGCAGGACTTGGCGGCGGTCACGATGAACGCGAGCAAACGCTGAATCAGCTGCTGGTAGAGATGGATGGGTTTGAGGGCAATGAGGGCATTATTGTCATTGCTGCTACCAACCGGCCCGATGTTCTCGATCCGGCATTGCTTCGTCCGGGAAGATTTGATCGCCAGGTGGTAGTCCCGTTGCCTGATGTAAGAGGCCGCGAACAGATTTTGCGCGTTCATATGAACAAGGTGCCGCTAGCCGATGATGTGCGCCCTGACTTGATAGCGCGTGGCACCCCGGGTTTTTCCGGCGCAGATTTGGCCAACCTGGTTAATGAGGCCGCACTTTTTGCAGCGCGAGCGGATAAAAAGCTCGTGGAGATGGCAGAATTCGAAAGCGCCAAAGATAAAATAATGATGGGCGCAGAGCGCAAGTCCATGGTGATGTCGGAGGACGAAAAGCTTTTAACCGCCTACCACGAGGCGGGTCACGCGATTGTCGGTCGTCTGGTGCCTGACCACGATCCCGTCTATAAGGTGACCATTATTCCGCGCGGCCGGGCTCTCGGCGTGACCATGTTTCTGCCGGAACAGGATCGCTACAGTCTAAGCAAGCTGGGTCTTGAGAGTCAGATATCTTCGCTCTACGGCGGGCGTATAGCGGAGGAAATTATCTTCGGTGAAGACAAGGTCACTACCGGTGCCTCAAGTGACATCGAGCGGGCTACTGAACTGGCGCGCAACATGGTGACCAAATGGGGTTTGTCGGACAAGCTGGGGCCGCTGGCTTACAGTGAGGAAGAAGGCGAAGTGTTTCTCGGTCGCAGCACTACGCAGCCCAAGCAAATGTCAGGAACGACCAGAGAGTCGATCGATTCTGAGGTACGGGCGATTATTGATCGCAACTATCAGCGTGCCGAGGATATTCTGCGTGAGCACCTTAGCAAGCTGCACATGATGTCTGATGCGTTGATGAAGTATGAAACTATTGACGTGGGCCAGATCGATTCAATAATGGAAGGCCGTGATCCCGATCCACCTTCCGGCTGGACGGATAGCAGCTCCGGTGGTGGCGACAAACCAGCAGGTGGTGCCGGAGTAGCGGTTGATGAAAAACCGGCATCCGATGTGGTAGACGGTACCCCTCCGGTCGCGGATCCTGATCCGGCAAACTGATCGCGGTGGCGATTAAAAACTGCTCACTCGCGGGCGAGATATCCTTGCCTGAGTGGATAACCTGAGTAGATAACTGTGTAAGTACACGGTGAGCTGCCACTTCGAGTGCAACTTAACAAAAACAACACCGGCCGGTGTTGTTCTGCTATTTGATTGCACAAATATTGCGTAGTGTTTCGAAAATACGCCAGGGCATGTGTACTGCTGCTTTCGGTGACCTTAATTTTAAGTACTCAGGATTGGAGTCCCGCAATGGCGAGAAAATATTTCGGCACCGACGGTATGAGAGGGCATGTTGGCACTGAGCCAATGACCGCTGGTACGGTGATGAAGCTTGGATGGGCTGCAGGTAAAGTGCTGGCTGATCAGGGCAATCGGGATGTCATTATTGGCAAGGATACCCGTGTGTCCGGTTACCTCTTTGAATCTGCCCTTGAGGCTGGTCTGTCTTCGGCGGGCATCAATGTAAGGTTGCTGGGGCCTATGCCAACACCGGCTGTGGCTTATTTAACCCGCACCTTTCGAGCGGCAGCGGGAATCGTTATCAGCGCTTCGCACAATCCCTACTACGATAACGGGGTTAAGTTTTTCTCAGCCGAGGGTACCAAGCTGCCGGACGACACCGAGATGGCCATTGAAGCGATGATGGACGAAGAGATGCAAACCGTTGACTCTGCAGACCTCGGGCGCGCCACTCGTATAGACGATGCGCCCGGTCGTTATATAGAATTCTGCAAAAGTACTTTTCCCACCGGGCTGCGGCTCGATAACATGAAGATCGTGGTCGATTCTGCCAACGGTGCTGCCTACCACATAGCCAAAGGTGTCTTTGAAGAACTGGGTGCAGATGTGGTCTCTATAGGTGCCGAGCCGGATGGCTTGAATATCAACCGTGATTGCGGCGCGACGTCGCCTGATTTGTTGCGTGCTCATGTTCTGATGGAAAGAGCTAATGTCGGTGTTGCACTCGATGGTGATGCTGATCGATTAATCATGGTGGACCACCGCGGCGAAATTGTTGATGGCGATGAGTTGCTCTATGTATTAGTTAAATCGCGCATTGATAGCGGCGAGAAGGTGCCCGGTGTCGCCGGAACCCTGATGAGCAATCTTGGTCTTGAGCACGGTTTGCGCGATTTGGGCGTAGGCTTCGTGCGCGCCAAGGTAGGTGACCGCTATGTGCTTGAAGAATTGCGCAAGCGCGACTGGATGATGGGTGGAGAATCTTCCGGCCATATAATCTGTCTGGATCGAACGACGACGGGTGACGGTTTGGTGGCGGCGCTGCAGGTTCTGGCCTATATGCAGGAATCCGGTGAACCACTGGCTACCTTGCGGGCAGGCATGACCCGCTATCCTCAGGTGCTGGTCAATGTGCCGTTGAGTCATCGCGAGGCCTTAAACGACAACCCGGAAGTGCAGGATGTAGTTGCTGCGGCGGAGCGTGAGCTTGGCGATACTGGCCGGGTATTATTGCGACCGTCCGGCACTGAACCTGTAGTGCGAGTAATGGTCGAAGGTCGGGTAGCGAATGACGTCGAAAAAATCTGTCACCGGGTGGCAGAAGCTGTGGGCCGCGTTCTCGGTTAGTACCGCAGCGCCCGTAGCGGAGTTCCCGCAACACTGACATTGTCTAACGATTTCGCAAACGCCTGTGTCAAAGCAGGCGATAGCGACTACACTTCGTCTCGTGCTATCAGATTGCATTTTGGCGGCGCGCGAGGTAGTCTTGCGCGTTTGTATGGGCGCATCCATCGGAAGCGCTAAAATAACAGTCACGTTCGTGACCGAGTAAAATCCGCATGCGTTTGCCTATCGTTGCTGGTAACTGGAAACTGAACGGATCCAGGGACAGCGCCAGTGCACTGGCTCGTGAAGTGGCTGCCGTACCGGTGAACGGTGTGGAAGTCGTCATTTGCCCGGTGAGTGTCCATCTTTCCGAGGTTGCATCCCTGACGGGCGGCACGTCTGTCAAACTCGGGGCGCAAAACGCCTGTGCCAGCGAATCCGGTGCTTTCACCGGTGAAGTATCTGCGAAAATGCTGGCGGAGTTCGGCTGTGAGTACGTGATCATCGGTCATTCTGAAAGACGCGCGCTGTTTGCAGAGTCGGATCAGGATTGCGCGGAGCGTCACCAGGGGGTTGTTGCTGCAGGTCTTTGTTCCATTTTTTGCGTGGGCGAAAGCCTGCAGGAACGGGAAGCCGGCAATACTATTGCCGTGGTTGAAAGACAGTTGCAGGCAGTGCTGGATTTGGCCGGGCCTACTGCATTTGCGCAGGCGGTGGTGGCCTATGAACCTGTATGGGCGATTGGTACGGGCAAAACAGCCACCCCGGCGCAAGCGCAGGAAGTGCATTTGTCTATTCGTCAATTCATTGCCCGGCACGATGCAGCCGGCGCTGCCGGATTGCGGATTTTGTACGGCGGCAGTGTTAACCCCGGCAACGCCAAAGAGTTGTTTGCCCAACCGGATATCGATGGCGGCTTGATTGGTGGTGCGGCGCTAAAGAGCGGTGATTTTCTCGCAGTCTGTAAGGCGGCGAGTCAGTAGTACATTTACAATGTTAACTAGCGGGACCAACGGAAACTATTTCTGATGCAAACAATTGCTCTGGTTATTCACGTCTTTCTGGCGCTTGGTGTAATTGGCCTGGTGCTAATTCAGCACGGCAAGGGTGCAGATGCCGGTGCCGCGTTTGGTGGCGGAGGAGGCGGTGGTGCCTCTGCTTCAGTGTTTGGCTCGCGAGGTTCAGGATCATTCCTGACGCGCATGACAACACTCTTCGCATTAGCGTTTTTTTGCACGAGTTTGGTACTATTCTTTCTTGCATCACAGAGAAATACAACCATCGGAAGTGTGGTTGACGGTGTTGAAGTACCGATCGATGAAAGCCCAGCTGTACCGGCAACGGAAACAGAGTCAGATCTACCATCAGCACCTTCGGCACCTGCCGTTAACAATGATAGTGACCTGCCAGATACACCACAACAAGGAACGTCGGGTGTTGACAGTGAATCGGATGTACCAGCGATCACTGAATAATAATCACCTTTAACAGAATCAGTGGTTTGATCTTCTCGATTGAACTAGAATAGAGCGAATGTTGGCAGCTTGCCTGATATACATACGCATGCTGTGACTGTCGTAGTAAGCCGACGTGGTGGAATTGGTAGACACGCTATCTTGAGGGGGTAGTGGCGTGAGCC
>CAYPCS010000097.1:0-20108 GCA_964409275.1 uncultured Granulosicoccaceae bacterium
TTTACAACAATTGGGGCCAGCACTGTTTAATCAGGATTGGCAATACCGGCAATATCGAAACCCGCGTTATTCACCGGCATGACGGATTCTCACTTGATACTTGATCCCACAGCAAATTTTTCTCTCTTACAAAGAACAGACTGTATTTGATGCGGTCGGAAAACCCCCTGTGAAATCAATTCTCGGCGCGGCAATCTCGCCATCCGAAGAATAATGCGGGTTAAGCTGTTGAAATACTGTTAGCTGACACTGCCGGGTTGTCGTGGGTTGAACTACACGTGATGTAGAATAGGATTGCCCCAGAGCAAAATTATTTTTCGAGAATACCCCTTGATAGGAAGTCTACTCGTCCCAAGACACCTCTAGTGCGTGACGCAATAATTTTTTATGTTGCACTATTTCGCATAAACGCCTGTGGCAGGGACAGCCAAAAAGGCGGCAGCTTTTTTTGGCTGTCCCGCTGGCTACATTTGTTATGCGTACGTCTCAAGTACACGCTCGATTTCCGGAATTGGTATGCGAACGTTATACTCATTTGTAGATTGAATTGCCACTGCGTCAACACCCGCCAAATCCTTGAACATTGCAAGAGCCTTTCGGCCTTTCATTTTTGCTATTTTGCAATTGAATTCTGCACACTTCACTGCCATCTCTTGAGTAAAGTACAATACACCAAGCACACCCTGGTTATCTTTAATAAGCGGAATGGAAATTGGATTATCTTTTCCTGTGGTAATGATACTCACAACATTTTCTGAACTTACCGGTGTATCTGTTCCGGGTTTCTCCCACATAAAGAAGTACAACCACTCGTTCAGAACTAGCTCGATGGATCTTTCAAGCTGAACATGATCATCTGTTTGAATGGCTTCCTCGAAAATACTCTCTACGTTCATATCTAAATGTTCTTACTTTCTGTTGCATAACATCCAGGCGTTTTATGCCGCCGTGCGCAGCATGAGGCATAAAACGTCTGTTGGACTGAGCTGCCCGTCTTTCGGCACATAACTATATAAATTTTTTTCAGAGGATCTGAGCGTGAACCCAACACCGACTGTGAAACATGCTAACCATACCAATGTATCCCGTTTCAGATTTCATCTTACCATCCGTTCCTGACTACTGATTCGCCATTATCTTACCACTTCACATATACTTTCACGAGCAGGCCTAAGCCCAATAATACGCACCAAAAAAGTCAAACCAGCTATTTGCAATCACTCACACGATTACCGGTAATTCTCTGCGAAAATTTCATATTTTTGCCACCCATCTTGACATTAAGAACTGCATTAAAGAACTTCTCTTCAATTTCAAATTGTGCGTTACCACCGGCAGCCTGGGGGTTATCACACACCAGCAGAAATTTGCCCACATCAGAGGTGTTGGAACTGGCAAGCAGTTGACACCCGACAAAACTCACCTGTTTGAGGATCGGAAACAAAGTGGCCGCATCTTGTTTATGGAGACATTGTTTCTTAAAAGTGGTTGTGTATCTCAGGTTGTTTTGCAAGTTAGGCAGCAGAGTCTCGGCTTTGACTTCGTACCTGCCCACAGGCACTTCTACCGGGTCTGCACAGACCAGGTTAGGCAGCAGACAGAAGATACCCAGATGCGCCATTGAAAAAAGGGGGTATTTTCGGGTCATTTGCATCCAGCCAATATTTATTGCCACGACACTTTTTGGTTCGGCCGCAATGCCATGGTTAAGACTCGATTTGCTTGCACATGACATCGACCATTATCCCCTTGTATTCGCAGCGCTCCATTGGACGCCAGCCCAGTTTCTCGTAAAGTTCTGTTGCGAACTCTGTATAGAGGTACCAGATGGTTTTCTCTGACCGGACTACTTCGCGTTCGCAACGAGAGATCATATTTGTAGCAACTCCTTGATTGCGGAAATCCTCTTTTACATAAACTGCCGCTAACCAGGGTGTTAGATCCGGCTTTGTAGCCATGTCTTTTTCAACTACTGCAGCAGAGCCAATCAGTTGACCCTCTGAAATCGTAATAAAAAATGAAGGAATACCTTCAAGCCCTGCTGCCCCGGCAATTGCGTCCGCTCGCTTCTCCAGTGTAAGCGAAGGACTTAAATGACCCCACTCGCGGTGGTGCAGCTCTGCCAACTCTAAAACAAACTCTTTTTTGTCGGCGAGCGGGATGATTTCCATTTTCCAGGCAATTTCCAAAGACACTCTTCACGGAACTAAATTGTGACATAACTCGCGGTGCAATGTGCAGGCGTTATGCTCAGGGGCGGCCTTCGCAGATCATCGCGGGTTTTCGCCCGGCAACTGCTTTTCTAACAGTAATCTGAATATTGATTTTGGTCCTTATTATGCTGTTGCTACCGGATGTATTGAGTCGATGTAAATTTATACTCCGGGTTTAGTATATTCATACCGTTGTAAGAAGTAGTGCTGCTACGCTGCGTCTGGCAGCGAACGAAGCATGGTCATCACCGGTTTATTGCAGCCAAATGACCTTCAAGTGACCGGTTGTAAAGTACAGAGTAAATGGTCGCTGTGATTTATATCACACATTGCTCACTGGCAAGTGTGCATGTGCTTTCCAGAGCGTAGGTGCCCAATTGCGGACACCAATCGTAGACACAGGGTTTTTCGTAAACGAAACAGGAGCAAATTTTTCATGTGGAATATATCTGGCACTACCCCGGCTAGCGGCTTTCAAACCAGGCGTGCACTCCCGGTTACAAATCTTGCAGCACTACCACTCATTGCTATGGCTATCGCGGTAAGTGGTTGCAGCAGCAGTTCCGATCCGGATCCGGTTCTGCCGGCCACGACCGAAGAAATCCTGAACAACGCATCCGGTAATATTGGCGGAAGTCTTGATTCAACGCTCGACGGTGTCTCGCGCGCTACCACCGGCGACAGCTCAGGTGACCCTGCGGTAAATGGTGTCGGTGGTCTCTGGGACGATGATACACAAAGCCTGGTGAATGCCACCCTCAATCTAGGCAACGAAGACAATACGGTTCGTGTCGGTAACCGAATCACCATTGACCCGGATGAATCTACAGTGTGTGCTGAAGAACTGGTCGGAATGGCAGGAACGCAAGCGGAATTGCAACGTTGTGAGGCGCTGGTAAGAGATATGGTGGTGCAAGTGGACGCACGCAGTGAAGACCAGGGCGACGTCACCTATCTCTTTCAGAATCAACCGCTGGTGGTTATCGGCTACGGACCAGCCACAAGTACTTTCGAGGTAAATCTGGGTACGCTTAAATTGCTGGTCGATGCAGAAAGCGCGCTCAACCCGGACTTCAGCGATGCAAGCCCGCTCGATACTATAAGCGGCGCAATTCGGCTGTCTGCCATTGCTACAAGTCTCACCAGCGGGGCCGAGGCCGGTTCGGTGTCGATTTCAGTATCCCGGCCAATCAATGTCGCCAGTGCAGATGCGGGAACCTCTCTGTCTCTGGGCACCGGTCAGATATTCGGTGTGACGGCAGACGCCGCTACGCAGAATGTTGCTATCGAGCTTGCAATCGGAGCGCTTCAGGCCAGTCAAACTGAAGATAACGGTTCAGTCTCCAGTATAGATATGAACGGCCTCACCGCGATTATCGAGGGGTCGAACACCCCGGGCACCAACCTCGTGACGGTGAGAAACCTTGGCATTGGTGATGGTCCCTTGCGTATCGCTCTGGACAACAACGATGTGATTAACCTTGGGCTTGACACGTTTGGATTCACCGTAGCCAACGATAGTGGTGCCGTTACTCTGGACGGACAATTAAATCTAAGCTTGCTGATTCGTGAGGTATTTGGCGAAAACATGGTATCGGACACAATGTTTTCACTGCTAGAGATGAGCGCGCCTTCAGGCACGCAGGTGACAGATTCGGATGGACCGTTGATGGTCTCAAGTGTCGGGCCGTTAAACTACAGCCTGACGACGCAGGATGACAACGGTAACCAGATTGTCGATCAGGTCACTGTGAATGCCGGACAGTGTGCCGAGGATGTTGGCGAGTTTGCAGATGATATCGAGATCGTGAGTTGTCAGTAGCTTAATAGCTAACCTATATATCTGCCTGTGTTTCCTGCCTCTGTTTTGGAGGCAGGCACATGTGCAACGTGCGCTTTGCACAGCCGGTAAGTACAGGGTTCACCGACCGAAAGTAAAACTCACGCGTGATTTTGCAGCAGTGGTATTTGCATCGGTGTGGATTTTTTTACTTGCGCGAAAATTCCGGTTGCGGATGTTGTACTCGACAAGATCGCTGTCGAGCTTCCAGTTTCCCCTCTGCAGCATTACATTTCCACGAAAAACGAGCGTCCAGCTACTTGTGATGTAGTCGATTTCGCTGCTCTCGGTTTCGATACTTTCGCCATTCTCGAGCTGTTGCCTGAAACGCACTGGCGATCCGGTTCCCAGAATTCTCGAAATCGCTCCATTAAACACCGTGGTCACCTCTATGACCTCAGCGCGAATAGAGAAGTCACCCTGTGTAATAAAAACATTGCCGCTCAGGGTTTGAACTCCGGTATTTTGATCGAGCTTAAGCTGGTCTGCCTTCACCCTTAGTTTTTTTCCGGGTAGTTTTTTTTCCGGTAATTTTTTGGCTGGTAAATTTTTGCTGCGCAGTTCGTCGGCCGTGTCATCTGCATGGGCTGTGTGCCAGGCGCATGTACTTATCAGAAACAAGTACGTGGCTAACACCGGTGTATAGGGTCTGCGCATGTCAATGTTATTCTATCGCGTCTATATTCCACAAATACGATAATAGTGCAAAATCCATCCCCGGTTAACTGGCGCGTGCAGAAACCGGTGTGTGGCGTGAATCACGTGCGCAAAGGTATTTGCCGGTTATAGACAAGCAATACCACAGGCGTCAGGTATTTGCAGCCGTAATTTTTTTCTTCGGATCATAGAATGGTTTGTCTACCACTGTTGCACTGACGATACCCGAGGGTAGCTCGACATTAAGCGGTGTACCGATCCCGGAAAACTCGACAGCTACCATCGCAAGCGCTACATTGAGTTCAAGGCGCGGGGAATATACAGCAGAGGTAACTTTACCCGCTTTCCGGCCACCGCTGGACACAGGCCAGAAAGTGGTATTTGGCCCTTTCAATGGTGGCCCGCTAATTTCAAGCCCCACCTGTTTTCTGCTAACACCGGCATCGCGTATTTTCCGTAGCGCGGTTTTGCCAATAAAGTCGGTATCGCTATCAAGGTTTACCAATCGGTCAAGGCCAAGTTCAAACGGATTAGTATAGATATCCATGTCGGCGTGATAGGACAACATGCCACCTTCAAT
Source organism: uncultured Granulosicoccaceae bacterium (assembly GCA_964409275.1). GTDB lineage: Bacteria > Pseudomonadota > Gammaproteobacteria > Granulosicoccales > Granulosicoccaceae. Next base: position 5,291 of record CAYPCS010000097.1, read on the forward strand.
ACGCCGTATCGACGATGTATGACCAGCCGCCAGGTTGTGTGCGGAACCCGCCGCCATTATTTTCTCCCATAGTTCATCGCCCCGTGAGGCATCACGCAAATACAACTCATAGCCCAATTCACTGGACCAACCCGTACGTGACACAATTAACGGGATGCCATCCAGTTCTTTTTCTTCAAGCCAGTAATACCGCAGATCAGAAATGCTGTCTCCAAACAGCGCTTTCATAATCTCCCCGGACTTCGGGCCCTGTAGCTGTAGCGGCGATACGTCTGGCTCTGTGATGTTTACCTCCATACCGGAATTCACGGCAACGCCTTGCGCCCACAGTAAAACGTCGCTGTCAGCCAGTGATAGCCAAAAATGATTTTCAGCAAGCCTCAATAGCACCGGGTCATTCAGGATTCCGCCATCGGCGTTGGTGATCAGTACATACTTGCACTGACCCACCGCACATTTGCTCAGGTCACGCGGGGTTAGTAGCCCGGTAAACCTCGCGGCATCGGGGCCGGTAATCTCGACCTGACGCTCAACGGCGACATCGCAGAGGATCGCGTGGTTTACCAGGTTCCAGAAGTTTTGCTCGGGGCTACCAAAATCGCGCGGGATATACATGTGGTTATACACCGAAAAATCTGTCGCCCCCCATCTGACAGTGGCATCGAAATAGGGGGATTTTCGAATTTGCGTGCCGAATCCGAATTCGCTTTGGGTGTTAGCAGTCATTGATTTTGCTCTCGTCCGCGGAGCACGAAGAGTCATGCGCGGGGCTCTATTATTGAAGACGCGCGAGATTCACTTTGGCCACTCTCGCTGGCGAGATTATTACCTGGTTCGGATAGCCGATATAGCGACGAAGCGACGTAAAAAGCCTGGTACGCCCCGTTTTTCCAGACGGATTCGCAAAGCAAAAAATGGTGGAAATTAGCTAACTGCTGCCTGGAATTGCTAGCGGCAAACCGATGTTCCCGGAAGATTCAGAGTTTCATCGCCATGACATCAGCGACAATCTCCGCAAAGACAATTAATTTCCAGCTGCGGGCTAACCAGTTCGAATCCTACTTTCTTTACGTTACTCTTTAGCGAACTTAACATCGATTTGCTAATACCGGTTTCTTCCACGCGGTAACACTGAATGCAAATTAAAAACTGCGATACCTCGTGCTGATGATCACAGGTGATATGCGTACAAGCCACATAGCGATTAGCCAGTTTCAGTTTGTGTACCAGTTGCTCCTCTTCGAGAAACTCCAGAATTCTGTACATCGACATGGGCGACAGTTTTTCACCGAGTTTTTCGCGGCACACATCAATAAGCTCATAGGCAGACAATGCCTGCTGACTACGCAATAGACCCATCAGCACCGTTTTGCGTTTATCGGTCAGCCGGGTACCTCGATGCTGGCACTGGGTTTCCGCATGTTCAATGATCTTTTTTACACTAGCCACCGGTGCGCCTTGCTTCTAAAAGGATAAGAATCTGGTTTATTGCGTATTGCAGAAGAAATTATCACTGCAACTGTGTTTTAGGAGTCACCAGACGGTATCACAGTAAAACAGGATACGCTGAATGCAAAATAACTTCATCGCCCTGAGCCGGAAACGCTGCTGGCTGACCTGCGTTTGCCACCTTCCATCGCCGCTACTGCTGCGCCGGCAAGGACCAGGGGGGCTGCCAGTAAAAAACCGGTGGACAGTGACACACGAAAGATAAGCAAGTCTGCCATCACTGGCCATAACAACGCGATGTATTCAAATGGCGCAAGGCGTGAGGCCTCGGCGTAGCGAAACGATAGCGTCATGGCGATATGCGCGAACCCGCCAAACAAGCCTGCGGCGATTAATAACAAGAGCGTGTTGCCTTGCGGCACAACCCAGCCCCACGGAACCGTTAGCAGGGCACACGCCATTGATGCAAGAACAAAATACAAGGCTATAGCGCCCGGACTTTCGGTTCGGTTTAAACTGCGCACCATTATCAACGAAAGCGCGGACAATACCGCCGACACTAAACCAAGCACGATACCAATGATGCGCACGCGTTCAAACGTAGCGCCACCAATATCGGGCCAGACCAGCAAGATAACCCCGCCAAAGCCGAGAGTCAGACCCAGCACGCGCCAGACTGTTAATCGTTCTGACAAAATAAAAACGGCTGCCACCGCAGTTAACATTGGCGACAGCTGCGCTATCAGAACCGCTTCTGCAACATTGAGACGTGCCAGCGCTGCGAACGATGCAAACAGCGACACCACTCCAAACACAGAGCGCAGCAAGTGCTCTTTGGGCCGTTTGGTTGCCATGCCATGAGGAAACTCATTGCGCCACCACAAAAACACAAGCAGGGGGATCAGTGCAAAAAAGGCGCGGAAAAATACAATCTCGCCGAGTGGTACACCATCGCTCACAGCCTTGACACTCACATACATACCGGCCATCAGCACGCCTGACAGTATACGCAGCACGATGCCGAAACCGGGCGCGTCAACGTAAGCCATCAGTTAATACGCCCGCAGTTTTTTGCAAAACACACTGATTCTCGCTTACAGATCCCCGGTTTCTTACACTGGCAACTCATGGGTCGGAACGCGCCAGCGCGTCTCGTAACGCATCACCTGACAGGTTAATCGCCAGCACACAAACTACTACTGCCATACCAGGCCAGATCATTTGCAACGGTGTCGAGCGCATATGGATTCGGGCATCGAGCAACATGGTGCCCCACTCCGGGGTCGGGGGCTGCACGCCAAAGCCCAGAAACCCCAACGCAGAGATACCCAGAATGGCACGTGCAAACATACCCGTCCACACCACCATCAGGGATGGCATCAAGGCAGGTAGATAGTGCCAGCGCGCAATGGACACAGATGATAATCCGGCAAGCCTTGCCTGCACCACATAGCCACGGCTCTGCAGTGACAAGCCAATGCCTCGAGCAACGCGACTATAGCGCATCCACCCGGTAACACTGAGAGCGAAGATCAGACTACCGGTTCCGGCCCCGAGTAAACCTGCTATGACCACTGCGGCAACCAGTTCGGGAAATGCGAGGAATGTGTCGGTGGTTCGCATCACTACCCAGTCAGAAATCTTGCCGCCGAGTGCTGCCATCAGTCCGATCAATGTGCCAATGCACAAGCCGATTACTGAAATAAGAAACGCTAACCCTAATGACCAGCGCGCACCATGCAACAGTCGCGACAGGATATCGCGCCCCAGTGCATCGGTGCCTAACATCCACTGGTCATTCGGCGGGCTGAGTCGGTCGGAAATATTGATCGCCGTCGGGTCGTGCGGCGCTATGATCGGTCCGAGCAAAGCGAGTGCAATAAAAACAACCACAAGCGCTATCACGCTACGCATGTCGTTCACCAATGCGCGGGTCGATAAGGCGATAAATCAAATCGATCAGAAGGTTAATGGTGACGAACAACAACGCGGTCAGAATTACCACGGCCTGAACTTTCGGGAAATCACGGGCCTCGATTGCATGGACCAGAAAGCTGCCAAGTCCGGGACGTGCAAAAATCACTTCCACCATGACCGCACCTTCCAGCAAAAATGCGAGTTCAAGACCGAGTACGGTAATAACCGGAATCGCTGCATGTGGCGCTATATGGTCGCGGCCGATTAACCGGTCAGGCACACCGCGACGACTGACCGCTGGCAAGAACGGCTGCCCGCGTGCCTCCAGTATGCCGGATCTGATTATTCGGGTAAGTGCTGCGGCGACACCAAGGCCAAGCGTCAACGCAGGTAATACTGCATGCACAGATGTTCGTGCACCCATCGCGGGCAACCAGGCAAGTTTTACGGCAAAGAGCAAAATTAATAACAACCCGAGCCAGTAGGCGGGAATTGCAGCTCCGAGTGATGCTATCGCGACAGCGATCCGATCGATCAGACTACCGGGCCTGCGTGCAGCAATGATAGCCAGTGGTACGGAGATAGCAAGGCCCACAGCCAACCCTGCCAGCGCCAGCGGAAACGTGTAGCCGATGGCGGTTAGCAATTCAGGTAACACATCACGCCCGTTCACCGAAGACTGGCCGAAGTCGCCTGCCAGCAGCGGTTTAACCCAACCGAAAAACGCTGGCCAGAATCCGGCATCAAGCCCGAGCTCTGCTCTGACAGTGTCGACGACCCCGTCTGGCAACACGGAGTTGTACCGAGCCAGCGCGATCGCAAGTGCCGGATCACCCGGCGCGTGCCATAACAACGAAAAGGTAACTACTGCTGTACCTGTCAGCACGACAATAGCGCGTACCAGCAGCCCGATAATAAAAGCGGTCACCGCTAGCCTGCATTTTTCATGGGGCGACCGGAACATTCTGACAGCTGTCTGTATTTATAGTGCTTAAAGGTCATGTGGCTAGCTTCCAAAAAACAACACACCGTGTAATAGAGTAGAAAACAGAGACGAATACTCATGAACAATTCAGGCTCATGCACAATTCAGGCGAGTGCGCCCAGTGCGACGGCTGCATCACGCAGCACGCAACCATAGTCGGTTGACGGTGCCGCACAGAAGTCGGCCGCCGGCGTTATCTCTTCTATTCGACCTGCGCGCAACACTGCTATGTCATCGCTGTACGCGGCTGCGTAACCGAGATCATGTGTGACGATCAGCGCAGCAAAACCATGTTCGGCCTGCAGGTCTGCGATTAGCTGTGCAGTGCGCTTTTGTGTCACTGCATCAAGCGCCGACAGTGGCTCATCAAACAACAAAAGTGGCGGTGTCGCGATCAGCGCTCGTAAAACACCCATGCGTTGTGCCTGACCGATAGAAACTTGCGCGGGTCGTCTGTCGAGTAGTTCTGTCGAGAGCTCGAGCCGTTGGCACAACTGATCTAAATGGTTGTCAGGCAGTGTCTTGCCCGTTACCACCAGTGGCTCCATCACCGAGCGGCGCAGGCTTAACGCCGGATTAAATGCCGCACGCGGCTCTTGCATTACCAATGCGGGACGACTGTCTTGCACGTGGCCGCCGTTCCACGTTATTGATCCTTGCATCAATTTTACAAGACCGAGTACTGCGGCAATCAGAGTAGACTTTCCTGCACCACTCTCACCAACTATGGCAATAGTCCGGCCTGGTAACAAACTCAGTGATATGTTGTCGAGTGTTAGTGATTGACCACGCCTGACTGATACTGAGTCAATATTCAGCACGGGATAATTTTCAGCATTGAAAATATCAACGCCGACCTGGTAGGCGACAACCCGATCAATACCGCTTTAATTAACGATGATTCAGTCATCACTGGACTGTAAGCCAGCTGCGGTGGCTTGCAAGTGTTTTTGCCGCATCGCTGACCGGATTCTCTAGTAAATCAACAGTTGAGGCATCTTCGGCAATACGCCCTGCTTCCATCACCATCAGCCGCGAGACTCTGCGCGCAGCGAGCCCAAGGTCATGAGTGATTAAAAACATGGAAGTCTGACCCTGGTCAAGCGCCGTATCCAGCAGATCCATCGTATTCGCAGCAACTACCGGGTCGAGTGCCGAGGTGGGTTCGTCGAGCACTAGCAGATCCGGTGTACCAATCAGTGCCATCGCTATTACAAAACGCTGCTGCATGCCGCGGCTCCACCCCCATGGACGCTTGCGAACGTCACCGGCCTCTATCCCGAGTGCGGCAAAGAGTTGCTGTTGCCTTGCATAGTCTTGATCAAGGCCCAACGCCTGCTCGGTTTCGCGCCACTGAAACGCCATGCTGCGCAGCGGGTCGAGCGCCTCTTCAGGACTTTGGGGTACATGGGCAACCCTCACTCCCTGGCGGCGAAACTCATCAATCAGCTCGTGACCCAGAGTTGACTTGCCAGATCCGGACGCACCGACCAGACCAACACGTTCACCGGGTTCAATGCTAAATGTCGTGGTGTGCAGAAGAGTCCGACCTGAGCGCACAACACTCAGGCCGGTGACAGATAATGACATTCAAAGAACAGTGTTAATTACAGTGCCCTGTATTTTACAGGCCAGGTTCTGAAGAGCCAGAAATCAACCACCCAGCGCAGTTAAGGCATGAAACTGTGCTGTGAACGAACGGCAGCATGGCATAAGCGCCAGGCGCATCCACCGTTTGCAAAATCCTGGCGGGAGATGCGCTAGCTTGTCAACCAACAGGTCTACAGGTCCGATTCCGGACGGGCACAAGATACCGGCTTATTCAGTTAGCGTAGTATCTTTAGTCACCCAGTAAGTCTCGGTGGGGTGTACTGCATAATTTTTAAGCCCGGCTCGCGCCACATTGACCTGACTGACGTGAAATACCGGAATCATTGCAGCATCTTCTGCAACAATTTCCTGTACCTGGTCATAGATTTTTTTACGCTCGGCCTGCTCGAAATTTTCGCGACCTGCGTCCAGCAATTTGTCGAGCTCGGGGTTGGAATACTTACCGCTGTTGGAACCACCGTCAGATTTCAACAAAGCCTCTAACACACCACCCGGATCACCCTGAGGCGTTGTTACCCACGCCTGTAAAAACATATCAGCCGACCCGTCTGCAATAGCATCGTTGCTGGCACCATACTCACCAACGCTTACTTTTGCTGTAACACCAATGGCCTGCAGGAAAGCCTGTGTGAGTTCAGCCGTTGGTGGCAGCGCTGCGCGACTAGAATACGTGACGATATCGATTTCAAGCGGCGCACCGTCTAGCATCCACTGACCACCTTCTTTCACGGCACCCGCTTCGGCCAATAGTGCCTCGGCTTTTGCAGCATCGTGAGTGACCGCAATATCTGCTGCCCAGCCTTTGTCAGCGGGATAAATTGTGCCAGCAGCCTCACCACCAACACCTGACAGTGCTGCCTCAACAATGCCTTGTCGATCGATAGCGAGCGATACCGCACGACGAATCAACGGATTCGCCATTGGTCCACTGGCAGCGTTCACAGTATAGAAGTACAACCGTGCAGTGGGCGCTGAAAAACCCTGCGCACCGGTGCTTTGGATGCGTTCGAAATCCGCTTCCGGGTAGTTGATCACCATGTCGACTTCTCCGGCTTCGAATGCCAGAGCAGCGGTGGCCGGGTCACCCGATACCACTATGCGCACCTCTGACAGGCCGGGTGCTCCATCACGATAGCCGGCATAGGCCTCGGCACGATAGAGCTGTTCCGGCACTGCTTCGCGAAAGATATAAGGGCCGGTTGCATTAATCGGAAATTCTTCTGAAGGCGCACCGAGTACCGCAATTGCAGGCTCGGACAATGTCCATGGAAATGCGGCATTCGGACTGTTGGTATCAAACACGACGATGTTGTCACCATCAGTTGACATACCAGCCAAATCAAGCAGCTTTGCGACGCGGGCATTGTGACCGGCGTTATCCTCTTCGAGTATTGCTGTTATGGCATCGACCACTGCCTGTGCAGTCACCGTTGTACCGTCATGAAACACAACGCCGTCGCGCAATGTTACCCGCCACTGGACAGGAGAAGCCTGCTCTATACTCTGGGCCACGCGCGGGTACAAATTCATGTCGTAATCGATGCCCATCAACGTTTCGGTAACACCTGCCTGGTTGGACATCCAACCGTTGTAGCCGGCACGCGGATCAGGCACCTCGGCGTTCGGACCGAAGGCGGTTGCGATGGTAAGGGTGGTCGCCTGCGCGACGACAGGCAAAGCCGCGCCAACGGTCAGGAGTACTGCACAGGCGAACGCGGTGGTGATCCGTGTCAGGATAGACATAAGTGAAAACCTTCAAATAAAGTATCAGAATTACGATTGTATTTACGGCTGCGCGAGCTACTGAATTCGGAGTTCAGAGCTCTGCACCGTATGAGATGATACAACGTATCATCAATGAGACGCTACCCATTCAATTCTGTGCAAGGGAATTGCCCCGGGGCCTGGTCCAGCCTCAATTTCGACACATGCAGCAGACACTTCGCTCGTTGTGACCGGCATGGCCGCACTGGTCAGCCGGGTGTTTGCGACGCGCAGCCTTCAATCAGTTCAGCGCGAGTCGCAGCTGGTGGTGTTAAATCACGCCATCCCTGAAACTCGCTGGTCCATCATCTACCTGACTGGTGTTTAATGACACTGAATCTTCCAGTTCTGCACGATCGGTAAAAAAATATGTTGAATTGATCATTCATCCAAAGGTTCTTCCAGCGTTAAATAGACTCGACGCGGCGTTAGCACAAACCCGCGCATTCTTTATTGACTTTGGAGCAAACCATGAATTTTCGACATCTTGTATTTGCACTTGGCATTTCTGCCTTAGGTGCCGTGGCCGTTGCAGCAGATTCTCCAGCCGATTTGAACGATCTGGAAATCGCTCATGTTGCCTACATTGCGGACAATATTGATATTCAATACGCTCATATTGCACTCGCCCTGTCTACTAATCCGGACGTTCGTGATTTTGCCAAAACCATGATCCGGGATCATGAGGCCGTGAACGAACAGGCTCTGGCACTTTTAAAAAAGCTCAACGCTGATCCTCAGGATAACTTTCTCAGCCAATCACTTCTCGAAGGCGCAGAAAAAATTGTTGATGAGCTGACAGCCCTGCGTGGTCCTCTGGGGCGATATCCCAATCTCGATGTCTGCGTTTTGATGTTCTATTGTAAATATAATCCTTTCTACCACGCACCCAATTGACACCACCGCTTGTAGTCCCGATGCACGAAAAACCTGTCTTCTCAAATAACAGAGCGCTAAACGAATCCCATGCGCATGGCATCACGAATAGACTTGATTCATCATGCATTGAACGGAATCGCCGGGCTAGCTCCTGGTGATTTTCCATAGTCGATGTTCCTCAATTTCCTCTTCTACCACTGCAAAACATTCATCCGATCTTCGACCTTTGCCCGCCTGAAAAGCAGATCAAAAGTAGCAGTAGAAACTTATCCACTGAACCGGCCCCTGAATTTTCCACCAGTCTATTATCATTGTCGGTACAAAATTGCTGTGTGCCACAAAGTAACTGTTGTGTTGAATCTGTATTTCAAAATTAGTTACGGATGAAGGCCAGTTTTGCCCAAAGCACATTTTTCTTTCCGGCGATCAAACTCGGTTGATCGGTAAGCTCAACTATCGCTTCAAGCCCGTATGCTTTGGCGAGATCAACCGTTGTATGCGCATCTGTAGGGAATGTGTAAGTGCCGATACCAGCAGGACCATTCCGCAATGACATCGCAAGGACACCGGCATTATATGATACGGATTATTAAACCGCCCACCAGTGTTGAAGACCCCAACTCCGCAGGCGTAAAACCTTACCAATCCACCACCGTCCTTGATATTTACCGTATACGCAGGTACACCAGCGTCTTTGCGAAATGCATGCGAAATCTTCCTGGTGATTGTGTTTTCAATATCACTGTGTCGTCAGGTCGGACATGCTTTGAACGAGCGTGGTCCTCCGGGCAGAGATTTGAGAAATTCGGATTGTGTTTTTCGAGAAAGGCTTGTAGCCCTTCAGTGGCTTCCGCACCAAAGCCTGCGCGATCTATCCGATCAGCGTCCTGCCAACTACACTACAAACGCAGGCATTGCAAAAACGGGCGTTGTAAAATGAGGCCCGGCAGACTCAATTGGCCAGTTATTGCTAACACCACGGCCCGAGCAAAGCTGCTTTCTGAAATTCGAAACGTTAAACTATTTACTATTGATCACTATCGAAAACCGGAGGGTCTGTCTGTAGAATCTTCCTGATGAGAAGCAATCTGGATTCGGTATTACTCTTCGATAAAATTGCTTTTACCTGAGATTTTATGGTTTCAATAGATGTTCCACGACTATCAGCAATTTCCTGGTTTGTTAACCCATCCAATAACAATGTGCAAACCTGCTCCTCGGATTTCGAAAGAGCATAAGCTTTAGCGAAAGCGACGGTAGAACAGAACTTGCGAGAGTCGATATCTACTAGTCGAACAAGTGCCATCGAGGCATTCGGATCTATTTCCTGAAGATGATCACTTAATGGAGATACGTCTATCACTACAGGATCATCAGTCGATTCTTCTCGCACTACAATAACAGTCTCGGCTCTCAGGGAGTCTGTGCTTTCTTGCTGTAGTAATGCTGCTTTAATTCCGGTATACAGTTCTCCGGCAGACGTGTTGTTATTGCATGAAATAGTACCAATGCTCGATTTATATACACCTTTTCCTGAATCAAAAATCCTTTCAGCTTCTGCATTGGATACCAAAGCGTTACACTGACTGTCGACAATACACATACCAACGCCTACTCGATCAATAGCAGACAAAACCGCCTGGTATCTGCTATGTAGCCTCTCGTAGATAATACCCAGTTCCAGAGATTTCGCCATGTGGGGAATAATTTGTTCTATTTGAGTCTTGTAGCCAGAAACACTTTCTGTATCAACAGGAAATTGAAAAGACACAACGGTCATGTAGCGATTATTGTCTATTAGACGAGCACCTAAGCGCCGGTGTCCGATGCCAAATCGCTCTCGAAGAAACACATAATCCGGTCGCGACTCTAACTCTGAAATGTCATTCGTCAGTTCAGCATCCGAATATACGGTGCGAACCGGAAGTGTCAGCGAATGGCGATAGGAAGGTTCGTCATAAGTGGACAGTTCGGACTGCCAATACTCCATGTCTTGCGGTGTAACCTTATTTCGAACATGTGCACTCATCACCTGAAATGAATACGCACTGGTACTTGTCGCATCAAAACCAACTAACGCAGCACTAAGCGAACCCACATGTTCCACAGCCAGATCCAGACCAACCGTCCAGTTGGCAGGGGTTATGGCTGAATTGTATATCTCATTCAAAGCCTGATAATCCGGGGTATTCATTTTTTAGCAGCTCTATTCTGAGGTTACAAAACCAGGGAGGTTTCATGAGATCCAATTTTTAACAACTCGTGCAACAGGTCAGGCTACTGATTTTTGATCTGAAGCTGCACAGCAACACATGTCTCCGGGATTCGGAATCTTCACTCATTTTTTAGGTATTTTTGCTTTTCTTAAGGAAAGACTATCAGCTTACAAAATGTTCTTGTCTCCCACGACTGAGTGATCAATTTAAAGCCTTTTGGATTTAATGTCCACCCATCCATAACAAACAGGCATAAGTGTCACAGATGAGGATGCACGAAGGCAACCCCCTGCTCTTTTGGCCTTTAGCGGCAACTAGTTTTATTGATTCGAAGTGTGGAGGAGGGAGAATGTAGCAACTACGGAAAGGGTATGCGGTTAGCTTCGCTCAAGGAGCCAATATGCTTTTTTACTTTACCAGCTCCTGTGCATAGGAAACGTTGGATCCAGAAGAAAACGTGATCGCTTGTTGCAGGGGCTGCGAGCTCAATTTTTGCTCGCAGCCTTCTACGCTAATTGCAAAGCCGCAACCGGGCCATTTTCATGCTATGCAGATGCAATATAGCCGGTCTCACTGTTTGCCCCGACTTTACCATCGCGTATTTTCCTGCCGTCCAATCGACGAGCTACTGGCAATCTAACAGGTTGAAAATCAGCCGCTTTGACAAAGGCTGACGCCGCTGTCCGGCAAACGGGTGTAGATTTAAATGAAACTCAATGACCAAAAAGATTTGTCCTCCCCCATGTATCGTCCTTAACCATGTTTTTTGCGGTTTTAAGTGGTCTCAACATTCTTGCCAAAACCTTCATTTTAACGGAGCTCTGCTTGCTAATTAATCTTTCCATCCGCTTTATACTATTACCATCTAATACTAGCGCCTTATCTACCCACCTCAACATCTCTTCATTCAATACATCACGGTCAAACAGGCTTTTCTTCCTAAACTCCAAATTATCCGGCACGTGATCCTTCACGCCATCAATCAAACCAACTGCGATAGCATCTCGCGCCTTGAACACTTTACCTTTTTTCAGGAACTCATCGGCCTTCTCTTCTGTACCTAATATTTCCCTGCAAATTGAGTGACCGCCATGACCTGGATACAAGCCAAACCTGCTCTCTGGAAATCCTACAGCGACCTTATCGTTAGCAGCGAACACGTACTGTCCAGCCAATGCGGCCTCTAACCCGCCACCCAGGCAGTGACCTTCTAAATGAGAGATGGTTATAATATGCTGAGATATTCTTCTCTGCATCTCCATCGCATCCAGACACAGGTGCGAGTATGAGATTAGTGCCTCTCTGTTCTGGTCTTTAATCATCTGTGTGAAGAACTCTAAATCACCGCCCAGGTGATGAAACACAGGGAAATGAGATTTAACAATCAGCCTTTTCACTCTAACACTGTCAATTACAAAATCATTACCGATCAAAGCTCTCTGTATACCCAAAATACCCTCCAATAAAGTCATGGAGAAGTTTGGTACATTACAAAACTTAAAATAAACGTACAGATCATTTCCCTTCAACCTCGTTTTAATCTCTTTATTGCCTAATTTGTCCATTTTCACCCTTTAATAAAATGCATCCTGATTCGTAGTTAAACTGATCAGATCTAAGGTAGTACGCCTAAGCTGAACAGATAAATCCCGCGCCAGGACTTATACACACCGCTATGTCTACAGTTGGTTTACTGACTGGTTATCCCCTGTTGCACCAGAAAATCACAAATGCACGAGCCCACACTGTCGGTTGCACAGACAAATAAATTTTCAAATTCTGATTGTCGGATCCAACCTGGTATTCTGGTTTTTGACAATTTCCAGGGGATGACTAGTAAGCGTAAATTGGCGATATTCACGCATCCCTTGACTGAGGGATAGACTTCTATTTGTTGAAGCAGGTCGGCATAGTTGAAAGGGAAATCTGACTGACTTCACGTTGTGATACAGCCGTCTTCTTGATAATTCGTGCCGTTGCAAGGTGATTTGAGGTGGTGCAGAAAAAAAGCCCTGATGTACTAATGAGGCATAATTAACGGCCTGCAACTGGTGGCGGAGCGGCACCGACTGCACCGAGAGCAAGTGCTTTTTCACGACCACCATATTACTCGATCATCGCACGCTAATCAGCTTGCGCCAGTGCATCGATGTCTTCCGACTTTCAGGCAATAGAGGTTTTGCCGTGCAAACTTCTAGCTCATTAAATCCAATGTAAGCAGCAATCTACGGCTACTCTCCATACGGGGCGAACGATGGACCAGGCCTTTGCCCCCACTACCCTCTCGAAAGTCGCCCTTAAATATAGCCACATCTCCCCGATTTAACTGCCGTATATCGACTGGATGTTCAAACAGACCGGATTTATGATCGGCCACTCCTCCACTTCCGTGTCCCAGCCTGGAACGATCGACCAGCTCATGTGGGAGCCACTCAGTGGCTACGCCCTGATAGGTTGTTATGAGGCGGCAGGTAATTTTGTCGACATGGAATTTCGGGCACATTGCATTATCGAGCACGCCTAGTCTGACACCGGCACGTTTTAGATCAAACAGCATGCAAAACATACCGACTAACTCTGCGATATCCTCGCAAAGATCGGTGTAAGGTAGATTGCCAAACGATTCGTTCAAAGTAGCTCGAACACTGTTTGGTGTAACGGCCGCTGATGTGCGATATGTCGGGTTTTCATCGATAAACTCAGCTACCGTCTTGCGCAGTGAAAGAGGTAACTTTCGTTTCCAGATTGCTATATATGTTCCCTCGTCATAGATTTCAGTTAATACATCCGGATCCTTGCTCTCCGCACATCTTTGATATTCGTGATGATGGATTACCTGAGTGCTTTGACTTTGCGTACGTCTTACGTCAACTACGCTCACTATTCACCCCTCTAGACTGTAAAATTGTTTTTTCCTGGTGGAAAACCAGGGTACGGAGTCAACCTGGACTATTCGCAATCGTGACATTACAGATCGCTGTTCCAGGCAGGGAACGGGTCGTTCAGCGTTTTCCAGTATTTCTTGCCCTTTTTCACTTGTGCTTCACTTAAAAGGCAGTCATCAAGGGCCCGTGTTACAGCATTCCGGTCAAGTCCCTGACCAATGAATACCAGCTCCTGGCGCATGTCGCCAAACGGTTCTGTCCATTGCGCCTCGATGGATGCCAGATACTCTTTATCGGTTGGCCAGTTTTCCTTAGGCACGGCTTTCCAGAACATTCCCGCGAAGCCGTAACGGGCCATACCCCCTGCCTGACTTCACTGACCGGCAAACTCGGGACGAGACGCTAACCAGAAATACCCCTTGGAACGGATCAGTTTTCCGTATTTCCCGGTGTCATGAAGAAACTGATAAAACTTCTCTGGATGAAATGGACGTCGAGCGACGTAACAAAAGCTGCCGATACCATACTCTTCGGTTTCCGGGACGTGCTCGCCACGCATTTCCTTGAGCCAACCCGGAGCTTGCTGAGCACGTGCAAAATCAAACAGGCCTGTATTGAGTACCTCTTCGACATCAATCTGACCTTGAACAATCGGGGTTATTTGCGCATCAGTATTTAATGTTTTAAGTATGGTAGTCAGTTTTTCTATATCGTCTGCTGTCACCATGTCGGTTTTGCTTATCAGGATCACATCCGCAAACTCCACCTGGTCCACAAGGAGATCAGAAACGCTGCGCTCATCCTCTTCCCCCAATGATTCTCCCGCCTCTTGCAGTGATTTAGCCTCCTCGTAGACAGTAAGGAAGTTCACCGCATCCACCACAGTGACCATCGTGTCTAATTTTGCTATATGCGACAGAGAGGTACCGTCTTCATCTTCAAAGGTAAAAGTTTCAGCCACCGGCAATGGCTCGGAAATTCCGGTCGATTCGACGATGAGATAGTCAAATCGTCCATCCTTTGCCAGTTTACCGACCTCTACCAACAGATCCTCCCGCAGTGTGCAGCAGATACATCCGTTGCTCATTTCGACCAGTTTTTCTTCACTGCGA
>CAYPCS010000098.1:0-19897 GCA_964409275.1 uncultured Granulosicoccaceae bacterium
GCGGATTCGCATTTAGCTCTTCCATCGATCCATCATAACAAACGCTGCCCTTTTCTATTATCACAGCATGATCCGCTACCAAACGAGCAAAGTGCAGATTCTGCTCTGACACCAGTACCGTCACGCCTGACTTTTTTATTTGCGATATAGTCTCGGCCATTTGTTCAACGATTCTGGGAGCGAGGCCTTCTGAGGGTTCATCTAGCAACACCAGCTCAGGGTTGCCCATCAGTGTTCTGGCGATAGTTAGCATTTGCTGCTCGCCACCGGAGAGCTGTTTACCCTGATTTTTTCGGCGTTCCTGCAAATTGGGAAACAACTCGAACAATAAATCAGTTGTCCACTCCGGCACTCCTTCTCTGGGCGGTTGTTTGCCTACTTCTATATTTTCGGCGACCGTCAGATCCGGAAACACCCGCCGGTCTTCAGGCACGTAACCTAAACCCAGGCGTGCAGTCTTGTGCGCTGGCAAGCGGGTAATGTTGGTGTTGCGATAGGTGATCTGCCCTTGCTGTACCGGCAGCAGGCCGATGATGGTTTTCATTGTCGTCGACTTGCCGGCACCGTTGCGCCCGAGTAGTGCCACGACCTGCCCTGCCTTCACGGCAAAGGACATTTTGTTGAGTATAAGTGCCTTGCCGTAGGCCGCTTCAACCTGGTTTAATTCAAGCAATGCCTGGCCCTGGTTCGCTAGTGTCAGACTGCAGTTCAGCCTCTGAGTACATGGCCCCGCCGCCGAGATAGACTTCCTGCACCTGGGTATTGTTGCGAATCTCGTCGGCGACACCGGACGCGATCAAAGCCCCTCTGTTTAACACCATGATTCTATCGGAGTGGCTGAATACGACATCCATATCATGCTCGGTAAACAGGACTGACAGATTTTTCTCCGTCACAATCTGGCTGACCAGTTCCATTAACTCGTTACGCTCTCTGGGGGCCATACCTGCAGTTGGCTCATCCATTAACAGCAATACCGGATCGTGCGCCAGTGCAATCGCAAGCTCCAGTCGCTTTAAGTCACCGTAGGCGAGAATGCCTGCCGACCGCTCGGCCTGTTGTGTCATGCCCGTTAACTCAAGCAATTGCATGGCAGGCTGTGTATACAGACGATTGGCTTTGCCAAACAGCGACAGGGTTTTTCTGTGTTTGGCGATCAACGCCATCTGAACATTTTCGACAACGGTCATCGATGAATAGGTCGCTGTTATCTGGAAGGTTCGACCCACACCTTGCCGCCAGATCTTTCGTGGACTCCAGCCGGTGATATCACTACCCAGCAACTGCACCGTGCCACGATCAGGCTTAAGCTGCCCGTTGATCATATTAAAGCAGGTGGTTTTACCTGCACCATTCGGCCCTATTAGCGCCAGTAATTCACCCTGTTGCAGAGAAAAAGACAAATCTATAACTGCGTCAACCCCGCCGAAGGATTTGCTCAGCCCGTTCACTTCCAATACTTCCTGCCCAGCAGGTATGCCTTCGCTTAAATCCCTGTGTTGTGTTGACGCAGCACCGCTGTTGACCTGATTCATCGTGACTCCCGACCGGCGGCAAGCCCGAGTTTTATCGCCAGCGCGTGAAAGAAGCCTGCAATACCCTGTGGTGCAACCAGTACGAGCATAATAATGACCATACCGAGTATGGCGCGCCAAAAATCAAGACGTGAGATCCAGTCTTCCAGCAATCTGAACACACCGGCACCAACCAGAGGGCCCGCCAGTGTATGAACCCCTCCCAGCAACACCATCACGAGTCCATCAATCGATCGGGGTATGGCTGCTTCATCGGGAAAGATACTGCCTTTGGAAAAAACATAGACAGATCCGGCAATGCCTGCAAACAAACCTGCCACTGCAAAACCGAGATGCCGATGGCGCTGCAGATTTATGCCTATTGATTCGGTGCGAACCACGGAGTCACGACCACCGCGCAAGACATAACCAAACGGCGAGTGGGTAATTTTTCTGAGTATCAAGATACCGCCACCGCATAGTATTGCGGTTAAATAATAGAACACCGCTTTGTCTTTGGCCCAGGCCGATGGCCAGACGCCAAGCAGCCCATCGTCACCGCCGGTGACATCACCCCACGAATAGGCAATCGACCATATAATTTGTGCCGCAGCTAGAGTCAGCATTGCCAGGTACACGCCGGAAAGGCGCACACAGAACCAGCCAAATATTAACGCACCGATAAACGCTGCCAATGGTGCAACAATCAGTGCGAGCTCCATCGAGCCGCCAAGGTGTTTAAACGCCAGCGCCGCTCCATAGGCGCCCAGGCCGAAGTATGCCGCATGACCAAACGACACCATGCCGCTGTTACCCATCAGGAAATGCAGGCTGGCTGCGAACAATGCGAAGATAAGAATATCCGTGGCGAGGACGACGCCAAAATCATCCACCAGCATCGGCAACGCCAACACCAGTACTATTACCGCACCACCGGCAAGCTTGCCGAACCAGCCAGCCTCTCGCAGCGGCATATCAATTTGATCACCTGCGTGCACTATTGCATCGGGTTTACCGAGCAGGCCCCAGGGCCGCACAACCAGCACAATTGCCATTACCAGAAACGCCAGCACAATGGTGATTTGCGGCATGATTAATATGCCAAACGCGTTGAGCTCACCAATAATTACGGCAGCGAGAAACGCACCGCCAATGCTACCCATACCGCCGATGACCACGACGACAAAAGCCTCGGCAATGATGCTTAAGTCCATCAACAGATTGATTGATTCACGCGGTACCTGAATGGCTCCACCAAGCCCGGCCAGTGCCGAGCCCAGAAAAAACACCGAGGTAAACAACCATGCCTGGTTAACGCCAAGCGTCGCTACAATCTCACGGTCCTGCGTTGCGGCCCGCACCAGTGTTCCCCAGCGTGTTTTATTTAACAACAACCAGACTGCGATCAGTACCGCAAAGCCTATGGCAATGATCACGAGGTCGTACTGCGGTATGGGTTCATCAAAGATTCTTACCACACCCTTGAGACCAGGAGCACGGGAGCCAAACTTGTCTTCGCCACCGAACATCCAGAAAATTAAATCCTGCATCACCAGCACGATGCCGAATGTCGCGACAAGCTGGAATAGTTCCGGCGCGTGATAGATGCGGCGCAGCACCAGAATTTCAATTACTACACCCACAACGCCGACGATAAGTGCCGACAGAATTACCGACATCCAGAATGGAAAGATACCGGTGGGCAGCCACTCAATCAGGTGATAGGCAACATACGCACCCAGCATATAAAAACTGCCGTGGGCAAAGTTAACGATCCGGGTAACACCAAAGATCAGCGATAACCCGGACGCCACCAGAAAAAGCGATGCGGCACTGGACAGGCCAGTAAGAAACTGCGCAAACAGAAAACCGGACGTCATTGTGTTCCCGGGATTATGATTCTATGAAACAATCAGTAAAAACCGTGGTTCAAAAAACACAAGAGGCTCCGCATTGGAGCCTCTTTTTTTAGCCACGAACGTGAGCTGCTAACGTAAGCTACCAGGGCTTACCGTTATTCAGCCGGTCGCAATTCTTTCACTTCTTCATCACTTGGCTGAAAATCCGCTCCATCTGCATAGAACCAGTCAACCATTACACCCTTGCCGTCCTTTACACTGGTTTTTCCGACCCAGGTACCCATCGTTGCCTGATGATCCTGAGCGCGGTAAGTAAACGGACCGGATGGCGATTGAACCTCAAGTCCTTTCATAGTGTCGACCAGAGTTTCAGCATCATAGGCTGGCGCTTTTTCAAGCAATGCGGCTATCGAGGCAATGACGTTGTAGCCAACGATAGAACCAAGCTTTGGCGCCTCGCCCCACCTGGCTTCATAGGCTGCATAAAATGCCTTGTGTTCGTCTGTGTCGATTGCACCCTGCGGGTAACCGGTGACGATCCAGCCTTCCGGTGCCTCGTCTTTCAGTGGCTCAAGGTACTCTGGCTCACCAGACAACAGACTCACGACAGTGCGACCTTCAAACAAACCGCGCAAGTTGCCTTCTCTGACAAACTTGGCAAGATCGCCACCAAACGTGACGTTGAAGATTGCATCAGGCTTCGAAGCCTCCAGTGCGCGTACTGTCGAGCCAGCATCAATCTTGAATACTGTTGGCCATTGCTCTTCAATAAATTCAGCGTCGGGCACCAGCTTTAACAACTCGCTTTGAAAGGCGGCGACAGCGTCTTTGCCATAAGCGTAGTTAGGCGCGACCGTGGCCCACTTTTTAGCACCGGTGTTTGCAGCCTCTGCCGCGAGCATTGCAGCCTGCATGGTCGTTGAGGGCCGCAGGCGAAAGGTATAGCGATTGCCACTTGACCAGACGATCGCATCACTCAGTGGTTCTGCTGCAAGGAAGAACGCCTTGTTCTGTTTGGCAAAATCTGTCACAGCCAGCCCGATGTTCGACAGAAAAGTACCCGCTATCATCGTTACCTTGTCACGATTAACCAGTTCTTCGGCAATCTTTACAGCATCACCCGGTTTACCACCGTCATCACGATCGATGATCTCGATTTGCCTGCCCTTAATACCACCCGCAGCATTGACCTCCTCAAGGCCAAGTTCCCAGCCCTTTTTATAGGGCTCAAGAAATGCCGGTAACCGGGAGTAACTGTTAATTTCCCCGATTTTGATAGCATCGGCCGCATTCGCCGCGATTGACGCCAGACCCATCGCAGAAACCAGCGCGGTGGCGAATAGTGTTCGCTTTAAATTCATCTTGTTTCTCCAGTGGCGCTCGCTGTCACCAGTTTGATACGCTGCTAATACGTTACCACCCACCGTTAGTTAACGCTCGCAGCATCGGCGACCAACAGTTTCTCAATTCGCCTTCTATATTCGTTCGGACCCTTGTCAATTGCAAGTCGAAGCGGTTGATAAGGCGGGGCTTCGGTGTCTGAACTACTCTGCTGCTGCTCTGCCAACCGGCTTTCCTCGTGCTGGATTGCCTCAAGAATCACCTTGTCTTCATCGAATGCAATGCGAAACAAACCGTTCATGCGATCGCCAATGGCAGGGTCATCGGTGGCCCGGTTTCTAATATGCATCCAGCGGTCTATGGTAAGGGTTGAATTGACCGGGGTGAGAAAGTGAATTGCGAATATTCTCATACCTGCTTCACGATCTTCCTCGTCGATATTCAATTCTGCATCGGCACTGCCAAAATCGATGACGGCAGTACTCGGCATATAGAGCCTGTAGTAGTGCCAGCGATCCACATTTCCGGCAAATCCCCCCAGTTCCTTAAAAAAGCCGACGGGTGGCGCATCCCGAATCCATCGCCATGCGGTGATCTGCTCAGCGTCCGTGTCGACGTGAACCGGCACGTCTTCGCTCTGCGCATTTCCAAGGGTAGTTGGATGTACAAAGCTCACATGGGCCGGATCAACCAGATTCTCGGCGACGTTCAGGTAATTTGATTTAATGTGCAGGGCATCGCCCTGATGTGCTTTCCACGAGCTATCGTGGAACTGCGGAAGATCGAATACCTGAGTGACGTCTGCCTGATCGGGGTTACCCATCCACACCCAGACGATGTTGTGTTTTTCGTGCACGACGAATGCATCGACACACTGGCGTTTCGGAATGATTTCCTGTCCGGGCACTCTGACGCAAATACCTTGCGGACTAAAGGTGGTTCCATGGTAACCACACTGAATATTGTCACCATCGACCTTGCCCATCGATAGAGGCAGCAGCTTGTGCGGGCAAAGATCTCGCAGTGCACAAACTTCACCGCTGGATGTTCTATACATCACCAGATCCTGCTCAAGGATGGTTACCTTGCGCGGCTCAGTGGAAAATTCACTGGCCCATCCAGCAACATACCAGGCATTCTCTACGTATTGCATATTATTCTCTTTGGGCAGTGCTGATTAACTCTACCAACAATGATGTTTCCGGGTGCGCAGACACTCTAAACAACTATCAATCGGGCTAGCGTAACCCGTCTTCACCAACAACATCTTCGGGCTCAAGCCCGCCCGCTCGATTGTGCACCCGCGCACCGGTCGACATCACCAGCGCGACGATCATTTCACTGGCACGTGGTGCGTCGTTGATTCCAACTTCCATCGAATCAAAATGCGATCGAACATAGGAGGCGTTGGTGTGGGTTAACGGTATATCGAGACGTGCACCTGGCGCTCCGACTTTTTTGGTCGATGGCACAATCGCCATACTTTCGGCAATCTTTTCCCGCATCGAGTAACCCCCGGGAACATGCCATAACGCTCCGTGTTCAATCTCACCAGCTTCGCCAACGATAGCACCTTTGCCATATCCTTTTACTGCGTCCGCATCACCGCCAAGCGCGTCGATGAGTTTTTGTGCCATCTCTATTCCCAACGGCTTTAAATCATCCATGAAAGAGGCGATGTTTTCTTCGTAGTGGCCCGCGTAGGGATTATCGATTACCGCCAGGCAGCTCGCCTTGCGCAATGGTGTTTGCGTGACTGGTCCGCCTTCGTGCCAGATTTCCTCAACCGACACAACCATTTTTCTTACATTGACTTCAGGCACTTGCTATCCCCTCGCGCGCAAGCGGTTTGTCACTTGCAGATGTTCATGTGTTATAAAATTCAGCGCAGACCGTGAAACTGGCCCCGAACGGTGGTTCGGTGCACCTGCTGCAAACAAAGGCAGGCACCCGCTATTAAACCTCGCTCGCAGAGATCATCCGCTACCGCCAGACCTGAATCAAGCGCCATGTCGATTTGTGTCGATGTCAGAGGTCCCACCTGTGTGGTCACAGCGGCTGAACCAAGATCGGAGTCCGGCTGGATCTGATTAGCCGGGGTTCGCACAATCGAGTCGCACTCGGCAAGTGTCACGGCGTTGGCAACGATGGTGGCTGCCGTATCCGCCATTGCGGCATCACGCGCCAGCACAGTGACCGCATCCGCAATACCCAGACTGTGGCTGCGCCCGTGCCAGCCACTTGTGGCAATTCCGCCTACGCCGTCCTCAGCGGTTAGCGTGACACTGCCAAGCATGTCGCCGGTAACGGGATTGGCCACGATGCCTATCTCATAACTTTGGCCCGGTTCGAGGCTGAATGCTATATCACCGCCGTTGTTGACTGATACTCGCGGTAACTCAAGTTCCCGCGTAATGCACTGCAACACTTCGTCCGCAACCGAACCGGCAACAGCGATCATCGGGGTGGTGAACACACTGACCGGGAAGCTGCTTACTGCACTCCACATCCGCTCGGCTACCACTCCATGCAGCTGGCAAACACTGTGGTCGGTAACCGAACGCAGTGCGGGAAGCTCATCAACAAGGTCACCCAAAATGGTGCGAAAACAATCTTTGGCAACGGCGTAGGCACGCTGTCTGTTTTCACCATCAGCATCCACAATCAGATCAATCGGGCCGTGCTGCAAGTGCAGTCTCTTGCCGTCGTTAATCAATTGAGAGCTCGCACCTTTCATCATTTGCTCCGCTGTCAGGGTTACGGACTCCTTTTAATGCTATTTCTAAACTAACGGGTGATGGTTGTATACGGGGATTTACAGCGTCGCACTAGCCGTTTAGCAGATACAACTATCAGTGCTTCTGGATTTTTCTTACACGAAAAGACCGGCCTTTGAGTTTATCCTGTCCAAGTTTTGCCAGTGCCGATTTGGCAGCTTCACGCTTCACGGCAACATAGGTCCTGTTTGGATAGATTTTGATCTTACCCACCTGGCTACCCTCAATTCCATGCTCACCTGTCAATGCACCAAGTATATCGCCGGGTCGAAGTTTTTGCTTTTTTCCTCCCTCAATTTGCAACGTCACCATTGGTGGTTGCGGCACAGCCAGATTTAACGCTTTCTCTGCTGGCAGGGAGTGTGCGGATATTTTTTGTCCGGTCAGGCTCTCAAGCCTTTCTATTCGATGTTCCTCTGACGAACTGTAGAATGTCCATGCCAGTCCTTTTTCTCCTGCCCGACCGGTACGACCAACCCGGTGCACATGCACTTCCATATCGCGGGAAAGCTGGAAATTAACCACCACATCAAGCGACTCTATATCAATACCACGCGCTGCCACATCAGTGGCAACCAGTACGGACACACTACGATTGGCAAAGCGTGTCAATAGCTGCTCGCGATCGCGTTGATCCAGATCACCATGAAGGGCAGCGGCGCTAAGCCCAAAACCCTGCAGCCTGGCGGCTACGGTCCGCACATCCTGCCGGGTGTTGCAAAACACCAACGCTGATACCGGCCTGTATTCAAGTATCAGCAGTCGCAGCGCAGACAACCTTTGTGCTTCATCATCAAGGCAGTAAAAGTACTGCGTAATACTTGAATCATCGTGCACGCTGTCAGCTTTGATCACTTCCGGTGCTTTCATCAGCCGACGCGCAATTGCCGTAATTTCATCCGGAAAGGTAGCGCTGAGCATCAGTGTTTGCCGTTGCGTCGGCAGCGAATCGACAATCTGGTCGAGTGATTCCTGAAAACCCATTTGCAACATGCGGTCGGCTTCATCGAGCACCAGCGTGCGCACGTGATCAAGTGTTAGCGTTTCCCGCTGTAGATGGTCCAGCACACGCCCCGGCGTGCCCACGACTATATGTACTCCGCTCGATAGTGAACCGGATTGCGGCCCGACAGGCACCCCGCCACATAGCACCAGCACTTTGACATTCGGTATGGCTCTGGCGAGACGCCGAATTTCGCTGGCTACCTGCTCTGCCAGTTCACGAACAGGACATAGAACCAGTGATTGCACATTGAAGCGGCTAACGTCCAGAGTTGAAAGCATGCCCAGGCCGAATGCCACGGTCTTTCCGCTGCCGGTTTTTCCCTGTGCCAGAACATCGCGCCCTGCCAGTACAGACGGAAGGGTTTGCGCCTGTATGGTGGTCATTTCCTCATAACCCAGTGACTGCAGGTTATCGAGTAGATCGTGACGCAGGTCGAGAGAGTTGAAAGTCTCCTTACTCAAGAGATAACAAAGACTAGCTTTCAGACTCCTGCACTATTAGTTTGTTGATCACGTCGATCACGGCATCATTGCCTCCGGCCACTGAACTACCGGTTCGATACTTGCCGTTTACCACAATACTCGGCACGCTGCGGATGCCGGAGGCTCTGGCCTTTTTCACCACAGCGCGGATTCTTTTGTTTACTTCAAAAGACTGCATCGTCTCCAAAAATTTGTCAGCATCCAGCCCGAGTGTTCCGGCAAACTCGGCAATCTGTGCAGGCTCGCGCAGTGGTATTTTCTGCACGTGTATCGCGTTAAACATGGGCTCGAAAAACTGCTCGGTGACGCCCAGAACCTGAGACGCATAGTACGCCTGGGAGTGCGCCAGCCAGTTATTATTCAGAGGTGGTGCTTCACGTACAAAATCTACATTGTCGGGTTTCGATTCAGCCCACTTGTTGATCACCGGCTCAAACGCGAAACAGTGCGGACAACCAAACCAGAAATACTCCAGCACCTCCACATTGCCTTCATTCACCGTCTCCATAGCAACCGGCAGCTCCTCATAGCCGTTTGCGTTTTGCTGTGCGCTGACAGTACCGACGAATGACATCAGTGTGATCAGCAGAGCGGCTTTCCATTGAATGGTCATGTGTTGCACCTGTATTTCCGGTTTGTTTACCTGCGGCAGAACGCCCGTATCTCTGCCCAGTGTACCTGTGATCATCGACTGGCTAAAGCGATGTGTGCGGAACCGGCAGCATTAGTGTTTCCGGCGCCAGGCAAATTTCGTCGCTACAGGCCTGAAGTTGCAGCGCAACCTCTGGCAGACTGCCGTCCTTTGCAGGTTCCGGCAGTGACGCGGTGAGATTCACTTCGCCTTCATACAATGCCAGTGCAGAGCGCTGAAATCCGAGTACGCGGGTTTCTGCCTGCGGGTAGCTTAAGCCTTCAAGTGGTTCGTCGTTGGTTTGGCTCAAGCGCGTGCCAATCAGATAGTCCTGTAACGGCTCTGCTGCATTGATATGCCAGCCAGGGGCAATATTGATTTTCACGTTAACTTTGTTGCCCTCGAGCGCGGTTGCAATAGCCCGCACCTTGCCGCGCGCGCTGTATTGCCGCTGGCCACTCTCACCATCCAGCAACTCGCTGGCACCAACCAGCAAGTAGCCAAAACCCGAAGCGTCCAGCTCAAAGTAGGATGAAAAAGCGTTGAGCACTGCCTGTGCACGCTCTCTGTATTCCTCTTCGCCAGTGCGGTGCCACAAGCGTGTCAGCACTCTAAGTGCTACCGAATTTCCGGTCGGGGTGGAATTGTCGAACATATCTTTCGGACGAGTTGGCAACGCCGCACCGCTGGTGGTTGCTGCACCGATGAAGTAGCCGCCACTTTCAGCATCCCAGAATCTATCGTACATTATCTGGTTCAATTCAAGCACTCGATCCATCCATTTTGCATCGCCGGTGATGTCATACAACTCAAGCATGGCCTCAGCCATAAAAGCGTAGTCTGGCTGACTTGCGGCTATTGACGAGCGCCCCTCGAAATGCGCACGCCACAAACCGCCGTCTTCCTGTCGGTTGGCGGTCCAGATAAATTCAGCAGCGCGAATTGCGGCTTCCAGATAGCGGGGTTCATTGAGAGCTTCACCGGCCTGGGCAAGCGCTGTGATCATCATGCCGTTCCACTCGCTGATAATTTTGTCATCCGTCAGTGGCGGGATACGCTTTACCCTTTCTTTTAACAAGCGTTCGGAAAAACTCTCAAGGCGTTCCGCAAGTGCGGCTGCACTTAAACCCGTTTCCGGGGCAATCTCTGCAAAAGATCCCTGGGTGTGCAATATATTGCGACCCTCAAAATTTCCGCTATCACTGACACCCCAGACATTTATTGCCAGCTCTGCATCTGCCGCACCCAGTATTTCGGTTAACTGGTCTTTGGTCCAGGTAAAGTAGACACCCTCTTCACCCTCTGAATCTGCATCCGTGGCCGAATAGAACCCGCCCTCCGGTGAGGTCATCTCCCGAAGTACGTAATCGAGTATGCGCCGAGTGGTAAGCAAGTGTTGTTGATCGGCAGTTAGCTGATGAGCCTGTAGATAAACACGCGCCAGTGCCGCCTGGTTGTAGAGCATTTTTTCGAAATGAGGAGTCAGCCAGTCGTCGTCTACAGCGTAGCGATGGAAGCCTCCACCGACCTGATCGTGAATGCCGCCTGCGGCCATACGCTTCAAACTGAAATCGGCGGCTGCAAGTGCCTCTGAGTCTGCATTGCGCTGTGCCAGTTCCAGTAGCAGGAACAGTGTCGGTTCACGTGGAAATTTTGGTGCCGGGCCAAACCCGCCTTGCAAATCATCGTGTACTTCCAGTGCGGAATCACGCGCTCTGGTGATCTCCCTTAAGCCAACTTCGCGCGCCTCTCCTCGCAATCGGGTGCTTTCGCCAACGGCCTCCGACAAGCGCAGTGCCACTTCCTGAACTCTCGCCTGATCGTCCTGCCACACTTGATGAATGCGGGTTAGGGTGTCGCTAAAAATATTCGGCGGCATATAGGTGCCGGCGTGGAACGGCTTTGCGTCCGGCTGCAGAAAATTTGACATCGGCCAGCCGCCACTGCCGGTGAGTAATTGCACTGCCATCATGTAGGTGGCATCTACATCTGGCAATTGCTCGCGATCTACTTTTACCGGGATATAATAATCATTCAGCAGCTTTGCTATTTCCTCGTTTTCAAAACTCTCTCTCTCCATCACA
Organism: uncultured Granulosicoccaceae bacterium; assembly: GCA_964409275.1. Classification (GTDB taxonomy): domain Bacteria; phylum Pseudomonadota; class Gammaproteobacteria; order Granulosicoccales; family Granulosicoccaceae. Next base: position 11,695 of record CAYPCS010000098.1, read on the forward strand.
TGGCACCAGTGACAGGTAGCGTAACCGATCGATAGAAAAACGGGTTTGTTCTCACGCTTTGCTTTCTCAAACGCTTCCTGGCCCCAGGGGTACCAATCCACCGGATTGTGCGCATGTTGACGCAAATAGGGCGACTCCTCTTTGATAAGACGATTTACATACACAGGTGAACCATCCTCGTTGAAGTGTTCGGTCCTCGGCTCGTAGTCACCAGGCATATTCGCAAGTTCCGCGCGCAGGTTTTTTTGCATGCTGGCTGATTGCTCGTCAAGAGCCAGCGGCAGGTGATCGGTATCGTCTGCCGCCTGTACCGATGTCTGCACCAGCAACAGGCAGCCAATTAAGCCGTGTACCCAGCGGGTTCTGACCACATCAGGCTGCAGAAGATTGTTGTTCGTTTTAAACAATGATTGCACCTTTCCGGTTTTCATAATATTCCAGGTAGACAAGACTGACTTTCGATTGGACAGATTGTTTTAATTTGTACTAGATCGTTGGGAGTTGTGTCTAATTGATGTTTCTATATATTATTTCTGGCCATCGCATAGACCACATCTTCTTCACGCCACAATCTGACCTTGATACCCGAGACATCCACTGCATCGCTGCTGACGGATTTCAGGTTTTTCGCAAACGGCGTAAGAAACAGGCTGTAATGCTGATTTGAAGCAGGATCCTTAAACTTCAGATGCGCCGCAAGATTTCCGTTAATGGTGCAGTATCGCCCGCCAATTAAATCGAGTGATTCGTAAATACCGGAGGTGGGCAACTTCAGCTCAAAGGGTAGCTTGGTCAGACTGGTCTGCAGCGCGGCGAGCGCCGGTGTTTCTACGTCCAGTTGCAGTTTAGTGGCATGATTCATCGCTGCTTCCCGCAACGCCAGCGATGTACGATCGGCCAGCAGCGCATGATGATGCAACATACTGATCGCAAACACAGCGACTACGGCCGCCGCCGCATAAAGAGGCATCCGGCGTCTCTGTCTGTTTTTACGTGTGTGGCTGAGAATCGATTGCAGCCGGGTGCTGTTCATCGATTCGGACTGAAAGTAGTCAATCAGTTTGTCGTCAAATTCGTTCATTCCGATTCCTCCCGCCCTCTCAACTCGATCACCGAGCCACGCTCGGTCACTTCCCCGCTTTCACCACCGGTCCATTTACGCAATTTGAGCCTCGACCGATGCACCAGACTCAATACCGTGCCACGCGCCGAGTCTGTCATTGTGGCAATTTCATCAGCCGTATACCCTTCGACTACCGACAGATAGAGCGCTTCACGCTCAACATCACGAAGGCGTCCGAGCAATATTTGAACTTCTTCAGTATTCATATACGCGTCTTCAAAACTTTCGCTTTTCGGATCAATTCCCGCCTCATCGAAACTGGTAAACCGGACCTTGCGACTACGGCGGTACTGATCAATGTATAGATTTCGAATGGTGCGAAACAGCAGCGGTTTTTGCGGAGAGTTTCGGTATCGCTTCTCAAGCCTGATCCACGCATCGTGCACCAGGTCTTCAGCGTCCTGATGGTTGGCACACAACGACAGCGCGTAGCGGTAGCCGGCGTTCAAAAACTCGGCTTCAGCACTCTCATCAACACTCTTGAACAATTTCAAACACCCTCGCCGGCTGTTGCCACACTCCACCACTGTGAGACAAAAACTGCAAAAAACAACTGATTGGACACAGAATCCGGAAACCGTTCCGGAGCGACCATTCGCTACTTCTAAAACGAACGGGCGCTCCAGCTGATTGCAGACCGCGTATGTTTTAGCCCCTGGTTCGTATATCTGCTGCGATAGCCAGCTCGCCAGTAGCGCCGTTCTGTCAGCCCGCACGAAGCACAATGCCTGCTTTGCCACAGCAGCAGACCTGTTTGCCAGGCAGAAAAAATACCGGCGTCGCGGCCGAAGTGCCGCCTGCAACACTATTCACTACTTGTTCCGGTAGCCGGTTTTGCGAGACAATCCGTGCCGTAGAGAAAAAAGGCTTGCCCGGCTCCAGGCAGCGTCAGTAACACTAACGGGAAACCAGCATGAGAGACGATCCGGATCATTTCGACAGACCGCGTGAAAGACGAGAACTTAGTCGCTACGACTACGATGACCGGGCCCAGCCACAGTACGACTCACACTACGATGAAGGCGAAGATCCGGTCGGGTTCGTCAATGTTATTGATATGGACATACCGTTCTTCCAGCTGGTATGGCTAATCTTCAAAATTCTGCTGGCAACCCTGGTTGCCGCCAGCATACTGTCCGCGCTGGGAGCGCTGGTGTACTGGATATTGTCGCTGCCGATGGTGCAGGATGTGTTGCCGGACGGGGCCAGCTGGTTCAGGGGTCTTACCACGCGTTAGCCCAAAGGGGAATAACAGATACAGCAAAGATGCCCGCGCTTTTTGCTCTTTGTCACATCGCGGGCACCGACGCCCGCTAAAGTGTGGCGATTCGCTGCACAATCAATTCGAAAAAGCGGTCTGCGTTACCGTCGGTTATCACCGTGGTGTTGGGCTGCTGGCCAGTCACCGCAAACCAGTCTGTGACAGTTCGGCCCAGCGAAGGCCCTTCAGCAGTATCGACCACCACGTGCATCGGGCGACCCGAGAACAGCTCCGGGTCGATTAAATACGCAATGGTGCAAGGGTCGTGTAGCGGTGCCCCGTCCCAGCCGTATTTGCCAATATCGTAGCGGTTAAAAAAATCGAGTAGATCTGCCACCACCTTTCCGACTCTGCCGCCATTTGAGCCAATCGCCTGCAGTCGCTCGGGGGTGATTTTCATCTGATGGGTGATATCCAGACCAAACATGGTGAGTGGCACACCACTCTCAAACACCGACCGGGCGGCGTGCGGGTCGACGTAGATGTTGAATTCAGCAGCCGGGGTAATGTTGCCGGGTTCAAAGCCGGCGCCACCCATGATTATTACCTCTTTCAGTCGACCCACAATATCCGGCGCCATCGCAAACGCCACAGCAACATTCGTCAGCGGGCCGGTGGCCACCAATGTTATCTCGCCCGCTTTTCCATTTCGCACGGTATCAATGATGAAATTGACAGCGTGCAGCGCGGATACCGGAGTCACGGGCTCAGGCAGCGCTTGCCCGCTGCCGCTGTCAAGACCCGTGTCTCCATGCACATGTTCGGCGGTTACCATGGGGCGCAGCATTGGCCTTGGGCAACCGGCATATACTACGATATCATCGCGTTGCACCAGATGTAGTATTTTTCGGGTGTTTAAAACGGTAGCGTCCAGCACAACATTGCCACCCACCACGCTTATCCCGGCAATCTCGATTTCCCCCGGCGACGCTAACGCCAGTAAAATCGCTACCGCGTCATCGTGTCCGGGATCACAATCGAGTATAATTCGCCTTGCCACGTTAATACCCCGGTTTACTAGCGAAACCGCAGGGTAGCAGCTTCAGCATTCCCCCATCCACGACACCCTTTATGACCATGACTTCCCCTGAAATTAGATGCGCCAAATTCGGCATTGGTCAGATCGTCAAGCACCGGATCTATCCGTTTCGTGGTGTCATTTTTGACGTAGACCCGGAATTCGCCAATAGTGACGAGTGGTACGAGTCTATTCCTGAAAAATCGCGACCGCACAAAGACCAGCCATTCTATCATCTGTACGCCGAGAACGAAGAAACAGAGTATGTGGCCTATGTATCCGAGCAAAATTTGTTGCCGGATGACTCGGAAGAACCGATCAGGCACCCGCTGGTTGAAGAGATGTTCGACTACCACGACGACTGCTATGTCGCCAAAGATTCCACGAGCCACTAACAACCAAATCGCCACCAGTTTCTACTGCGGTGGGCCGACAGATACCTTTTCGTCAAAAAGCACATCGGCGGCAGCAACCGGACCCGGCATCTCGTCACTGGCAATTAACACTGCTTGAGAGGTTCCGGACGACGCGCCTCGCCATTTCTTCAGATCGTCACGTTTACCGGTTCGCTGCCACAGCCACGCAACTGTTGGCTGCTCGCTAAAATGCACTATTCCCTTGGCACGCAGTATGTGAGACGGCAGGCTGTTGCGAAATTGCTCAAACTGATCTCTATCGAGTGGTGTTGCAGTCGACACGCTGTGACTGACAAATGCTGATGCTGTGTCAGCCACGTGCCGCTTGACAGTTTCTACAGGCAGCGTTCTGCCAAAGAGTAGCTCGACAGGTACATCTGCATGGTGGCAGTCGAGCAACAGTGCGGATGAATTAATTGAATTCATCGCAGCCATACACTCTTGAGCCTGTTCCTCACTGACTGTGTCTATCTTGTTTAATACCAGCACCGATGCACACTCGAGTTGTGAACGCACGACTTCGGCGACCTTGGGATCAGCCAGTCGATTGTGTATATCTCCGACATCGGCGAGCACTACAATCCCCTCGGGATAGAGCGCCGGATCTATACGGGCAAAGTCCATAATTTTATCCGGCAATGCCACACCACTCGCCTCTACTACGATGTGATCGAACCGGTCGGGCTTTTCCATCAACGCAAGCATCGTGTCGACAAAGCCGTTCACCATTGAACAGCAAATACATCCGTTTGATAGTGCCATGGTCTGACCATCGTGACTGCTGATCAGTTGCTCGTCGATATTGATTGCACCAAAATCGTTTACCAGCAGCGCATATCGCACGCCCGTCGAAGCCGCCAGCAAATGATTAACCAGTGTGGTTTTACCTGCCCCCAGAAAGCCGCCAATGACGGTAAACGGCTTGACCGTTTGCACACGTGCAACCCCGGTGCTGCCGGTGCTGCCGGTGCTGCCGGTGCTGCCGGTGCTCAACTTTGTCGAACAGCCGCTTTGCTGGCAACCCCGCCGACGACCGTGCCCCAGACACCCACGTTGCGAAGTTCCTCGGGAGCAACTGACAGCGGATCGTCTTCAAGCACTGCAAAATCCGCGTATTTTCCGGGCTCGATGCTACCGGTGAGATGATCCATTTTGATCGTGTACGCAGCGCCAAGCGTTATGGCATGGAGTGCCTGTTCAACGGTGATACATTCATTTTCGCCGAGCACTACACCGGTTTCGGTCAGGCGGTTTACCGCACACCACGCAGTAAACAATGGCGCTAGCGGTGTCACCGGCGCATCCGAGTGAATCGCAAAATGTACACCCTGCCTTATTGCAGTATTGCACGCATCCATTCGGCTTGCCCTGTCCGGGCCCATCGTAATGGCGTAGTGCTGATCGCCCCAGTAGTAGATATGATTGGCGAACAAATTGGCACAGATTCCCAGCTTTGCCATTCGCCTGAATTGCGATTCATCCGCCATTTGACAATGCTGTAGCGTGTGGCGATGATCCGCCCGCGGTGCTGCCTGCAATGCCGCTTCAATGGCATCAATCATTATTTCAGAAGCCTCATCGCCATTCGTATGGATATGTAAATGCATACCCGCTCGATGATACTCATCGACCAGCGCGGTGAGCTGTTCAGGGGCCATGTTCCAGACACCGTTAGGCGCGCCGTTGTGGTAGCCAGGCCATTTCATTCGACCGGTAAACCCTTGAATCGATCCGTCAGTCATTACCTTGCACAGACCGAAATGAAGTTTGTCGTTATTGTGCTCTCTGGCGTCTTTTACTCTGGCTATGCCTTCAGCGGCGGGCAGATCTAGCGTGTTCATCGCCGGAAGCAATCGTAGCGGATAGTCATGCCGCGCTGTCGCATCACGGTAGGCAGCCAGATTGTCTTCGTTGAATGTTGCAAACAGGTCTGTTGCGGTGGTGACACCACAGTTCACCGCAGACTTTGCAAAGCCGTTCAGGCTGTTGACATCAATGCCTTTTAGAAAAGGACTGCCAGCCACCTTGTAGGCCATGTAGTGTGCTGCCATCTCCATCAGTTCACCGGTTGGAACACCGCTACTGTCTTTCAATACACCGTAGATGTCGGAGTCACTGTCGATACCGGCAAGTTCCAGCACTCTTGAGTTAACGTTTAGTAAATGGCCGTTCGAGTGCAGAATCAGCACCAGTCGCGTTGTCGAGATTTGATCAATGTGCTTCGTCGACATGCGTTCTTCACCAAAATAGATTGGATCAAACCCCCAGGCAAACAGTGGTTTTTCCGGATCTTCCATACCACTTTCGACCTCGCAAAGCACATCGATTACCGCCTGTAGACTGTCAGCCCCGCGCCACAATTTGCCATCCGGATCATAGCGATCCTGATAGCCAACATAGGGATGCTGCCAGGCGCCGCCTTCCATTGCATGGCAATGCCCTTCCACAAAGCCAGGCATCAGCACTTTATCGGCGAATTGATTGTCGAGGTGATAATCACCAAACGCCTGCATCTGATTTAAATCACCGGCTCCAAGCACACGCCCGTCGCGAATCGCAACATGAGTGGCCACCGGTCGGTAGGAGTTCATGGTGATTATTTTTCGTGCGCTGAACACAGTGGTTTTGTTCAAGTGGCTTCCCCGTCTAATACTGCAATGTGATGTACCATGGCAGTGTCGACTATCCGACCGGCAGCGGTCAACTTCGGTGTACGGAGCCGCTGCCATCGTGTTTTTCACCGCAACGTATCAAAGCTAATCCAATGACCAGGCAAACTGTTCTCCTGACCGGCCATGATCTTGATCTGCAGCAGGTTACCCTGATCGCGGGCGGTGCCGAAGTGACGCTGAGTGAGCCCGGCCTTGCGCGCATGGATCAGTCACATGCAATCATGCACCGGGCTATCGAAGACAAAAAACCGGTATACGGTGTAACCACCGGCCTCGGTCCAAAAGTGGTCAGTGCACTCGACGAAGCCAGTATTCAGTCGTTTCCGTTAAGCACGCTGCGTGGTCGGGCCCATACCGCCGGCACTCCTCTCGATGCGTCACTGGTCAGAGCTTCACTGGCGGTGCGAACCAACACACTGTTAATTGGAGCATCCGGCGTCAGATCCGGTCTCGCCCGTTTTATCGCCGACTGTATCAATAAAAATGCGATTCCGGTGGTGGGCGAAACAGCCTCTATAGGTGCCGCAGATCTGCTTTGGGGCGCCACCTCCGGGTTGGCGTTGGCTGGCGAAGGACAAATGTGGGATCACGAAGGCTTGCCTGCCAGTGCCTCGCAAGTACTAAAAACCTGCGAACTCGATGCCTGGCAACCGGACCCGCGAGAGGGTTTGGCACTGGCCAGTCATGCGGGCTTTTCTGCAGCGATTGCGGCTATCGGTGTACATCAACTGAGTAACCACTACGTGGCTGCGCAGACAGCAGCCACCTTTTCGATTGAGGCCTTTCGAGCAAACCTCTCACCCATCAGTAAAGCAATCACGGATTTACACCCCGATAAACAGACCGAAATGGTGGCAGCTGACCTGCGGCACCGGCTGAACGGCTCGCTTCTTTTCGATGCAGCTAACTGTCGGCGTCTGCAAGATCCGCTAAGCCTGCGCAACATTGTCCAGGTACACGCGGCAGTAAACCAGACTATTGAGCAGGCCCGTGTCGCCGTCGCCTGCGAACTAAATGCCGTTACCGATAATCCATCGGTCATCATTGAATCTGAATCCGTAATTTCCCACGGTGGCTATCTGGCACCGGGTTTATCTCTCGCACTGGTGAACCTCGGCCAGTCTGCAGTACACCTGGCCGCCCAACAAATGGCCAGAGTGCAGAAGATGCTGTTTAGAAGGTTTTCCGGCCTGCCCGATGGCCTGGCGCCGGAAGATGCAAGCGTCGCCGGTCTCGGACCACTGTTAAAAGTGGTCGAAGCGCTGCTGGCTGAAATTATCCATCTGGCCAACCCGCCGGTCATCTATCCGAGTCCCTCGGCTGACAGTCTGGAGGATACGGTCACGCATATCGCGATACCGGCAAAATCACTTTTAAAAATAAATGAAAAGCTGGCTTATCTAGCCGCGATCGAGATGCTCGTCGCCACCCATGCCATCCGGTTGCGCGGCGTTGAACTGCTGCTGCCGGAAAATCTGCGACGCCACTACCAGGCATTGAGCAAGCAATCTCCGGCACTGTCCGAAGACCGCTCGTTAACCGCTGAACTTGAGTTGTTCGCAAGCCAGATAAGGCAGGGAAAATTTAGCGCTGTCTGACGGTAGCTAGTGTGCTGGATCAAACAGTGTGGTCATATGAGAGCTTGTCATTTGTTCTGCAACAAGGCGTCAACTCGAAGGGAATGGCCATGTTTTTATCAGTAAGGCCCTTTTC
>CAYPCS010000099.1:0-17662 GCA_964409275.1 uncultured Granulosicoccaceae bacterium
AACTAAAGGTTTTGCAACTGGATTTACGAGGTAATTTGCTCCTCGGCATGCTCCTCAGGTTTTGCCACCCGCGTCGAAGCCAGGTCGCCCCCTTATTCATTACTGCATTTTCTTACTGCTTGACTGCTTTGACCGAATTAATGGTCGCTCGGAATTAATTCCGGGTTACTAGCTATAGTATGGCGGCATTCGCCCGTTTTTCAACAGCGTTGCTGCAACACGGGAAGTGTACCACATTCTGAGCCTGATCGGTGGTTGGCAATATTTGCGGATCGGAGATCTGCTGTCGTTACGCTGGAATCACAATCGGTGACAGGACAACGCGTTGCCCGAAAGAGATGGCACAATACAGGGAGTTTGCTGCTGCAATGTTCACTTGTTCAGGTTTACTTATTCAGGCTTTCCCGGATAACTTCTGCCAGTAAAAGAAACTCGCTGTCTCTGGCGCTTCCCTTGCGCCAGGCGAGACCAATCTCCCGGGTGGGGTTGTCCGGAAGTGCCTCGGTAGTAATTTGCGTGTTTTTTAGCAGACCGCTGTCAATTGCCATTTGCGGCACAAACGTAACGCCCAGATCCTGGTTGACCATTTCAATCAGGCTGTGTAATCCGTAGGCGGTGAATTTACTGATTTTTTCTGCTGCGTCAATATCGCAAGCGCTCAGCGCGTGATCTCGCATGCAATGCCCGTCGTCCAGAAGCAGGATGGATTCGTTCGCTATGGTTTCCGGTGAAAACGTGCCGGGGCTGACGAGGCTGGTGTCGGTGTGGTAGGCGAGTCTGAATGGCTCACTGAAAATTACATAGGTTTCGGAGTTGATCAAATCGTGTGGAAGAGCGAGTAGTAGCAGATCGAGTTTGCCTTCAAGCAGCAACTTGTGCAGCAGAGGCGTTTTTTCTTCCCACACTATCAGTTCGTTGGCAGGGAATTTTTTTCGCAATGCCGGTGCTAGCGCGGGCATGATAAAAGGTGCGATGGTGGGAATGACCCCAAGCTTGAGTTCACCGGTCAACGGTGTTTGAGCCGCGCGGGTGATGTCAACGATGTTATCCAGCTGCTGCAGTATATTGCGCGAGTGTTCAACAACGCGTTTTCCAATGGCTGTAAAAACAACACTTCGGTTGGTTCGGTCTACCAGCGAGATGTTCAGCGTTGTTTCAAGCTCTTTGATAGCGATACTAAACGCTGACTGGGTGACGTTGCAGGCGGTTGCGGATTTTCCAAAATGAAGATGTTGTTCCAAAACCACCAGGTATTGCAGTTGTTTCACAGTTGGCAAATTACTCATAAACCGAAGCTTGCTCGATACCAGCCAATAGGTCAGTGCCTGATTATATAGATACGGTTGCGTTGATACCGTATCGACTGCGTCACTTTAGAAACAATTAAGGTACCTAATAAAGCCGATAACTACTTGAAAGGCCAGCTTATATTCCAAAAGGTTATGTCCGGGTATTGTAGATTGATGCAAGTTGATTAATCTGGTCGGTGACGTATTTCAGGCAGTGGAATCCGGTAATTTGGTTGCGCGCAAGTTTATAAACTTTCGCTTGTGGTTCACTTGTGAAAAACTCTGCGCGTGTGCGCAGAGTTTGTTCGGGTTTACCTTCTGTTGGCAGTTGCGTCTGCGATAGTTGCCAAAGCGACGATGATTTATTGATCATATGCACGATCATTTCTAAAGATCGCAATCGCATCTATGCCGTGCTCAAGGCTCAGCCAGCCGCTTCTGTTTTATCCTGCGTTTTGTTTTCGAAATCACTGGCGTCATGGCGTTCGTGAAGTTGCAGCTCAAGCGGACCAAAGCTGCGGTTCACCATTTTTCCTCGTTTGACTGTTGGCCGCTCTGCTATTTCATTCGCCCATCGCATCAGGTTTTTATAGGTGTGTGCTTCCAGAAAATCGGCCGCTTCATAAACGATGTCCAATGCAACCTGACCGTACCATGGCCAAATAGCGATATCGGCGATGGTGTATTCATCACCACACATGTATTTATTATTAGCCAGGTGTTGATCAAGTACATCCATCTGGCGTTTTACTTCCATGGTAAAGCGATCAATACAATACTCGATTTTGATCGGAGCATATTTGTAGAAATGCCCAAAGCCACCACCGAGGTAGGGTGCGCTGCCCATTTGCCAGAAAAGCCAGGACATACACTCGGTTCGTGCGGCGGAATCTTCGGGTATTAAAGCGCCAAATTTTTCGGCAAGGTATAGCAAGATGGAACCGGATTCGAAAATACGGGTCGGTGGCGTTGTGCTGTGATCCATCATCGCGGGTATTTTGGAATTTGGATTGATATCAACAAAGCCGCTACCGAACTGTTCACCCTCACCAATGCTAATCAGATAGGCATCGTACTCGGCCTCTTTAATACCCATGGCCAGCAACTCTTCTAGCATCACGGTGACCTTGACGCCGTTAGGGGTCGCCAGTGAGTAGAGTTGCAAAGGATGTTTACCGACGGGCAATTCTTTTTCGCTGGTTGCACCGGCAATAGGACGGTTGATGCTGGCCCAGGTGCCGCCACTTTCGGCATCCCATTTCCAGACGGCAGGGGGAGTGTATGACGAATCTTCAGTCATTGTTTTTGTGTTCCATAGTTTCAAAAAGTAGATGGATGTGCGTACGTGGGATTGTACCAGAATGATCGCTGGTCAAATATGCCGCAGCAGACCGGTGCAAACTATTGATGTTACTTTTTTGCTGTATTGACAACAGCGATAATAGCGTGAGCCGTTAAACCTGTTGGCACCAATGGTCCTGGTTTTAGCCTGAACGTGTTTGCCGGTCACCTGTCACCAGTGCCACGCCGAGCGCGCAAATTGCCATACCTGTCCACGCAATCCATCCGAGTTGCTCATCGAATAGCAGCCACGCCTCTATAGCGGTAAACGGAGGAACCAGATAAAACAGGCTTGCCACGGAACCGGCATCGCCGCGTTGCAATAGCCACATCAAAAGCAATACTGCGCCACAGGACAGGGCCAGCACCAGCCAGGCCAGTGCGAAAATCAGTTGTGGTGTCCATAGGATTTGCATGGTTTCAAACGTTAATGCCATTCCCAGTAAAAATACGCTAACCGCGAGGTATTGAATGCAGGCGCCTGTCAGCAGATCCATATCGCTGCAATAGCGTTTCTGGTAGACAGTGCCAACGGAAATACTCACCAGCCCGATGACGCAGGTAGCAATCCCGGTAGCGGTTATTCCTTGAGTCGCTGCCGGTTCGCCGGTGGTGACGATTCCCGACACAATCACCATTAACACACCGATCAGTCCAAGTAGAATTCCGGTGTTTTTTCGGGCGCTGCTGGCTTCGGCAAGAAAGGCCACAGAGAGCACAACAGTCAGCAGCGGTTGCAAGCTGACAATGAGCGCACTGATGCCTGCATCCAGACCCCTGGAAATGGCGAAAAATACACCGCCGAGGTAGATGCCGTGTATGAGCACACCTACGACGGATGCGTGTACGTACAGTGCAGGCCGAGTGGGCCAGCGTGCCCGGAATGCAAACGCAATAATCAACATCAGGAACGCGACGATGACCATTCGCACTAGTAAAAAAGTAAATGGCTCGACATAGGGCAGTCCGTATTTTGCGCCGATAAAACCGGTGCTCCAAAGAAATACAAACAGCAAGGGGAAAAGCACACGGGTAGAAAGAGTATTGTCTGGCATATGAGATGCGGGTTATCTCGCGGCTATTGTTGATGAGGTTACGATGAGGGCGTGCCGGGCGAGCAATTACCCGCTCAAAGCATTAACATAACAGATACTCACTTCATAACAATTCGCGACGAATATACTCATGGCCAAACTAGCTGACCTGCCTTTCGCCACTGGCCATTGTTTTATTGGCGGGCAATGGCTGCCACCGGAAGCGCCGGAAAGAAGACCACTCGAAAACCCTTCGAGCGGTGAAATTATTTGCGAGATAGCCTGTGGTGGTGCTGCGGATATAGACAACGCCGTAGAGGCAGCGCACAAGGCCACGATCGGTGAATGGGGTAGATACAGCGCCGTAGAACGGGGCAGAGTGCTTGCGAAAACCGGTATGCTGGTACGTGACAACGTAGAGTTACTCGCCTCACTGGAAGCAACTGATGTTGGCAAACCGCTAAGCCAGGCACGCGCTGATGCGCTGGCACTGGCGCGCTACCTTGAATACTACGCCGGGGCCGCGGACAAGGTACATGGCGAGTCACTGCCTTATCTCGATGGCTATACCGTTTATACGCTGCGTGAGCCGCACGGGGTAACCGGCCACATCATTCCCTGGAATTACCCGATGCAGATCATTGGTCGTTCGGTGGGTGCGGCGCTCACTATGGGCAATGCCTGTGTGCTGAAGCCGGCGGAGGAGGCCTGCTTAACGGCGATGATGTTTGCCGAACTGGCCCGCCAGGCGGGGCTACCTGCGGGTGCGCTGAACGTTGTGACCGGACTTGGTGAGGTAGCAGGTGCGGCGCTTGCCAGCCATGATCGTGTACAGCATATTTCGTTTACCGGCTCGGTAAGTGTTGGCGCACAGATTCAGGCGGCCGCCGCGATGAATATAGTACCAGTGACGCTGGAGCTGGGTGGCAAGTCACCTCAGCTGGTGTTTGACGATGCAGATCTCGATGCCGCGTTGCCGTTTCTGGTGAACGCCGGTATACAGAATGCCGGGCAAACCTGTTCAGCCTCTTCGCGTGTGCTGGTGCAGCGTGGTATTTACGATCAATTGCACGAACGCATGGCCGAGCGGTATGGACGCTTGCAAGTTGGACCTGCCAATGCCGATCTCGATGTTGGCCCGCTTATCTCGGCGCAACAGAAAACGGTTGTCGAAGGCTTTCTTGCGCAAGGCAGTGATCTTGAAGCTCCTGTTCGGGGAGCCATTGTCGAAAATGCCCCCGCCGGCGGGCACTACGTTGCACCGGCTTTGTACAGCGATGTACATCATGATCACGTGCTGGCGCAGCAGGAAATTTTTGGCCCTGTACAAGTGCTGATTCCGTTCGATGATGAAGCGCAGGCGATACAAATAGCCAACGGAACTGACTTTGGACTGGTGGCTTCAGTGTGGTCGAGAGATGGTGCGCGACAAATGCGGCTGGCCAAAGCATTGCGGGCAGGGCAGGTCTTTATTAATAACTATGGAGCGGGTGGAGGGGTGGAGTTGCCGTTTGGCGGTGTTGGTAAATCCGGCCACGGTCGCGAGAAAGGGTTTGAAGCATTGTACGGTTTTTCAGTACTTAAAACCGTGGCGTCTTACCATGGTTGATAAAATCGGGGTTGATTAAATCCGTTTTAATTACATCGGGTTGTTATGAACATTTGCATGTATGAGAGCAAGGCGGGCAGCTTCGCAGCAATAACCGCTTTATAAATACCCGGTTTTACAAATACGCGGTATTATAAATACTCAAGGGGGAAATCAAATGCGTTTGGCAGATAAGACAGCCATAGTCACCGGCGGTGGTTCGGGTTTCGGTGCAGGCATCGTGAAAAAATTTGTAGCCGAAGGTGCCCGTGTGATGGTCGCTGATATCAATGAAAAAGCAGCGGCAGAAATCGCTTCGCAATACGCAGAAAAAGCCATTGCGCACACTGTCGATGTGGCAAACGCCAAGAGCATGCGAACAATGGCCGAGGCCGCGTTTGACCACTTTGGCAAGCTTGATATTCTGGTAAACAACGCCGGTATCACCCACTTGCCGCAAGCCATGGAAGACGTTGAAGAAGATGAGTTTGACCGGGTGCTGGCAGTAAATGCGAAGTCGGTTTTTCTTGCAGCAAAAACCATAGTGCCGCATATGAAAGTTAACAAGAATGGTGCGATATTGAACGTCGCATCAACCGCGGGGGTGAGTCCCAGGCCTCGACTGAGCTGGTACAACGCCACCAAGGGCTGGATGATCACCGCTACCCGCAGCATGGCGGTTGAGCTGGCACCCGAGGGTGTTCGGGTGAACGCGCTTAACCCGGTGGCGGGTGAAACACCGTTGTTGCAGTCGTTCCTTGGTGAAGATACACCCGAGATGCGCGCAAAGTTTCTGGCAACTATTCCGCTTGGCCGTTTTTCGCAACCGGAAGATTTGGGCAACGCTGCCTGCTTTCTCTGTTCTGATGAGGCAAGCATGATTACCGGTGTCGCGATGGAAGTGGATGGCGGGCGCTGCATATAAGAGTGTGATACTTCTAGCTGCAGTTTTATGAACGCTGTTATATGAAAGCCGGGCCGACAAATCTGATAACCGATGTCGACGGGCTGCTTGTTGGCAACGCCCACAGCGACTCCCTTAAAAGCGGAACCACAGTCTTGCTGGCTGATGCACCGTTTACCGCGGCGGTGGATGTGCGTGGTGGCGCCCCCGGCAGCCGTGAAACAGATCTGTTGGCGCCGGACAAAATGGTTGAGGCGATTGATGCCATTGTGCTGTCAGGCGGGTCAGCGTTTGGACTGGATGCGGCATCCGGGGTTACGGATGTGCTGCATCGGCAGGGCCGCGGCTTTGCGGTCGGCCCGGCGCGAGTGCCACTGGTGTCGGCGGCCATCATCTTTGACTTGCTGAATGGTGGCGAAAAGCAGTGGACCCAAAATCCCTACCGGGCGCTTGGAGAGCGTGCGTGCCTCTCCGCAACAGTGGATTTTGCACCTGGAAGTGTGGGCGCCGGGGTTGGCGCCACCACGCTCGACCTCAAAGGCGGGCTCGGCTCCGCATCATTGCAACTGTCATCGGGTTTGATGGTGGGTGCGTTAGTAGTGGTCAACCCGCGTGGCAGCGTCGTCACTCCGCAAAGCGGGCATTTCTGGGCGGCGCCGTTTGAACTCGGGCGCGAATTTGGCGGCTTTGGCATGTGCAGCACAACGCCGCAATTGCAGCTTGACGATCCCCGGTTGTCAGTCAATCCCAAAGCGAATACCACAATTGCTATCGTCGCCACTGACGCCTCGCTTTCGGTGGCGCAGGCGCAACGAGTGGCCGTGGCGGCACACGATGGTCTGGCACGGGCAATTTTGCCGTCGCACACCCCGTTCGATGGCGATATGGTGTTCGCCGTCAGTACAGACAAAAAATCCTTGCCGAATCCGGCGGCAGATCAGGCCGAACTTGGCCATGCGGCATCGTTATGTCTCGCCAGGGCAATAGCCAGAGGTGTATATGAAGCAGTGCCGGCTGCCGGGGATTTGCTGCCCTGCTGGCAACAGCGCTGGGGGAATACAGGTGCAGACGAGCCCGCATAGTAGTGCAACCCTGCATCTTTATGGAGCTGGAACGCAAACTCCGTTGCACGAAATTCGAAACCGTCAATGTATCAAGCCAGAATAAATTCTATTAACTCCCGACCCCTGACAGAATAGCCGCCCGTTTGCCCTTCACACCAGCGTCACTTATCTGGCACTTGAACCTTTCCACAGGTAATTGGCTTTATCGACAGTGATTTTTATACCGGGGTGATTTATAAGCCGTTCAGCTTGCACTACACTACAACGGGTGTTTTGTTGCCCGGGTTATTGCGAATAAAGGTGGTAGATGTAAATTATGGTTTTCAGATGCACTGCTGCCACGCCGGATGTACGTATTTTATAAGTGGCAAGCAGACCGCACTCAATTTCAATTGAATCTACAGGGTGTATTGCAGGTCATAGCTTTCAGAAGAAGTAACGTTTGGTATGTGTTTGCGCGCTTGTATGGCGTTTAGCGAACTACCGGAATGTTGAGCAAAACAACGCCGCCTGCGTTTTATCAAAGGCTGCTTCACTAATAATTTAACGGTTGAAATCCCTTGTCTTGTCTAGTGAGAATATTTCGAATATCGATGCTCGGTGTGATTGGCACGAGCTTGTTGGCGGCGGGTACAAGTGCCATAGCCGAGACCACCAAAAGCTGGGCGCTGGCCGAATTTGGCGAGCCCTTATACAAAGACGGCATAGAGCACTGGCCCTACGCCAATCCCGATGCTCCGAAAGGCGGTAATATTGTGCTTGGTGCATTCGGCAGTTTTGATAGCTTAAACAGCTATATCCTGAAGGGCGACTGGCCCCGCAGCATTGGACTCATTAGCGACAGTCTAATGTCGGGATCGGCGGATGAGTTGTCTTCTGCGTATGGATCGATTGCGGAAAACGCCGAGTATCCGGAAGACAAGAGCTGGATAATTTTCAATTTGCGCCCTGAAGCGCGCTACAACGATGGCACGCCCATCACTGCGGCGGATTTTGAATTTTCGTTTAACACCATTCGTGAACATGGCAGGCCGTTTTTGAAATCGTTTTATGATGAGGTAGAGGGCATAGAAGTACTGTCTGATCACCAGATAAAGTACACCTTCAACACCACCAATAATATGAAGCCATTGCTCAAGGTTGCGGGCATGAGTCCGGCGCCGGTTGCCTACTGGAGTGATAAGGACATAAGCAAAACCTATCTGACACCGGCGCCTTCGGCGGGAGCCTACTATATATCTGACATCGAGCCTGGTCGTTCAATAACCTACAAGCGCGTTGAAGACTACTGGGGTAAGGATTTACCGATTAATATCGGGCTGAATAATATTGAAACCATTCGCTACGACTACTACCGCGATTTTGAAGTGATGGCAGAGGCATTCAAGGCCGGTGAAATTGATTTTCGCCGCGAGAATAGTTCCAAGCGCTGGAGCACAGCCTACAAAATAGACGAAGTTGATAATGGCGAGATAATACTCGACACACCGGATGACAATAGCCCGCAAGGTATTCAGGCGTTCTTTTTTAATATCCGCCGCAGCCCTTTTGATGATCAGCGTGTACGCAAAGCCTTTGACTATCTGTACGACTTTGAAACCACCCGGCGCACTATTCTCTATAACCAGTATGAACGGATAAACAGTTTTTTTCCGAATTCAGATTTTGGTTCAGCCGGAATGCCCCAGACCGAAGAACTGGCTGTGCTGGAACCTTATCGCGACATGCTTCCCGCAGAGTTGTTTGAGCAGGAATATCTGTCGCCGGTCACGGATGGCAGTGGCAGAAACCGAAAGCAGCTACGCCAGGCCATACGATTATTTAAAGAGGCTGGCTGGAATTTCGAAAACGGTAAAATGATGAAAGACGGCAAGCAAATGAGAGTAGAGATACTGCTTGTCTCACCGGATCAACAACGTGTAAACGCGTTGTTTGTTCAGAATATGAAGAAAGCAGGAATAGACGCCGAGTTTCGTATTGTTGACAGCGCACAGTACCAGGTCAGAGTGGACGATTTTGATTTTGATATCATCAGTGTGAAGCTCAATTTCTTTCCGCCTCCCGGGCCCGAGTTGCGTTCCTATTACGGCACGGAGGCAGCGGATGAAAGAGGGTCTGCCAACATGGGTGGCGTGAAAAACGAAGTGGTGGACGAGTTGATCGAGGAGATTATTAATGCCGACACACTCGATCAGCTAAAAGTCACCAGCAGAGCGCTTGATCGTGTATTGCTTTGGAATAACTACGTCATTCCCCAGTTTTATAACAAGACACACCGGTTGGCCTACTGGAACCGCTTTGGCAAACCGGACAGAGTGCCGAAGTATGATGTCGGATTTCCGGGGTCCTGGTGGATAGATGAATCGCTCGACAGCAAGCTGACCTCGCTGGACCGATAGCGCAGCTGTGAAAAACCCGCATTTAGCCAAGTCGCTGTAGCGCATCCATGTACGCTTATATACTGCGGCGCTTGCTGCTTATTGTGCCGACACTGGTCGGTATCATGATCATCAATTTCGTGGTGATTCAGTTTGCACCAGGGGGGCCGGTTGAACAATTGATTGCCGAGTTGCGCGGCAATGCGACCGACGCTACCTCTGCGTTTTCAGGGCAGAGCGGGGATCTTCAGTCGTCGGGGCAGGACTCGAGTGTTGGCAATAGCGGTGGCAGCAGCAAGTATCGCGGTGCGCAGGGCCTCGATCCTGCGATCATCGAGGAAATAGAACAGCAGTTTGGTTTTGACAAACCCGTGCATGAGCGTTTTCTCAATATGCTTTGGGACTACGCCCGCTTTGATTTTGGCGATAGCTACTTTCGCGACCAAAGTGTACTTGAGCTGGTCATAGACAAGTTGCCGGTGTCGATCAGCCTCGGTTTGTGGACAACCTTGCTGGTCTACCTGATATCCATTCCACTTGGCATTCGCAAGGCGGTGCGCGATGGCTCGCGCTTTGACGTATGGAGCAGTGGCGGGATTGTTATTGGCTATGCAATACCCGGGTTTTTATTCGCTATCCTGCTAATTATTGTATTTGCCGGCGGCCGCTATCTCGACTGGTTTCCACTGCGTGGGCTGACTTCCAGTGGCTGGAATGAAATGAGCTGGGGCGAGCGTATCATCGATTACTTCTGGCACATCACGCTGCCGGTAGTTGCCATGGTAATTAGCGGTTTTGCCAGCTTGACAATGCTTACAAAAAATTCGTTCCTCGATCAGATCAACATGCAATATGTACAAACGGCCAGAGCCAAAGGGCTTGGAGAGCGGCAAGTGCTGTACGGGCATGTGTTTCGCAATGCGATGCTTATAGTAATTGCCGGCTTTCCCAGTGCGTTCATCAGTATTCTGTTTACCGGTTCTATATTAATCGAAGTGATTTTCTCGCTCGATGGTCTTGGCCTGCTCGGCTGGGAGGCGACCATAAACCGCGACTACCCCGTCGTGTTTGCGACGCTGTACTTTTTCACCCTGCTGGGTCTGGTGCTGCAACTGATTGGTGATGTGATGTATCACCTTATCGATCCACGAATTGATTTCGAAAGCCGGAATTTTTAATGAGTCCGTTGAATCGAAGAAGGCTGGACTCATTCAAGCGCAATCGACGCGGATACGTCTCTCTGTGGGTGTTTTCAATATTTTTTGTCCTGTCTCTGGGCGCAGAACTCATTGCCAACGACAAACCTGTAGTGGCACGCTTTGATGGCCAGTTGTACTTTCCGATTTTCAAAACCTACCCGGAAGTGGTGTTCGGTGGCGAGTTTGAAGCCGAGGCAGACTACACCGATCCCTACATACAGGAATTAATTAACGAAAAGGGCGGCATGATCTGGCCATTGATTCGTTACTCCTATGACACTATTGATTTTGACCTGGACAGCTCACCGCCAACACCACCTTCCAGCAGACACTGGCTCGGCACTGACGACCAGGGGCGTGATGTGCTCGCACGGGTAATATACGGGTTCCGCATATCCGTATTGTTTGGCTTGTTGCTGACACTTTTCAGCACCGTGATAGGCGTGTCTGCCGGTGCGGTACAGGGCTACTTTGGTGGACTGCTCGATCTTCTTGCCCAGCGTTTTATCGAAATATGGCAAGGCTTGCCTGTACTGTATTTGCTGATCATTATGGCAAGTGTCATACAGCCCAGCTTTTTCAGTTTGCTGTTTCTAATGACACTGTTTGCATGGACTTCACTGGTTGGAGTGGTGCGTGCAGAGTTTCTGCGGGCACGCAATTTTGAATACGTCCGGGCTGCCAAAGCGCTTGGTGTTAAGGACTCCACTATTATGGTGCGGCATACACTGCCCAATGCCATGGTGGCCACGGTGACGTTTATGCCGTTTATATTAAGTGGCTCGGTGACCACTCTGACGGGCCTTGATTTTCTCGGCCTCGGCCTGCCGCCTGGTTCGCCCTCACTGGGAGAATTACTCAAGCAAGGCAGAGATAATCTACACGCTCCGTGGCTTGGCCTGACCGCCTTTTTTGTATTGGCAATAATGTTGAGCTTGCTGGTGTTTGTCGGTGAAGCGGTTCGCGATGCGCTCGACCCGCGAAAGACTTTTAGCCAGCCAGCCGCCGCCTGATGATGACTGACAAATCTCTTCTTGAAGTCACTGATTTGAGCGTGTCGTTTGGGCATGGCCCGTCGCAGGTCGATGCCGTCAGGCAGGTATCGCTTACTGTCGAAAAGGGTGAAACGGTAGCCCTGGTGGGAGAAAGTGGTTCCGGCAAATCGGTCACCGCGTTGTCTCTGATGCAGTTGCTGCCATACCCGTTTGCCCATCACCCGTCTGGCAGTATTCTGTACCGTGGCGAACAACTCGTTGGCGCAGGGCCTTCGGTGTTGCGTGCCGTGCGCGGCAACGAGATCAGTATGATCTTTCAGGAGCCCATGACATCACTCAATCCTCTGCACACGATAGAAAAACAAATCGCAGAGTCGCTGAAGTTACACGCAGGGCTAACGGGAAACGCGGTCACTGATCGCATCCTTGAGTTGCTTGATCTCACCGGTATCAAAAATGCTCGCCAGCGCCTTGGGGCTTACCCGCATGAACTCTCCGGCGGTCAAAGACAACGTGTGATGATAGCCATGGCTCTGGCGAACGAGCCCGATCTATTGCTTGCCGATGAGCCGACCACTGCACTTGATGTCACCATTCAGGCACAGATACTCGAACTGTTAAACGATCTGCAAGCGCGCCTCGGCATGGCGCTGTTATTGATTACCCATGATCTAGGCATTGTGCGCAAGATGGCCGATACCATTCATGTGATGACCGATGGCGAAGTCGTGGAGACAGGCAATTCAGAGGAAATATTTGTCACACCACAACACGCTTACACAAAACATCTGCTTTCTGCAGAGCCGGGTCCCAAGCCGCTGCGCGAAGTCGACGATGCGCCGGAGATAATTCGCGGCACAGATATAAAAGTGTGGTATCCGGTTAAAAGCGGTTTTTTTAACCGCACAAAATCATGGGTTAAAGCGTGTGATGGTATCGATGTATCGGTGCAGGCCGGACGAACGGTGGGCGTGGTAGGTGAGAGCGGTTCCGGTAAAACAACATTAGGTCTGGCGCTGCTGAGGCTGATACAGTCAGAAGGTGACATACATTTTAATGGCGAACTGATCAACGATCTTGGTACCCCACAAATGCGCGCACTAAGGCGTCGCATGCAGGTGGTTTTTCAGGACCCGTTTGGCAGTCTTAGCCCGAGAATGTCGGTGCTGCAAATAGTTGAAGAAGGTCTCAAGGTGCACGAGCAGTCGCTGAGTGAAGAGGAGCGTGCTGCGATTGTGTCTCGTGCGATTGAAGAGGTTGGTCTCGAACAATCCAGCCTGCATCGATTCCCGCACGAATTTTCCGGTGGGCAGCGGCAACGAATTTCAATTGCCCGGGCAATGGTCTTGAAGCCTTCGCTGGTCGTGCTCGACGAACCCACCTCGGCGCTCGATATGTCTGTGCAAGCCCAGATTGTCGACTTACTGCGCGACTTGCAGTCGCGTTATCAGCTTGCCTATCTATTCATCAGTCACGATCTAAAAGTAGTTCGCGCTCTTAGCGATGAAATAATTGTGATGAAAAGTGGCAAAGTCGTCGAATTCGGTAGCGCCGATCAGGTGACGCAGAACCCGCAGCAGGCCTACACCCGCGAACTAATGTCTGCGGCCTTCGACCTGCAAACCCGCCAGCAATAAACAAACGCTTTTTACGCACTGTGGTGCATCTCGTGCCCCCCCTCGTTGCACTGTTTCTCAAAAAGCGTCTTTGTCACATCAGCCAATCTTTAGTTTAACTCTCTGATGCCGAAACACTGGCAGACAGAAAAACGGGGTGCATCTGCGCCCTTGGGTAGCTCTGTGCCGAGAGGCACTGGATAAACCTGAATAACGAGACGGGAACGATTTCCGATCCGAAGAACATTGGCTCAGAGAGACGATAATGAAATATAAACTCAGCGCAGTAGCAGTATTGTTGCCGCTCGTAGCTGCCTGTGGCGGCGGTGGTGGTGATGACGGAGTAGCGGTGGACCCTGACCGCGGCGGGGCGCCAACTTCAGGCACTTTTTCAACCACTACTGTTGGTATTATGGATAATGGTGCCAACAACCTGGAAGATTTCCCAAACGAAGGTCCGCAAGCAGTTAACGATGCCAGAGAGATCAGTTGGCCAGGACTGCGGTTCGGTGATTTTCTGTTGACCAACAATCCATGGAACGCGAGTGCAGCGAGCTATGAAGACTGGTATCAGTCGATCAGTCTCGCCAATGGAAGTGGTGGTAAGGTGACGCCGGTGATTGACTGGGACTGGGGTGCAGCGAGCGATACCAACGGATCGCAGTTCAATACCAAGTCTTATCCGGAATTGATATACGGCATAAAGTCACAAGGTGAAGTGTCAGGTGATTTCGCCGCTACCGGATTGCCCGTCGAGAACTATAACTCTCCTGTGTGGACTATCGACTACGGCTTTACCTATGAAGGCAGACGTTCCGGCTCGCCGACCGATGGTGGAACTGATTCTGAATTCAATATTGCGATCGAGTCTTTCTATCATACATCCTGTGATATCCAGCGCACCGGGCAGGAAACAGACAACACAATATTTGAATTGATGGTGTGGTTGCACCACGGTGACCGGCTGCCGTCTGGCCAGGCCTCTACCCACACGTTTACTACATCCGATGGTCGCCTGTACGATGTGTACGCGAAAAACTCTAACTTCAATTATGTTGCCTACGTTGCGCGTGAAAAAAACAATAGCGGAAGAGTCTATTATTCCGAGATTCTAAGAGATGCTCAGGACAATGCAGAGACCTACGGTATCTATCCGCTGAAATCGACCGATTGTCTGGCAAACATCCTGATGGGTACGGAGATCTGGCACGGCGCGGGTACGTTTAGCCTGACTGACTATCAGATCAATCGCACGTACTAAAACAGCTAGAGAACAGTCTGGTGATGACTTGCCACAGTGATGCCGTTTTTGAGGACCATTTGATGCGACTGACTACTATCAAACGCAATACAAATATCGCTCAATACGACTCGCTGTGGTGAGTTCGCACCGGCCTTTTTTCCGGCCGGCCAGACTTGCATCATCGTTGTTTGAAAAGGCGCCCGACGGGCGCCTTTTTCGTCTGTTCTGCTTATTCCTTTACGCCGCATGGCAAGCGCCGGGCATTTCCGGCGCCGGTTTGTTATTCTTTGAAAGCGCACAATTTTTCGTGCCACTTCTCTTGACGGAATGACTACACAGCCATGACATTGCTCTCAGGTTACAAGGTTCTGGATTTCGGGCGCTATATCGCAGGCCCCTATTGCGCGGCGCTGCTGGCGGATCATGGTGCTGATGTTATTCGCATCGAAAAGGTCTCCGGCTCTGAAGATCGATTTGTGATGCCGGTGTCCGAGTCTGCTACTGACGGTGCGATGTTCATGCAAATGAACCGCAACAAACGGGCAATGACTCTTAACCCGATGAAACCCGAAGGGCGAGAGATTGTGCGCAAGCTGGTGGAGCAGGCTGATGTCGTCGTCGCCAATCTGCCCGCTGCCGGATTGCGCACCATGGGACTCGACTATGAAAGTCTCAAAGCGATAAAGCCCGATATTATCCTGACCACTGTGTCGACTTTCGGTTCAACCGGCCCCTATAGTGATCGCGTCGGGTTTGACGGTCTGGGTCAAGTGATGTCCGGTGGCCCGCACTTAACGGGCAGTGCCGACACACCGACAAGAGACACTTTGCCAATTGTCGACTATGGCAGTGCGATGATGTCTGCGTTTGGCACTGTCACCGCACTCTTGCACCGCGAGCGTACCGGCGAAGGTCAACAGGTAGAAGGTGCACTACTGCATACCGCACTAACGTATGCGAGTTCCTATTTGATTGAGCAAAGCCAGACTGCGGTAAATCGCGTTGCTACCAACAACCGTTCACAGATAGCGGGTCCGGCGGATATCATTAAAACCGTTGATGGCTGGATTATGGTGCAGGTGATCGGGCAGCCGCTGTTTGAACGATGGGTAACAATGATTGGAAAACCCGAATTGCTGCAGGACAACCGTTTCGCTGACGATGAGCAACGCGGTTGTCATGGCGAAGCGCTCTCGGCACTTGCACAGGAACATGCGCTCACGCTAACCACCTCGCAAGCACTTGAGGCTTATGCAGCGGCCAGTGTGCCGGCCGGTCCAGTATACACCCCGCAGCAGGCACTCGATGATGAGCACATAAACGCTGCCGGATTTGTAACACCGGTAGTCACAGCTGATGGCGTGGAAGTACCGTTGATAAGCGCACCGATAAAGATGTCTGCCATGCCCGAAGAACAGGCAACTGCTGCACCACAACTTGGTGAGCATACCCGCGAGATATTGCACGATATGGGTTACACAGAAAATCAGATAGACGAATTAGCAGATGCCCGGGTGATCTAGATTGTACTGTCCTGTGTTATTGATAGCCTTTCAGGTGCGCAGCTTGCCGGATGATTGCAGTGACGGATATTGCAAAACGGTGCTTTTTAAACGCGCTTTCCGTCATTGGGAAATCACTTGAAAATCAACTGGACCGGAAAACGGCGTTTTTCTCAGAACCCGCAGGATCCGGTCTTTTATCAAAACCCTGATGCCTTATACCGGGAATTGCATGCTCGCGGTGGGCCGGTGTTCTGGGAAGAATATAATCTATGGTGCCTGACAGGATTTAGCGAAGTAGATGCGTGTTTGCGTGACCGGCGCTTCGCACGGCTGCCACCAGCGGGCTATGAGCGCAAAGGGTACGGGCCACACTTAAGCGACTTCGCGGCGGCGGAAAAATATTCCTTGCTGGCACTGGAGCCACCGCAGCATACGCGGTTACGTCGCCTGGTCAGTCGTGCCTTTGTGTCGCGACAGGTTGAAGCCATGGCTGATGATATCAGGCAGCTCGTGCATCAATGTATTGACCGCTTTGAAGCCGATGGATCAGTTGAACTGCTGTCGAGTTTCGCCACCCCGGTACCGGTAACCGTGATTGCAAGGTTACTGGGCGTACCCGAAGCCGATACGGACAAGCTACTCTATTGGTCGCACGCTATGGTGCGGGTGTATACAATGACCCAGACTACAGCAGAAGAGCACGAAGCCAATCAAGCGGCCGCGGAATTCAGTATTTATCTAAAAGCGCTTGTGGTCGAGCGCCGACAGAATCCGCAACACGATCTGCTGTCTCATCTGACGGGAAAGCAAACAACGGATGATTCACTCAGTGATGACGAGATTATATCGGTGGCTATTCTGTTACTTAATGCGGGGCATGAGGCAACGGTACATCAATTAGGCAATGGTGTGGTTTCTATATTGCGCAATCCACCGAAGGACGAGCGGTGGTGGAGCAAACCTGATGTTGTCGCGGCTATGGTTGAGGAATGCCTTCGTTTCGATGCACCGTTGCATCTTTTTACCCGTTTTGCCCGGGAGCGGGTTGTATTAGCTGATGGCGTTGTAGTGGAAAAAGGGGAGGAGATTGCATTGTTACTCGGGGCTGCGAACTGCTGCCCCGTTGCATTTGGAGACACGCAATTTAAACCTGAACGAACAGATGCCAAACATGTATCCCTTGGTGCCGGACTGCACTTTTGCGTTGGTGCACCGCTCGCCAGGCTGGAACTTAAAATCGCCCTTGCCGTGCTGTTTGAAAGGCTGCCGGGTTTACATTTGGTACAGCAACCCGAATATCGAAACAGTTTTCATTTTCACGGCTTCGACGCGTTACATGTGGCGTGGTGAAGCGAGTAAGCGTGTTGCTTTACGCTTGTATAACGAAAACGGGTTCTGGTGGGAGACGATCTCCGATCAGCGAAAGTAAGTACGGTGTTGTTTGATAAACCACGGTTTGGTTATTGATCCGCGGCTTCGATATTCGTGCAACGGAGTTGTCCTCCC
>CAYPCS010000099.1:17762-19335 GCA_964409275.1 uncultured Granulosicoccaceae bacterium
ACGGAGTTGTCCTCCCGTCTTGAGCTTGAGGGTATGAACAGAAGCACTTGATCAACAACCCTTGAAGTTCGCTTTTCTTTTTTCAACAATTGCATCAATCGCCTCGAGGTGATCCTGCTGTTGCTGCAGCTGTGCCTGCATTTTAGCGGCAGTGTCGAGGCTGTCTGCGAGCGAGCTTGTCTCTACAGTACGCAACAGCTGCTTTGCGGTACGCAATGCTACAGGAGGCAGTGATGTTATGGTGTCTGCAAGCGTGGTCGCTGCCTGTAATAGATGATCGTTATCCACAACCTCGCGTACCAGCCCCCATTCAAGCGCTTTGTCGGCCTTGATACCGTCTGCTGTAAAAAGCATCTCACGAGTTCTGGCCATGCCTATTACTCGTGGTAAAAACCAGCCACCGCCATCTCCCGGAATAATTCCAACCTTTAAAAAACTCTCGGCAAATACGGCGTCTTTGGCAGCGATTCGCAGATCGCACATAGCAGTGAGGTCACAGCCTGCACCAATGGCGTGGCCGTGCACCGCGGCAATGGTAACCACGTCTATCTCAGCCATGGTCAGAGGAATTTGCTGAATGCCACTGCGATACCAGTCTTCTATTTCCGCTATCGACATCTGATCGGTGGTAGTCATGGCTCTGATTTCCTGCAGATTGCCGCCCGATGAAAACCCTTTACCGTTTCCGGATAGCACAACGCAACTGACGGATGAATCTTCGTGGGCTCGCCGCAATCCTTCAACCAGTTGCTCGACCACGTCTTTTGAAAGTGCGTTTCGCGTGTCTGGTCGATTGAGTGCCAGAAATACGGTACGGCCCTGTTGATCGTAGGTGACAGATTTTTCCATAGAATATTTCTCGTTAGCCCGGCTCTGTTAGGTGTGCCCAAAAAGTGGTGTTACAGTTGAGGTATTGCCGTCCGAGCCATTCAGCCCAGTAGTATTCATCGCCGTAGTCATCGCGCCATTGCCATAAGCGTTTTGACAATGTAGCCAATGGATAGTCTTGTGTATAGCCCATGGCTCCGTGTACCTGGTGGCAACGTTCGGCAACGCTACCTGCAGCCTCACTGCAACGCTGCTTGGCAATAGCGGCGTTTGCCGGGTTGGGTACGCTGTTCTTATCCAGTGTATCGATACATGCCTCGCAGGCCGCTGTTGCTGAAGCGACCTCACCGGCGGTTTCTGACAGCAGGTGTTGTATTGCCTGAAAGCGGTCTAGAGGTCGGCCGAACTGTTCGCGCACATTGGCGTATTCCAGAGTAAGTTCCAGAGCAGCGGACGCAGCCCCGATAAGCTGTAACGCACGAAGCTGTGCCGCACAGGCTAACGCGACGTCATCCCCAAGCCACGATGGACAGGCCGCGTTGGCCACAAGGACTGGTTCCGCGGCGTTTGAAACGATGTCATCGCCTGTAGCGGTTACCGTGCTGTTGACGGCCCGCTGTACTGAATTCCCTGTTTCATAGAGTGATACGGTGCGATTATCGACTACCACAAGGTGATTAACTCCGGTTTCGCAAGCGGGTGACGTGCTGCCATAGTTGATACGAAAATCGTTGATACGAAAATC
>CAYPCS010000100.1:0-19225 GCA_964409275.1 uncultured Granulosicoccaceae bacterium
CGCTGGTACAGGCCTGCTGTTTGATCTTCGCAGCGGCCTATGTGTTGCTGAATTTACTCGCAGACGTAATGTCCATTATCTCAAACCCACGCCTCAGACACCCCAAATGATCGTATCACTGGTTCGCGGTTTTTTAATCTGTGCGCTGGCGTACACGCTGATTCTGGCGCTGCCGATACTCAACAGCGGTGGTGTAGAAGCGCTGTGGGAGGCAGGCAAACAGGTTCGCACGTTAAAGTACCTCTTCTGGATTGCAATAGTGTTGTCTGTCGCGGCGTTATTGTCGTGGATCTTCAGAGAGTTGTTACGGCGATTAATGCCCGAATTTATTGCCAAACCGATGAGGCAGGCGCCGCTGACTGCCGCTTTCGGGTTAATGATTATTCTTGCCTATATTATCGTATCGGTGGGTGCACAATGGATAGCACCCTATGGAGAGGCAGAAATTTTTGCCAATATCAATGTGCTACCTGGCGGTGATCCCGATCTTGGTGGTGATCCGAATCACTTGCTGGGAACAGACCAGATTGGCCGTGACATACTCTCACGGCTTATATACGGAGCGCGCAACACTGTCGGAATTGCTTTTGTAACGACCATGCTGTCGTTCCTGCTGGGGGTTACTTTCGGCTTTCTGGCAGCGACACTGGGTGGCTGGGTTGACCAGTTTTTTTCCCGAAGTGTCGATGTGCTAATGGCTATTCCGCAGCTTATTTTTGCACTGCTGTTAATGACTATCGCCTCTGAGTGGGCGTATCGTTCAGGAGTGTCGCTCACATGGTTCATGATCGTCATTATAGCGGTGCTGGATTCCACCCGCGTCTATCGCCTGGCGCGAGCGGTTGGATTGAACATTGTTGTGATGGACTACATTGAAGCGGCCAGAGTCAGAGGTGAGACGCTGCTGCATATTGTATTTCGTGAAATTCTGCCCAATGCGTTTGCTCCGCTGCTTGCTGAATTTGGTCTGCGTTTCTGTTTTGTGTTTCTGACGATTGCATCGCTGAGCTTTCTCGGTATCGGTATTCAACCGCCGTTGGCTGACTGGGGTACGATGGTGCGTGACCTGTCGCAGTTCATTAACTTCGCCGCCTACGATCCGCTTACCGCTTCGCTGCCATTGATGGCTGCCGGCGCTATTGCACTGTTAACGGTCGCTGTTAATTTTGTCGTTGACTGGATGTTGCAGAATACATCGGGGCTGAAAGAATGACTGACGGGTTAAAGTTTACCGTGCAGCCTTCAACTCACAATTGCTCTCGGGCAATTTGGCTTCCTTGCAGTCCGTCAGGTATGTCTCGATGAGCGATGCATTGGTCAGGATACGCAATCTGCATATCGAAGGGCGTGCGGATGAGCAATGGCTGCCAATCATCAACGGGGTCGATCTCGATCTACATCGAGGGCGGGTCCTTGGCTTGATTGGAGAGAGTGGTGCCGGTAAATCAACCCTGGGTCTGGCTGCCATGGGATTCACCCGTGACGGTTGCCGGATCAGTAGTGGCAGTGTTCATTTTGACGGAATCGATCTGCTCGCTGTCAGTCGATTGCAGCGCAGGGCACTGCTGGGTAAGCGCATAGCGTATGTGGCGCAGTCGGCAGCGGCGTCTTTTAATCCGGCGCACCGGATAATAAGCCAGCACACCGAGGCCCCCGTTTACCACGGGGTCATGAGCAAATCGGAAAGTGAAGCGGATGGTATGGAGCTTTACCGGCGCTTGCGTCTACCTGATCCCGAAAATATCGGTTTCCGCTATCCGCATCAGGTATCAGGTGGTCAGTTGCAGCGCGCGATGACGGCAATGGCAATGTCGTGTCGTCCCGATCTGATCATATTCGATGAGCCGACCACTGCTCTTGATGTCACCACGCAAATAGAGGTACTTGCATCGATCAGGGACATCGTTGATCAGTTTGGAACCGCTGCAATTTATATCACCCACGATCTGGCCGTGGTTGCACAGATGGCAGATGACATCAAAGTGTTGTTGCAGGGGGATGAAGTCGAACAGGCCGATACTCGCACCATGCTGGCCAGTCCGGAACAGGATTACACACGTTCGCTGTGGGCAGTACGAAGTTTTCAGCGCGAGGAAAAAGAGCCTGCTCCGCCAACTGAAAAAGCAGTAGTCAGTGTAGATCAGGTGACCGCCGCCTATGGCAAATCGGAAAACGTACTGCATGCCGTCAGTTTTGATATACATCGAGGCAGAACGGTTGCCGTAGTCGGTGAATCAGGCTCTGGCAAGTCGACAGTGGCGCGCTGCATAATGGGGTTGCTGCCGCCTGTAAGTGGCAGCGTTTTATTTAATGGCCAGGCTTTGCCGGCAAGCTACAAAAAACGCAACAAGGAGCAGTTGCGGCAAGTGCAAATGATTTATCAAATGGCAGATACCGCACTCAATCCGCGGTTGCGTATCAAGGACATCATTGGCCGGCCGGTCGAATTTTACCGGGGTCTCAGGGGGCGTGAGAAAGAACAACGTGTAGCGCAATTGCTGGAGCAAATAGAGCTAGAGCCCGATCAGTACATGCAACGCAGACCCACAGAGCTGTCCGGTGGTCAAAAACAACGAATTGGTATTGCGCGGGCACTGGCGGCAGAGCCTGAGTTTATTATATGTGACGAGATTACTTCGGCGCTTGATCAACTGGTTGCTGAAGGAATTTTGCGATTGCTGGCGACGCTTCAGGATCAACTCGGTCTGGCTTATATGTTTATTACTCACGATCTGGCAACGGTGAAAGCCATAGCCGACGAAGTCGTCGTGATGAAGGAAGGTGTGGTCGTTGAGTCTGGTCCTAAAGGTGAGATGTTTACACCTCCACATCACCCATACACCGATCTATTGCTCAGCTCGGTGCCGGAGATGGATCCGGACTGGCTGACACGGGTGCTGGCCGAGCGGGGCGTAGACAATATTGGCGATGCTGCAGTGGCCAAAATGAATGAGGGACTCTAGAGTTTTACAGGTACGTCAGTGGAATGGCTCGCAGCGCTTACAAGGACGGGGCGCGCGTATTTTTATGAAAGTTTTCAAAGGGAACTTGCCTTGCCGGGTCAATCCCGTTTTACTGGGTCCGGTATGCGGATTGAAGTGAGAAAAAGCGCTTCAAATGGTAAAGTTATCATCACATCCCTGTGAAAACGGGGCTCAGAGAAAAAACCCGGTGCGAGCCGGAACTACCCATCACTACAAGCAGAGGAATTCCCATATGTCTCTAGAACTTGATCGTCGCGGTTTTCTGCGCGCCGGTGTTGCCGCGGGTGTTATGGCAGCAACCGGAACTGGTATGACCCCGGCATTTGCTGCCCCGAAAAGCGGAGGCACCCTGCGCATGGGTATCGCCGGTGCCAATACTTCCGATAGCTGGGACGGTCGGACGCATTCAGACAGCTTTATGATTATGATGGGTCACGGCACGGTGTTCGACTGCCTGACCGAAGTTGGCGCCGATGGCCAATTGAAAGGTGAGCTTGCTGAAAGCTGGGAGCCCAGTGCAGACGCCAAAACCTGGACCTTTAATCTTCGCAAAGGCGTTACTTTTCACAATGGCAAGCCGTTCACCGCCGACGATGTTATCGCCTCGCTAAATCTGCACACCGCGGAAGACGCCAAATCGGCAGCTAAACCGATCGTCGCATCGATCGTTGAAATGAAAAAAATGAACGACCATCAAGTGCAAATGGTTCTCAAAGCCGGCAATGCGGATTTTCCGTTCCTGATGTCCGATTATCACATTGTTATCCATCCGGCAGACGGCATTGAAGAATCCATCGCCAAAGGTATCGGAACCGGTGGCTACATGGTTGAAAACCATGATCCAGGTGTTCGAACCATCGTTAAAAAGTACGACGGTCACTATAAAACCGACGCCTGTTTCTTTGACAGTATTGAACAGATTGCCATTAACGATGCCAGCGCGCGTATGAATGCTCTGATGACAGGCCAGGTCGATGCCATCAATCGGGTAGATTTCAAAACCGAAGTACTGATGAAGAGAAACCCGAACATCAGCATTTTTGAAGTGACCGGCAACCAGCATTTTACCTTTCCCATGCAAACCGGCATTGAGCCCTTTGGCAACGCCGATGTCAGAATGGCACTGAAGCTGGCATTCAATCGTCAGGAGCTTGTTGACAAGATATTGCAAGGTCATGGTGCGGTTGCTAACGATCATCCAATTGGGCCCGCCAACCAGTACTGGCACAAAGACCTGCCACAGCGCGAATACGATCCCGAAAAAGCCAGGGCTTTGCTTAAGAAGGCCGGTATGGAAGGACTCACCGTTGATCTTTCCGCAGCCAACGCTGCGTTTCCTGGCGCGGTTGACGCCAGCCAACTGCTGCAAAGCTCTGCAAAGGCTGCCGGTATAAACATCAAGGTAACGCAAGAGCCCGACGATGGTTACTGGTCGAATGTGTGGCTGAAGAAGCCCTGGTGCGCCTGTTACTGGTCAGGTCGTGCGACCGAAGACTGGATGTTTTCAACCGCTTATGAAACCGGTGTACCCTGGAACGATACTGCCTGGGAGAATGCACGTTTTCAGGAACTGCTGTTGCAGGGCCGTGCGGAACTGGATACCACAAAGCGCGAAGGCATTTATCATGAAATGCAGGAGCTATGTTCCAACGATGGTGGCACAGTGGTACCGATGTATGCGAACTATGTTGATGCACACTCCAACAAGCTTGCGAACACCGGCACTATTGGCAACCTGTGGCAGATGGACGGCTCACGTATCGCCGAACGCTGGTGGTTTTCCTGATAGCCGGACCTTCTCCTGGTAGCTGAACAATAGTTTGACCGTTCAGCTTTGATACCAATGTAGATCTGGAAACGCCCCGTTATCGGGGCGTTTTTTTGCCCTGGCAAAGATTGCAGGGCAGACTTTGTAACTGTGAATACCACGTGTTTTATGGCCATTGATTCTTCCGGAACCGGCTTTCCGGCTCGAACGCATAACAGGCACGGTTGCTGGCAAATCATCGATTTTATACATCGAAAATAGGCGCGTTCTGACGCAGTTGCGCAAGCCGCAAAAGCTCTGTCATTGCACCTTGCAATGAACATTTGCGCAATATTGCCATCAAAAAACTAAAAAACTACGGGCTGGTAATGTGCGCTGACCCACAGTTTCGACGGATTTGTGAACCAGTTCCATTTTGTAAATGCGCCGTTTGGCCAGGATTGCGGCTCCTTTGCAACCGGTTAACCGATCTATGCGCCTTTCCTGTTTTCTCGCTGCCGTCGCAGGTATCTGTTGTAGTCTGGTGTGGCCCCGTCAAGGGCTCGCGCAAACCACAATGCCGGGCTGCGTCGCAAGCGGCGTCACACTGGCCGCGGCTCGCCAATCCTACGATCAGCAGTGCAGCGCCGCCCGACAGGACTGTGATCGTATTGACGATGTCTGGTATTGCGCCAGTGTCAATATTGCTACTGGAGTTGTACCCGTTGGCCTGCCGGCTGGCTCTTTTGTACCGCAACTGGAAGGCGGCCAGCCTGCATCCCCGATCGGCGGCAACGGTGTACCGGTTTGCAGAAGTGTGGACGCCGACGAGGATGGTGATGGCTGGGGCTGGGAGGATCAACGAAGTTGTGTGGTGACTGCCGAGAGCGGCGATATGCCTGATGCCACAGGTGTGGCTCCGCCTCCGGTGGCGGCGGCAACTGCTATTGCTGCCAACGGACGGCCCTCGTGCCTGACAGATGCAAGCGAAGTCGACAACAGCGGCTTCGGTTTTGAGAACAACCGAACCTGTATTGTTACCGGGGCGACTGCAACACGTGATCGACCATTACTTAACCAGCGTATCTGCACACCCTGGATGGAGATCCCCTACGGCAACTACCGCTTGCAAAACAATACCTGGAACAGCGCAGCGGTATTCACTGACAGCTGGTCGCAGTGCATTTCGCTAGGCGGTAGTGAGGGTAACTATGTTGCGCGCTGGGACTATAACTGGCTGGCTCGAAATGAAGGCAACGAATACGCGGTAAAATCTTATCCCCAGGTTTATTATGGCCGCAAAACCGGCTACAACCTCAGTGGTTCGGTAGAGCAAACCGGCTTGCCGGTACCAATTAATAACATGCCTCGCTTCCGGGTCGATTACGATTATTCCGAGACAGGTCAGGTGGAACGTAACGTGGCGCTGGAATCGTTTTTCCATACCAGCTGTGATGCCGAGGAACACAACAAGCAGTTTGAAATGATGGTGTGGGTCGGGGTGCCGGCTATACGTACACCGGGAGTTCTGAGCACCTCGGTTGCGCTGGATGGGCAGGACTGGGATGTGTTTACCAATCCCCAGCTGGGTTGGGGCTATGTGGCTTTTGTGGCGAGGCAGCCGAGTCAGCGCGGAACGCTCGACTGGAATGCATTTGTCGACTGGACGCGTTTCGAGGGTCCGGCGTTTGGCGTGCCCTCTATCGCTGCAAATGCCTGTATGGGTGCTATCGAAATAGGCACGGAAACGTTTTGGGGTAGCGGTACATTCACCTTAAACCGTTTTAACGTGCTGCGTAACCAGTAGTCCGTCTACCTGCGAACGCAATCGGGGCTGTGTCGGCTTTTAGCACTTGCGTAGCGCTGCGTGTAAACAATACCCGGTGCAGATTGATGGCCCAGGGGAACTGCCCGATGCGGGCAGTTCCTGAACAGATGTCTTACCTGAACTAGGGCCGAACCAGTCCCGTCCCGTTGGTGGCAATGCTCCGACTCGTGCCGTCTGCGAAAGCAACATCGATGCTGTTAATGGCACCGCCCGCGGGGATCGCAAACGAGATATGTGGACTTTGGTCTGTTTGCATGCCTACAGCATTGGTCACTTCACGAGTGTAGCTTTGGCCGGTACTGGT
Organism: uncultured Granulosicoccaceae bacterium; assembly: GCA_964409275.1. Taxonomy (GTDB): domain Bacteria; phylum Pseudomonadota; class Gammaproteobacteria; order Granulosicoccales; family Granulosicoccaceae. The sequence continues at coordinate 6,864 of CAYPCS010000100.1, forward strand.
TTGTGCGGTTACTCTCGCGCCAAGCCACTGTGCATTCTCGGGCACGGCGAGGGTAACTACTTCACCGGCGTGACGGTTGAGTGCAGCTATGACCGGTCCATTCATGTTAATCCACACGACATCCTGTTTTGCATCGCCATCCAGATCTGCCATAACCGCTGACTGGCCGAACTCACGGTTGACGAGTTTTAAAGCCGGTGCGTTTATAAACTGACGGCCCTCGGCTCCGGCTACCTGCAGCATCGTGCGTCCTTTCAGGGGCGTGATTCTGTGCGGAGGCCACTTGATATAACTTTGTGCAGCGAGTACGTCGAGGTTGCCATCGAGATTCAGGTCTTCAAAAACAATACCCCAGCCAAAACCATGACCGGTAAGACCGCTCGCTTCGGTGATATCGGTGTATACGCGATTACCGTCATTTCTTAGCATCACCCACTCGACTTCCAATTCCTGATCGTCGGTCAGGTCGCCCCTCAGCAGTCCTGCGGGTATGGAGTTGCTGACGTTCGAAGATGCCAGATCCTGATCGCCGTCACCGTCAAAATCACCTATTCCCAAACCCATCCAGTAACCCAGACCGGAATCGTAGGAGTTTTTGGTAAATGTGCTGTTTCCCTCGTTGTGCAGTATTTCGAGTGTACCGGTGTTGTTGGATATCACCAGATCCTGGTAGCCGTCCTGATCCAGGTCGGTGAATGCAGACAGGAAGGTGTTTTGAGTACCGGCCGTACCCGAGGATTCGGTGATATCGGTGAAATTCAGATCTCCGTCATTCCGCAACAGGTGATTGTAGGCGACAAGATCCGGCTTGTTAAAAGTGCTGGTGACCCATTGTTTGTATTTTATAAAATGGCTGAGGTACATATCGATATCGCCGTCGTTGTCGATATCGGCAACTGCCACTGCCAGCGGGCTGGCATTGTCGGCGGGCTGGTAGTTAATTCTGTTGGCCTCAAATCGCCCGTTATTGTTGATATAAACCCAGACACCGTCGTCGCGGGCAACCACGAGATCAGTCTGCCCGTCGTTGTTCATATCTACGGCTGTTGCACCATAGCCGGCTGTTTGGCTGGTGAGACCAGTGGTGCTGACAATATTTTCCAGTCTGCCGTTTTGATAACTGAGGACCGCGTCGTTTTGCTCGTGCCCGCCACTGACGAAAATCTCCATGGTACCGTCGTTATCAATATCGATAGCGGCGCCACCAGAGAATGGAAACGAGGTGTCCTTGTTCCACTCATGTTCGAAAGCGGTGTCTATCCGCTCAAACGGCGTAGCTACAATGGTGTCCGGAAGCTTTGCGGACGGCGTGGTTGCGCAACCGCCAAGTAAGGCCAGCGCAGTGATCATCGTGAGTGATCCCGCCGGGTTAAATCTAGCGTTTGATAGCATTGTATTCTCCGAATTGTAAATGTGGTATGGCATGTGGTTCAGCGCTCCCGGTGTTAGACGTTGCGCTCAAAATTTTTATTTTGCAGGTGGCCGGTGTGTGGCTGGAGCAACGTTTGATTGCCCAGACTTTTTGCTCGTTATGTACCGGGCGTATCATGAACTAACAGTGTCTGATTGACCAGAAAAGGGTTCGGGGGCAGATGCTGCTGTACTGCGGCAATCCATTTGGCAATAGTCTGATTGGAGGCCCAGTTCTCCGCGCCCCTGAGCCCGAATCTGTGGGGGAATACAATAACCGGAAACGCTGAAAGATCGGCTAGCGATGGTGTTGCCAGTCCGCCAAGGTAAGGACCGCCATTCAGGTGCTGGATGAAGGTTTCTATGTTCTTCTCTTGCATTTTACTGAGGGGTTGTGTGCGATCGAGGTGGTTTACCATCGCTACAATGAACCTTGCACGGCGAATAAAAAACGGCCACAGAAACCGTACCCAGAAAGGCAGAGGTGTCGTCTGATTTACGGCACGCGCCAGTCGCCAGCCGTTGTGTAACCCGGCACTGATTGAAGGCCAGTCTACGGCTGCCCGGAACATTCCGGGGATGAGTTTTTCACTGATCCACGAGTCTATTTCCAATATAGATTCCCGTTCCCGGGCAGACGAAGATAGCAACGGCTTTTGCGGGAATTCACTTTCAAGCCACATTCCGATGTCCGACGATTCGAGTTTCCATTCATCGTTTATTTGCAGCACCGGTACCTGTTTTTTACCGGTAAAAGCCACTTGCCTGAAAGTGACAGGGCTAACACCAACAAAACGGTAGTCAATTTGCTTGTACGCCAGATAGCACGCTACCTTCATCGCATAAGGACTGGTAGGAAACGCGTAGAGCTGAATGTCGGGCATGTTGGTCTTTGGCACTATAGATCCTGTTTCAATTCAAAGCCTGTATTAGAGCGAGACAACTGCGTCACACCGTCGCAAGTGTAGTGAAGGACAGCTATATTTATTCGTTGTTCAATAAACCGGTTAACAATATGCCGCATTACCACGGTATTCCCGTTGAGAGCGGCAATTTTTCAACAACGGAGCCGGAGTGACGGGCGGACTGAATTGAACGTCGGAGCTACGGTGGTGTCTACACGCATATACCCGGAGAGCGAATAGCACCATGGTATAATCACGTTTCAGGGTTTCCTGGGCTGAAGCAGGATCATCCGGTATTTGTCTACTGATTACGGATTCTGAATAAGCGAGTTCATCGGTAGATGCTCCTGTTCTGTTAACTTCAAGGGGTTAACTGAACCACACATCGTCATTCACGCTTCAATCAGTGATCGAAAAAACCAACATGCCTGTCATTGAGATTTACAGCAAATTGCTATGCCCCTATTGTAGTCGTGCGAAACGATCCCTGGATCGTCTGAGCCTGAACTATTCGACGACTGATATCACATTTAATCCGCGGGGGCGCAAGGAGATGTTGCAGCGCTCCGGCAGGCACACGGTGCCGCAGATTTTTGTCGAAGGCTATCATATAGGCGGTAGTGACGATCTGGAAGATGCGATAGAGAACGGACTGTTGCGCAGGGTGCTTTCAGGGGATATACCCACGTCATAAGTGCGAGGTTTTTCGTGAAACGTGTTGTGTATTTCCAGGTGGTCAATATCATCCCTTGCCGTTGTCATTAGATAGACAAGTACTATCTGGGTGGCGATGATGGAATTTCCGGTGGATCATCTGTCGGTGGCTACCTCGGCTATCGAATTGACCGTACAGGTTTTTTGGGTTTTGAGTCGAACTACATTGCCTTCGCCGGCGGCGCGAGTATCGCCTCCCCACAGATCATTGATGGTGTAGCTTCAAACCAGAATCTGGCCGGGGTTAGCTACGGCTTTGGCGTGTTGGCGACAATAAAGCGTGAATTTCAGGTGGGTCTGGTAGTAGGGCAAGACCGCGTTGATGATTCTGCTAACTTCTCGCGCGACGGAAATACCTGGGTCGCTCTGTCTTTCGGATATGAGTTCTCAAACTGAGACCCTTCAGTAAAATATAGAGGGCCAAAAGGCAATTCGTGCCGCCTTTGCGTGCACGAGTTGACCCATCGGTGACAGATTAACCAACTCGTTAAAATAGTATTGTCGACAATTTGAGGGTGAGCTGGAAAATTACTATTGCTGCACGCTTTGGCTTCCGGTTCACCGGTGCGGTTAGTTATCTTTATAGGTGATATACTCCACGCAAACAGTCTGCTACTAATACGGGTAGACGGGTGACAGAGTGTATTGGTCTGATACCCGAGAGAAACAGGGACAGGTAAACGGGATTAAAATGAACGCTGTGCTGCTGAAAAGAATGAAGTCAGTAATTGCTGTGGCAATTGGACTATTGCTAACGGGTTGTGCGACAAACAATGCCTATCATACCCGGGAACCTGTGGCGGCTAATTGCGTTGACGATTCCAGGTCTACTCAGTGCAAGAGTAGTTACCTGCAGCAATTTGCGGATCACACCATAGCCGTTGCGGAATTCACAGAGAGAGGTAATCCCCATGATGAACAGAGGCTTCTGGATATACTAAAGTATATCGAAGAAAAGTCTGTCACCACCGGGGTGGTCACACTGGTATTTGTACATGGCTGGAAGCACAATGCTCAGGAAGACGAGAGCAGGACTGATAAAAATCTGGCTGATTTCAAGAATGTGATCGCCGAAATTGCAAAAGATGACGCGAGGGCTTCTGCCAGTGGGGACAGTAGTTTCAAGCTTAACGGTCGAGCATTGGTCGGGTTGTATGTGGGCTGGCGCGGACAATCACTGTTGTTTCCCAAGTTTGTGAGCTACTGGGAGCGTAAGTCGGCCGCAGAGCAACTCGGCAACAGCGGTCTGGCCAGGTTAATCCTTGAACTGGACCGAATTGACAGTAATAAACCGAACAACACACTGGTCACTATCGGTCACAGTTTTGGGGGAGCGGCCGTCTTATCAGCAGTGGCAAATCCGTTACTAGAGAGATTGCTGGAGCCGGTTGGTAATACGCAGAATGGTGATCCTCGCTGTGGCGGCGTCAGTTGCGGGATTGGGGATGGCATCTATTTGTTAAACCCCGCAATTGAGGCGAATAAAGTTCTCCCGCTGTTCGAAGCCACGCGTGCGCGAAACTACCAGTCAAACCAGCCCCCGGTGCTGGTAAGTATCAGTACAGAGGCGGATCTCGCCAACAAAATTCTTTTCCCGCTGGGCCAGACTTTTGGTTTGCTCGCCACCTCAAGGCAGGCACCGCTAATGCGGCAATACCTTGTCAAGCAAAATAAAGATACTCCAGAGCAATCACAAGGACCGCCTCTGGCGCTTGAGGAAGAGGCACTGGATTCCACCACGGTTGGAAACTTTGCACCCTTTCTGACCCACAGGATGGAAGTTCCGAATTTAACATCATGGTGTAAGAGTGTCAGGCAAGAAGAGCAAACCGACCCGGTACCTCTGGAATTAAACCCGTTTACAAGATGTGTCGATTACAGCGCTGCAGACAATTGTGGCCCAAAAATTTTTCCAAGAGGATTTGACACCACTCCGTCTGGTGCGATGGTAAGTGGCAGGGATGTTCACAATCCATTGTATTTCATTCGCGCCAACAAAAATTTTATGGATGGGCACAACGATATATTTAACGAGCACGTTGTGGCATTCCTGCGCACCCAGCTAAACCAGAGCCTGAGTTTTGTTAACGGCGGCGATAGTTACAGTAACGCGCTGTACCAGGATCCGGATGCATTTCGCGAAAGCTATAAGGAATCACTTAAATTTAGTTGCCAGATAAATTTTCTGGAATGATTGTCTATTCACAAAAATGTGTATGTGGAAAATTGTGCTGAAATTGAAGTTTTTATAGTAATCTACCAGACATAGTTGCTGTCCTGCGTCAGGGTATCGGCTTTTGCGATGAGAGTGTGCACACGAACAACCTCCAGGCTATGGCCGGTTCTTTTGGCCATAGCGAGTGAAGAATTTAACAGCCGCTTTGCGGAGCTAATGCGTTTTCGTGCGATTAGAATTCGAGCGTAGTTGGTCATAATCGAGTTTAACCGAAGTGTCATGTCATTCCGTCTTGCAATTGCCATAGCGCGAGTGAGAAGACGACCGGAGCCTATAGTATCTCCCACCGTGAGCAGCATAGTCCCTTGTTCATGCAGGACTTCAACCAGTAATGAGGATAGCCCCATCATTCGTGCGTAGCTTTCTACTTCTCTTAGTTTGACTCTATCTTCAGCAACTCGAAGGAGTGGTTGCGGCTGAAACCGCTGTGATACAGATACTTCGGTAATAAGAATGCGATGCCGGACATCCTCATGACCGCCAGTTTCAGCATAGTCGCGTGCACGTTTTAGCAGTTCTACCGCTTCTTTGTCGTTCTCTCTGGCGACCAGTCGAGCCTGGTGGTGGATCATAACAGCGAGTGCTCTTACCTCATCGTCTTTTTCGAGTTCCGGTATTATTCGCCCAAACTCTTCACGGGCTTCGTTTAAGCGTCCTTGCAATTGTGAAATCAGTGCTTTGTACCCGCTGGCGAGGAGTGCTACTCGTTTTCCGATTCCAGTTTCGTTAGTTATTATTTCCTGAAGTCTTCGGTTGGCGCTATTCAATCGACCGCGTTCCAGTTGAATAATTGCCAGATTCAGAGAAAGCATATTGTGCATCGGGCCGTTGTTAAAATCTCCTTCGATCTCCTTGTTTATTTTAATTGCCTGTCGAACATGGCCTATACCGTCAACTAATGCACCCTGTACCAGGCAGATAACTGCCACCTCATTGTATAGCCAGACAATTTCATCGAAGTAAAGGGCATTAATTCTGGTTTCAAGCGTTTCTGCGTCGTATTCGCGATCGTCTGAATTATGTACCTCCCATGCTTTTCGTAGTATCCAGCGAAGTCGCACCTTGTAAGTTTCAAAGTGACCGCGCTTGCGTGTGAAGTGCATATTGGTTGTCTGGTCGTCAAATCTTGAAACTGCTGCGATCGATAGACTGGTCCGAACAAGTGACATGGCAGCCCTAAGTGCCTGTACACGTGTAACTACGTCATCATCGGTAAATATTGGCATGTCGCGGGCAGCATCCTGATGCCGGATATCCGGGTACTGACTGAGTCCGAGTAATAACCGTCTTAGAAACAGGTATCCTTCGTTGGATAGCCGAACAACTCGTGACGACATCGATGCGTATAGTGTTGGTGCGAAATTGTTTGCACTCACTGGGGGGGCTGTAAGGTGACCAAGGCGTTCGAAACAGTAGCTTTGTACCTGACGATGCAATGCATATCGATACTCGAGTTCAGCAGGCCACTTACGAAAAATTTCCTGGTAGCCCGATAGTCTGTGAGATTTATCGAGTGGTTTTTCCAAAGCCCGAATTAGGTTATCCTCATTGTCTTCGAGCGCCTGTTTAAGTTTGTTTCCTGTCTCGTTGAAAGCCTCGCTGATATTTCTTTCCTTCTCCTTGTATGCGACTTGAATTTTTCCCCTTTCCTCTTCGACTACTTCTTGAAGTTTTTTATGCAGGCGAATTAGTTTTGGGTGTGGCCTGAGCCGAAAAACCAATCCCCGATCACTCAATACGGCCAGTGCCCTCGCTACCATACGCCGTCGACTTAACTGGTCTTCCATAGAGACTGTATTGAAGTAATCTCTAATCTCTGGAAGTCGTACTAACACGTTGGGACTTACCGGGCAACCTAGTACTGCGATATTACGCATCAAAAGCAGGTGTAGTTCGTGATCGTAATCTGTATTGCCAATGATGGAACGTTCCCTATAGACATTCATTACTGTCTCGAGAACCATCTCTTCCTTTTGGGAGACGCTGGCATTCAGGAGATGCGAAACAGTATTTCTAAGGAATGTGTTTGCGGCATTACCGCCGCGTTGAAATTCACGGTCATTGAAAACCAGGTATTCTGCGGCTGCCATTAATATGGTCAGACAATATCGATTGCCCCGAAGTGCCTGCTGCAGATTTATCCAGTCTCGCGTATTAGCGTTTGATGTTGCATCGTCGTCTTCGATGTATAGCTTATGTAGAAATCCGTTGTCTTTCCTTCCGCTATAATTTTGGGATTCTGGTATGCCCAGGTTGTTTCTGGAGGCTTCGGGTATTTCGCGCAGGAAAGCTGTGACTATATTCTTATTCATTTCACTGCGAGTATTGTGATAGATTTTGTTTACCTCTGGTGGCTCATCGTTGAACCAGCAGGCTTTTCGCGTGTTAACGAGTTCTTCATAGTGCGTCTTTGCCTCATTAGTTATTGTTTTGAGAAATTCAGGTTGGAGTTCTTTTTCGTGTCGATCACGATTAATAAAAAGAGCGAGAGCAAGGGCCGGGAAATTATCAACTAAAAATTCTATAGGGTTAACTTGATAAGTATTGTGAAGGTAGTTTATTTCTGATGGATGCCGTCCTTTAGCTGGCATGGTCGAAATTTGATGCCTCGCAGCTCTCATAGCGAGTCGTTCCTTCTCTCTTTCTGGTGCATTGTTACCCATGTGAAAGAATCGCTGGAGTCGATGGTCATCGGCGAAAACGCTACCGATTCTATCAATTGAGCCAATGGCTATAAGATCGAAAGGTATACTGGAGGCGTTTTTCGAAGACAGGAATCTCAGTACCTGGGATATCTCAAGATTTTTTGCTCTTTTTTGATTGTCAAAAAGCAAATCTATTGCGTTAAAACACATTAGTAATCTAGGCACAAAATTCAAACCGAAAATACCAGTCTCGCGGCATTTTTGAGACAAATGCTCAAACTCAATCATTAGATCCGAGAGTGTTTTTAGCCTTGGTTTTCCCTTGTCACGACGCTCTTTGACGCCGTTGGTGAACAGAATGGCTTTGTCAACGACAGACTTGTAGTTAATTAACTGTTCTCGGTTTTTCTGACTTAACAGAGAGGAACCCGGTGCTGCAGGTGGAAGACCTTCCCCAGAAAACAACATATTCAACAAAAACTGACGATCGTTCTCTGAAGTTTTGTTAAGTTGGAGAAGCGCATTATTGTAAGAAGGCTGAAGATTGCTATCAAGAAGCTGGCTATCCGGGTTGCAGAGAGTATCCAGTGTGGCGATAGTCTCACGTAAACACCGGGTCGTCATATCGAAAACTGACGCTATCTCGGGGGAGAACGAGAGGTTCACAAAAATAGCGGTAATGAATACAGGCTTCGGGCGATCCGGGTGGTGACCTGTAAAATGCGCTGCGCTAATATAGCTGGTCAAGCCAAGGCGTGTAGACAATGTCGAAAATAGTATGCCCTTTCCTTGCCCTCTCGCAGCGGCAATTGTTTGTACACGACGTCCGCTATGACTAATCCGGTTTTGCGGGAGCGTTGCTACATCATAGATAAACGAATCGAATGCACGGACTCTGGTTCTAAATTCCGTAGTGAAAGCGTAAGGTTCAACTTGATCCGGAACTGGAACTGGCGCAGTACTGTGTCTGCAATGTGAGAGGTCGGTGATTACACTCTCGACGCGATGACGAACGTGTCGCGATGGGAGTGTTATAAGTAGCCTGCGTTGAAGTTCATCATCGGAGACTGTTATTTTAGACTCTACCGTTCCGGCGCGATCTATTCGGTCGCCGCCGATGATTTGTTCGAATCTCGCTTCGCGGTGTGGTGGTTTTTCCTGCCAGTTGTTCCACCATGATCTCCATTCTTGCTCAAGGCCATCCAGCGAGGCACACAAGCTCGCCGTCATAAAAGCACCTTTTAGTCCTTCGCTGGCAGTCAACATTGAATTTAAAACACGAAGTGCCTCCATTATGGAATTTGTTTCAAACTCTCGCATGCATGCTCGAAGAATCTCGGTAAGTATCTCAGTGTAGAAACTCGTGTATACCACTCCATCGGTTTTAATATTGCGGTGGTTTGAGTGTATCGTGGCGTCTCCCTCGCGACGACTGGTAAAGTGACAGTTGTGAAGTGAGGGTAAATTCTCTGGAGTGATGTTTGCAAATACGAAGTCTGATCCGTTTTCCCCGTACAATTCGGTGAAAAGAGCCACATCAAGTCCGAATAGAGCAGCGATTGCTGGCTCGGAGTTACAACTGTCGTTGATTTCTGAAAGATCGTCTCCCAGAGTTCCAACCTCTTTGACCAATTTCTTCAATGTCGTTATGGGGGCGACAACCTTGGAGCCGCTGGCCGCCAGCTTATCTCGTGCATGCACCACATCATCAGATTGATTTTCAATGAAACTCTTGACTAAAGTTTGGCGCTCCTTAATCGAATTTCTCAAGCTTTCTATTAACGCGAATATCCTGTGTAGCCAATCCAGGGACTGGTGTGCGTACAATGGTTTCGAATTGGAATCCTTGCCAACTTCTACTTTTACTTCGCCGCTCCCGTAAAAAATCGTATGAGCACCGTATCTGGTATAGAGACCAGCTGCCATTTTCGTGCGGCTGTCGAAATCCTTTGTCGCCGACATCAGCACAATTGCTCTATAGCCAATCAATCGATCTTGATCAGAGATAAACTGGCGTAGTGGCCTTAGTAGATCAGTTTCTTCCATGCCCAGCCCGAGAAACAAAATTGGCGTGCCCGCAAATGCCATTAAGATGCTTTCATCCACTACCTCGCGATTTGGGTCGTCGCGGAGGTACATATCCATGTAATCCCGTTCGGTTATAACGATATCGTCATCCCTTGTTGCACTGCCATGAAGATGAAAAATATTTGCATCCGCACCGGTACCTCCAGCTGCAAAAGTCAGTAAATCAGCAGAGTGTTCACTTGAGAACGATAGATCCCTTACCACACCGCCAATGCCATCCGTGCGGAAATTGTAAGGGTTATTTACGCCGCTCTTCTGTGTCTGGTTCGAATGCCGACTACCAAACCTGCGGTATCCTCTATCCTGATACATTCGCTCGATTTCGAAGTCATAGTTTGTCGTCAGATAACGGTTAATGCGTAGTTTTCCGGCAAGTTTGACAAGTGGATCAAAGCGGTTGGCAATGATTGATCGGCGTGCACGAAAATCGTCGTTATTGAGAGGAGTTAGCAGATCTTTTATTCCGGAAATATTTGCAAGCGGCTTTTCAGTTAGCTGCCATATCATGGGTACCAGAAACCTGGAAGTTGGTGTCAGGAATACTCTCGCAGTGTCGATTGGGGCCTGGCTGGAGGACTCTTGGTAATCGGATAATAGTGTTGAAAGTTTTTTTAATAATGGATTCATTACAGCCGGGAATTTATTGTTCTTTTCAATATTTTTTAATATTTGGCAAGTATTATTTATTCGAAACGCGTTAAGAATCCTGTAGCGCGCTGGATCCTGTCGAATGCCGTCGATATCGCGTTTCAGGTTTTTGAGACTAACTGTATTTAATGCAGAAAGGATTTCGTTCGTGCGTTTTTCATCTCTCTCGGAGTACGAACCTCTGCCTACTTCTCGCCCGTAATTCAAAGCATTTTTTAGCAGGGCTTCTGCGTGTGCAGCTTCATCCACAAGTAGCGCTTTTGCGAGCATTTCAAATGACATTCTTGCTTCGGGTCGATCTGCAAAATCCTGATATACTTCAAAAGCTTCTCGAAATAATATAGTAGTGTCTGTTTTTTCTGTTTCGTTTTGGAGGTCTTCACTAAGCTCGATTAACTCAAAAACCGGTGCGCCATCTTCGGCTTTGACGAGCGACCCGTACAATAATCGTAGAGTCGAATCCTCTTCGTCGAGACGGCTATCATGTTCCAGTACAAACAGTGATCTGTGTTTTAGTAGTAGATCGTGCAGCTTTTTGGCAATTTCAAACATCACCGGTAAACCTTCTCCTCCCGGAAACGCGCCTTTTTTACTAGCGGTTGCTGTAAACGTAGTTTTGAGATTTCTAACTTCACGGTTAGCTTGTGCAATTACCTGGCGGCGGTACTGCAGCCAACGTATAGTTAGAAAAATATTTCTATACTGATCATCAGTGGTTTTCCCTGCGGTTTTAAGTTTTGTTTGGAAATGTTTTATCAGCGAATATTGGAGATTAATCGAAGCATCTGACAATTTGATAAACGCATCGCTTACGTTGCGAACTTCAAGAACCTGTGCATCGCGCCATTCTGTCCAGGACATCCGGCCGTAAGCTGCGGAGACTCCGGAGCCAACAAACGCAGTGAGCATTTTACTGTTTAGGGCCTGAAACAGTAGCTGCTTACCTCTTCCTTCAATTAGTGTACTGTCGAGCGTGTCATCGATTTGATGAATTGTATATGGCCAATGCCGCAGTTCTTCTTGTATTTTTGCGTTATAAGAGCGTAAGTTAGCGATTTCCATTTCCTCCGTTTCACAAAACCACCGCTGAATCGGATACTATATTCCACAATGCAGGATGGCGGGTTGTGTTGGCTTATCTGGCCGGTTTAGCCAATAAAATCAATATACCAATTCGAAGGAACTAATAGAAGAAGGGCAATATATCCGAGAGTTCTTTTAAGGGAAAAGATTCTATAGGATACAGTATCTTTGATGGGGATCTGGGTGTTGAACTTTGAGTCCCGATTTTCTATTTCTGTTGGCTTGTGTTAATCAATAATGTGCTTCTAACAGATTTTTAGTGTTAATGACCATAGTTTGTGTTGGCACAAAAGGCAGCGTATTTGTTATGAGTGGCCGTGTATTTATTAAATCGCACGTGTGTGAGTAAACAGGGAGGATTTGGTGCATGCGAGCGGGTTGTGCATCGTGCGAGTACGTGGTTTTTTCTTGTGAATAACCGAAAGTGCTGTACCACAGCGCTTTAAATTGTCGGTTGATTGGTAAATGTCTTATAGCGAAACTAGTTTTAGAGTGTTTGGGCAATACTTTTGGCCCGTAAACAGGCTATAAGAAGTATTGTCGACAAAAAGGCGATTGTCTGGACAGATGCACCACCTCCACCAGAGTCGCCTGTGTCTGGAGCAACAGATGCAGCCCCCAGTGCAAAATCAC
>CAYPCS010000101.1:0-19151 GCA_964409275.1 uncultured Granulosicoccaceae bacterium
AGGCACAACCGGTCACACTCTCGCTACGCGGACTTCTACCGCGCAGACTCCTGGCCCGGGAATATTAGTATTGAACTATGCACTGTTGCGCTGATCGGTTTGCAATCGGCGCTCCAGCCAGCGCACACCCGCAGAAACAATTAATATCAGCACCAGATACTCAAGTAGCAACACGGTATAGATTTCGAGCGGCCGGTATTCAGTGACCACAAGTTCATTCGCTTTACGGGTGAGTTCCTGCATTCCGATGACCGACACCAGCGATGACATCTTGAGCATATAGACAAGCTGATTGCCAAGCGCTGGCAGTATACGCCTGATTGCCTGAGGCAAAATGATAAAACGCATGGTATCGGTGTAGCTTAGCGCGATAGTATGTGAAGCCTCGTATTGACCTTTATCAATTGATTGTATACCTGCACGAAAAATTTCCGCCTCAAAGGCACTATCGGATAGCGCGAGCGCAATTACGCCGGCCCAGAACACGGTGATGGTGATCCCCAATAACTGCGGAAGCCCGTAGTAGACCCATAGAATCATTACCAGAATGGGGACGGCGCGAACCAGTTCTACGTAAACACGGTTGACACCGCGCAGCCACCTGTTTTTTGACAAGCCCGGTAGCGCGACCAGCAAACCCACTGTTATAGAAATGATGATCGCAGTAAGCGACAGTAACACCGTGTAGTAAAAACCGCTCAACAGAAACCTGAGATTGGTCATGCCTTTGGCGTTGGCGGGATTGACTACATACCAGCCCCAGTCACCGGAGCAGCCGGCGAGCAGCAGGCACAAAAAAACTGCAAACAGTGTTCTGATCATGAGGCGTGTATCAGTGAGGAAGAATCTGTTGCAAAAATTCCTGACAGCGATCGCTCTCAGGGGCTTTGAAGAATTTTTCCTTGTCTGACATCTCGACGATTTCCCCGTGGTCCATAAAAACCATCGTGTCGGCTACCCGGCGCGCAAATCCCATTTCGTGGGTGACGCAGATCATCGTCATACCGCTATCGGCGAGTTCGACCATCACATCGAGTACTTCGTTGATCATTTCCGGATCGAGCGCCGAGGTTGGCTCGTCGAATAACATGATCTTTGGTTCCATGCACAGTGACCGGGCAATTGCCACGCGTTGCTGTTGACCACCTGATAGTTGCGCCGGATATTTTTCTGCCTGTTCGGGGATTCGGACACGATCCAGGTATTGCATGGCGAGCGTGTTTGCCGAGTGTTTATCAAGCTTGCCTGCGCGAATCGGTCCGAGAGTCAGGTTTTCCAGCACGCTCAGGTGCGGAAACAGATTAAATTGCTGGAAAACCATGCCGACGTTTGCGTGCACGGTTTTCAGGCTGGCGCTGCTGCCGTTGAGCACCGTGCCGTCGATGGCGATGATGCCGCTGTCGTGAGCTTCCAGCTGGTTGATACAGCGAATGAGGGTTGATTTGCCGGAACCCGAAGGGCCACAAACGACCACGCGTTCACCGAGGCCGACTTCAATCGAAACCTCGTTCAATGCCTGAAAAGTACCAAAATATTTTGATACCGAATGCACTTGAATGATGGGCTGACCGGCAGCCTGTTGCTCTGGCAATGACGCCATCAGGCGAGCCCTTGATGAGTAAAAACCTAACGCACGATAGCATAGACGCTCCACCGGAGTCTTCGTTGCAAATCGCCGGGGACCGTGCAAGGATACGGGTTCAAATCGATTATGGAAGCAAAAATGAGATTATTTAAAGCACTGGTTACGGCGGCAATGTTCAGCGTTGCTGCAGCGCCGGTCTATGCCGAATCTGCGCTGAAGGACATACTCAATAACGGGGTGCTGAAAGTGGGCACCACAGGTGACTGGAATCCGATGACGGTCAAGGACCCCGCCACCAATAGCTATCAGGGATATGACATCGACGTCATGACCGAGCTTGCTAAAGATATGGGTGTAGAGCTTGAGTTCGTAGCGACTGACTGGAAAACACTGGTCAACGGTGTGGTCGGCGGCAATTACCACCTTACCGGTTCTGCCTCTATAAGCGCGGCGCGGATGAAGGCCGCAGGTTATTCGTCGAGCTACATTTCGGTGGAAATCCAGCCCTACACCACTGTGGACAAGGCAGATCGCTTTGAGGGTTGGGATTCGATCAACAAGGCAGATGTTAAAGTCGCCGCCACACTCGGCACTACGTTTGAAAAGCTGGTCAAAGAGTGGTTTCCTGATTCGTCAATCAAGGCAATAGAAGCGCCGGCGTTACAACACCAGGAAGTGCTGTCAGGACGTTCTGATGTGTTTATCACTTCAAACATAGAGGGTGCGACACTGACCGAAAAGTTTGAAAAGATTGTTCCCATCAAGGTCGATTCCGCACGGGCGCCCACGCCAATCGCTATGCTGCTGCCACAAGATGATCAAGTGTGGATCAATTACGTCAATAACTGGATTCAGATCAAGCAGGCTCGCGGTTTTTTTGAAACCACTGCCGCCAAGTGGGGTTTGTAGGAAAGTTTGTTTGGCCGGGTTTAACGGGCGTTCACACTGAACGCCCGCTTCCTGACAATCATTCGTCAATAGACGGCGGAGTTCCCACATGCTCCAGACCATAATGATTGCGCAAGCGCTGCATTTCACTCGCGAGCAATTCCGGTTGGCGCACTGTCGCATCTGCGGAACTCTTTAATAGTCGATCGGAAGCTTCAAAAAATTCGTCCAGGCCGGATGGTGTGCAAATAAGAAGTGCAGTGGCTGGACAATCAGTTTCATTCCAGAACGAATGTGGCTTCCAGCTCGGGCAGGTCACCTGTTCCCCCTGTTGAATGACCAAGCGCTGTTCGTCCGCGAACTGGAAAGTCAGGGTACCTTCCAGCAGGTAAAATACCTCGACAAACTCGTGACGGGTGAATACCGGTGGAGTGCTGTGCGGGGGTTCGATGTATTCAATTACCGTTAGCCGGTTGTTGGTGTCACGCCCCGGGGTTTTTATGCGCACCCGGGTGCCGGTCATCGTATTCAGCCATGGCCGTTCATCAGTATTGCTCTGATCTTTGCTCACTGCAGATTGTCTCCGCTTGATGGCATTAAATCTCGAATGTTCCCTGTGTCCGGATCTCCATAACCAGGTTTCTAAATTTGTCCGGATGCATTCAACCCGCCGTTGTTGGTTAAAAATGGCTTGTCACTAAAACGACGCCAGTCAAATGCGCTTGCACAGGACGGTAGTTCGAGCCCCAGCACATGTTTGGCCAGCAATTCACCGGCTGCGCAGGAGGCCATAATTCCGTATCCGGAAAATGCCCCGCAGGCAAAAGTACCAGGCACCGACAGTGGCCCGATTAGCGGCCGGTTATCTGCGGCTTTGGTGTAAAAGCCACCGTCGAGAAACGGTTTGGGCATCGGGTCGAGATAGCTTATAAGGCCGGGAATCATGCGTACCATTCCGCGCAGCAGTATCTCCGGGTAGACCGGGTCAGGTTCAATCGGAAATACGGGTGATTCCGTTATGTGGCTGTCGAAAGTCCAATAAAGGAAAATCTGATTGCCTGCGCCGACGGGCCTGCCATGGACTCCGGCGGGAAAGGGTTTTGTCAGGTGCGCCGTCTCTGCGGAAGCGGCGAGCATTCTCGTTTCCTCTTCTGCCCAGTGCAAGTGTACCGGGTCGTTCCAGATCATCAACGGAGCATCGCGCGGGATTGCTGCGTGTATGTCAGGCATCGTCATCTTTACATGCTTTTCAACCATCACCGGTAGTTGTGACCCGGCCAGCTGTGCCGTTGACCGAAGGTGTGGACCGGTGGCAAGTACCAGTGTATCGCTATCAAGCTCAATTGAACCCTTTGCCGTGCTTATTTTCACGGCTGACAGCTTGCCGGCAGATGTCTCGATACCAGTAAACTCTCCCGGCAAAATCTCTGCACCGGCATCACGGGCCTGTTCCAGCAGATACATACCCAGTTGCTGTGCGCTCAATGATCCGCATTTGCGCACATGCAGCACACCGGCGGTATCGTTGGTTAGAAACGGAAAGTGCTTTCGAATAACATCGCGGTTTGTGATTAAATCAGCGCCGTCAAGAGAAGCGTCATAACCCGAGAGTGGTGATGCGCGATAGCTGGCGTTAGTCGAACCCGGATTGTGATGTCTGAGTTTGCCGCCGCCATAGTTTTCGTTTTCAATTGCCCTGGCTGCCAGTGCATCGAGTTCTTGCTGCCTGGCGGTGGCAAATAGATAGCCGTGCTGCCGCAGCTGAAAATAGTTGTTTGATGCATCGGTCAGGCTCTGCAGCCGAGCGATGCTCTCATTCATCAATGTGGCCATGGCGTCGTCGGGGCCAGGCCAGAAATTTCGATAGCACTCGGTGGATTTATCGCTGGTTAATGCCAGTGGCGCACCGCTGTCTACGAGTGCAACGCGGCTTGCACCGGCATTTACCAGGGCGTGGCATGCCGCTATGCCGGCAATGCCGGCGCCAACTACAACCACATCAAATTTTTGCGATTGGCCCACTGTGATCTCAGCTTCTTTGCCACTCGACTTCAAGTTGTTGGACGCCGCGAAAAACCAGTGTTGGCAGATACTCTTGTGGTTGATCAGCCACCAGCTGCATGTGCGGTAATCGTAGCGTTAGCTGTTGCAGAATAATTCGCATTTCAAGACGGGCGAGCGGTGCGCCCATACAAAAGTGCGCACCCAGTCCAAGGCCCAGGTGTTTTTTCGAGTTCTTGCGGGTTACGTCGAATTGTCTACCATTGCTAAACATGGCTTCGTCGTGATTACCTGACCCCATCATTAGTAAAATGCGACCGCCAGCAGGTATGTCTACCCCGCCTATACTGGTATCGCGTGTTGCAATTCGGCGCCAGCCAAAAATTGATGAATCGATTCGCAGGGTCTCCTCGACAGCGTTCTCAAGCAAGCCGGGATCGGCGCACAACATCTCCCACTGTGCGCGGTCAGTTAGCAAGTGTCGCAAGCCGTTGGCGGTTGCCTGGGTTGTGGTCTCGTGCCCTGCAAACTGCATCAGAAACATCACGTTGTAGAGATAGTTGACGGTAAACAGTTCAGGGTCTCTTTGATGAATTTTTACCATATCACCCAGATAATTATCACCGGGTTTTTCAAACGCCCGGTCAACCAGATCTTTGGTGAATTGCCAGTGTTCCCCCATGCCGTGCATCATGGCAATTTGTTCGGTTTCAGAAGGTGAACCCCAGTTGACGATGGCGCGGTCCGAACCGAGTTTTTTTACAAACACAGCGTCTTCATCACTGGCACCGAGGAATAAAAATATGGCCAGTGCCGGTACTTCATACAACAGTTGTGAAACAAGCTCTGCGCGTCCGTCATCAATAAACCGGTCGATATAGCGATCTACAATTGCCCGAATTCTGTCTTCCATCTGGTTGACCCGTTTCGGGGTAAACGCGGTACCAAATATTTTTCGATGATGCTTGTGCGTATCCGATGGTTCATCGACCAGTGAAGGTTCAATGGCCAGGTTTTGCCGGTCCCGAACTATCGCCGCAGCCGGACAGATTGGTGTGACCGGATGACGGGCGTTGGCTGGAGAGAAGGTGTCGGGATCGCGAAATACGGCGGCAATATCGTCGTATTTCAAAACAACCCAATAGTTGTACTCCGGGCTATAAAATACCGGTTCCAGGCGTCGCGCCTTGTCAAAGAAAGCGTACGGGTCCTGTAGATAAGCGGGCGAGAAAGGCTGGAATTCACTGGCCACTGCACTGGCCGGGCATCCGGTTTTGGGAGATGTGCTGGCGGCGACCTCGTCCGGATCCGATTGGAACATCCCGAAATTTTTGTTGCCAGTCATCGTCGTGGTCCACCGCGTTGTATTGCGGCGAATATTATCACACGAGCCACAAGTTCAATTTCCTGCGACAATTCCACTGCTGATTTGAAAAGCCGTAAGGATCACGATGGCACCCTTAACTCCCTGGCTGTTGCCATTGGTGACTCAGGTGTATATTTGCCGTGTAAGTTGCAGATAGTTGATCAGTGAAACCAGTGCTACCGATTGCTGACCTGGTTGACTGGTAGTCCAGTGGTGCAAAGCGAGATGGTTAACAGTAATTCTATGGCAACGATAATCCGTTGAGCAGGCGATGAATACACCGCTACCGATTGAGCAGGTGGCAGAGCAGGTATGCACCGAACTCGTCACCGGCAATGTAGTTTTACAGGCGGAGCCCGGTGCAGGTAAAAGCACCGGTCTTCCGCTGGCGCTTTTAAAGGCGGGGTTTGACGGCAAAATTCTCTTGCTGGAACCTCGACGACTGGCGGCCGTGAATGTTGCCACCCGGCTGGCGTCGCAACTGGGGGAGGTGCCCGGTTCCACCATTGGCTTGCGCATGCGAGGTCGCACCGAGGTTTCGGAACACACCCGGCTGGAAGTCGTCACCGAAGGGGTACTCACTCGCATACTGCAAAACGATCCGTCTCTGGAAGGTGTATCTCTGGTGATATTTGACGAGTTCCATGAGCGCAGTTTACACGCCGACCTCGGGCTTGCCTTGTGCCTCGATGTGCAACGTGGCTTGCGTGAGGATCTGCGATTATTGTTGATGTCGGCTACGCTTGATGGCGAGCAGTTATGTGCGCACACAGATTGCGAATCACCGGTTGTATGCAAGGTGAGACAACATCCGGTGGAGCTGCTCTGGCAGGGAAACAGTCGCGATCCGCTGCCGCAGACGATCACTCGCGTGACCCTGAAAGCGTTGCAGGAACAAAGCGGCGATGCATTGGTGTTTTTGCCAGGGGTGGCGGAAATTGATAACACTGCAAGGCTGTTGCAAACGCGTTTGCCCGATGGTGTAGAGCTGCACCGATTGCATGGCGGGGCCGGTAACCGGGCACAGACTCTGGCGACAGCTGCAGGCGGAGAATCCCGGCGAGTAATCCTGAGCACCAGCATTGCCGAAACCTCGATTACTATCGATGGCGTTCGAATCGTCATTGATGCCGGCCTGGAGCGGCGGTTGCGACTGGACCCGGTGTCCGGTGCAGAGCGACTCGAAACGGTAACTGCAAGCCAGGCCAGTGCCACCCAGCGTGCCGGACGGGCCGGGCGAACCCGGTCAGGCGTCTGCTACCGACTCTGGTCCGAGGCTGACCACGGACGACGATCTCTGCGCTGGCAGCCCGAAATAAAACGCGCGGACCTCTCTTCGCTGCTGCTGGAGCTGGGCCTTTGGGGAGTGCGGGATTTAAGCACGTTGCCGTGGATAGATGCACCCTCAAAGGCATCCCTTCAGCGTGCGGAGAAGACACTGGCACAACTCGGTATCTGGCGCGATGACGGCTTGACCGCATACGGCCGTGCGGTGGGGAAATTACCACTGCCGCCTCGCCTTGGACATATGCTGCTGTGGGCCAATGATCATTATGCAGCCCGGCGTGCATGTGCGTTGGCAGCGTTGCTTGAGGACAAGCCGGGGATAAGGGGGGCTGACTTATCCGTGGCCTTACATCAGAGTTCCGGGTTTCGATCAAAGCGTGTCTCGCAACTACAAAAACTGTTGCCGTCTGTAAAACCTGGCAGCACTGATTCTCCGCCAGATGCGATTTTACTGGCACAGGCGTATCCGGATCGCATCGCCAAACGTCGCCCGGGTAATGACCCGCGATTTTTACTCGCCAGCGGCGTTGGTGCGACAATAGCCGCTGATGATGCACTGGCACACTGCGACTGGCTGGTCGTTGCCGAGCTGGGTGGCAGTGGCAAAGAGGCACGTATATTTTCAGCGTTGTCGGTGCAGCCGCAAGAGCTGCAACAGTGGTGCGCACCCCTGATTCATGAGACCGAGCATGTTGAATGGGATGATCGCCGCGAGCGCGTTATCGCAGAAACCCGTCGCATGGTGGGAGCAATCAATCTTGATCGTAAACCGCTGCAACGTATCGATGCTGAAAAAAGAGAGGCCGCGCTTTTGGGGGCGGTGCGCAAGAAAGGTCTGCAATGTCTCGGTTGGGACAATGACGCGATTGAATGGCAGGCCAGAGTCACGCGCCTGCGCAAACTGACAGGCGATGACGGTAATTTCCCGGAAGTTGATGACGCCAGCCTTACAGCAACGCTGGAACAATGGCTGCAACCTTACATAGGCAAATGCAGTGATCTTAAGGGGCTTTCACAAATAAGACTGATGGAAGTTTTGCCAACACTATTGAGCTATCAGCAACAGCAGCAGCTGGATGCGTGGCTGCCGCAACGTTACCGTGTACCGAGTGGTGCGCAACATGTGTTGCGTTATGCCTGTGACGGCAATCCGGTGCTGTCCGTTAAGCTGCAGGAGATGTTCGGTTGTCGCGAGAACCCGTCAGTGGCCCGGGGCAGGTTGCCACTTAAAGTGGAGCTGTTATCGCCCGCACGGCGGCCGGTGCAGATCACAGAGGATCTGGTCAATTTCTGGAGCAACAGCTACCCCGCGGTTAAAAAGGAAATGGCAGGACGCTACCCAAAACATCCCTGGCCGGACGATCCGGTTTCCGCAGAAGCGACGGCGCGCGTCAAACCCCGTGTTCGTCGCTGAGTCAGCAGAGTGTGGGAGGAGAACTCCGTCGCACGAAAAACGAAGCCGCCATGCATTGGCAGTATCGGCGTCTCGCCAGTCCGGCTTCCGCACTCACAGATACCACGATCAGTTTTCTGTCGTGAGTGTGACCGCTGCATTTGCGTCAACACCGAATACCGGTAGCTTAGGTGCGGCGCCTGTGTCGTTTTGAGCAAGTTACTCTCACGCTGCGGGCGGTGCCGTATATTGCATTCGTGCGGAAAATATATCACTCTGTGAAAACACATGAGGAAACAGCCAATGAATTCACTTTTCAAAAAATCTCTCGTTGCTGCACTGCTGATTGGTGGTTCTTCAACGGTTTATGCAAATTGCGGTATCACTTCGGGGCGGATCAGTATTGTGGGTAACGAGTTTCCTGCAATTCAGACGGTTGCCAAAGGGGCGATGGATTGCGCCGGAGAAGGGGTCGTCGTCAAATCCAACCTCACAGCCGATCACCAAAAAATAAATGTGGCCGGTATGCAGGGAAACCCTGCTGAATATACCTCTGCGATTATCGCCAACTCATCTATTGTGGCGTTGATGAATGAAGACGTCATTCGGCCGCTGGATGATCTGGTTGCAAAGCACGGACAGGATATACCCAAAAACCAGCTGATCACTATTGACGGCAAGGTAATGGCGGTGGCTTTTATGGCCAATGCCCAGCACCTGACTTACCGACAGGATGTTCTTGCAGAACTTGATATCGCACCACCTGCCTCCTACGAAGAAATGTTGCAGGCTGCCGAGAAAATTCGGGCCGAAGGCAAGGCGGAGTTTCCAATTGGCGGTGCCTATAAGGCAGGCTGGAACCTCGCACAGGAATTCGTCAACATGTATATCGGCCATGGCGGCGAGTTTTACAAACCGGGAACCGCCGAGCCCTCTTTAAACAACGATAACGGTATCGCAGCGCTCAACATGATGAAAGAGTTAAGCGGCTACATGAATCCTGATTTCCTCACTCACGATTCCAATGCCACTGGCGCAGAGATGGAAGCCGGCAACGTCATCTTGATGAATATGTGGGGATCGCGTGTTGGCAAATTGCAGGATGAAGAAGGCGCACCTGCAGAGATTGCTTCAAACATCGTTGTGGGTGGTCCTTTGATGGTTGGTGACAGTGGCAACCCTGCCACCACTCTGTGGTGGGATGGCTGGACCGTGGCCAAAAATATTTCGGACGAAGATGCCGAAGCGACATTTCTGGCTATGAAGAACGGCATCAGCCCATCAATTTTGAATGAAGACACGATGGGCCAGGCGGTGTGGATGATCGAAGGTTATACACCGGCGCCGGTTAATCAAGGGGTGTTCGATTCCATCGCCGCCAAAGCGACAGCGTATCCTATGCTGCCATATCATGGCTTGATGCACACCGCACTCGGCAATGAAATCGCAGATTTCATGACTGGCAAGGAAGACGCTGCGAAAACACTGGCTGACGTTGAAGCGGCATATACCACTGCTGCCATAGAAAAAGGCTATTTGAAGTAAAGAACGTCATTGCAAGACAACGACAAACCGGTTTAACAGAAACCGGTTTGCCGCAATTTTTGTGGCCTCGTAGCTACCTGCGAAAAATCTTTGAGCTACTCTATTCAGTGCCTGGTAGCTCGTTCATCTCTCTCACGTTGCCATGAAGCACAGAGCTTTCTTCTGGTTTATTCTGCCCACATCGCTCGCGATGTTGCTGTTTATCGCGCTTCCAATAGTATCAATTGTATTGCAATCGATGTACGCGCCGCATGAACAGGTGATTGTCGAAGTAGAAAACTGCGATATTTTTGGTTGTAAAAAATCAACCATGGTTGACCACGATGCCACATCGGAGCTGCGCGAATCACAGCCACTGGGCCGGTTTGTAGGCTCCGCTATCTATACCAATCGCAGTCATCTGGCTACGTCGGAGCTCGGCGAGGCATGGCAATCGTCGAACAGCATGGGTGATTTTTTATCCGGCCTGATGAACCTGCCGTTTTATCGCGCACTTGCATTCACCCTGACTTTCACCTTTGTTGTCACACCGCTGGTACTGATTCTGGGTTTCATGATAGCGGTAGCAGTGAACAGTATTCCGTCTGTGATGCGCGGACCGGCGATCTTTCTTTCCCTGCTGCCAATGATAATTACGCCGATTGTTGGTTCCCTGATCCTGTTCTGGATGATTGACTCACGCGGTATTATCGGTGCTTTTTTACAGACTCTGTTGAGTGACCCTGCGCTATCGATGAAGGCTTCGACGCCGCTCACCTGGTTGATGCTGATTGTCTACGGTGTTTGGCACGGCGCACCGTTTGCGTTTGTTGTTTATTATGCGGGTTTGCAGACTGTTCCTAAAGATACGCTTGAATCAGCAATGATCGACGGAGCCAGCCGTTGGGAACGTATTCGTTACGTGATAATTCCTCATCTCGTGCCACTCACCACCTTCATCGCCTTGATGCAACTGATGGATAACTTTCGGGTATTTGAGCCGATTGTCGGTTTTAACGCATCCGCACACGCGATCTCGCTGTCCTACTTTATCTACGACGATCTTGGCGGCGAGACACGGCTGCTATCATCGGCAGCTGCTACTTCTGTACTCACCATAGCCGGTGTTGCAATACTGCTCACACCGGTGCTGGTTCGTACCTGGCGGGAGTTTGGCAGGAACCCCGCATGAGTGACGCCATCGAAAAAATATCATCATGGCGAAAAACGCTCGCCTGGTCGTTTCTGATTCTGTGGCTGCTAATAGCGGCCTTTCCGTTTTTCTGGACCTTCTGGGGTTCGTTCAAAGTGGAAGGCGACTTCTTCTCAAAAGCCGACTGGAGCTGGGCTATATTCGGGCATCTAACACCCATTGAAACCGGAGGTGCGTTTACCGGAGATGGCTATTACGGCGCCTGGATTCAGGAAGAGTTCTGGAGGGCAGCTCTGAACACATTTATTGTTGTTTTTTTTGTGGTCACCATCTCTCTGACTATTGGCACGCTGGGTGGTTATGCGCTTTCCCGTTCCCGATACAACTATGCCTTCTGGTTGCTGATTATAGCGCTGGTGTTCCGTTCGATGCCGCCAATCACACTGGTATCAGGTTATCTCCTGCCATTCTATCAGTGGAATCTGTGGGGTCATTTACCCACAGCCATTGTTGTACTTGTGGCAATTAACCAGCCTTTTACGCTATGGATGCTTACGTCGTTTTTCCGCAATATTCCAAAGGATCTGGATGAAAGTGCGATGGTCGATGGCTGCACACATTTTCAGGCGTTCCGGCATGTGATTATTCCGGTGATGTGGCCGGGTGTAATTACTACCGGGCTATTCTCGCTTTTACTTGCCTACAACGATTTCGCAGTTACCGCGATGATATTGTCAAAGGATAACCAGACCATGGTGCCTAAAATCGCAAGTTTTCTTGGTACCACTCAAACCAAAGGCAACGTGATGTTTGCGGTAGCATCCGTGGTGTCGGTAACTGCACCGCTATTCTTGCTGGTTATGTTTTTTCAGCGGCAAATTGTGAGCGGGCTTACTGCCGGCGCGGTAAAAGGATAAGCGATGGCCGGAATTACGCTAAAAAATGTAAGCAAGCGCTGGGGTTCTTTTACCGGAGTGGAAAATTTTAATCTGGAGATTGCCGACAGGGAATTTCTGGTGCTGCTCGGCCCGTCAGGCTGTGGCAAGACAACCACAATGCGAATGATTGCCGGGCTGGAAGAAGTGACTGAAGGCGAGATTTTTATCGGTGATCGTAAAGTGAACCGGCTGGAACCCAAAGACCGGGACGTGGCAATGGTGTTTCAGTCCTACGGGCTTTATCCAAACATGACAGTATGGGAGAACATTCGTTTTCCGCTTAAAATTCGCAAGATTGATCCTGCGACGCATAATGAGCGAGTTCGACGAGCGGTGGAGATGGTTGAGCTGCAGGACTTTGTTCATCGTCGTCCCGCAGCACTGTCCGGAGGACAGCGACAACGAGTAGCGCTGGCACGCGCCATCGTGCGTGAACCTGCTGTATTCCTGATGGATGAACCACTGTCCAATCTGGATGCCAAGTTACGAGTCTCCACCAGAGCACAGATTAAAAATCTTCAACACGAACTACGAACCACAATGATCTATGTCACCCATGATCAAATCGAGGCAATGACACTTGCAGACAGGGTGGTTGTGATGAATCAGGGAGTTGTGCAGCAAGTTGGTTCACCGCGCGATATCTACGACAATCCATCCAATACGTTTGTCGCGGGTTTTATGGGCACGCCGGCGATGAACTTGCTCAACGGTACGCTGGACAATGGCATTTTCAGTGCTGACCGGGTAGTGATTGAAGGGCTGCCGCGTGCTGTCAGTGGTGAGGTAACACTGGGCTTTCGCGCCGAAGATGCAGCCTTAAGCACACAGAGCGCGCAACTTAACGCACCGGTGTTTTCCATGGAATTATTGGGCGAATCCTCTATGGTGACGATGCGCGCAGGTGGCTCGATGATCGCTGTTAAAGCAGATAAAGACTACAACGCTTCAATTGGAGATAGTGTGCATGTGACCGTTGCTGCGTCTGTTTGTCACCTGTTTGATATCGACACTGGCGACCGGTTATAACAGGCGTGTGACCGCCCGGCGTAGCCAGCAACAGAATACTTAATTCAACTGCGCAAGTAGCTTCGTAAACCCAACCAAAAATAAATTTCGGGAATTCACTGTGACAGGCATTGAAGATAAAAAACAATCCGAGCTCGATAAACGTGCAGTTACCACCCGTACGGTTGCAATGCCTGCAGACACTAATCCTTCAGGTGATATTTTTGGTGGCTGGGTATTGTCACAAATGGACATCGCCGGTGGTATTGCTGCCAGCCAGAGAGCGCAGGGCAGAGTGGTTACTGCTTCAATAGAGGGTATGAGCTTTATTAAACCAGTGCGGGTTGGTGATATTCTGGGCGTCTATACAGCAATAACGCGTACCGGCAAATCATCAATTGATATTCTTGTTGAAGCGTGGGTGCGTCGGGATCAGATCGGTGTACGGGAAAAAGTAACTGAAGCAATGTTTACTTTTGTCGCAGTCGATGCGCACGGAAAATCCAGAGTGCTGCCATCCCGGGAAGAATTGCCCGACTACGATGTGCAGCAGTAGCAGTTCCCGGTGTACGAGGCTGTCGCCGGAACAGGGCAAAGCGCGATGATATACGCTTTGCCACTGTATCCGTAATTAATAAAGTTACCTGGTTCGTGTGTTGCCGTTCAACGATTCGAGATACGCGATTAGGTCATTGATGTCATTTTGCGAGAGTTCAAGCGGGTGCAGCAACGGGTCCGGTGTACGGCCCGATGCAGTATGCGAGTTGTCGTTGTAGTGGGATATAACCGCTTGCAAGTCTGACGCACTACCATCGTGAAAATAGGGTGCTGTGAGCGCTACGTTTCTAAGCGTTGGTGTTTTTGTACGAAATCGATCGTCTGTTCTGCCAGTGGTTTCGGCCCGATTGGCCGAGTTACTGTTAAGCCCGATGTCGTGAAAGCGGTTATCGCTGAAGTTCGATCCGCTATGGCAGGCAACGCAATTTGCTGTACCGTTGAACAATCGTTCACCTCGCTGTGCAGCTTGCGTCAGCTCTGACCGGTTGTTGCGGGTGGAGCCGGTCACCCTGATTGTATTTACATAACTTGCCAGCGCGCTCGCAATATCACTGACCGAGGGCTCGCGTTGATAGACATTGCGCATTTGATCACGCAGTGATTGTGACAGTGAATTAACCAGTTGCGTTGTATCAAAGATACCCATTTCTCCATTGTCCATCATTGTATGGATTGCCTGGGTTTCAAGTGATCCGGCCCCGCCGCTGTAAAAGTAGCGGTTACTTAACAGCATATTTGCGATAGCGGGCGTGTTAAGCCTGCCCTGAGTCTGATTGATGCCACTGGAGACACGCAGACCGTCTGTAAACTCGCGTGATGCCTGATGGCAACTGGCGCAGCTTATCGTGTTATCTCGCGACAGGTTTGTTGATTCGAACAGCTGTTCACCCAGTTCAATTTCTCTATCGTTTGCATTGAACGAAAGATCGATACTGGTGGCAAGAGCCGGGTAATCTCCAGCCATTCCGGACGCATTGAAAAAACTGTTCTGTGAGTTGTTGAACACCTTTTTACGCAGCGACAGCGTTATTGCATCTTCGCTATCGAGTGAGGTGGCGTACAAATAGACTTCATCCATTTTCAGCAACAGATTACCCGCACCGCTCCCGGCTGGCCCGAGTGTCAGGGCGGCTGTTCGGCCCGTGTTCATCGACAAGTCGCCATTGACGGAGTAACGGGCGACCTGTGCACCGTCGAAATATAAACGCACATCACCGTGCCGCCATGACAATGCGATGTGATGCCAGCGATTGTTCTGCGTGTTAGCCGTGGCTTCAAACAATTGTTGCGCGCTGTCGTTGTCTATGTTGGCCCTGATGGAATTCTGGCGAATGTCGAGACTCACCAGTCCGTCTATGGACAACAGCCGGGTTTGTGCTGAAAGTGTGTTGCTGTTAAACCAGAGGGAGGTGGAAAAGGCTTGTGAAGCAACAACGGCAGACATGCTACGACTATTCAGTTGCGAGACCACACGGCCACTGGCGGGAAAGTAAATCGAATTGCCTTGAGCCCCGTCACTTTGGTCTTTTAGCTCTCCGGTGTTGGCCCAGAGATTAATCGCATCGTGAAACTCGAATGGATAAACAGCGCCATTGCGCAATGCGGCGGTATGTTGATGCTGTGAAAGATCCGCTGTTTCTCCAGTGACATGACGCACCGATGATCGCCTTACCGCTTCTGAACCAGGGTCAGTGGGATCTGCATTAAAATGTGCCCGGATGATTGTCTGGTCCTGATACAGGGGCTCGTTCATCGGGTAGTAGGCGATCAGATCCGGTGCATATAGCGGAAAGCTGTATTCGAAATATCGGTTGCCGGTTAGCCAGAAACCGTAGCTCTCAGGGAATGGATTAAGGGGCAGTGGCGAGCGGTTCAGATTAACGGTGGCGCTCCACGATGTTGGATACTGCGCCAGTGGTCGCACAAAAAGATTGTTCCAGGTTTTGGCGCCCATAGCGGTGTTGGTGCCCGGGTAACGCCGGGACTCGTAAGCGCGCACAATAGCTTCGTATTGATTGTTTGCGCCATCCCCGTTGCTCCAGTGATCATAGCGTTCGGTCGGGTTGCCACGGTTGTTGTTGATATCACCGTCCATGTGCCAAAGCTGTCCACGGGTTCGGAACCCCCCAATGGTGGCGCCTGATCTGGCAGGCCCGTGGAA
Organism: uncultured Granulosicoccaceae bacterium; assembly: GCA_964409275.1. Taxonomy (GTDB): domain Bacteria; phylum Pseudomonadota; class Gammaproteobacteria; order Granulosicoccales; family Granulosicoccaceae. The sequence continues at coordinate 15,863 of CAYPCS010000101.1, forward strand.
GGTGTTGCGTGCCATGAAGAAAACTTCCGAGCCACGAGGGCTGACCCACGGATAGGCGCCTTTGACAAAATCACCGGGCTTCAGGGTTTCCCCGTTGTATTGGCGGATCGGGTAAGAAGCGACCGGAAAGTGTTCGGAGAACCTTTTGCCGCCGTTAACCCGCGTTTCACCCGATGAGGCTCCAGGCCCGTGCGTGTTGTACATCTCGGCCAGATTGCGTGGCACCGACCACTGGCTGATATTTTCGGGATTGCTCTGGAACGTGTAGCTGATTTCACCGCCGTTGCCGTTGCGCCGCGCAGGAAATGAATTTCCGCTATACACGATCAGACGACCGTCGAGGGTAACACTCGGTTCGTAGCCATAGATGAGACTGCCGTTATTGTCGCGCAGTGGCTGTGCCGCCGAGTGAATAATTACATCGTGCACTTCAGCATCGTTTGAGCGCGGGTTTCTAACGATAACGCTTGCTTTGAACCGGGTTAGAAAGAATTTTTTACCACGTGCGGGGTTGCCGATAGTGAGGTCGTGTTCACCATCGATGTTGCCGACTCTTGACGCACCCATAATCACGTAAAATTGATAGGTATCGAATTGACCGGTTGCGTTTGCGCTGCCGTCAGCGCCGGAGCGATAGGGGTTTGTGGACAACGTGTGATCTGGATGGACAGCGATGTTAAACGGTACTTCGATACCTATTCGGTTGGTACCGAGATCACCAGGTAACGTCACCCGGCTCGCTGCCAGCTCTGCATTGCTCAGATTGTCCGACGCCAGAATGTGTCCGGTCGAGAAGAGATCGGCGCGCTGGAGTGAATCCGCTGACTGCCCGTCAGTGCGTTCAGGGCGATACATACGCACGACCGAAACGCGTTTGGCGTTGGTGGTGGCAATAACATCGAAATGAATTCTGCCGTCCCACGAGGTAGTTAATGAACTCGCTCTATCGTTTTTAAGCACAGTACTGCGGCGGGAATCCTGCAGCGAATAACGGCCGCGTTGAATTCCACTAATCCCGATTGCCAGGCGGCGATCCAGCAAAGTCGACTGTTCGTAGATGAGTGAACCGCGGCGTAGCTCAAGCAGTTTTCCCTGTTCAGTTACCCCGGACACGCGCATTTGAACAGGATTGCCGCAGGTGATCAGGTTGGCGCTTTGAGCGCTGGCCCGCTGTTTTTCAAACAGGCAAAACGGCCCGGAACCTGATTCGTTGTATGAGACAAATACATCGCAGCTGTTCGCATTCGATGCAATTTCGCAAGCTGCCTGATCTATATTCAAACCGCGCAGATTAGTGTTGGCCGGCAGTGGCTCAGCCGTTGCTACCTCTTCAGCGATCACTTCACCGACAGCAGGCACTGCTGGGGAATCCGGGGTGGCATCCGGTTCGCTGGCAGCGTCCGCCTGCAGATTATTGCCGCTGCCCGTCGATTCCCCAACGCGACAGCTTTGGCCGTTGGCAAAGCCCCAGCCGTCGCCGTCGGAATCGGGGCACTCGCTATCATCGCCTGCAATGCTGGTATTAACGGCTACCGTTGTATTGTCGGTTGTTACCGTGTTCGTTGATACGGAATCACCAACTCGACAGCTCTGGCCGTTGGCAAAGCCCCAGCCGTCGCCGTCGTAGTCGGGACAATCGCTATCTGTACTTGCAGCAATGACCGCAGTCGCAGCTCCGGTGTTAACAGATGCCGTTTCATTGGTTGTCGTTACCGGATTTATAGAAACAGAGTCGCCAACACGACAGCTTTGGCCATTGGCAAATCCCCAGCCGTCGCCGTCGTAGTCGGGGCAATCGATGTTTGCTGTCGGACTTTCTACACTGACGGGTTGCGCGGGCGTGATTGCGGGTTCGCTATCGCCCACCCGGCAACTTTGACCGTTGGCAAAACCCCAGCCGTCACCATCATAGTCCGGGCAGTCTTGTGCGTAGCTGATTGATGAACATGAAATTGCGAAGAGAGTTACGGCTATTGCAGACAGTCTGGGTAGATTCAATTGTGGTTTTCTCAAGCGTTGGCGGGCAGGGTACATCCGTCAACCGAAATCGTAGCAGAGCAAGAGAACTGACAATGGGCCGTCACTGAGACAATGAGATACGTTGGCGGTGTTTCTTACTTCCTAAGAAAAATTGAATGGAGTAAGCACAACGGGATCTTTACCGGATACTGCCTGACTGATCGACAATTACAGCTTGATCAGTTTATCGGCGATGCCGGCGCAGTTTACATTGCCTGAAACAGGTGACGGTATACCCTGCTTACAGCGGGGGTGTTATCCAGGCCGTTTAATCGCAGAGTGAGCTTGCCTGCATCGTCTTTAATCGCAGCCTCTACCTGGTCCAGATTGACAATTGCGCCGCGATGAATTTGAGCAAAGCGGTTATTATCGAGCTGTGGCAACAGGCTTCGCAGTGATTCTCGAATAAGCGCTTCGTATTTTGCCGTATACACAGTAACGTACTTGTCTGCCGACTCGAACAGAATGACATCATCTATCCGAATCATTCTCACCATATCACCGACACTTGCTCTGATGATACGCAGCGGGTTTTGGTCTGTTGATGTAACTTTGCTATTGCTGTGGCCGGCTTCGATCAGTTGTCTTATCTGGCTTCCCGGTTGTTTAACATCGTTTGCCTCGGTGGATTGCAGTCGGTGATGCAAACGATCAACTGTGGTTTGTAGCCGCTCCGTAGTAACCGGTTTTAGCAGGTAGTCGATTGCTGCGGTTTTAAAGGCATCGATGGCGTAATCGTCGTAGGCAGTAACGAAAACGATCAGTGGTGGTGCTTTTTCGCCGTTGCCCGCGGGCCAGTCATCGGCAATGGATTCAGCTACCTCAATGCCGCTTGCACCAGGCATCCGGATATCGAGAAACACAATGTCAGGCTTGTGTTGCTCGATCAGCTCAATTGCCGCAATGCCGTTAGTGGCGGTTGCGACAATCGACAGAGCCGGCCACAGAGCGGCAAGCTCGCGGGCTAACACCTCTCTCAACAATGGTTCGTCGTCTGCGATAACAGCGGTTAGAACATCATCCATAATCGTTTACCAAATCGCGTGATGTACAAGTTTACTAAAAATAAACGTGCATTGTGTATTTCTGTGATTGCACTGTTTCGATAGTTGGTGTCCATCCGGAAACAAGGGCGTCGCGAGGTTCACACAGGTGCGTGATACTTCGCCTGCCATATGCTGGCGTTCAGTCTTTCTAAATAACTATACAGGTGTCGGTGAAAGATCGCGTGCATGAGTGGACCGCAGTAGCGCTTGTTTCCGGATGGGCA
>CAYPCS010000102.1:0-18818 GCA_964409275.1 uncultured Granulosicoccaceae bacterium
GGGAAAAGGTTACTGGCCGAATGCTGTGACATTCCATTTGTCGACCCCGATCGAAGCAGAGCTAGAGGCTGACCGCTCTGGTTTGCAGATCAACTACGGGTAATTTCATCGACCGGCGGCTTCGATTTTCGTGCAACGGAGTTGTCCTCCCACACACTCTCAAAGTCTTATGCACAGCAAGCGCACTGACTGCAAAAGGCACTGCTACATTGTGGGAGACCATACCCGATCAGCGAAAGTAGAAGCCGCTGAACAGGCAAGTTCATTCCAGACCCGGCTATAGAAAAAGTTGAGTTAAAGCAAGCTAACAGAAGAGCCTGATGAATTTTTTGCAGCTTTGTAAAGATCGCAAACCGGTCTTGAATTCAATAACAATGATCCAATAGTACTATTGATTTTTCACTATCCTGGTCTGGAATTTACCACCTCTTTTTGCTGTGCTAGAGTCCATCGACAAGGTCCACAACAGGTTTCAATCGGGTTCTTGAAGCGAGTTGGTTTGTTACTCAACTCCTTTGCTACATGACGAATAATTTCCCCGTCAGTTAGTCATTCATCAGCCAATCACGGGCCCGTAAATCCGCGTGACACTTGCGCCACCATGGAAGATGGCGTGGAGACATCAACTCATGATCTCATACCCGGCTTCCATGGAATATTTCAATTTAAGAAAGGAGTTCAGGAATGAGTAAGCAACATCTAATTTGTGGTTCGGCTTTATGCGTGGCTCTGTTAACCTCTTGCGGCGGCAGCAGTGGCGGCAACGGCAGTAGTGTCGCACCACTCCCGTTAGTACAACCCGAATCGGATCCCATTGATAACAATACGCCCGCACCCCCTGTCGAAAGCACCGGTCTGGACCGCCTGCTTGGCACCGTCACTTTCCGCTACAATTTTAATGGCGACGCCACCGTATTCGAAACAATCACTCGATTCACCTCTAACTCGTTCCAGGTTTCTGGCAGCGGTGCTACACAACTAGTCACTTCAGCTGAAGGTAGCGCAATCAATTGCAGATTTTCTCAAATCGGCAACTTTGATTACTCATGCTTTGTCGCGCGCAGCAGCGATGGTTCCGGCCAGGTAACATCAATGAACGGATTTCTGTTTAATCTGAGTTCTGCAACCAGTGGCTCTGGTGTGTTTGAGTTTTGCATCGATTCCGAGCTGGACGCCACTGTTTGTGCCACCGAACTAGTACAGGCTCCTGATGGCCCCTTAACAGTGTCAGTAAATCAATTTGCAAAATCCGCAGAAGCATCTTCTGTTAATAGTATCTCTGCAACAGAAGAGGAATTTCAGACCTGGCAAGAGGCGGCCGAAGCAGAGTTTGGCGGACCTGGCAATTCTGCCCGGAAGCTCACTGCTTCGAAAGCGGAAGTTGACGAGCTCACTGAAATATTGCAAAGCCTGATAGACTAGTCCGACGCAGACGTTGTGCGGTGCGCGACAACAGCACCGCACTTCTATCTGAGAATCTATCCATACCTTCCCCTTACACACTTCTAATTTGCAACTTCGCAAGAACTTCATCAAACCGCTGGCTGAGATCACTGGCTGAACTAGCCGTCGCAGCAACATAAAAATCAGGCCGCAGAATAAAAAAAACGGCATCGATAGAGGCCATCCATGTTGAATAGGTTCCTTCCACATCCAGCGCATCAAAATTAACCGCACAGTTGTCACTACTGTCCGTACCTATGGTTATAGTTCTTCCATCCAGTGAATGAAGGGCGTTAAGTTGCTGTTCATTGAGTACGGAAGCGGGATCGTTATCAAGCCCGATTATCATCCATCCCTGACCGATGGCCTGATCAAACCGGTCTCGCTTACCGTCGACCTCAACGACACCCTGCGTAGATAACTCGCCCGCAGCAGCGGTATCTTCACACCATACTCCGCTACCGAGATGCACCAGATCACCGGTGATTGGCTCGTAGTTACGTGCCGCCAGCTCGGCTTTCATTTTTTCGTCTCTGATCGCTGCCTGTTCGGGGTCTGCAATGCAAATGATATTGCCCAGCTCCTGACTAAAATCGATATAGTGTTTGGCATGGTGGATGCGCTCGCTTTCATAGCTGTCGAGAACCGCATCGTCGAGTTTGCCTTCTACTATAGCGTTTAAGCGCCAGCCCAGCGCCACCGCATCACGAAAACCTGCACACATGCCTTCACCGGCAAATGGCGGCATCAGGTGTGCCGCGTCGCCCGCTATCATACAGCGACCACGTCTCCACCGATCTGCCCAGCGGGCCTGAAATCGATACACGGCGCTGCGTTCAAGCGTTGCGTTTTCGGGAGTCAGACCCCAGGGTTCGAGCAAGCGCCAGGCACTTTCGGTTTTTGCTATCTCTTCCGATGACTCACCGGGTTTGACCATGAACTCCCAACGGCGACGGCCCGGCCCTCCGGGTACCAGCGTGGTGGGTCGCTCAGGGTCACATAACTGCCACTGCGCCGGTGAAACCTTGTAGTCACCATGAGGCACCATATCGAGAATAAGCCAGTCGAAAAAGTAACCCTTATCGATAACATCAATGCCAATCGCCTCGCGCACGAAACTGTTGGCACCATCGCTACCTACCACATATTTGGCACGAATAGACTGAGTTTCGCCAGCGGGCCCGACAAGCTCTTTCGTTTCCTGCAAACCAACATCTACGCCGTCTGCATCTTCCGTAAGTGAAACCGCCTCCCAGCCGCGAATGAGGTTTATAGAAGGGAAAGTCGCTGCAATAGCGTGAAGCCGGGTTTCCAGCTCGGGTTGATTAAACCAGTAGGTAACACGCCAACCGGACGGGGAAACACTCTTCCAGTCAACCAGTTGCAGGTCTTCTAGCGCGGCATTTTTCCAGTAGTACAATTCTTCGTGATATTCGATGGCCGAATCGTTATCAGAATCGATACCGAAAGTTGCCAGTATACGCGCCACCTCGTGATCCATGGTGACAGCACGAGGCCGGTCATAGATTGTTGGCCAACGCTCGATCAGGGTGACTCGCACGCCCTGTTTTCCAAGTAATATTGCAAGCAGGGTACCCACCGGTCCCGCGCCAACAATGGCGACGTCTGCATCAAATGACATGTGACCATTTACCTGAGAGTTGATAAGACCGGTACGACACCGAATACACGTTATCTAAAGCACTTGTAAACCACGTATAAAATCAAACTGCATTAGTGGTTCCGTTTTACGCCGGCTAATTTTTAGTAGCAGAGTTATTCTGGACTCGATAACCCAACGGAAAAAGCTGTAAATCATAACGCGAACGAACAATACCCCATAGCCCTTGCGGCGCTTTTAGCATGACTACAATCGCTATCACTCCCAACGCGATCAGATAGACCGTGCCATGGTCGGCAAGTGTTTCACGCAAGGCAAAAAACAGGAGTGTGCCAATGATTGGGCCTTCAAGACTGCCAATTCCACCAATCACCACAATAAATATTACGAAGGCGGTCCAGTCGTTCACTGAAAAAGCCGCATCCGGCGAGATACGCAATTTTTGCAAAAAGATCAATGCACCAACCATTGCCGTGAGGGCCGCTGTGACCACGTAGACCAAAAACCGTGTGCGCCATATGTCGATACCCAGCGACGCGGCTGCCAGTTCGTTATCCCGAATGGCAGACAGTGCAAGTCCTCTGCGAGAACGTAAAAATAAAAATACCGCAGCAATGACCAGCACTACCAGTCCCAGCGCCAGCCAGTAACTTAACCACTCCCGTGCCTGGCGTCCCGATGCCATTGATTTGATAATAGTCGCCGGAAGCGAGGTACCAGAGCCACCACCCAGGCTTGAGACTTGCGCAAAAGACAAACGGAAAACTTCAGCCACCACCCAGGTGCCAATAGCGAAGTAGGCACCACGCAACCTGAACACCAGGGTGGCCACCGGAATCGCTATGATCGCCCCGAGCAATCCTGCCACCAGCACCGCCGCCACCGGATGCACACCTGCAAACAGGGTCAATGCAAATAGCGCGTATCCACCAAAACCCACATAGGCTTGCTGACCGACTGAAACCAGGCCCGCGTATCCTGCCATCAAATTCCATAAGGTGGCGAGCGACAGATATAGAAACAACTCACCGAATAGACGCAAGTCCGCCCGGCCTGCCCACCAAGGTGCAGCAATTAGCAGCACAAGAAACAGCAGGGCTGCAACGGTTGCAATGATACTTGCCCGTGAACCACGCGTGACCCGAATGCCGTCGATACTCATCCCGTCATCCTCGGAAACAGTCCCTGAGGACGAATGGCCAGCACGACAAGGAAAGCAATATGGCCGGCCAGCAGTTGCCAGCCGGGATTAATCTGCGCACCAACGGTTTGTGCAACACCCAGAATAACGCCACCTGCCAGCGTTCCCCAAAGATTGCCAAGCCCTCCAATGATGACGGCTTCAAAACCGAAGATCAGACGCGCCCCGCCTATCGACGGGTCGAAGCTCGTGCGCATCCCCAGCAACACACCGGCAATAGCGGTTATTGCCAGTGACAAGGCCATCGCCAGTCCAAATATATGACGACGGTTTAGACCCATGAGTTGAGCGATGTCCTGGTTGTCCGAGACTGCACGAAACGCCCGGCCAAGAGCGGTGTGATAAAACGTCCAGTGCATTGTGGCAATAACAGCAACGGCAATGATGAACGTCAGCAAAGGTAACACCCCGACCGACAGTCCCCCCGCTGATATGCCAGCGGTTTCAAGCGCTGCCGAATTCATTTTTTGAGGATCGGCAGAGTACACTTCCAGCAACGAGTTTTGAATGATCACCGACAGACCAAAAGTAACCAGCAACGGCGGCAGCAGATCATCACCGAGTGTGTGATTGAGTATGCCGCGTTGCAATACATAGCCCGCAAGCGCCATCAGCGGAACAACCACAAGCAACGCCAGTAACGGATGTACACCAGCTACAACAGTAGTAGACAAACCCAGATAGGCTGCCAGTATGATCAGATCACCGTGGGCAATATTGACCAGCCGCATAACCCCGAAAATTAGCGATAACCCGGCAGCGAACAGGGCATACAGCCCACCCAGCAATATGCCCTGCACAATACTGTTAAGCCAGTCCACTGCCTGTTTCCTTTGACACATCGGACCCGAAATAGGCTCGGCCGATTGCCTCACGGCTAACGGAATGAGAACTTCCTGCAAGCGCCACCCGCCCCTCCTGCAAACAATAGAACCGCGAAGAAACCGCCAGTGCTTTGCTAATGTCCTGTTCAACGATTAACGCCGTCATGCCCTCACTGACAATATCCGGCAACGCCTCATAGATCGATTTTATAATCACCGGCGCAAGCCCGAGACTAACCTCGTCAAGCAATATCAGATCGGGGTTTGCCATTAGCGCACGACCGATAGCAACCATCTGTTGTTGCCCGCCGGATAGTTGTGTGGAGAAAGATTCACGACGTTCCTTAAGCATCGGGAAAAGTTCGTACAGTGCCTGAAGGTGCCACGGACCGCGTCCACCGGTTTGCGCACCGATCACCAGATTTTCTTCAACCGTCAATGACGCGAACAGCTGACGGCCTTCCGGGACAAGTGCAATCCCCCTGGATGCGACCTGGTCTGCGCGCAGCGCGCCGATTGCCTGCCCCCGATAGCTAATCTGTTGTGGTGCGTTTTCACACAAACCGGCGATTGAGTGCAACAAAGTGGTTTTACCAGCACCGTTAGCGCCAATAATCGCTATCACATCGCCGTTTTCAACGTTCAGGTCTACATCGAACAGGGCCTGAAAATCGCCGTAGTGTGCACACAGCCCGTGCGTGCTCAGCACTGTGTCAGACATTGGCATCAATGCCCAGATAGATCTCCTGCACGTCATTGCTTTGCATGATCGCCTGCGGTTCACCTTCGGCGATTTTTGCACCAAAGTTTATTACCAGCAGACGATCAACCACTGCCAGCAAGGCATGCACCACATGCTCTATCCAGATAATGGCAACACCGCTGCGATGAATGTTTTTTATCGTGGTAATCAGAGATACGCATTCCGCATCGGTTAGTCCGCCGGCAATCTCGTCCAGCAGCAACAGTTGTGGTCGAGCGCACAGGGCTCTGGTTAGCTCGAGTCGTTTTCGTTCCAGCAATGTCAGCCGCCCTGCCTGCACATTCGCTTTTTCCAGTAGCCCGGTTTGCTGTAAAATCTCCAGACAATGCTGTTCGGCGCGAGCGCCACGTAATTTGGCCGCCATAGTGGCCGCGACCATCGCATTTTCAAAAACGGTAAGCCCCGAGAAAGGCTGCGGTACCTGAAAGCTGCGCGCCATACCCGCCTGGCAGCGTGCAGCCGCGCTGTTGCGTGTCACATCGCGACCGAGAAAATACACATGGCCGGAATCCGGTTTCAGTGTGCCGGTCACTAAATTGAACATGGTGGTTTTGCCCGCGCCGTTGGGACCAATCACCCCGAGCGCGTCACCACTCATAACACTGAATTCCAGCTCATCGGCAACGGTCACAGCACCGAATGCCTTGTTCACACTTTGCAGACGCAGAATTTCCGCCACGAATACTGGTCTACGACAGCAACTTCAACTCACCGGTAAGAGGAATTTGTGGTGCAGCAGAATTAGCTACAATTTTAAGATCGTAGTTACCGTTTTCACGTTGCCATTGCCCTGCTACCAACGGTGTTTTGGTGACATTGTTAATCGGACCGTTGGACCAGTCTACCGGACCCACAATAGTGTCGAGTTTAGTAGCCGCAATGGCACTCACGATGGCTGCCGGGTCGTCCAGATCGTCAGCGCGCTTAACGACATCCGCCACCACTTCAAACAGCGCATGCTTGAAACCGATGGGCTGGGTCCACGGGCGGCTGGTCGACTGCACATAGCCATCGGCCAGTTGCTTTGCTGTTTCATTGCTTAACGAGGAGGAAAACGGGTGATCGGGCGACCACCACACTTCGGAAGATAATCCGTCACCGCGGTCACCGAGTGACTCTATTACTGACGGAAACAATAGCGCCTTGCCAATGGTGACCACTTTGGGATTAAAACCTTGCTGTGCAGACTGCGCCCAGAAGGTGGCGAAGTCCGGCGGTATCATGTTGCCGGTCAACATCTCACAACCGGCTTCCTTGAACGCCGATATCTGACTGGAAAAATCGTCAGTTAACGGCTGGTACTGTCCTGGCACTACCAGCTCATAGCCGGCCTCTGCCAATGGTTTAGGCAAGCCGTTTTCCTTGTCGCCCCAGGCATTGCCATCGGCATCGTTGGGGAAAAGACCACCGACCGTTTTCGCCACACCACTGCCACCCCACATGTCGAGAAACGCACCTATGACATCTTCCAGCCCCCAGAAGAAATGATAAGTTGATTCAAACCCCTCACCCGGGACACCTTGCCGCCCGAAAAAGTACGGCTGCCACGGGCAATCCGTTGTGATGCAGGGCACCTCGTTTACTTCGGCCTGATCCGCTACCGGGTTTACCGTGTCGGGTGTGGAGGCAGCGACAATGATATCTACCTCATCGCGCAGTATAAGATCGGCGGCTACCTCTGCAGCACGGTTTGGATTGGACTGACTGTCTTTTGAAATGATCTCGACGCGCCAGGTCTTGCCGTTGTTTGAAATTCCTTCCGCAAACACCTTCTCAATCGCCGCCAGTACATATTCATCAGCTTCGGCGAAACCGGCCAGCGGGCCGGTACGAGGACTGACATGGCCAATTTTGATCACGGGATCGGCTGCATAGGCGCGAGTGTGCGTGAGAATGGCAGGTGCGGCAATCGCTGCAGCACCGCTAAGAATAAAGCGACGACGCGATAGTGATCTTTTCATTGAGATTCCTCCATTCAACGTAATTCGGGTCAGGGTGCTGTTACTGACAGATCGGTACCGCCCAATCTTTTCGATTTTCCACGGAGCTGTCAAATAAAATCGATTTTATTATTAGCGCACCCGAAGCCAGCGTCCTGGATAGATGTTAGGAGGACACCTCCGTTATACGAAAATCGAAGCCACCGGAACCGGTCTAACATGGTATTACAAGCAGCGGTGACATGAGTTTCGCTAATAGGTGATCGACCCGGCCAGCCACTGCTCTCGAGCTTACATCCGCTCAAAAATTGCCGCTATACCCTGCCCGCCTCCAATACACATTGTCTCCAGACCATAACGCGATTCGCGACGCTGCATCTCGCGCAACAGCGCCGAGAGTATCCGCACGCCTGTGGCGCCTATCGGGTGACCCAGTGAAATACCCGAGCCATTGACGTTGAGCTTGTCACGCTGGTCCCATCCCCAGCCTTTAAGCACCGCCAGTACCTGGGGCGCGAATGCCTCGTTAAGCTCAACCAGATCAATATCGTCCCAGCTCAGACCGGTGCGAGCGAACAAACGCTCAACTGCCGGCACTGGACCAATACCCATTCGCGATGGCTCACACCCGGCCGCAGCCCAGCCCAGCAGATGCCCGAACGGTTGCAGATCCAGCTCACCAAGCTTGTCTTCGGCAACCACCAGGCAAGCGGCTGCAGCATCGCTCTGTTGACTCGCATTGCCTACCGTCACAACGCCACCTTCAATCGGACGCAGTGCCCCCATACTTGCAAGCGTCGCGTCCTTGCGGACACCTTCGTCATGGCTAAAAATAACCGGATCCCCGCGCCGTTGAGGCACACTAACCGGCACCAGTTCATCATCAAACTTGCCATCCGCCCATGCCGCAGCGGCACGCTGGTGACTCATCACCGCGTATTCATCACTTTGCTCGCGACTGATATCGTAGTCGGCTGCAAGGTTCTCTGCCGTTTCGATCATGCCGGTAATTACCCCGAACCGGTCTACCGGCTGAGACATTACGCGCCCTCTGGTAAGACGATCGTGCAACGTGGTTGAACCCATGCGCGCACCGCTCCGCATGTCCGTGGTGTAGTACTCAACATTGCTCATGCTTTCGGTCCCGCCGGCAATGACCACATCAGCCACACCGGTTTGCACCATCATGGCAGCATCTATAACCGCCTGTAGTCCGCTGCCACACCGCCGGTCTACCTGCAGGCCGGGCACACTCACCGGCAAGCCCGCAGCAAGCGCCGACCAGCGCCCGATGCACGGCGCCTCGCCACTCGCATAGCCTTGCGCAAAGATCACATCATCGACACGCTCCGGATCACAACCGGTGCGCTCCATCAGCGCCTTGATAACAATTGCGCCAAGCTCACCCGCCGGTATGCTGCTCAGGCTACCGCCAAACTTTCCTACCGGTGTTCGCAGCGGCGATACGATGGTTGCCCTACGCATGACTTCTCCCTTTGCTTTTTCTATTCATTGCACAAGCTCTCCGTAACCGTTGTTAATCACTACCAGATCACGCTCCACCACCGATGCCCTGAATGAAAAGCCGGTTTGTGGCTCGCGCCAGATTTCAGTGCGAATCGTCTCGCCCGGATAAACAGGCGCCGTGAATCGAACCTGCATTTTTCGCAATCGGGCCGGTTCGTTTTCAGCCAGCGCCAATAGCAGCGCTCGACCAACGACACCATAGGTACACAGGCCATGCAGTATTGGTTTATCGAAACCCGCGGCGCGTGCTACGTCCGGATCTATATGCAAGGGGTTATAGTCACCGGATAATCTATAAATCAACGCCTGACTGTCTGCGGTCGGCAGTTCAATGGTTATATCCGGTGCAATGTCCTGGGGTATCGAGTGAGGCGCCGGGGCAGCACCTGGCGTTCCTCCACAACCACCGTTGCCGCGCAAAAAGCTCGACATCGAGACTGTGGCAAGATGCGTGTCAGTCTGATCAAATATTTTCCGTGCCGAATAAACCAGCGCGCCCTTAGTCACGCCTTTATCGTAGACCGCTTCAAAGCGGGTTTCACTGCGCAACAATCCCTCAACTGGCAGGGGCGCAAACAGCTCAAGATGTTGCTCGCCATGTAGTACCTTTTTCCAGTCGACACCATACTCGGGATTGCGCCAGACGAACCCGGGGCTTGCCAATACCACCGCCATAGTGGGCAGTGCCTTTAAACGATCCTCGTATACGAAATCGAGTTCCACTGCCCCGACACCGAGTGCATACAACATTGTGTCGCGAACGGTAAGTTCTTGACGACTTTCAATCGGCGGCATATCCAGTAACTTCTGCGCATTGAACTCCATCTTAAACCGGGTCCCAGTTAATGAGTGTGGGACTTCGATCCATGCCATAGAAATCTGACTTGAACGCCGGCAACAGATCACTCGCAATCGTTTCAGCAGTCCATCCTTCAGAGCGATGCATGGAGCGGATCGGGCGCGGTTTCGAAAACAGAAAAATCTCGTTCTTGCGAACGGACAGAATCTGGTTGGTGACCTCTTTTGATAGATCAGAGGCAAGAAAAACAACCAGCGGGGCTACTTTATCGGCACTCATGGTTTTAAGTTTTTCAACCCGCTCGCGCTGCTCTTCTGTATCCGTAGGGATGGTTGCAATCATTCGGCTCCAGGCGAAAGGTGCAACACAGTTTGAACGCACCCCGTAGCGCTCCATATCAAGTGCGATGGATTGTGAAAGCCCCACGATTCCCAGCTTGGCCGCCGAGTAGTTTGCCTGTCCAAGATTGCCTAGCAGACCCGAGGTCGAGGTAAACTGCACGAAACTTCCCGAACCCTGTTCCTTAAAATATGGCGTCGCTGCCTTTGATACATGAAAGGCACCGTTGAGGTGTACGTCGATCACCTGTTGCCAGTCGACCGCACTCATCTTGTGCCATATGCGATCGCGCAAGAAGCCGGCATTATTAACTACCGCATCAATTCGACCAAAACGGGAGATGGCGTCCTCGACTATAGAATTCGCACCAGCCGGGTCTGCCACACTGGCAAAGTTGGCCACTGCGAGGCCACCGAATGCCTCTATCTCCTGTACTACTTCTTCGGCTGGCGCGTCAGTGTCTCTCGCGCCATCTGCAGAGGTACCATAGTCATTGACCACTACACTGCCACCCGCGCGCGCTGCAGCCAGTGCTATCTCCCTGCCGATACCACGCCCCGCGCCGGTTACTGCGACTACCTTGCCGTCGAGTACACCCATCTTTTTCCTCCTGAGAGCCTGGCTCGTGTGTTCACCGACAACTACAACCTGGTTAAATTTACGACTGGCGTTGTCGGATTTTTCGGATAATTATATATTGATTGCGCGGTGCCACGAAGCTTCACCATCGGCGCCTTGGTTGAGAGTCGATCTCCGGTCAGCGATTGCAAGAGCTCCGGCGCTGGCAGTGTCACTGTGCCTTCAGTGTCCGGTGGTTTCTATCTTCGTGCAACGGAGTTGTCCTCTCACTACGCTACCTGCGGTTTGCACCTGCCGGTGGTTAGCACCACTACAAGTTTCATCCAGATCCCATAGCTTACAACCTTTTTCCTCACTGATGATAGCGGCGCGGAATCTACTAGCCGGCAATCAAAAAAAAGGCGGCCCAATGGCCGCCTTCTCGTTAACGTTTTTTACTTATTACTGCAAACAATTGTCGCTTGCGCTACGCAAACCACCAGCGTTCGGCTGCTTTACCACCATCAAGATCCCAGTTTGCGGCAACGTTCTCTTCGTGCGCCACTGTCTTTGAAATACCCATGATATAATTGGCAAACATCGGAACGATTGCACCACCATCATCGTGAATCAGGCGCTGTGCCTCTGCATACATCTGGCCACGCCTGGTTTCATCGAGTTCGCCTCTGGCCGTGTTGACTACTTCATTAAATGCCTTGGCACCATCGGTGGTTTTCCATGCGGTGTCATTCCACTCACTGGAATCAACGTAGGCAGAAGAGAACATCCAGTCTTCTGTCGGACGGCCACCCCAGTAACATGCACACCATGGCTTCTTGTTCCAGACGTTGGACCAGTAACCGTCTTTCGGCTCCCGAACGACTTCAATCTCTATACCCGCTTCTTTGGCAGATGCAGCGATTAGTTGCGCGGCATCAACAGCGCCTGCAAAAGCAGCATCGGAAGCCGACAGCTTGATCGAGCCCGAATGACCTGATTTTTTATAATGCATAGCGGCTTTTTCAGGATCGAATTCGCGTTGTGGCAATTCAGATGCATGGAAAGTGTTGGCGGTGGATATCGGATGATCGTTACCCAATGCACCGTGGCCCAGCAAAATCTTGTCTACCATTTCCTGGCGCTTGATCGAAAGTTTTAATGCCATCCGCAGGTCGTAGTTATCGAAGGGTGCAGCATCTACACGCATCGGGAAGGTGTAGTGAAGTGTACCGGTTTTCTCAAGGATAGAGATTTTCGGATTGCGGGCCATGAGTAAAACTGTTTTGGGATCAATGCGATCAATCACATCAACCTCGCCACTCATCAATGCATTCTGGCGAGCGGTCACATCGATCAGGGAAATAATCTCGACTTCGTCAAAATGTCCTCTGCCCGATTTAAAAAAGTTGGGGTTGCGCTTGCCGACCGAACGTACGCCAGGCTCATAGGTCTCCAGCGAATACGCGCCAGTTCCGATACCTGCCAGCGGATCAATCTTGCCGTCGACAGCAGGCATAATAATAAGATGGTAGTCAGACACAATATAAGGAAAGCCGGCGTTCGGACCATCGAGCTCAAAGATCACGTTATCGCCATCGGCCTTGATATCAACAACAGGCGCCAATACCCCTTTAGCGGCTGATTTTGATTCCTCACCGCGATGATAATTTATCGAAGCGACAACATCGTCCGGTGTCATGGTTTTGCCGTTATGAAATTCAACACCTTTGCGAATTTTAAACACCCAGGTCTTTGCATCTTCGGTCTCAAAGCTTTCAGCAAGCTCCGGTACCAGCTGACCATCGCTGTCTACTTCAGTTAGATGGTTGGCAAACATATAGGCCGTATTCTGGGAAAAACCGTTTTCATAAGTGCCAGGATCAAGGGAGTCAGTGGTTGAACCATGACCCAGGCCGATACGCAACTTGCCGCCCTGCTTCGGGGTACTGGCCAACACGCTGGCTGACATACCAAGCGCACCCGGCAACACCACACCGGCAGCAATCATTGAAGCGATAAACTGACGACGGCTAATACCACCGGAACCAAGCTTTCTTTTCTGCTCGGCGATGTACACTTCTTTCATATCACGCATAAAACGTCCTCTGATCGAAATTAATCTGGTGAGCTTACCTGCTACAATGACACTGTTCCACAGTGACTGCAGAGACAGGAAGCTCTCTGTTACCCTTTGCTATTGTATCATTAACCGTATGATTTTAATAGATTTTTAACTATTCGCACAGAAATCAGGCACATACGCCATCTACTGTGACGCAGTTTTGGGCACGGCTACTACCGCAACGGCCGCGGGGTTGAACACACATGCAACACCATGCCAGTCGTTAAAAATTCACCAAACACAATGGCGGGAAATAAATCAGTGGGGAAAAAATGCTTCCGGTATTGACGACCGTGTTCCAGAGATTGCTTCTGGGCTTCATCACCCTTTTTTTTGTTTCACTGATTATCTTTGCATCCATCACTATGTTGCCCGGCGACTTCGGCGAGGCCGTACTCGGCCAGGCCGCACTGCCGGAGACCGTTGCGGCTTTTCGAGAAGAACTTGGACTCGATCAGCCAGCGTGGAAACGATACCTGCAATGGACAGGCGCTGTGCTTCAGGGCGATCTGGGCACATCGTTTTCGGGCAGAGCTGCATCGGGGGTTGACCGGTCCCGAGCCGTTGTTGATCTCATCGCGCCAAGGCTCTGGAACACACTTTTTCTTGCGGGTATAACCGCACTGATTGCCGTGCCACTTTCACTGTTTCTCGGTATTACAGCGGCGCTTAAACGCAATTCATTCTACGACCGGTTTGTCAACGCAACCACGCTCACCACTATCTCGTTGCCCGAATTTTTCGTGGCCTATATACTTGTGTTGCTCATCGCCTCAATTTTTCCAATCTTCCCGTCACTGGCGAATGTCACAACCGAGATGCCGCTTGGCGAGCGATTATACAAGTGCGCATTACCCGCGCTCACATTAACCCTTGTGATAGTTGCGCACATGATGCGCATGACTCGCGCTGCCATTATCAACCTGCTTGCAAGCCCCTATATAGAGATGGCTCAGCTAAAGGGGGTGTCCAGGACAAATGTGATTCTGAAACACGCACTGCCCAATGCATGGGCGCCCATTGCAACCGTTATCGCTTTCAACCTCGCCTACCTGGTGGTTGGTGTTGTAGTCGTCGAAGTTGTATTTGTTTATCCTGGTATCGGCCAGTTGATGGTCGACGCAGTAACATCGCGAGACATACCGGTTGTACAAGCGTGTGCACTGATCTTTGCCGGAACCTATATCCTGCTTAATCTGATCGCCGACATCATCGGTATCGTCACCAATCCCCGCTTGTTGCACCCGCGATGAGTATTGATAGCAACGAGTCAGGGCAACGCACCACTGCCACGAGCGGATATTCTGCAGCGAGTGAAGTTGGCAGAACCAGAGCGCGACGCAGCCGCTGGCAGCGCAGCTGGATTGAACTAAAGAAAGCCCCGTTGTCTGCATGGTTCGGCATGATAGTCGTCGCTGGCTATCTTTGTTGTGCGCTGTTCGCACCGATCCTCGCTCCATTTGGTGAAGCACAGGTATTCGCCGTGCCTTTTGCTCCGTGGGGAGGTGATCATGTATTTGGCACTGATCAAATTGGTCGCGATGTGTTATCGCGTCTTATCTACGGAGCGCGTAACACAATAGGAATCGCACTGGCTACTACACTGCTGTCGTTCTTAATTGGTGGCAGCCTCGGGCTGGTAGCGGCAATTAATCGTTCGTGGATTGATCAGTTGCTCAGTCGATTCGTGGATGTGTTAATGGCAATCCCCAGTCTTATTTTTGCCTTAATGCTGCTTTCAATTTTCGGGTCAACCATTACTTCGTTGATTGTTATAATTGCAATTCTGGATTCCACCCGGGTCTTTCGGTTAACCCGGTCAGTCGCCGTCAACGTGGCGGTGATGGATTACGTTGAGGCAGCACGGCTGCGCGGCGAAGGACTCGGCTGGGTAATGCGAAGAGAAATTTTACCCAACATCATGCCACCGCTGGTCGCAGAATTCGGGCTACGATTTTCTTTTGTATTTCTGACAATCGCCGCATTGTCATTCCTCGGTGTCGGTATACAACCACCTACCGCTGACTGGGGTTCTATGGTTCGCGACAACGCCTCCATGATTCAGTTTGCACAATACGACCTCACTGCCGGCCTGACCCCGTTGCTGCCCGCTGCAGCAATAGGGCTGTTAACGGTGGCAGTGAACTTTGTGGTCGACTGGTTTCTTCATAAAACAAGCGGACTGCGCGATGAACACTAACTCCAGCGCATTGCCCGCCGGTGAGAAAGGCGATCTTCTGCTTGAAATGCAGAACGTTCATATAGACGGCTTCAGTGACGAGAGATGGCATCACATCATCCAGGGAGTTAACCTGACCCTGAAGCGTGGCGAAGTCCTGGGACTGATCGGAGAATCCGGCGCCGGAAAATCTACTCTTGGTAAAGCCGCTATGGGCTATGCGCAGCCTGGTTGCAAAATACTGCCCGATTCACGCATTGTGTTCGACGGTATCGATCTAATGGCGGCGAGTGACGAGGAAAAGCGCGCACTATGGGGTTCGCGAATTGCCTACGTGGCGCAGTCAGCCGCTGCGTCTTTCAATCCCGCACATCGGCTAATCGATCAAACTATCGAATCAACCGTCGGTCACGAAGTCGCCACAGACACCGCGGCACGAACCGATGCCATTGACCTGTTCGATTCTCTATCGCTACCGGAACCGGGCTCAATTGGACAGCGCTACCCGCATCAGGTATCAGGTGGTCAGTTACAGCGTGTAATGACAGCCATGGCCATGTCACCTCGGCCAGACCTGATCATATTCGACGAACCGACCACCGCACTGGACGTTACCACCCAGGTTGATGTGCTGTTGTCGATGAAAGCTATCGTCGACAAATTTAACACCGCCGCAATCTATATCACGCACGATCTTGCGGTGGTCGCTCAAATGGCAGACCGAATAAAAGTGCTGCGCTATGGCGAAGAAGTTGAAGAAGCCGGCACGCAACAGATGTTGTCACAGCCGGAGGAGGACTACACACGTTCACTGTGGTCGGTGCGCTCGCTGCAAAAACCGGAATCTTCAAGCAGTGACATTGCACTTGCGGTGAAGGGCATCGATGCCGCCTATGGTAAGTCAGAGAATGTACTTCACCAGGTAAACATCAGTGTGCCGCGCGGCAGAACCGTTTCTATCGTCGGTGAGTCCGGCTCTGGAAAGTCCACGGCAGCGCGAGTCATCACCGGTCTGTTGCCTCCTAAAAACGGCACCATTGAATTTAACGGTGAGACGCTACCGGCTGCACTAAAAGATCGCAGCAAGGACCAGCTTCGACGCATACAAATGATCTATCAAATGGCCGACACCGCTATGAACCCCCGCCAAACGGTAGCGGAAATCATTGGTCGCCCGCTAACTTTTTATCATGGAACCACCGGACACGCCTGCGAGAAGCGGGTGATAGACCTGCTGGAGATGATTGAGCTTGACGAGAGTTTTCTGGATCGCTTGCCCGGTGAACTGTCTGGCGGCCAGAAACAGCGCATTTGTATAGCACGCGCACTTGCCGCCGACCCCGAAATCATCATCTGTGATGAAGTTACCTCTGCGCTCGACCAGATTGTTCAGGAAGGAATACTAAAGCTGTTGCTGCAGTTGCAAACTGATTTCAATATCACCTATTTATTCATCACTCACGATATTGCAGTCGTAAGGGCTATATCAGATGAGATTGTTGTTATGTACCAGGGCGAAGTTGTCGAACAGGGATTAAAATCCGAAGTACTCGCACCGCCCTATCCCGACTACACAAAAATGTTACTGCAGTCAGTACCTGAAATGGATCCCGCCTGGCTCGATAACGTGGCGCACACACGGGCCGGCTGAACGGTACCGCTTAAATTTATCAGACGGATCAGCTCGTGCAGCTTTCGCGAACGGAGGACAACACCGTTGAACGAAGCTCGAAACCACCGCTCAACTATGGCACCGGGTATTTTATAGGTACAACCGTCCTTACGTTCGCTGATCGGAGATCTCTCCACAGGTTCAAGTTACAATGAAGTGTATTTCACGACGAAGGTCGCGAGAATCAGGCCCTTTATATCTCAAAGCGCATTTGATAACCAGGCGCGTAGTAGAGCGCTACAGTGGTAACGGATTTATCTTCTATCCAGGTGGTACGCCGCGAACACAACACCGGCTCACTGACCACCAGGCCCAGAGCACGGGCAACCGTCTTATTGGCAAGGCTCGCTTCCACCAAAAATTCACCACTGGTGAAAGGTACATTCTGCACCAGCCACTCATTGGCGCTGGTCAGTGACAGATCTATCTCTTTAATGGCGTCAACTGTCTGCGTGTTAATCCAGCGATCTTCATATATAAAGGGAGAATTGTTGGCGTAGTGTACCGAGCGTATACGCAGCGCATTGCTGTTACTGCGAATCTTCAATGCATTTTTAATCGCTACGGTCGGTTTCCGGTAGCGATTCTCCAGAAGATCAAACCGGTAGCAGCACTGCAGCGATTCAACTTGCGCCCGAATAACCGGTATTTCCGCTGTCACCCGTCGGGTCTGTTGCATAGCCACACGAGTACCGGCTTTGCGTTTGCGATCGATAATGCCGGTGGACGCCAGCTCCCTGAGCGCGCGGTTAACTGTTGTGCGTGCACAACCATACTGTTGCGCCAGCTCCACCTCACCCGGAATCAAATCACCGGGCGCCCAAACCCTCTTTTTTATATTACCGCGAATACGTTCCTGAATATCCTGCCAGGTGTGCGATCGACCGGTGCTCAAACCGGCACCCTCTTTTTGGCGATTAATGTCGCCACCAGGCTACAACTTTGCAGCCAAATCAGACATTGTTTTACGATAACGCTTTTCTATAAGCTCACGCTGTGTATGAGTGCCATCAACTACTACATGATTGCCGTTTGACCATACGTCAGTGATCAATCGATCATCACTCGCGAATATCCACGAATCCAGCCATTGATCACGCTCTACTGCTAAAAAGGCCGTAGATGCCAGATCGAGTGCCAACAGATCCGCCGCCTTGCCAACGGCAATCTCTCCCGTTTCCCGTTGCAGCGCACACGCACCTCCATGCCGTGCCGAATCAAAAAGCACCCGTGCTGTCGAACGACCTTCACTCGCGTAAACAGCTCTGGCTTTTTCATTTAGGCGCTGCGAATACTCAAGGGTTTTCAGTTCCTGGGCAAGGCTTACGCATACATTTGAATCTGTGCCGATACCCCACACTCCATTGTGCTCACTGTACCTCACACCATCAAAGATACCGTCACCGAGATTGGCCTCTGTGACAGGACACAAGCCAATAACTGCCCCGCTACGCGCTAGATTGACAGTTTCCTCCGCTATCATTTGTGTTGCATGAATCAGACACCAGCTTTGATCAACCGGCTGGTTATGCAGCAACCACTCCACCGGACGCGCCTGCCACGCCGCCTCTATCTCGCGAACCTCGGCTTCTTGCTCCGCTATGTGAATATGGAACGGCTGACCATCAGCCAGTTCATACGCGCCACTTAAGGAAACCTGGCTGACCGCTCTTAGCGAATGTGGAGCAATGCCTATCGACAGATGCGGACTGTGGTCTGCAATGATCGAATTCGCTTGCTCATAAAGGATGGCAAAACGGTCTAGCGTGTTACCAAAGCGCTTCTGGCCTCCCGCCAGAGTTCGTCCATCACAACCACCCTGCTCGTACA
>CAYPCS010000103.1:0-18799 GCA_964409275.1 uncultured Granulosicoccaceae bacterium
AAAATACCGAGCTCAGTTCGCACGGTGTTGAGGCCACGTTGCAACTGCCACTCAACTGCGGGATTTGGGATGAGCGCCATCTGGACCCGGATGCGTGGCTGAACAGTATTCAGGACTACGCCGAAGGACAACTCAATGCACTGGGGCAAGCGGTGGTGGTTCAACTGCAGTCTTTCGCACAGGGTTTAGCGGTCGCAGCGCTGCAAAGAGCGCTACCGGGCATGTATGCCTACTCCCAAAGTCTCACCGCATCGATAGAGGGCAAGATTGATGTGGCGAAACGATCCTGTGAAGCGGTGGTGGCCGACATTAATAACGGGGTGAATCCGGTCGATCCCTGGCGTCGAATTGGTACTGCCGTGAGCTGGCGTTCAACACTTACAGATAATGGTTTTGCGACCAATGCAGCGGGTCAAAATGTCGCGTTGCCCAGTACGATCATCGAGGCCGAGGCGCAGGTCGCGGCCAGTGGCAATGAGCCGATACCCTGGTTTGGTGGTCTGCGAGGTTTGGTGGGTGAACCGATCATCGTCACTGAGGACCTGGTGCGTGCCGGATTCAACATTCACTCGGGCACGGTCGCCGGTGCCAACGTGGATCTTGATGATTCGAACAGTAGCAGTCCGACCGGCTACCCGGGTGTGGCGATCAGGCAGGGACTTGCCAACAATGATCCGGTCAACAGTCGACTCAGTGAAATGTTTCCTGCGGGACAAGCCGAGGCCATCGCCTGGGCACAGCGCTTCCTTGGAGAACAAACCATTCATACCTGCGATGAGGCAGCAGATCCTGCCTGTGCCTCGACGTTTGAACCCGGGCTTGGTTTAGCGTCGATGGTGTCACTGGAAGTTGAAGTGTTGCGCGATGATTGGCTGGCACTACTGGATCCGAATAACCCGACGTTGTATCCGAACACCGCCGAGATGCGGTTACTGTCCTCACCCTCGGTCATGATTTCACCGAAAGTGTTTGAAGCTTTATCAAGATTCCCGGAGCAGGACCAGGACTTATACATCGGTCGACTGATAGACGATGTTGCGTTATCGCGAACGGTAGAGCGGGCACTTGCAATCAGAAAGATGCTTAAAAGTAGCGCCGAAACGCCGATGGTGCAGGGTTATAAGCAAGCGAGTGAGGTGGCGGATGAGTTGATTGCCAAAATAACGCTCGAAGTCGATGACCTGCTGTGGACCATGGAGGCACAGAAGAAACTTACCTCTAACACCTCCTCGGCACTGTTGGAATACGATGCAATAAGAAACAGCAGAGGTGCGGGCTTCATCGCCACAGGCCGGCGTCTCAATGTAGTCAACGCGCTTACCGACCGACCCGTTCCCAATACTGAAATACAACAACAACCGTAGCTCGGACAGTGACTACCGCACGCTCAGTGATAAAGCACTTAAAGTTCGGCTTACTCATCGTGACGGTGTCCGGGCTGATCATGGTGATCAGTTCACAGCTGGTTGCAGTCGAGCTGAGTGTGCTGGGTGCCTTTGAATCCACCCTGATCCGGGTCGGGTTTGTGTTTGCGGTTGTCAGGGTCGTGGTGTTTGGGTGTGTGTTGACGGTGGGATGGAAAACGCTTGCCAGATTGGTTCAACACCAGACGGGAATTGTGTTGGATGGATTTCGCTATCGACTATCGGCCTGGTATGTGGCGATTGAAGCGGTGATTTTATTTCAACTCTACGGTGTGATGTGATGGGGGTGAACTAATGGAAGTCGGCAGCTGGGTACAGGCGACCACCCTGATCGTGGGATGGAAGTACTACGATCTGTTGTGGCAATTGATGGTTGCAACAGGAATTGTGTTTGTGCCTATCGTCGGCTTGCTGATCACAAGCTTCATCGAAGCCAGAAGTCGTGCGTCATTGGGGTATATCGGCGCGGATAACGTATTGGCGCAATTCGAAGGCAAGCTATTGGTTTTATTTTTGGTATTTTTCTTTTGTGCCATGCCAAGCTCTGTCTCTGTTCAGGGCGGCACTGATGTTCGTCTGTTCAGTAGTCAAAATAATCTGTTGGTAGAGCCCGGCACACCTGAAGTACAAGATGCCTGTTCCATCAGTGCCAACTCGACGGTCACGACCAACCAACCGGTATCCAACGCGACGAACATGTGTCAGGACCAGGTCAGGATGCCGTTGTGGTGGTACCTGACACAAAACCTGTCGCAGGGGTTGACGATGGCGGTGGTCAGAGAGGCGGCTACACAAAACAATAATCTCCATCGTGCGGTGGTTAAATTTAAACACAACGCGAAGATCAAGGATCAGGTGACCCGAAATCTACTGTCGCAGGTCCAGTCTCAGTGTATGGAGCCTGCCAGAGCGCTGTTTTTAGAGAGAGCGCAAAACCCCGCTAATCAGCAAAACTTCCAGGGCGTGGACATCAGCTGGGCGGGTGCGGATATTTTTATCACCGACTACTACCCGACTTTAAAAACAGAGTCTGTGGTGGTTGGTATGGCAGCGGATGCGAACTTAACCAATCAAAACGAGCCCGTTTATCAAAACGTCAATACCGCACAAAACTGTCTGAACCTGTGGAATGAAGTGCGCACGAGAGCCTGGGCCGAGGCCAGTGTGGAGGCGAATAGAATTCAGCGGTTGTTCGGTAATTTTAATAACGCGACGGTTCAGAACAGAGTGTTGGAACAATACGTCAAAGCAACACCGGTCGGGGAGACCAGTACCACCGAGGCGCTTAAAAACATCAGAAACGGCAATCAGAATTTTGCCGAGGAAGCCTATGGCGTTTTCACCAAGGGGTTTGCACTCTATGAGCTCACCAAAGCGGTCATCAAGACAAACATGTATGTCGATGTGATGATCGTCGCACTGCCGATGCTTCAAGCCTATCTGTTGATGTTTATCATCATGGCGTTGCCGTTTGGATTCATCTTAAGCCAGTATCGTTTCAGTTTTATTCTCAAAGCCACGGCGTTGTTATTTTCGATCAGTTTCTGGCCCGCGATATGGGCCGTGGTGGCATGGATCGACAATGAACTGGCTCAGCAACTCTATGCCGGCGGTGATTCTCTGGCGTCTATCGTGGGGTATTTGTTGTACGAGAATGGTGAGAGCTTTGGTGATTCGATCTCGAATGTGATCACGAGACTCTCTCACAACCTGGTGTCAATGACGTTGTATATCACCGGGCCCATCGCCTTTTCGTGGGTGATGGCCTCAGCGGGTTTCGGTGAAGGCACGAGTCCGGCTCAGGGTACTCGAGGGTTATCGAACACTGTGTCCAGTGGTGCAGGCGCACTGTCGAGCGCCACACGACAACTGGCCTCAGGTCGAAATAGTAAAAATTCAACTTCGGCTAATAGAGGGTAAGTGCGGATGAGTGATGTGCCATGGGATTTCACCTACCCCGGAAAGATAGGGGATACCGGGTTTGCAAGAAACTTAACCTATGTTCGTGACGTGCACGGTCGGTCGTTTGCGCAACAGGTCGATGACTTTAAAACTTTGAGTCAGGGGCCCGGTAAGTTGCTGTTCCCTGACTACTACCGCTATGGACTCTACCGACAACTTAATAACGGCGATAGGGAGTCGGCACTGGAGTTTGTCGGCAAACGGCAACAGTGGGCGCTCGCCAAAGCAGAGGGCAATGTGGCGAACATCAATCCGCTCTTGTTCAACAAAAGACATGTTGAGAAAGTTCTAAAGGCAGCAGGCGTCTCGACATTGGATACGCTAGTCACCTATCGGAGTCGGGGTGATACGAAGCAACTGTTGTCGTGGTTAAAAGACGCACAGAACTATCCGTTTTTCGGTAAGCCGGTACGGGGCAGACAAAGCGGTGGTGTCTGTCTGGCAGAGTGTATTGATGCCGGGCAGATACACATGAGAGACGGTGGAACGATTGCACCTGAGCGGTTTATTCAGGGCATGAATCGACATGTTAAGGGGTGGCGTGGCAGACAGCAGGATGGCTATCTCATCCAACGTGTCGAGACCAATGATCGATTGATAAAGCCGCTGGTGGGTTTAACCCTTGCGACATTTCGTGTGGTTTTTTTCAAAACAGATAACGGCTTTGAATTAAGACACTGCGTTTGGAAGATGCCTTTGGGTGAGCAGGTAGCGGATAACCACTGGCGGGGGTCGGCTCTTGCCGGTGTGGATGTCGAGACCGGTACGATCGTAAAAATGAGTCGAGGTTCGGGTAGGCGGCGACAGGAATTAACCCACCACCCGGACACGAAAGCGCTGTTAGCGGGTATTGCAGTACCCGACTGGTCAACGATTAAGAGCTTTGCCTCCGGACTCTGTGCGCTCTTTCCAGAGGTTGATATCCAGTCATGGGACGTGTGTCTGACCGATGCGGGTCTGAAGGTGGTCGAGTTTAATCCGGGTGGAGATATTGGTCTCGTACAGATGGCTTATGACCGGGGTGTTCTGAGCGCTGAATACCTGAACCTATTGAGATTAAAAGCAGAGACGCGGGTGGACACGAAACGATTTCTCAAAACCTTTGGACAATCACTGAGTGTGGAGAACCGCGGATGGAACTGAAGGAGACGTTGAGTAAAAAAGTGCTTTGGGAGATTGTGTCAGCACTTAGTTAGATATTGCAGCTTTACCCAACCCAGTAATCAAGCTAGCGCTGCTGGGGGCATCATCGATGCCAGTTAGCACCATAGTAAAAACCCTGACGGGCATGTCCCGTTGGGACTGCTCCGTCTTTAACTCGGAGCATAAAGATGGCGGTAGAAATTGAATTTGATGGTGTCGAAGACGATGAAGAATCCACACAGGAGTTGATGTTCGATGATGATCGATCCTATACGACTGCGTGTGATCGTGAGGTGCATGATGAGGGTGAGCGATACCCAATGTCCGAAGCGGATCATTGGCAATTGTTTGAAGAGTTTGTTGATTCAATTGGGATCCTGTCGCAGAGCGATAGTTTTGCAGAGATCTATCCGGAGCTTCAGATTTTGGAAGTCTCACCTGAACAAGAGGAACGTTATTTTTATTAAACGTCCTTTTAACACAGCGACTCCTTCGGGAGTCGTTGGAAACAGTTTCACCGCTCAGTCATTAAGCCTGCGAGATTGAGCTTCACGAAAATGAAGAGCAGGCACACGAGTGATGAATTACTCCAGCTGACACTGTTGGCAGAGTCGACTTGAAGAAGTCTTTATTAAGGCCTGACAGCCTTTGGTGATTAAGCACCGATTCCATACCGGGATCGGTGTATTTAAAGAGTAACGAAGATGCGACTACCGGTAGTTAAGGCAAAAAACCTGTTAGGCGGTGTGTGGGGTAACCGTGATACAGAGGCGAGCGTAGGAGCTGCGGTTGCAGTGCAGTCGGTGAAACACACAGAGGAACGAGAGATACTGAGTTCAGGTGAACTATCAACGCCAGCGGTTGAGCGGGAAGTGGATGTGATCTGGAGCTATGTGTCGATATCAAGAGAACAGTTTAGCACCCACTACATCGAGTTTGCGCAGCGAATACTTGAGTATGTACAGGATGAATCGATCTTAATCGATGGGTTGAAAGCTGCTCGTGACCAACTGGCGGCATCGATGATTACCAGACTCCCGCACGATCGATGCAGAGAGGAAGGACACAAGCATGAACAGCTCTGGAAGTGGGCTGTATATTGTCAATCGTTGATCGCGGCGACCAAAGCGTGTGACATCGTGTTTATCGATCAGGAAAGTACACCACGCATAAGCATCAAAGACCGAGTCGCAATACGTCGTGATACCGAAGCGGTGGATGCGATCTATTTTTCAGAACATCGTCTGATCGTAAATTTCGATTATCTGTTCAATGAAACCAGCAGACAGTGGTTGTCTTTTGATAAAGGACGACCACTCGTTGCGATCATTGAGGCAATAATGACAGTTGGCAACAAGCGTAAAGCGAGTGTCAACGATGACCCTGTGACCCAGGAAACCTCTCCGAAGAAAGAGAGAGAGTCTGAGGATACGTCAGTGGAGAAGGCCGATTCGGCGATGCCCCACAATACGGTAAACACTCAGCACAACCGTAAGCCTGTGAAAGAAGAGGACGCCGTGGAGCGATTTAGTTTTGACCCTGATGGATTTACACAGTGGGCTGATGCACAGGGTTATCTCGACGGCGATGTGGTGACGATACCCGGTGCACTGGTGATACAGGAGTACATTGATACATGCCTCGATGGTGAGAAGGTCAGTAAAAAGGATGTGCAGGAGGCTTTGATTGAATTGGGTGCATCGGCCGAACAACAGAATATCAACGACCCGATGAGCCGGGTATACGTGTGGAAAATATGAACATTGATATAAGACAGATTGAAATTGACAACATTGATGATGACTTTGATAACGCGAGATTTACTGACGAGGACGGACGTATATTCAACAGTGCCTACGATGATCTTCGTGAATCTATCGTCAGCACGCAGGGCAGATATCTGCTGTTCGATGTCTATGAATCAGAGCATTCACCGGGAAGATATAAGTTGTTTAAAGGCGGCACCACACGACTCGCCATAACCAAAGAACTATCGATGGATTGTGTGGTAGAGGGGGTTGAGAATCCGTATTTAAGCGTGCGATGCATGGTCTCCCCGAAGGTCTCGGCATCGAAGGGACTGCTGTTGGGTGTGGGAGAGAATATCACCCGTGGTCAGTTATGTTACGGCGAGAAATCCATTGCGATGCACAACGTACTGCGTGCCTACTCGATGGAGCACGATGAACAAAAAGTGGATGTGGAGGCGTTTGTCGAGTACGCCAAAGTCAATGGCATGCGGGCTCTGGTTGGCAACAAACGTGAGTACCACTATCTCAAAGGATGTGCCGAATACTTTATCTTCCCCAAAGTACTGAACAAAAGAATCATAGATGGCAGAGCAAATCGAGAGTGGGTGCGAGGTGTGTTGACGATGCGGGGCAGGTTCATCGACCAATACACAACGAACCTGTCGGAGAATGACAAAGACATCGCTGTCAACAGCGCGATCGAGATGTTTAATAGTATTTGTCAGCAATATGATTCAGAAACCCTGACACTCATAACACTAAAAGAACCCCTCAAAAAAGCGGTACTTGACGTGAGCTCGCAAAGTTCCGATATCGAGACGACCTACAGTAACTCCTTTGATCAGAAGTTCGATCTGGAAGCGGGGGATGTGGATAGTAAATTAAACGGTGACGTAAAACACAACGCCTTGGTGCTGGTCGGGGAACTGGTGCGCACTGGCAACATCGAGGGCAGCAGTAAGAAGACACGACGGCTGAAGGGGATGGATGTCAGACACAATGAAATATCCGGATTTGTCGATCTGATTAAACTGCTGCCAAAGCCTGCTAAAAAACTGGCGCTCAAAGAACTGTTCGGATGAATCGAGCGGTCTACATACGCTACCAGGCAGGAAGAATAGGGTGGCTGTTGGGTGGCTCGCAAACCGACACTTCGAAGGTTGCGAGTGTTGCACAGTGGCATCAGCGGACAAACTATTTGCATTCGGTTGCCAAGGCGGGTTGTCCGTTTGCTGCCAGTACGATGTACCGGCTTGAGGAATTGCTGCAAGAGCTTGGCAGTACGATTGAAAAGGAAATTCAAAAGGTTAAAAACCTTTGTTTAAACAGTGTCGTCAACGGCGAGATCGTGCTCGATAAAAGATATGACATGGAAAACTACGCACCGATTGCAGTGACCTTCGTGAGCATTCTTGGAAAATATGACCGATTGCTACATGAGGCCCATGTCGCGATGTACGGCGGTGAGTTATCGCATCGGGATATCCATACATTAAACGGTGTGATTGAAAAACGGATACGCCGTATTAAATCAAGACCCTACCAGTACCAGGACTACGGAATCAGAAACCGCAGTTATCAGGGGTCACTGGAGTGGTCACTGGCGGTAAAAAAACTAGGTGCCGAACCGGAGGTGAAAAAATATAGCCCAAAATTTTATCTGATCGACAGTATCAATAACTTAGCGAGGCAATCTGAAGCCTCAGTGGTGTGATTCACCGGTCTGCGTCCACGACGAACGAAAGGTAGTTTTGCAGACATCGCTTTTGTGCGAATCGTTCATAACTTATAAACCCACTCGGGCACAACTCCCGTGCGGGTGACTGTGTCCCTCTACACATGGAGCACATCGATGCTTAAAAAAGAACAGATTCAAAAACTGAAATCGCTCGAAACGGAAGTTGACTCTTTAAAAACAAAAACACCTGTCGGTTATACCGAACTGATACAACGGGTAGACAGACTGGAAAGAGAAATGACACAGGTCATGCGTCTTACTTTACTGGTTGAGGCGGTATTGGTAGCGATGGCTGCATTAATCATGATCAAAGGGGCTGAACTGTCCGTGATGATGACGATAGTGTCGATCAGTGTGATTCTTTTGGTCGCCCACACGGACCCTCGTAAATTCATACGGATTGGCGAGCTACAAGACGAGTAAGCGGTACCACTCACCCTGCAGAATGAATGCTGCAGGGTGGGCGGATTAATTTAACGAATATGAGAAGGGTAGTGATGAAATGCGTACTTTAATGTTATTGGTGTTGATGGTAAGCACCCAGGTGGGAGCGCAGTACCGGGATGGCGTTGATCTTATTTCACTGCATTACGACTTTGCGCCCGATCGTGATGATGCGCACAGCAGTGTTGCCGCGATGACGCTGTTGGGTGCATTGAACATCCGACCCATGGTGGTGACCGGTGCTGTGGGGGACGGTAATCGGTCGAGATATATTAATGATGCACCACGATATCAGGATGTGATTTGGGGATCGGGGGGTCATGTCGTGGCGTTGGGAAGATGGGATGCCGCGGTAGATTCAGTGGCATCAGTTTGGAGTGAAGTCACAGACCGGGGCGGTCGGGTGTATGTTGCTGAAGGAGGACAGAGTGATTTCACCGCAGATGTGATCAGACGATTATCAGCGATGGGTCGTTATAGCAGAGACCAGGTGCAGGTGATCCAACATAGTGTCTGGAATGAAAATCAATCCAATCAATCTGACCTGAATTACGTAAGAAATAACGCGCGCTATCTAAAAATTGATGATGGTAACGGCGCTGGGGCAACAGCAGACCTCAACCAGCAATCGGCAAGCTTTCTCAGCTGGGCAAGAGGCGGTCGCGATGCCCGTGAGTGGAACGAAGCCTTTAGATTTCTGAATCCCGCCAACAAGCTCGATTTTTCCGATACGGTCGAGTTGCTGCACATACTGGGTATTGGAACCGATCAGATTTCATCACCCGATACCTTTGCACGCTTCGTTGATAGTGTTGCTGGCGGTAATGGCTCAGTGGCAGCTGGCAACAACAATGCTGGTACGAGTGCCGGCAACGTGATTGTGGTTGAAGCCGAGTCTTTTGCGAGTAAAGCGGCAGGATGGCGTGTGATGTCTGCCCACGGGGGTGGTAGCGGCACCTACCTTGAGTTATTGCCCGATACCCGAGTGACGCACTCGGATCCGTTGATCAGCGGACAAAATTTTTGGGATACACCCGGAACCGGACCGACCATAACTTATAACGTGGATTTCGCAGTTGCCGGTGAATACCGGGTGGATGCCCGCGCGTATTCCACCGGGTCAGAAGACAATGGCATCCATGTGGGTATCAACGGTAGCTGGCCTGCGTCAGGTGCACGTATGCAATGGTGCACCGGCAAACATAGCTGGACCTGGAGTAGTGCTCAGCGCACATCGAGTAACCATTGCGGTGTACCCAATAGCATCACCATCGATGTGCCCAGTGCCGGCATGCATCAGGTGATGTTCTCGGCGCGTGAGGATGGCTTTGAGCTGGATCAGTTCAGGCTGACGTTATTGTCGGGAGGTGCTGCAGGGTCATATACCTTTAATGGCGGTAGCTCCATTGGTGGAAACGCTGATGGCAGCAGTACATTGTTTAGCAATGTCGAGGTGAATGAAACGAATGGTGATGGACCGAGTGTCGACAGTCTGGTCGCAGGGGTCACTCCTTCACAGTGCGTTGTGTCGGGCAAAACACTTGATCTCGCAAAATCAGCCTATGCGACTGATTGTGGTTTAGCGAGAGTTGATTGCGATCCTTATGATGGTACCTGGCTATGTGCCTCGTTCAAGATAGGGGGTGCCGCACCGGGATTGCCACCGGGAACAGCAGGACCGGGTTATACGATGAACACGGTTTTCAGTGAAGCGGATACTGCTCGTGATGATCAGACAGCTTCCCAATACTATGACATTTGTCAGGACGGACAGACCGATGTCAGTGGTGACGGGTTTGGGTTTCAGAACGATAGCGTGTGCGTCGTCACCGAGCGTACCGACCGCATTAGTGATGACGGGGAAGTCTTTGTGTCCTGCGAAAGCCCGGAGAACACCTTCAACCGACAAGGAACCAATGCCGACGGCATGCCGTGTGTGGTGACCAATGAAACCGTCGGTGTTGAGATTGGGATCGCAACGATAACGCAATCCAATGGCGGCGACACGATCCTGGATAATGCGGGTGATTTTAGTGGCGCTACAGACACTGACCCGGATGCGATTCCCGAGCTGTTGAATGACGGGCTGGATGATGCGGATGAGTTAGCGAGCAGAGTAGTGAATTTTCCGGCAGGTTTGTCGAACCATAAAACCCCGTGGAGTGACAGCTATAGCGTCGGTGGGCAATGTTATTGCGATTCAAATTTCGATCATGGCTTGTCGGGTGTGTCAGTTGATACACCGGAGGGAAGAAAATCGGTACCGGTGGTCTGTGCAGCGATTCAGGCACGACACGGTGTCGGGCCCGGTAGCGGTAGAACGTATTTCAACGACATTCAATGTGGACACGGTCCGGCTAACTCCGCAGCCGATGAGGCAGTTTGTCCTGGTATCCCGAGGGCACTCGGTGACTACACCGGACCAAACTGCAACACCCGAGGGAGTACCTGGAATCTTGACCTGCTTTATGCACCAGAGAGGTCAACTGTCGCCTCGTCATCTAACAACTCGACGAGTGCATCCTCTACAACAAATGGGTCGTCTGGGTCCTGGTGGAGACCAGCAGCAAGTGATGGGTTAAGTTGGCAACTTCAGTTGCAGGGCGATATCAGGATTGTCCCAGGCGTTGATGTCTACGCGGTGGATTATTCGGCTTCTGTCGAATCGATTGCCGCGGCAAAAGCCACTGGCGCTAAATTAAAGTGCTATATCAGTGCCGGCTCGGCTGAGAACTGGAGAGGCGACTTTGGGGACTTTC
The DNA here is from genome assembly GCA_964409275.1 of uncultured Granulosicoccaceae bacterium. Lineage (GTDB taxonomy): Bacteria > Pseudomonadota > Gammaproteobacteria > Granulosicoccales > Granulosicoccaceae. The sequence continues at coordinate 11,222 of CAYPCS010000103.1, forward strand.
CAAGGGCGGCCGTGGGTAACGCCTATGATGGTTGGCCGGGTGAATGGTGGCTGGACGCGGGCAATATTGAAGCACTGGCACCGGTCATGGAAGCGCGAATGGATGCCTGCAAAGCAAAAGGGTTTGATGTGATCGATGCGGATAACGTCAACGGATTTCAAAACCCGACCGGTTTTAATATCACCCGAGCGGAATCGATTAACTACATCGAGTGGCTGGCACAGCAGGCCCATGCAAGAGGCATGGCCTTTAGTCTAAAGAACTCCGAATCCTTAATCCCCGATGTTATTGATGCGGTGGACATGCTGCAAAGTGAATCGTGCGTTAAGTGGGGTAATTGTGATGCTGCAGCCGCGATGAGTGCGGCAAATAAACCAGTCTTCGCGGTGGAATACGCCGAGGTCATCGATGATGTCGAATGGTCAAGGGCGTGTGATATTGCGGCACAAAATAACTTCTCGATGATATACCGGGATCTATTACTGACACCAAATGGTGTCTATCGCAGTTGTGGATTGAATTAACTGACAGGCGGGCAGGGCACGCCGGTGGTGTGCTCGCCGCGATGATCTATTGATGAGGAATAAGACGATGAGCTATGTGGAATTAAAACACAGTCGAGCGGCACTTCTGGCCCGCGGCAGAAAGCAAAATGCCGAAGAGGGTAAACACTGGATACCCAGCCTGGCTGAGTGGCAGGTGTGTTTAAACAAAGTACACTACGTCGCGAAAAAAGGATGTCCCTTTGCGATTGAGACCATCAGAGACAGTGAACAAAAACTCGAAATGTTGCAAGACAGGGTTGATAAAAACAGAGCGCTCTTGCATGAAAAAATGCAAGCGTCGGTGATCGAGGTCGTTGAAAACCGAACACCGCGAAAGACCCAGGAAAAGATCGAAGTCGATGAATTTATACCGTTCACCATCAACGCGCTGGAGTGCATCACCAAACTGGACCGAATGAGATCGGAATATATGAACGCCTCTCGACTCGGGTTGGTGAACTTTAGATTCTGGGAGAGAGAATTCGCAAAAATATGCGAACAATTTCGTGCGTTAAAACATGACGCCTTCAGATATAAAGATGATGGTGTGCGGTCTTTCGAATACCAGGGCACGATGGAGTGGGAGATGTCGGTGAAACGCCTGAAGAAAGAACCGAGCAAGCAAGAATACAATCCCAGGTTTTATATGTTAGGCAAAGAAGTGGTGAACAGTGAGCCGCGAGCTGTACCACCCGGGTCGTAGATCGACAATGGTGAAAACATACCGGTCACTTGAAAAGCCAAAGGAATAGCGAGAACGATCCAAGGATTCCTTTGATGGAAGTTCAACAGCGAATAATGGCTCTCGATGTATTACGTGGGTTCGGGATTCTTATTATCCTGCTCACACACGTGGTGATGTTCGGGATGGCCAAACAGGGAGATTATTCGACATTCACGGAGTGGGGAAAACTGCTGTTTGCAGCAAAGCAAGTATTGGTCGAAGGTGCCTCACGGTTTATTTTCTGTATCGTGTTTGGTGTTGGCATAGTGGTATCCGCCAATAATAGAAGCTCAAGTCGAACGATGTATCTTCGAGCGCTGGCACTTATCGTCGTCGGATTGGTGAATATTTTCCTCTTTCAGTGGATCGGTGATTTTCTGGTGGTATTCGGGTTTGCGTCGATCGCCGCGTATTACTGTCATAAGTTCAAACCGCTGGCCCTACTTACGGTGGCGCTGGCAGCGTCTGCGTTATTCTTCGGTATTTATAAAGTGGTTATGGACCCGGTGCAGGATAGCTGGAATGAAGCTCAGTATGGAAACACGGTGGCGTGGGAGAGCTTGCAAAGCGAATATGATGATCAGTTGGAGTACATTGACGCGCTAAAACGTCAGGGCTACCTGGGTGGATTCAAGGCGACGGTTAGTCTAATGGACAAGGTCGTCACGCATTGGATCTATCATGATATCGCCGAGGCGTTCGTACTGATTCTTGTCGGTATGGCATTGTACAAAGTCGGCTTTTTCTGGTTAAAAGGAAAGGCACTAGTGATGACGGTTGTACTTTGTATAGCAGTGGGTATTGCACTAAACATTGGACTGGTGCGGTGGCAGATAGCCCATGAATTTGATCTCTATGTGATCTACAGTCGGATGTTTCCCATCTACCGAGTCGCGAATCTGGTTATGGCGCTGGGGTGGATATCACTCATTCTATGGCTGGTGAACAGGGGATTACTGTGCGGGATTTGTAAGAAGATCTCACTGGTCGGGAAAATGGCTCTGTCCAACTACCTGGGGCAATCCGCTATTATGCTGACGGTATTTCATACCTTTGGCGGTTTTGGAAAGTATGGCGTGCCGCAACTGTTCGCATTCGCAGTAGTGGTCTGGGCGTGCCAAATCGTGATAAGTGAATGGTGGTTAAAGACTCATCGGTTTGGTCCGGTGGAGTCAGCAATAAAAGCATTCATACGGGACAGCGACAGTGTACTGGTTAATTGGAATAGATCACTTTGATTTAAGTAGGTATCCGCTCCATTTTTTAGACTAATCTACTGCCCGCGAGCATATCGGGTGTAATCAGAGGTTGGTGTTTTAGTATCGAATAACCCGGTTACCGCTAATTTGTCAGGAGATTGACACGACGTTCACATCTCGTGTTATAGAACGGGCGAGTACAAATCAGGGACGGAATAGTGGTTGAGTGAATGCAAGGATGGATGCAAAGGTGAATGGCAACGAGTTGATGAAACTACCAAAGCCCTGAATACAAAGAAGGGGGTAGTGATAAAAGCCATGAACGAGGAGACTGGCTTTGATTCTCTTGTATTCGTGCCGGGTGAACATTGGCAGGATGATAGATTCGTGGTGATCGCGATTTTGTAGAGTCGCGCAGGATTGCCTTTTTATCCATGATGCCTTACAATTTAACAAAATGTAAGGAATTCGGAAATGGCTGATGCAGCGCTGACCAGTAAAGGACAAATCACAATTCCTGCGGAAATTCGAAAGCAAATGAAGCTCGAACCGCACGATAGGGTAGTGTTCACGCTACTGCCAAATGGTACAACCATTATGCGTGCGAAAAATCGATCTATAAGTACTTTAGCGGGCACAATTCGGTCTAAGAAAAAGCGTGTTTCCGTCAAAGACATGAAAATGAGCTGAAATGGCTGCGCTCGACACCAATGTACTCGTACGGTATCTAACATCTGATGACAAGAAACAGTTCCAAATAGCCAAGGAGTTTATAGAAAGCAATGCTTCGGATGAGGATCTGTTTGTATCTATCTCAGTGGTTATCGAATTGGAGTGGGTTCTGAGATCCTTGTACAACCTGGACAAGGAGACAATGCTCCAACTCTTTGGTAGGTTGTTGGAATCGTGCGAGCTCGAATTTCAGGAAGAAGCCAGTCTTGAAATCGCGTTGAGTTTATACTCGGAAAACAACACGGATTTTGCTGATTGTCTACATACAGCGTCGGCATTTACCTACGGGCATACACCGTTGATGACTTTCGATCGAAAAGCCTCCAGGCTGGATGGTGCTGAACTACTCGTGTAGTTATGGATACAACAGAGCATTCAAAGTACTTTGTCTTGAAGGGATATCCCGGGTGATTGATTCGTATATAGAGTTATAATGCTTGTTGCACAGAGCGAACGCTCAAACTTGGACGCGTGGGGTTCCGCTCTTAGACTGCAGTCGGCCAAATGCAGCCATACATTATCAATTCTTCAGTAGTATATTTTTTAAAAAAAACCTTCTTTAAAGCGGTCACTGAAGTGCTCTATTTGTTAAATGCATTTAACTTGCGATTCTAGGAAATGGATTTCAGTCAATCAATTATTATAGACGCGGTCACATATCTCTATAATATAACAATTCCGTCCTACATAATTTCGGTTAGTAAACAAGGAAACCTGAAATGTCACTCACTGCTGTGGAAGAGCAAGTATCGAATTTCTTAAAATCAGGGCGCCCTGAGGTGAGACAGCTGAGACCGCACAGGAAGATAACGAGTCACCCCATATCCATTTGTTCTAGCGCTGGATTAAAAGCACGGATAATTGCCGCAGAACTGGAGTGACGGACAATACACCTCAGCTGTGCTAGTTAACATTCGACTTTGGACTACCGCAGCCCTAACGATTTTGAAAAAGAAACAGATTTGAAATTGGCTGCTTAACCTGTTGGTATCAAAAAGCTTGACCACTTCACTCTACATTATCTGTGTCAGAGGTTATGAATCTGATTGATTTCACATCTGCAGGGTTTGAGATGACGAGTAATCTAGCGGCTCGAACAACCTTCGGCGCATCAAGCTTACAAGTCGAAGTAATTTGCCTACCTTTGGAGCTTATGCGCTTTTCAAGGGTGCTGTCTTTTGGATATATGATGCTACATCTCTCATTCTTATATCTTTTTTCTCTATCAGGAATGGTCTCATCAGGTCTGAACCGACTTGTCATAAGGTTAAGTGGAAAGTATTGTCGCGCTTTGCCAACATCCATCGCTCCTGTTGGATTCGTATACTCAATTTCAATCGACGTAAGTGGAAAATCCCTGATTCCAAAGTCGATTTCCAAGCTAAGTGAACGTTTCCCAAACGATGGGAGAATCCCTAGTCCACTGCCTAACGTACCGAATGCTCCGGGTAACGGCCCTCTTGCTCTTTTTGTCACTGATACAGATTCTGGTAAAACCTGAATGTTGGACCATTTCATTCCCGTTAATGCTTTGAGTATGTAATCACGCACAATGTCAGCGGGGATCAGCTGGATACCGTCTATAGAGGAAGTGCTGACGATCCCGAGAAATAAACCTGAGGATCCATTTCGCATGCGGTTCTCCAACTGGTTTTGGTACCTCTCTTGAGTGCCGTCATAATCTGAGAAAATTAGCCAGGCGGGTGCGCCACTATCGCCACTCAATATCTGATGTTCTGTAAGTGGGATTACCTTGATACCACTTTCTATTGGGTTAAAGTACCCATCGAACATGATGTTTTCTAACCCACCTGACCTTGACGGCACTCTCTCGATCCAACCTATTCTGGCCTTTTTATTTGCCACTTGGTCGGCAATACCAACAGCTTTTGTTGTTTGCAGGTTGCCACTCGTCCTCACGCGACAGATTCTGTTTCCAATAGCACCCGATTCACCATCACGCAAAACATCCAGAAGCGCGAGATCTAGTTCTGGATCTTTGTCGATTACCTTTGCTCCATAGATCTCACCTCCCTCACCAACGATTTTAGTCATTGCGCCCACTGATCCGACCACATGAGCCGCAGTAACCAATAAGCATTGGTTGTCATAATTAAATGCTAGCCCTTGCCCGTCGTGAGATTCTGTTTCAATATACACGGTAGCGGCAGTTGCTAAGCAAATCAGTTGACTAACAAGGAAAACTACGAAGGCGAGGCTTTTCCACATGAATTCAAAAAAATTTAAGTTTGCTCGATTCCCTATTGTGGGCATTGCCTTGATCCTTGGCGAAATTGTCTATGGTACAGAGTTGTTAGTTGGAGACGTTACAGAAGCATACAATAAAGATTCACCGATTGGCGGAAATTTGCTCGTAGGTGTGTGGGCTGGGAGTATCGATGGAGTATTACAGCCAAAAAAAATAAGTGTTTTAGCACCACAGAGCGGAATCGGGTATAAAATTTGTTTTAAGGCTAAAACACGAGATGGGCTATACAGCGCTCACGGCGAACTCGAAGCACCGCCTGGGATTAAACGAAAACTTCACATTTCCAGTTATGTAAAAGGCAACTACCTAGAACAGATAAATCAATACAGTCAAGAAGACTTCGCCTCCATATCATATTTGACTGAAAGCTGCGACCAACTGAAAGGGAAGACCGTGCTTCCAATGTCGACTAATGAGCTCAGCGATAATGTCAATTTCTTTTTTAATTCTCGTGGAAGTTGGATTGAAAAACTAGTAGTGAATGACGCACATGAGTTTCCGGGGTCACAATATTGTACTTCGAATCCCCTAAGTCGAAGCGTGAGTTTCGATGTTATTTGCTCCATCAGCTTTCAGTCAATAACCATAAAACGATCTGAGAATCAGAGAATTACTTTATTTCGTAAGCCAAAAAATAGTTCCATGAGAGTTGATGAATTTGTTATCAGGTATTGAAATATATGAGACAGTTTTATCTTCTTTTCGTTGCCTTTAGAAATAGAAGTAATCAATATAAATCCTTGGGGTTAACAACATTAATTTTGTTGTTTTGTTTTCTCGTGGCTGTCTCTTTACCTATTCCATCTGCAATGGTGTCTATAGAGTCGCTAACGGAAACGATTGAAATAGAAGTCGTTGATGACGAAGCAGCACGAATTAATCTGCCAATCGCATGGAATGATATTGAGTTGCGTTGTGAAAAATATCTGAGTTTGGTTCCAAAATCAGGTGCCAAAGCTCAGTACTCTCGAGCTATTGGAAAGCCGCTCTACATTAATCTACTAGGCAATTGGAAGGTATATAGTAACGGGGAGTTTTTACATCAATCTGAAGAATTTCTAAGTTATCGAATAGGAGGAAAAGAAGACGAATGTTCATCACCAAGTCATATCCGACTTCCGGCAAACGGTAAGTTAACTACTGGTTCAGAAAATATTTCCGCTCCTAGCGATGAAACACTAGTTTCGTTGGAGAATACCTTGACGATTTATGGAAGATCTATAGATCGATTTTTATTTGTGTTTCCTCTTAATTGGGGGCCTTTCAAGCCCAATGCGCTATATTTAGTTGAGGAGTTAACACTTCCGGGGGGGTCGCGTGTTACGAACGCAAAAAGCACAGAGCAAGCCAGTTCAATATGGTGGGGAATTGTAGATATCTCGCTTACTGATCCCCTTGGGCAGGCAATGTTAATGAAAGCAACAACTAATAGTATCTCTGTTGATGTTTTCTCTCCATCTCCTAGTAAAACGTTTGGGGGGTCAGGTCGGAGCTCTAGTCGTCAAGGCACTGCATTTACGCAAAGCCCTGATCAAGTAAGTTTCTCGTTGGGAACACGTCTCTTACAAGATCCAAACCTACGGTGGTTGTACGCTGTAACAACGCTACTCATCATCGTATATCAACTCTCTGGTTCGGTACTTCGGCGAGGTTCTCCGCAACCACCAGCTTCACATACTCCGCAACAATTAACCAATAGCGAAAATCAAATATCACATAACTCTCACGGTTCTGAAGAGTCTGCAAAACATGGATTCAGTGAGTAGTATTCAATGGTTGATAATGACTGCAGTCGTAAATCAGGACCCTTAATTCGGGATATTTAAGTATTATAAAAAAGACAGCCAACCGGGGGAGGCTCTAGATACCCCGATTGGTTTAGTGCCATTGCTGACTCTACGCTTGCTTATGAAGTTGCCAGGGTATTGACGGACCTTTCAAAAATAACTTTCCAGTTAAACCTGCGGTATGGAAATTAATACCAATTACTGCCTTCCAGTTAGAGTTATAGAAGCATACGTCAGAGTATTAGTATTGGCAAAAATGGCCGGAAAGGGTCAACGGACTAAACCGCTACGCGGTAGAACCGCCCGCAACATCCGTTCTTTT
>CAYPCS010000104.1:0-18571 GCA_964409275.1 uncultured Granulosicoccaceae bacterium
TGTTCAAAGATGGCAAATGTGCAACATGGGTTGATGCTACATCAGCTGCTGGTGACGTTCGCAACCCGGAAACATCGACTGTTGCAGACAAAACTGACTTTTTCAAAGCTCCTATGCAGGAAACTGATAAGGGCACGGGCTGGTTCTGGTCCTGGGCGCTTGCTATTCCACAGAGCTCCAAGAAAGTTGATACTGCCAAGAGCTTCCTGAAGTGGGCTACTTCCAAAGAGTACTTTGAGAGTGTTGGTGAAGCAAAAGGCTGGGTTGCAGTTCCATCAGGTACCCGTAAATCAGTTGAAGAGGACGCTCGCCGTCTGGAAGCTGCTCCTTTCGCAAACACTATCGTGGAAGCTATCCTTTCTGTGAATCCTGCAGACCCGACTCGTGATCCTGTGCCCTACACAGGTGTTCAGTTTGTTGCTATCCCTGAATTCCAGGGTATTGGTAACTTTGTTGGACAGCAGGTTGCAGCAGCTCTTGCAGGTCAGATGAGTGTTGAAGAAGCTCTTGAGAAGAGCCAGGCATTCGCAGCACGTGAAATGGAAAAAGCCGGGTACTAATCAGTTCCGGGTATCGAAAAGGGCCAGCAATCCGCTGGCCCTTTTTTTAGTTTCACACTTTATAATTTCTAACAGGCTACCTGCAGACAGCTACCATGGCGACACAGCATTCGCGAGCAGCCGCTCGTCTGATGATTTCCCCGGCCGTGCTCGTGCTTCTTGGCTGGATGCTCATACCACTGGGCATGACGCTCTATTTCTCTTTTTTGCGCTACAACCTGTTGTCTCCGGGAGAGGAGTCATTTACAGGATTTAAGAACTACAAATGGTTTCTGACTGATCCATCTTTTCTGGAATCCATCTATAACACACTCTTTCTGGTCGGTGGTGTATTAGCTATTACCGTTATTGGCGGAATACTTTTAGCCCTGCTGCTTAATCAGCCAATTTTTGGACAAGGCATTGTTCGTGTTCTTGTTATTGCGCCATTCTTTGTTATGCCAACCGTATCTGCACTGATTTGGAAAAACATGTTTATGAATCCGGTCAGCGGACTCTTTGCGTATTTTACAAGTCTGGTCGGTTTACAACCATTTGATTTCTTCGGGCAGGCACCATTGGGTTCAATTATGTGCATTGTCGCGTGGCAGTGGTTGCCGTTTGCCACCCTCATTTTGCTGACATCTCTTCAGTCACTTGACATAGAACAACAGGAGGCAGCCGAGATGGACGGGGCGGGGAGTTTCAGACGCTTCTTTTATCTGGTTCTGCCACATCTTGCCAGAGCAATCACTGTTGTGATTTTGATTCAGACAATATTTTTACTTTCGATATTTGCGGAGATACAGGTAACCACCAATGGTGGCCCTGGTAACGCGTCGACTAACCTGACGTATTTGGTGTACGTTCAATCACTATTGCAGTTCGATGTGGGCGGTGGTTCAGCGGGTGGCGTAATAGCGATTATTTTGGCCAATATTGTTGCAATCTTCCTGATGTGGATGATTGGTAAAAACCTGGACGCATAAGCCGGAGGCTCGGAGAAAACTAATGGCTCGTGCAATATCAAAAAACCGCAAGATAATGTTATCCGCGCTGGCGTGGACTATCGCCTTTCTTATATTTTTCCCGATACTGTGGACATTCCTCACCGGTTTCAAAACCGAGGAACAGGCAATAACATCACCACCGTTGTTCCTTTCTTTTGACTGGAATTTGTCTGCCTACGAGGCAGTGCAACGGCGGTCTGACTACTTTAAGCACTTCATGAATTCCGTGGTAATCTCTTTTGGTTCCACATTCCTGGGGTTGCTGATTGCAGTGCCTGCCGCATGGGCAATGGCTTTTGTACCAGGCAAACAGACTAAAAATATTTTGATGTGGATGTTATCTACGAAAATGCTTCCACCGGTGGGAGTGCTTATTCCTATTTACCTGTTGTTTCGTGACACCGGCTTGCTGGATACCCGTTTGGGCCTGGTGATCATTCTGACACTGATTAATCTGCCCATAATTGTCTGGATGCTTTATACCTACTTCAAGGAAATTCCAAACGATATTCTTGAGGCAGCGCGAATGGACGGGGCAAGCCTGTTCCATGAAATAGCGCATGTGCTTACCCCGATGGCTCTTCCAGGTATCGCTTCAACGATGCTGTTGAACATTATACTGGCGTGGAACGAAGCCTTCTGGACACTTAATCTTACTGCCGCGAAGGCAGCGCCGTTAACCCAGTTTATAGCCAGTTTTTCAAGCCCGGAAGGTTTGTTCTACGCGAAACTGTCGGCAGCTTCGACAATGGCTATCGCACCCATAGTAATTCTAGGGTGGTTTAGCCAGAAGCAACTGGTGCGTGGTTTGACTTTTGGTGCGGTCAAATAGGCCTGAATAAAAGAGAATACAAATGGGACAAATCACACTAAAACAGATCACCAAAAGTTTCGGCGAACTTGAGGTTATTCATCCGATCGACCTCACGGTGGAGGATGGTGAGTTTGTCGTGTTTGTAGGACCATCCGGTTGCGGAAAGTCGACTCTACTGAGACTTATTGCAGGGCTGGAGGATGTTAGCAGCGGGCAGGTGCTGATCGATGGTAAGGATGCCACAAGCGTCCCGCCTGCCAAGCGTGGACTTGCCATGGTGTTTCAGTCGTATGCGCTGTACCCGCATATGTCAGTACGCAAGAATATCGGCTTTCCTTTAAAGATGGCAAAAATCCCGCGTGCTGAAGCCAAACAAAAAATTGAAGCTGCAGCAGAGGTACTGAACCTGACGGACTATTTAAAGCGTCGACCCGGGCAATTGTCCGGCGGGCAGCGACAGCGTGTAGCCATCGGGCGGGCAATTGTTCGGGAACCGGAAGCATTTTTGTTTGATGAGCCACTGTCAAATCTTGACGCTGCCTTGCGGGTTAATATGCGGCTGGAAATTTCCGAGCTTCACCAGAAGCTTAAAACCACCATGATCTATGTCACGCACGATCAGGTGGAGGCAATGACCATGGCTGACAAAATTGTCGTTCTGTCAGACGGTTATATTGAGCAAGTTGGCTCGCCGCTGGAGTTATATCGCAACCCTCGAAACCGGTTTGTAGCGGAATTTATAGGCTCTCCGAAAATGAACTTTCTAACCGGCTCACACGCCGATAGATATAACGCGCACTCAATAGGCATTCGTCCGGAGCACTTCAATGTATCGAGTGACAGTGGCGAATGGAGCGGAGTAGTGGGTGTTACGGAACATCTTGGATCAGATACGTTTTTTCGGGTACATGTGGACGATTTAATTCTCACTGCACGAGTAAATGGCGAGATCAATGTACAACACGGAGATACGGTGTACCTCGGTGCCCACCCGGACCATATCTACAAGTTTGACAGTCAGGGTATGGCCATAGCATGAGCCGGCTGTTAGGGAAAACAGCGCTGATCACAGGCTCGGCTCGTGGAATAGGCAAGTCATTTGCGCAAGCCTATGTGCAGGAAGGCGCGAGTGTTTGCGTTGCAGATATAAATCTCGAAGCTGCCCGCGCAACAGCAAACGAGATTGGTAATAACGCTATCGCTGTGCACATGGATGTTACCAAACAGGACAGCATTGATTCCGCGGTAGCCGAGACCATCCAGAGAACCGGCCAAATAGATATCCTTGTTAATAATGCTGCGTTGTTCACTGCAGCGCCCATAGTCGACATCAAGCGCGAGGATTATGAACAGGTCTTTGCAGTTAACTTCGCGGGCTCCCTGTTTACGTTGCAAGCTGTCGCGAAGCACATGATCGAACGCGGCGAGGGCGGTAAAATCATAAATATGGCTAGCCAGGCTGGCCGTCGTGGTGAAGGACTGGTGGCGGTTTATTGCGCGACCAAGGCAGCAATCATCTCTTTAACCCAATCGGCAGGAATGGATCTTATAAAACACGGCATAAACGTGAATGCAATTTCACCTGGCGTGGTGGATGGAGAGCACTGGGACGGCGTCGATGCCTTTTTTGCAAAATACGAGAACAAGGCACCGGGGCAAAAGAAAAAGGAAGTCGGTGAGGCTGTTCCGTTTGGACGCATGGGTGTAGCGGATGACCTGACCGGTATGGCCATATTTCTCGCCTCCGGGGATGCCGATTACGTTGTGGCACAAACCTACAACGTCGATGGCGGCCAGTGGATGAGTTAGTCGGGTGGTAACCATACAACGTACGTCTGCTGTGCGAGCGGGCGGTTTCCCAAGTGCTCAATCTATCCTGTGTGATATGTATAATTTCCCGCCCGATGATCACGACAGTCTCGTTTTTACCTTGACTCGACACACGTTTTTTTACGGAATATACAATGACTGTTAAGCTGTCGGTCGCCAACCTTGATCAAATCGCTGACAGAGTGGCCGTGCCGTCCTATCGTCAGGCGGACCTGTCGCCCGGTATTCTTCACGTGGGTGTTGGCAATTTTCACCGAGCACATCAGAGTGTTTATTTGCATCGCCTGTTCGAGATGGGACTCGATCATGACTGGGCAGTTGTTGGCGCCGGTGTCACTAAATACGATGAAGTCATGCGGGCCAAACTCCGATCGCAGGATTGGTTAACTACGGTAATTGAGCTAGATCCTGAGCAGCTTAGTGGCAGAGTAACGGGTGCCATGATTGATTTTTTTGAAGTCAATCCACAGGCGGTTATCGAGGCTATGTCGCGGCCAGAGATTCGTATTGTGTCCTTAACTGTCACTGAAGGTGGCTATTTTGTAGATGCACAAACAGGAGGGTTTGACGAGGCACATGCGGACATCCTCGCCGATGCCAACAATCCTGATTCACCGACTACCGTCTTCGGTATCATTATCGCTGCTCTGCAAAAACGCAAAGACAACGGTGTAGAGCCGTTCACTGTAATGTCGTGCGACAATTTGCCGGAGAACGGACGGATGGCAGAGCAAGCGGTTCTCGGGCTCGCCAATAAAATCGATGCAGCATTACACAGCTGGATTGCATCGAATGTAGCCTTTCCCAATTCCATGGTGGACTGCATCACTCCGGCCACTACAAAACGCGAAATCGGTATTGTAGAAGACAAATTCGGTATTGAAGATGCCGCGCCAGTAGTCTGCGAGCCTTTTCATCAGTGGGTGCTGGAAGATAACTTTCCCGCTGGCCGACCAGCGCTGGAAAAAGTAGGTGTAGAGTTTGTCGAAGATGTCGCCCCGTACGAATTGATGAAATTACGTATTTTGAATGGTGGTCATGCATCAATTGCCTATCTGGCAGGTCTGCTGGATATTCACTACGTTCACGATGCAATGCAACATCCGTTGGTTGCCGGCTATTTGGACAAGCTCGAATACGAGGAGATCATACCCACGCTTGTGAAAATACCGGGAGTTAGTTTCGATGAGTATTATAAGAAGATTGTCGAACGTTTCTCTAACGAGGCAGTAGGGGATACTATTCCACGGCTGTGTTTTGACGGACTAAATCGACAGCCTAAATTTATTTTGCCGGTGATTGAAGCACGCCTTGGGCAGCAACAGTCGATTGACGGTCTTGCACTGGAGTGTGCATTGTGGTGCCGCTACTGTTTTGGAACCACTGATTCAGGTGCGGAGATTCCGCCCAATGATCCTCGCTGGGACCGATTAAGCGCTCAAGCGTTACTTGCGAAAAGTGATCCGCAGAAGTGGCTCGAAATGGGTGATGTGTACGGACCGCTTGCCAGCGATCGGCACTTCACAGAAGCGTTTGCGAGTGCGCTTTCCGGTATTTGGAAAAGCGGCACCTCTGCTGCGATAGAACAATACCTGGCTTGAGAAACTTCGACCGAGATTAAATATGAAAGCAATTACGTATCAATCCCTTGGGGAAGTGAAGAACAGCGATCTTGCAGATCCTCAGCCGGGCGCGGAAGAAGTCGTCATTCATGTACACGCCAGCGGTATCTGCCATACGGACATTGATATACTGCATGGTCGATATGGCAATTCTACATTTCCTGTTGTTCCCGGCCATGAATACGCAGGTGAGGTTATTGCCACCGGGGCTGATGTAAGTGGTTTTTCAACCGGTGACCGGGTGGTCGTCGACCCTAATATTCACTGTGGCCAGTGCAGAGCGTGCAAGAAAGGCCTGACTAACCTTTGCGACACTCTGGGTGCGTATGGTGTTACACAGCATGGTGGCTTTGCAGAGTATAGCGTTGTACATCAGAACAATATTTTCCCGATTGCAGATCTGGGGTACGGGACAGCTGCCCTGGCGGAACCGGTTGGTTGCGTTCTGAACGGATTAGACGCAATTGAAACCGACACGGTGGACAACGCGTTGATATTTGGTGCAGGCCCTATTGGTATGCTGATGGCGTTATCACTGCGTACAAAAGGTGTTAACGATATAACCATGGCCGATATTGACGAGTCGCGATTAGTGCTGGCCGAATCTTTCGGGCTCAAGTCCGTAGCGGCTGGCTCCAGTGACGTCATCGCTCTGGAAAAAACGGTTGATCTGGCAGTGGATGCCACTGGTGTACCACAGGTTGCTGAAAAATTAATCGACTACACTGCCAATGGTGGCAACGTGCTTTTCTTTGGTGTGTGTCCCCCGGGCAAAACCATTTCAGTCTCCCCGCATGATGTTTTCCGCCGCCAGATCCGCATGGCGGGTACTCATTCCCTGAACCACAATATCCCTGAGGCGTTGACGGCGATTGAACAAATCGGACCTGACATTGACCGCCTGATATCTCATCGCGTAGAGCTAAAAGAGATCAAGGGTTTCCTTGAAAAGAGTAATCAGTCGAACTCGCTAAAAATTCACGCGGTTACCTGATTTAAACATCAGGGTAAACGGCTATGTATCGGTCGATTGTCGGTCCTGCTCCTGAATCACCTGTTTTAACAGAGTGACGTCTACTTTATCTCCGTAGCGAAGCTTTAGCCCCTGGAAGTAGGTGTTGACCTGGTTGCGACCGTTTTCTTTCGCAACGTAGAGACATTCGTCTGCGCGTTCAAACAACTTCTTTTCATCAACGGAATCTTTCGGGGCACAGGAGATACCGATGGAAACAGTAACTGACATCTCCTTGCCTTCGTGCACGACAGTATGCGACTCTACCCGTTTTCTGTATTGCTCCATTAGCTCTGCAGCTTCTTCTGGCTCTGTGTCAGGCAATAACATGCAAAACTCTTCGCCACCATAGCGAAACACATGATCGGCCGTACCCGGTCTGATGCTGCTTTCCATTACTCTTGCGACCGTTTGCAAAACAGCGTCTCCGGCTTTGTGACCGTGAGTGTCATTAAATTTTTTGAAGTGATCGATATCCGATACTGCCAGGCACAGCGGCTTGTCACTGCTGATCGCCATGTCCAGATGCTTGACTAATGTGTCTTCGAAGTGGCGTGTGTTGTAGAGGCCGGTCATCTGATCAGTGATTGACTTGTTGTACAAGCGACTCTTGTGCAGATTCACCGCAGCCTGGTCTGCGAGACCCTGGCAAAGGCTCAAGTCTTCTTCGGAAAAACGTCCGATCTGGTTTAGTACGCGGATTCCCTCTTCATTGGTTCTTACCTTATTGGTAAGTGCAATAACCCCTTCCACCTCGTCGCCTCGCATCAGCGGCACGCAACAGATGCAGTAGACTACGTTTTTTCCGATTTGCTCAATGTACTTTTTGTCGTTCTTGCGAATAGGCTTTCGTTCCGCCGCACATTGCCCGGCAATACCTTCGCCAATGTTAAATGACTTGGTCGAAGTGATACCGTTGTTAATGTCGTCTCGAACGTGTCTGGGTATATTCCCCCAGACGACTCTGATCTCCAGCTTGCCTGTTGCTTTATTCAGCAACATAAGATTGCCTTTCTGCGCGCTGACGGCGTCAACAGCGGTCGACAGGGTTTCAATGCACAGCCTTTTAAAGTCGTTAACATTAGCCAGCTGCTGATTAACATCGTACAGGGTCTGAATATTACGCAGAATCCGCTGGTTTTTTTCGTACTTCAGTGTTGAGTCAATGTTAGTGGTGGCAATGGAGGCGAGCTCTTGCAGAAAGGGATATTCATCCTCGCTTATCTGCTTGCCGTCGAATTTCTCACCGAGGGTCAGAATGCCCAGAACTTCTCCGTTTTTAATCAGCGGGCACCACAGATCTGATTTCAGAATACCTAGATGCCATGTGCGCCAGGCGGTGTCGAAGCGCGGATCGCCTTGTAAGTCGCGTACGCTGAAAACGTTTCCCTGTCGAATAATTTGCCACAGCAGTCCGTTGTCCTGCGGGAACTTGAACATGAACAGTGACTCGCTGGTGGAGTCACTGAGTAAAAATTCCGGATCAAGTCCCGAATGCGATTTAACCCGGTAATAGTTGTGGCCGGGTTCAAGATCGTCGCGAAGTAAAACTGTACTGTTGACCGCACCGTACTTTTCACGCACAACTGCCATGAAGTTGCCCAACAGTTCCCTGAGATTCAATATGTTGCCGAATCCCTTGCCGGACTGCAGCAATGCGCGCATTTCGAAAATCAGGATATCCTGATGTATTGCCTTTTTCCGATAGTACTGAAGTTCATCTTCAACTGTGGCGGGGCCGGTTCCCCGAGATCCGAGTCGGGCAGGGGTGGTCTCAGCGATTACCTCATCGTTAGCCACCGACGGGCTATCGATTTCGAAGGTTGAGTCTTCAATATCGTATTGATAATCGGTTTCCCGGGATCCAGTCAACTGGTGAACTCCATCAATGTTCTTTTTCTTCGCCGCACAATCAGCCAGCAAGCGGAAATGCAGCGAACTGCACAGAACATCGCGATCGTTTACCCGTTTGGTAAATTCTCCCGCACCTGTGTGACTCACGCCAAACGACGAATCCGCAAGGGCACTAAATTAGTGATCGGACAGAACCGGCTTATATTGAGCTGTCCGGTGTCGATAGACCGGGCTTGTTGACTCTGTTTAACGCATGCCCGGAGCAAACGCCGGATACTCTGGCCAGGCAATCTGTAACGTCTCTGGTCATAGCCTGCGGCAGACTGCTTTGCTTACTTGCTAAAATGATGATCCGGGCGTGGACAGAAACTCGATCTCTGCGGCAGTTGATTCTCTTCCCAGTACTTCATTCCGGTGCGGATAGCGTTTGTAGGTTTCGATGATGGCGCGATGTCTCTTTTCATAGTCAAGGTTGTTTTCAATCCCCAATTCTGTGAAAAGTTCTATCGCTACATCATGTATAGCCAGAGATTCGCTGTGCATATAGGGCATGTATAAAAAGACGCGTTCTTCGGGCGAGAGCTTTTGATCATCGCCCTGAGCGACAGCCTCCTGCGCCAGGGCAAGTGCCAGCGGGTCGCTTGCGAACGCGAGTGCTGAATTCCGGTGCATATTGCGTGAGAACTGATCGAGAACAATTATCTCCGAGAGGCGTCCTTCGGCGGTTGTGCGCCAGGAATAGAGTTCGGCGCGGGCAGCCTGTTGGTGCAAGTTGCTAAAGCGCTTAATCAGTAGCTGATCAAAGTCATGGTCCTTTTTAAACCACAGTTTTCGGTCTGTTTCGGAAAACCAGAACCGGTTGATATCCTTTGCAGTAATAGGGCTCATGATTTTTGCGTATCCTCAGCCAGCGCATAGATTTCGAATTCGACCAGATCACTCCACTTCGCGGTCCATTCTGCAAATAGCGAGTAATCACTGGTTTCCATCAACTGAAAACATAGCTCGCCCTGTTTATTGCCCTCTTCGGTGCGCCAGGAATTCAGGTAGTGCAAGCCGTCTGGCAACAGGCGTCCCGCTTTATGGTAGCGTTCATAGACTGAGGCATAGCAGCCGCTTTTAAAACGCTCAATGACCATGTACCGGGTCACATTGTTGCACCAACTTGCCACGGAACAAATTCATGATCACCCAGTCCCAACTGTTCACTCAGACTTGGGCTACCTGAGGCGATGTCCAGCAGCTTGTCGAAAATTTCCTGTCCGACTTCGGCGATGCTGGCGCCGTCAGATACGATGCGGCCGGCGTTGATATCCATATCGCCCTGCATGCGGTTGAACATCTCGGTGTTGGTAGCGATTTTGATGCTGGGTGACGGCTTGCATCCATAGGTTGATCCCCGCCCGGTAGTGAACGCTACCAGATTGCAGCCGCCAGCCACTTCTCCAGTGATCGACGCCGGGTCGTAGCCCGGGCTATCCATAAACACAAAGCCGTTGCGATCAATTTTCTCTGCGTAACGATATACGCCATTCAGCCGGGTTGTGCCGCCCTTGGCTACGGCGCCCAGTGATTTTTCGAGAATGGTCGTCAGGCCGCCGAGCTTGTTACCCGGTGATGGATTGTTGTCCATAGAGCCACCATTACGGGAAACGTAATCCTCCCACCAGAGAATGCGGTCTATCAGTTTTTTACCAACGGCTTCATCGCTGGCGCGGCGCGTTAGTAAATGTTCCGCTCCATAAACTTCAGGAGTCTCCGCAAGAACAGCCGTTCCTCCGTTCTGCACCAGCAGGTCTGCTGCATATCCGAGCGCCGGATTGGCCGTGATTCCGGACCAGGCATCTGAACCGCCGCACTGCAACGCAAGTGTCAGCGCGGAGGCCGGGCAGGGGGTTCGTTTGCAATCATTGGCTTGCGGCAGCATTTCCTTGATGCGTGCCACCCCGGCTGCCACTGTTTTTAGATGACCGCCGACGGACTGGATATTCATGGTTCTCAATAGCGGACCGCGTTCCATTTTGTATTGTTCGACCAGCGCGCTTATTTGATTGACCTCGCAGCCCAGCCCCACCAGTAATACGCCGGCAACATTTGCATGTTGTGCATAGCCCCAAAGTACGCGTTGCAAATTATCGAACCCGTCGCCGGAATCAGCCAGACCACAACCGGTGCTGTGCGAGAATCCGACTACGCCGTCAATGTTGGGATAGTCTTGCAGCAGCTCGGGAGTAAAGGCATTGGCTATGTGTTGTACTGCCGTGGCCGAGCAATTAACACTGGCGAGTATGGCGATGTAGTTGCGGGTTCCGACTTGACCATCGGCGCGTTGATAGCCCTGAAAAGTGGCGCGAGACTCCACAGGTAGAATATCCGGTGGGGTATTGTCGACGCTGTACTCATACTGGTGATCTGTCGATCGAAACTCGATATTGTGCGTATGAATATGATCGCCGGCGGGAATATTGTCGCTTGCGTAGCCTATGATTTGTGCGTACTTGATAACCTGCTCGCCACGTTTAATTTCCTGCAGTGCCAGCTTGTGACCACGGGGTATATCGTTACAAGTGGTGATGCTCTCCACGGTTTCACCACTGGCAATATCACGTAAGGCGACGGCTACATTATCTTTGTCGGTTAACTTTACAAAGCCTGTTTCTGCGCCGGGTTTTTGCAGCCAGCTGATGGTTGAGGTTTCCTGACTCATGAGGTTGATTCTTCCAGATAGTCTTCAATATAGGCGTGCACTATTTCTTCAATTGAATTTTCCTTCGGCAATCCCAGTTCTACGCCTCTGCTTGTGTCGGCCATCTGCGGCCATCCTGCGCAGATGGCAGCGATGGTTTCATCCTTCTTCATAATATGTTCGCCCAGGTGCCTGTTGCCGGCTGCATTCTTTAGCGCGTCGATCAACTGCTGAACGGTAGCATTGAATGCCGGTAGACCGACAGCGCGATCAGACCCCAGTTTTCCGGCTGGCAGTTCGGCGAGTTTAATGATGCCGTTAACAATGCTTCGATAACCCAGCACCGGCATTAACTGTGACGGGTCAACCGGAATCACGCAGGGTTCTCCATTGAGCGGTTCGCGAAAAAGTCCGCTAACAAAACTGGAGGCAGCGAGATTGGGTTTGCCCGGTCTGACAATTACGGTTGGCAACCGGGCACTTCGGCCATCGAGAAATCCCTTGCGGCTATAGTCGTTTATCAGCAGTTCCCCAATCACCTTGGTGACACCATAGGTGGTCTGGGGTGTTTGTTTGGAGTAGTCGCTGACGGTTTCCGGCATGTTGTCACCTCCAAAGGCGGCGACAGAACTGGCAAACACTACACGCGTACTATTATTTTGCCCTCGTATGGCTTCGAACAAATAGCGCGCACCATCGACATTTACCCGCATCGCAAGGTCAAAGTCCTGCTCACCCTGTCCACTGACAATTGATGCCAGGTGGAATACCACATGGATCTCGTTGTCGAACAGTGAATTCACATAGGCTTTATCACTGATATCGCCAAAGCTCGTGGTAATCTGTGTATTTTCGCGTAACCCCTGATGCCAAAAAGGCGGTTCTGCGTTGTCGGTAAGACAGATGTTAACGATATCGTCCGAGCGCTTTCCGTCGAGTTGCAAGTGCCCTCTCTTTAGGCACTCCATGGCTACGCGCTGACCGATAAAGCCTGCGCCCCCGGTTATCAGAATATTCATTAGTAGTCTCTGCTGTGTGCGTTGTTATGTACGGCCAGTGGTAATGTGCCAGTGGTAGTGTGCTAGTGGTTATGTCTGGGAAGCTCATCGGTGACGCAATGATAGGCCTCGGCAAGTTCTATACAAGCACCGTGGGCAAGCTGACCAACTGTACTTCGATACATGTTTTGCCACGGAGTCTGATCAGCCGGATAGCTCGTGGTGTTGCTGTCGCGTCGGGTCTTTAAAGTAGCGTCGTCTACCAGCATATCGACGCGACGATTATTCATATCAATCCTGATGATATCGTCTGTTTGCAACAGTGACAGCCCGCCACCTGCCGCCGACTCCGGAGATGCGTTGAGGATAGAAGGACTTGCCGATGTACCGGATTGCCGGCCATCACCGATGCAGGGCAGTTCGGTAACCCCGGCTTTGATAAGCGCATCAGGTGGTTGCATATTGACTACCTCTGCGGAGCCCGGCCAGCCGATGGGACCGGTACCGCGCATCACCAGAATGCAACTCGCGTCTATATTTAAAGACGGATCGTTGAGTCTGTCGTGGTAGTCCTCAGAGCCTTCAAAGACAATGGCGCGGCCTTCGAATACCCCTTCACTCCCGGGTTTGTTTAAAAATCTTTCGGCAAATTCTTTGCTGATTACACTGGATTTCAGTACCGCTGAATCAAACAGGTTGCCTGACATTACCAGAAAGCCGGCGTTGGACCGCATGGGTGATTCAAAGGTTTTAATGACGCGTTCGTCACTTGTATGAACCTCGCTGCAGTTTTCCGCAATTGTTTTACCATTGACAGTCATTGCTTCTTTTAGCACGCCGTTGCGCTGCAGTTCGCCAAGCACCGCCGGTACTCCACCGGCACGATAAAACAGTTCACCAAGATATTCTCCGGCAGGTTGCATGTTTACCATCAATGGAATCTCGTAACCGTGCGTCTCCCAATCCTGTATCGACAGTGGCACATTCATGCAATTGGCTATGGCGTTGATATGAATGGGAGCATTGGTTGAACCACCAATGGCGGAGTTTAAAGCGATGGTGTTTTCAAATGCCTCACTGGTCATTATTTTTGATGGAGTCAGGTTTTCTTCCACCATGTCAACGATGCGTTTGCCGGTTTCATAGGCTATCTGGTAGCGTTCCCGGTAAGGCGCCGGTATGGCGGCGCAACCCGGCAATGACATTCCCAGGCCTTCGGCCAGTGCATTCATGGTCGAGGCTGTGCCCATCGTGTTGCAATGACCGGGGGAGGTTGCCGCTGACGCGGTGATTTCCATAAATTCGTCATAGTCGATTTCGCCCGCGGCCATTCGCAGACGAGATGCCCAGACAATAGTTCCTGACCCCGCCAGTTTTCCGTCGTACCAGCCGTCGAGCATGGGGCCGCCGGATAAAACAATAGCTGGCAGATTGGCCGTAGCAGCGGCCATTAGGCAGGCGGGTGTGGTTTTGTCGCAACCGGTGGTCAGGACCACACCGTCAAGCGGATAGCCGTGGAGTATCTCAACCAATCCAAGATAGGCCAGATTCCGGTCTATGGCAGCCGTCGGGCGGCGAGAGGTTTCCTGAATCGGATGTACCGGAAATTCAATGGCGATACCGCCGGCTTCACGAATACCCTCGCGCACCCGTTTGGCATTTTCCAGATGAGCACGATTGCAGGGTGAGAGATCGCTGCCGGTTTGTGCAATCCCGATAACCGGTTTACCGGATTGCAGTTCACCGCGCGTCAGTCCGTAATTGAGGTATCGCTCGACATAAAGGGCTGTCATGGAAGGGTTTGACGGGTTATCAAACCAGGCTTGACTACGCCGCTTGAATTTCTTTTGCTCGGTCACGTATTCCTCCGCTGGTGTGTGAAACGTTCAAACGCTGTGCATGAGAGTTTGCCCGTTTTTCAAACCCGTTTTATACAATACGGGGCAAGGCTCAGCCCGCAGGCAATAGGCCCTGGCAGAGTATCAGTGTAGGCGGGCAGGCGACAACTGTTGCGTTGCGGGTCCGGGTATGTTGCTGAATTCGGCTCAATCGTCCGGAATGATTTGGTGGCCGCAAACAAGGCTTTTCAGACCTGAATTGTGCCCGAATCTGATTTTGTCCGCAGTAACTGTATTGCTGCCAGAGCGTGATCGGTGCAGTGCCGGAAGAAAAACCGTCGTCAAAAACCACGATGTGTGTATAGCCAAACCGGCAGTTTCGGTACACTGGTTAAACCCGTCATACAGACCAGACAGCGAAGAACATCATGGCAACGCACCCCGATCTCGATCTACAAGCCACAATTCGCCCCGGGCTTGATATTCTCGCAAACGAAATAATCATCGCGCTAAAAAAACGGTCCCGTTTTTCCTGCAACCAGCGTGTATACGAGCCTGGTCTTGTTATCGGACAACCCGATCTGTCTTTGCTGCAGTACGAACTTGCTCAAATCGAGCGTTGCCATGCGGAGCTGGGTCGCTATTCATTTGCCGCACAGGAATCGTACAGCGATGTTAAATCTGTCAGCCGTATAATCGCCCGTGAGGCACCGGATAGCCCCGTACATGAAATGGAAAGCGGTGTCGGTGAACGTATCATTGATTTTTATTGCCAGTGGTTACAACGTGCCTGTGCGCCGGGTGAGACCGAAACCACGTACGGAGAAACAGTAACGGCAGATGTGGTCGCGTTGCTTGCCATTATGGAGAGGGTGAATCTTGGCAAGCTGGTGGCAGAGTCAAAGTTTCTTGAGATGCCGGATGCGTTTCGGGAAACTGCCGGAGACCGCGATGGCATGCTGAAATACATTGTGCGCAAGGACCGGGAAGTGAAGGTGCTGGAACTGGCAGAAAATCTCGCCAGGCATTATGAGCTTGAACCTGCGCGGGCTGTCGAGGTCTTTGAATTTATGATTGACGTCACCGTTGATATAGAGGTGGACTACCTGCGCATGCGAATTTCCTGTTAAAGCAGACGGCGAAACTGAAATGCAACAACGACAGTGCCTGGTGCAAACAGATCAGTTTTTTAAATTCGGGGGAATGTCAGCCCGTTCCGCGGTTGTGCTCCTGTTAATGCTGTTTTGCACTTTTGCTTCAGCCGCTGCCTCAGCGGACAACACAGATACCTCCACACCTCCGCGCAACGAGCTTGAAATTGCCAGGCTAATATTCGATCACAACATGATGAGCAATTGGGGCCCGGGACGCCCGTGGTGGGCGATTGACTGGCCCGATGCTGAAGAGCATTTTAATGCGGGAGTAAGTCGTTATACCACCATCGATATTGCCCCCGACAGTCGTCATATTCGTCTGGGTGACAATGCCATTTTCGATTTTCCCTGGTTGTTTGCACAGCAAGTAGGGCGCTGGCATTTGCGAACTGGTGAAAAGTTGCAACTGCGTGAGTATTTGCTGCGTGGCGGCTTTTTAGTCGTTGATGATTTTCATGGCCCGCAGCAGTGGCTGGTGTTTCAGCAAGTGCTGGAAGATGTATTGCCCGATCATGAAATTGTCGATATACCGGTTGGAGACGAATTGCTCCACGCCCTGTTTGAGCTTGAGCAACGAACGCAAATACCTGGCCGCCGACACTTGCGTAGCGACGGATACAATATCATTGCGCAAATGCCCCATACACCGCCGCGCTGGCGCGGAATCTATGATGATGAAAATCGCCTGATGGTAGCGATAAATTTTAATATGGATATGGGGGATGCCTGGGAGCATGCCGATGATCCGGTATACCCCTTACCGATGACGTCGCTGGCTTATCGGTTTGGGATCAACTATCTGATCTATGCGATGACACATTAGTCTTTGACTGGTGGTGCCGCGTTACGTCTGCATCGATGGGCTGATGGGTGAAATGAATCGATAATAGCTAATGATTACAGCTTGTGCCCTGGCAGCGTTTAAAACTGGCACACTGCTTGATTTTTGGCGGTGTCATCCCTATGTCGTGCCTGATTCCGATACATAACCCGAATTTGGCTCGCAGAGTGTTTAGATTAGGCACTTTCCGTGCACAGCCCGTTAAGTCTAAAACGTACTCAACACCAGCTTATACCTATCCCCGGAGATTCACCCATGACAGAAAAGGCAGATCAGGCTGAAAAAGGCGACGCGTCCGTTGCCGAGAAACTGTTCAGTGCACGCAAGATCATTATTTGTGAAGAAATCAACCAAACAATGGCCAAGCGGGTTATGGCGCAATTGTTGGCGCTGGCTGAAGAGTCGTCTGATCCAATCCACCTGTTCGTCAACAGTCAGGGAGGTCACGTGGAAGCAGGTGACAGCATTCACGATATGATCGGTTTCATTGCACCGAAGGTGCAGGTTATTGGTACCGGGTATGTGGCGAGTGCCGGCACTCATATTTTTCTGGCCGCTGAAAAGGAAGACCGGCTGTGTCTGCCAAACACCCGTTTCCTGATCCATCAGCCGTCTGGCGGAGCCGGTGGTAGCGCTTCCGATATCGCTATTCAGGCAGAACAGATCGTCAAAATGCGTGAGCGACTGGCTCAGGTTATTACAAACCGCACCGGTACTGACATTGATCGCGTTCGTCTTGATATCGAGCGGGACAAATGGATGGACACTAATGAAGCGATTGAGTACGGCATCGTGAGTCGGGTTATTCAAAGCAGCGGTGAAATTGCCTGACGATTGCCGCGTCCCTGATACTTCAGGGTCTTTTTCCTACCTTCAAAATCACACAGGCCGTGGCTCGTTGGCACGGCCTTGATGCACTTTTTGGCATAGTACACTCGCCGTGATAGTTTGTTCGTCTCTGTAAATGGATGACGGATGAGCCATGGGGGATTTACGCCGCGTTCTAGCGGTCACTGCGTGTACCGCACTAACCTTTGTGCTTGGTACCATTCACGCGTTTTCAGTATTCCTGCCCGAGTGGGAAAATCTGCCTGGTGCCGATCGTGCCAGTGCCAGTCTGGTCTATTCCCTGGCGCTGGTGTCGCTGACCGTAGCCGTGCTTTTCAGCTACCGTCTGTTCGCAAAACTCAACCCGCCCGCAATATTTCTACTTGCCGGTATCGGTGCTGCGACTGGCCTGGCCCTTGCCGCACGCAGCTCAACCCTGATTGAACTGTATCTGTGGTACGGCTTGTTATTCGGCGGCGCAAACGGGATTGGATACGGCTATGCGCTGCAACTTTCAGGGCAGACCATGCCTGCGCACCGGGGTTTTGCCATGGGCCTTGTGACTGCATTCTATGCTGTTGGAGCTACCCTGGCCCCGTCGATGTTTGTCTGGTTGATTGATCGCGCAGGTAATGCACTCGCGCTGAATGTGATGGCGGCTATCACGGTTGTTGTAGCAGCACTCGCCTCTTTGGTGCTTTACGGAACAAGAGCTCGGTACACGGGTGAAGTAAAATCCGCCGTGCGGGTGCTATGCCAGTCAAAAAGGCGTGTGCGTTTTTTACTATGGGTCAGCTACGGTAGCGCGGTGGCAGCAGGATTGATGGTGATTGGTCATGCCTACGGGCTGGCCATATGGCTCAATCATTCGCCCGGCTTTGCGATCTATGCGCCAACCGCGGTGGCGCTGGGCAACATGCTCGGCGGGTTTAGCGCCGGCTTTTTCTCCGACCGTCTATCCAGCGTCTTTGTTCTCCGATGGCTGCCGGTTGTAACTGCAGCTGGTTTATTCGCGCTGGTGGCTCCGTTCGATGCAAACCCGGTCTTTCAGTTACTCGCTTTGTGTGTAACCGGCTATTGCTATGGTGCCTTGATTGCGGTGTATCCGGTAGCGGTCATCGATGTTTTTGGAACGGCATCTGCCGCCAGAATCTACGGGCAGGTATTTACCGCCTGGGGGCTTGCCGGATTGCTTGGTCCCTGGCTGAGTGGCTGGGTGTTTGATCAAACAGATTCCTACAGGCCGTCTTTGCTTATTGCCATTGGACTGAGTCTGGTGTCCTCGGTTGCGATCCGGCAGTGTCTGTCGAAACCGGCATCGCATAGCGGCTAGCAGGGAAAGCCTGCGGTTTGTCTGGCGTGGTGGAGAGCGGCAAAAACTTACAATAGTATCTGCTCAATAAACAGGTAATGTCTGACTTTGGCCACTGGTCGTGCCATGGCAGGGAGCTTGCCAGTGTTCCGCTTCAGAATGATAATAGAGAACCTCCCGGTTAGTAGCTTCGGCATTCTGCCCGCGCTGGTTTGTGATAATCCCGGAACTCT
>CAYPCS010000105.1:0-15691 GCA_964409275.1 uncultured Granulosicoccaceae bacterium
GTATAACTACACGCCTAAAAAGGGTAGGCGAAATATCACGCACCAGAGTGAACCTCGCTACGCCTCTGTTTCCGGATAAGCACTATTTAACGACTAATTTCCGGGAGGTGTTATCAAGCGTCAACGAAGTCTGTTTGACGAACGCATTATTAGCATAGCCGTCAGTAGCAATTTTCGACGCTTCGAATACAACGCAGCGATCGTGAATTGATCGCTGCGCTCAAGAAAACGCAACAATACTCTTTAGCTACAGGCTGGGTAATTCCGGCAACTCTTGTCCGAACCACTTCCGGGAAAGTTCGTTTAGATTTCCGCCGAGCTTCTTGTGCAAGATAAAAACGTTTACCCACTGCAGCATATTCATTTCGCCGCTTTTAACACCCATAAAAGCTGGCGACTCCTTGATGATGAATTTTGTTTCAATGTCCATCTCGGAGTTCCGGCCACGAGCCATAGCCGATTAACCCGGAAAGGTTTCCTCGTCGAACAAACAGTTTTCGATAGACGTTTAGTTGTTTATTTCTGTAGGTGATGGTTGCAAACTGGCTACTCGGCTCATTGATGCCCACCTGACCAATGCTGACCACATTGGTGCCGGCCAGTTTCAGCAGGGTATCTGGATAAGTATTGGTATATTCGGTGTTAAGTCCCGCTATGCAGGCCGCCGCCACGGCAGCTTGCTGAAGAGCGGGTGCAGCCAGCCCGCAAACTGTCCCCTGGTACTCGGCGCACTCTCCAACAGCATAGATTGAAGGGTCGGATGTGAGCATTCGATGGTCAACGCGAATGCCTCTTGCAATGGCAAGTCCCGCTTGTTGTGCTAACTCGGTGTTAGGTTTGATGCCGGCTGCAACCACAAACGTGTCGCAGGGCAATATTCTGCCGGAGCGGCAAACAACGGATTCAACTCTGCCTTTGCCTTTAAGTGCCGTCACAGACTCTTTGAACAGGATGCGAATGTTGCTGCGCTCAACATCAGCTCGCAGAAGATCAGAGGCAGTGCTGTCAATTTGTCTAATTATGAGACGACTTGCATGTTCAATCACAGTAACGCGTGTATTGAACTGGCGCATGGCTCTGGCGGCCTCAAGTCCGAGCACACCACCACCCAGTACAACTACGTTCCGGCAGCGAGTACGTCTCGCAGCCAGTTGCTGTGCATCGTCCAGGCCGCGAAATGTATATACACCGGACTTCTCCAGTCCGGCGATCGATGGCAGGCGGGGTCTGCTTCCATGCGCAAGTATCAGTGCGGAGTAGGGTTGCTCTCTGCCGAGCCAGTCGACTACTGTCTTTTCGTTTCGTTTTATCGCAACAATTTCACAATTATCTCTTTGGATAAATTTGAATTGTTGGCGGTGGCCATTGTCCGGTACACGAACCGGGTTATCGAGTTCCTGCATTTTTACGTCGCCTGTCAACAGTGACGTAACGAGAATCCGATTGTACGGTTCCCAGCGCTCGTTACCGTACAGGACCACCCTTTGGGAGTTGTTGTGTTTGAGTAGATCTTCCACGGCGCGTATGCCGGCCGGGCCTGATCCTGCAACAACTACCGGATCTGCTATCTTCTGATCAGATGCCTGGAGTGTGGCTGCATTTCTATCGACTGTTGAAGTAGTGGTTGGCAAACCTGATTTGAAGCGGGTAACGATTTCTTCATTAGTACTCCGGTGCATAGGCAGCTCAGCAAGAAAAACCCTGGCAGGATTTCTATGTGTTTGCGTGGAGACTACCGAGTAGATATCTCCCTGTATGCTGCTATTTCAGCGTCGCCATGCTAACTAAACTGCAGCGCAGTAATCAGACAGTAGCGACAGCTCGGTGATCGGGTTCTGAGGGATAAAAAATATCTGCAAATGTGGATTGTAGTTCGATAAGGTTGCCAACCGTCGATCAGAATGACGTATAGCGATACCGGAGCTGCAGATAATATAGTTGTGCTACTTCACCATGGATTGGTAAAAGCGATGCGTTCAGCATTTGGCGGGAGGAGAGATCAGAGACGGGCAGGAGTAAGGGACGTTTACATTGATTCCGGGGATTTGAATTGGAGACGTGCAGATCTATGGAGTGTCGGGGCCCCGTAATAGTGAAAGCTGTAGAAATGTAAGCTCACACTAATTGCAATGCTGCGTGTAAATGAATCACGCTGCTCGCGAGACTTTGTCAATGTTGTTCGAATTGTCAGCACTGTTGGTATCGATCTGGAAAAAGCTGACATTTTCCTTGAGTTTATTTGCCTGCTCACCCATCGATGCACTGGATGCAGCAGTTTGCTCGACCAGGGTTGTGTTCCTCTGTGTCATTTTGTCCAGTTGCACAACTGCCTGCCTGACCCCTGACACCTCAAGGGACTGATTCTTTGATGCGACTGCTATTTTTGAAACAACATCGGTCACTTTTTTTACTTCAGTAACGATATCATTCAGGGACTGGCCGGATGCTTCGACAAGTCGTGATCCTTCGTCTATTTCCTTGACACTTTCTTCAATCAAATTTTTGATTTCCTTAGCAGCTGAAGCGCTTCTACCTGCAAGGTTTCTCACCTCCGCGGCCACTACGGCAAAGCCTCTGCCCTGTTCGCCGGCGCGCGCTGCTTCGACAGACGCATTAAGTGCCAGCAAATTCGTTTGGAAGGAAATTCCGTCAATAACACTGGTGATATCTGCAATAACGTCGCTTGACGCGCTGATCACCTCCATCGCTTTTACCGCCTGGTTGACAATTTCTCCACCCTGATCTGCCTTGTCGCAGGCCCCTAAGGCAAGATCGTTAGCTTGTTGTGCATTGTCGGCGTTCTGTTTGACGGACAAATCCATGTTCTCCATGGCCACTGCCGTTTCCTCAAGACTTGCTGCCTGCTGTTCTGTTCTGGAAGATACACTGGCGTTACCCTGTACGATCTCGCTTGCGCCTGTGCTCACTAACTCGGCTCCGTCCTGAATTTGTGACACTACTTCCTGCAGTATGCCAACGGTTGAATTTGCATCGGTTTTTAAACGCTCAAAAGAGCCTGCATAGTTGGTGTCTATAGTTTCGGTCAGTCTTCCATTTGCCAGTGAACTAAATACTCGACCGGTATCGCCAATCACTTGTTCGGTCACGGACACGAGGTCATTCATTAGCGAACCCAGAGTTAGAAAAAAACCGCTCTTGCTGCTGAGTTCTATGCGCCGGGTAAGGTCTCCTCCAGCTGCCGCTTCAACAAGTGCAGCGACTTCGGCTTCAACACCTATTTCCACTGTTCTGTCGGCCCATTCTATAACAGTGCCGATATAATTTTCTTCCGAATCGTGCACCGGGCTGGATATGAGGCGAAGAGTTCGTTCTCCAATATTTATCTCAAAGGTGCGGCTTCGGTGACGCTCCGCCGTCATTGCCAACAATTCAGGATGGTCTGTCGAGAATATTTCCATACCTCGACCGAGCAGGTTTTTTGAATTGAAGGTGGGAATTTCTTTGGTGATGTCTGGCTGTGCGGTATCAAACATTTCCTGCACAGAGGCATTCATGTAAGAGATCTCTCCCTGTGAATTGATCACCATTACACTTGATGCAACTTTATCAAGTGCTTGTTTGATGCGGTTGTTTCTTTTCGCTTCCTGTCTGTCTGTTTCTATACTGGTTCTAAGGTTGAGCTGCATCTGTTGTAGTGAACTTAGCAGCTTTCCGGATTCGTCGGCTGTCTCGATGTTAATCTCGTTATCGAGTCTTCCGCTCGAAATTGCGTCTGCAAAATTGACTGCTTTAACGATAGGGCGGGTTATGCTTCGGGTAACCATTGTCGCCAGACCCATGCCAAGGAGTACTGCTATCGATGTAAATATGATAGAGAGCTTGTTGGAGTTTCCAATAATGCTATGTATATCGGCACCGCTGTGGTCCAGCTCCGTCCAGATCAGGTGTTGCAACTCTGTTGCATCGCTTGTTACCTGCTGACTGGCGCGCGATAACTCTGATTCGACTGTGGTTCTACGACTATTTGACAGAGCCACGAGTTTTTGAAAGTCAGTTTCGATTTCTGCTGCCGTTGTCGCGACAGCCAGTGTCAGTTGTCCGGAGCGGGACTCAGCTGTTGTCAGTAGTTTGAGTTCCTCGGTCGCGTCTTTCAGTGCCATCAATTCGAGTTCAAACCGGCTAATATCATCGCGTCTGTTTGCGTTTGCATACTGGTTGAGATAAATGTTTGCAGTTAGATATTTCGTCAACGCCTCAATGGTTATCATGGTGAGTTCGGATGACTGCTGCGAGTTTGCGATTGCTGCAATCTGCCCCAGTGAGTTTTCAATCAGAGGTCCTTTTACCGTCGAGATATTTTTTAGTATTTCGCTTCGCTGACGTGTCGGTTCGACCACACCTTGCTTGAAGATTCGGGTATGTTCTGCTGACACCGAAACAATTTTTTCCAATAGTGTTCTGTGCTGAGTCTCGACGAGAAGAGCTCCCACACTTGCCTCTGATTGCGCACCGTCGGTGACAAGTTGATCAAAAAGTTCTATATCATCGGTATGTGCGGTTCGAAGGTAGCGTTCTATGGCTTTTTCTCTTTCAAGTATTGTTGCAAGCAGTTTCGTGGTTTCTTCCGCAATCGGGGCGAGTTCCGAGGTTACTTTGGACACGCTTGATCCAATATCCCGGTTTTGCATATATCCAAAGTATGCAAGGAGAATAGTGATCACCGAGACAAGGAGAGGTAGACTCAATATTTTTGTTGCAAGGCTCATGCGCCCGTATATTCCAAATTTTGCTGTTGGTTTATTCATCCTTCCAGCTCGCCAGTCGCTCGATGTTCGGATGGTGCTACTATTGCATTTGCGAGCATGATAAGTTTGGTTCCGATCAATTGCATCTGTACCAGAACCTCCGCCGGAGATTTATCGTCAATCAGGCTCGTGGCAGGCGGTGTGGTTACGATGTTCATTTCTATTTTTATTCGTGCAAGCTCCGCTAGCAGGCTATAGGTAGTCTCGAACACATCTGCGGGGCTGATGGTGGTGGCTGGAAACTGTGGAATCTTAACGCGTGATATACCGATCTTTCGCTCGATTTGGGTAATTCTGTACAGGTTTTTGAAAGCCTCAAGGTTTACATCTTTGGGTTTTATGTTCTCTTGCAAGCGCGGTATCTCGGTGTCCAGTGTTGCGCCAATGGATCTGGCGATCTGGTTTATCTCTGAAAGAATGAGTTCCGTGTTGCGGTACACGTAGGAAGGTTTGATGCTTCCTGCCAGATCGTCCAGTAAAAATGAACAACGCCACAGGTTTTCGTATACCTGCGATGGTGTCTTCCCGGTCACAAATTCTGGCTCTTCACTCGATGTCACTATCCCTGTTTTGCTCATGATTCGGTCGACTTCTGCTCGCAGCGACCGGACTAGCCTGAATACATCAGCCGGAACAATTTTTTTGGTGGGCATTATTGGTACCTCACCCGGTTCGATGTCAAATTTTTGCTGGGTACGGGCAATTTTTTCTTTGACCTGCAATGCCTTGGCAAATACATGCAGTGGAGTCTTGTTGGTCTGCACGCCCGGGTCCCGCACATCACCGGTGATATTCTGTGCGTTTCTAAGCAGTTTAATATCAAGCAGGAGTCGTTCAGTTTCCTGAAAAACATGGCTGGGGGTCATGCTGACAGCCAGGGAAGGGCTTGAATGAACAAGTAATGTCAGGAATATTAATCCAGGGAGTGTTAAACGCATGTCAGTCCATTGACAAGTTAGTCGGTGTAGCGAAACCGGTGCAGTAAAATCTTCCGTGATTCTGTTCCACTGCCTATAAAAAATCGTCTGAATTCGCAGTATCTTTAGTTGTTCTTGCAGTTGGCAAGAGACCGAGCGGTCGCAAGTTGTTGAACGGGGCAAGCCCCGGCCGTATAGGGTTAGCCAGAAATAACACGGTTACTGCCAGTGCAGCAGTGCAACCTGCATTCAATGAGTTGCAAGGAAATATTCTATCCGTTTTTAAATGCAACGTCTGATGACACTCTTTCGAATGTGGTTGCGTTGACCAGGAATTTCTCCGATCAAACCCTCGTGAGCCAGTCAGTCAAGCTACAGTCGTGTTAGCGCTCTTGAAAAGTTGCGCTCGTAATAAAACCACGGGCATTCGCTACGAACGCTGCTTGCTGTACCTCAACTGACCGATTCTCATTCAGAACGTTTGAACGTTGCACTGCACCAGGTGTGGCAACACGTATCGTTCATAGATGAATCGGGTATGAAACCTGGAATTCCGGCCCGAACATCTTTATGTAGACTTCTCGTGCCCGGCAATAATGTCATGACTTGTTAAATTTTGCGGTGATCGATATGATGTCTGTGAACGGATAACGGCTCGTCAGGATGATCTGGTTCTTCGGGATCCGGGGACGAAATCACCGGGGCCTTGCGGCCTTGAATTCAGGAGCAAGAATGTGAATGCAGGAACCAGGGCTAAAGATTTTATAGAGCGAGATTTTATAGAGCGTTTGATCGATTGCATAGTTCGAAAGAAACGTGTGGGATTGATTGCCTTTGCTGCGATTCTAGCTGGTTGTGCTACCAATCCGGTAGCCATGAACACGTCGTTGCTGGATGAGCCTGATAGCTCTATACATATAGTGACAACACTGGTGCCACCGGGTGGTAAGTTGTTTCGTACCGGCTCGCAAGGCTTGCTGCATCTGGCTATTAACAGCGCGGTAACCAATCCTGTGTCGACGTTTCTGGCGGGCAAAGACGGTTCGGAATTTAACGGGCTGGTCGATGCGATCGAGAGGCAGCTTCAACTAAAAAATATCCCGGTGACACGTCACGACAGGCCGCTGGAATATGATGCTATTCCCAAAACGTGAGGCTCAGAGTGGTGAATTTAAAAAAGACCTGTCCAGCATATTTTCAGAGACTGACGCAAAGTATATTTTGTTTCTCAGATTGGCAGGCTATGGCGCTACCAGAACCTATTATGGAATTATTCCGACAAGTAGTCCGGCCGGGGTTGTATTGCTGGATGGGGCGATTGTCGATAGAACGTCTAAATTACACTGGTTCATAAACGAGTCGGGGGCGATCGCGCCCCGATTTACCAAAGCGGTAGACGGTGGCTGGAATCAACCACCCGATTATCCTGGTCTGGGTGAGTCTTTGACCGCTAGTTGGCAGATAGCTGAAGACGGTATATTAACCGAAGTATTTGGTACCACAGCGGTGTCTGCCGGTAACTAAATGTGATTACAACAATAACAGAATTCATTTTTTATAATGTCATGACAAGAAAAGTTTGGTAAGCTAGGGCGCTTTGCAATTCCGCTAGTTTGTATTGATATCGGCCTTAGATTCGACGGGCTTCGCCCGTCGTTCCCGGGTGCGATATAGTAACCAGACAGGTGCAGGCAGTGTTTGATCACAATCGGGTTAATACCGGATCGACGGAACAGAACCCGGGGCTTACGCGCAGACAAATGCGCGTTCGAAGACCCGCCGTCACCAAAGATGTTGTAGAGGTCGCAGAAACCGCACGGCAGGGTCGGGACGTACTGCTGATTGATCTGAACAATTTTGCAACCTTTCCGACACTTGCCGTCGGTATTTTAGTCGCCGCAATGCGCAACTCCGGTCACCGTGTCAGGCTGATGTGCCCGCTGTCGCATGATGTGCCTGCCGCGGTGCGTGAATATTGTGAAACCCCTGTTGATGATTTAAAGCGAAGGTTGCATCTGACTACATCACCAGTGATGAAAAGTTTGCGCAATGTTGCGCGAGCCTTCCATACCTGGAGAGTAGAAGGCGTTCACCCCGTTGTTATTGAGCAGACCAGGCGCGAACTGGACAAAAAACCTGATGCGCTGTTGCTCTCCGCGTATTTGCAACACTACAACACCGTTGTAGAGGTAGCAAAGCTCGCCTCAGAGCGTTCGGTGCCGGTATTGCTTGGCGGGCCAATGTTTAACGTTCCGGGTACGGCAGAAGTGTGGCGTAAAATTCCCGGTATTACTGCGGTGGTCGGTGCCGAGTCAGATCTGGAAATTGGCGCAATGGTCGAAACGCTGTGTAGTTCAGGTGATATGTTGCAGTTTCCAGGGGTAGTGTTGCCTGCCGGTAAACAGAGCCCGCCAGCCTCGCCGATGCGACAACTCGATAATTCCCCGTTACCGGACTTTACGGATTTTCCGTGGGACAGGTATCCGGTTAGAATCATCCCGGTAATGACCGGTCGCGGTTGTCAGTGGGACAAGTGCCGTTTTTGCAGTGACGTCGTGTCGGTTAATGGCCGGACTTTCAGAACCAGAAGCGTTGAAAGTGTGCTGCATGAATTGCAGGAACAGGCTCGCCGGCACGATACCTCCAGCTTCGTCTTCCTCGATCTTAAGCTGAACTCGTATCCGGATATGATTCGGGGTATCGCACAGAGAATACAGGACCTGGTGCAGGGGGCCGAATGGATTGGTACCGTGCACGTCGATCAGAGAAAAGACAACGGGCTGAGTCGGTCTGACCTTGAGGCGGCAGTTAACGGTGGGATGCGGCGTATTAGTTTCGGCCTGGAAAGCGGCAGCCAGCGATTGCTTGATCTAATGCAGAAGGGCTGCACTGTAGAGCGAAATTCTGCCTTTTTGCGCAATGCTCACGAGGCCGGGTTAAGCGTCCGTTGCACTATGTTTAAGGGCTATCCCGGTGAGACCGCCGAAGACATGGAGCAAACGGCAGATTTTCTGGAATCGCACAGTGAGTATCTGGACCGGGTCAGATTCAATGAATTTTCAGTGATGGAAGGCACGCCTGTTCACGAAACCGTCGTCAATAAAAACGGCTCACCAATCGAGTTTGTAAACGCCGATTTCAGGCGTGCCAAAGTGAACTATCACACTCGTCAGGGCAGCGAGCGTGCGTATCAGCGTGCAAAATCCCGTGCTTTAGCTGCTGTTTATGAAATTAACCGTCGAGAGCTGCGCGTGTCTGCCAGACAGTTCGATGGAATCATGTAGTGCCAACCTTTGATGTACGAAGGTTGTTTGGTACCGCCGATCGCTATGTTGATACGGGTCACACGCTTCGCAGGCGACTGCGTCTAACGTCCCCGGCGGAGCGTCGCGAGGAAGCACGTGCCTTTATCAGGCAGTTCTGTGTCGAATCCGGCAAGCCCGACACTTACTGCAGACAGCGGGTCAAGGAAGTGATCCGTGAAATTTCAAGGCACAACTATTACGAGCACACTGCCGAAGAACTGGCTTATGGAGCAAGGGTCGCGTGGCGCAATCACGGTCGATGTATTGGCAGGCTGTTTTGGGAAAGTCTGGAGGTAGCGGACTGCAGGCATCTGGAAAAACCTGCCGAAATAGCGCTGCGCATGCAAGAGCACTTGTGCGAGGCGTATGGTGATGGTCGCATCAGATCGATGATATCTATTTTTGCTCCGGTGAAAGACCAGGAATTGCCTTGCACGATAGAAAGCACGCAAATTACCCGGTATGCCGGTTATCAACTCGACGACGGCAATGTTATCGGTGATCAGCAAAACATTGAAAGTACGCGTATTGCGCGCAGTATGGGATGGCAGCAACCCGCTGTTCCCGGTCCGTTTGATCGCTTACCGGTGATTATCAAAGACGCTGATGACAGACGCAGTATCCATCAATTATCTGATTCTGCCTGGCAGGTAGTTGAACTCACTCATCCCGGGCACGCGCGCTTCAATGATCTGGGTTTGCAATGGTATGCGGTGCCAGTTGTGAGCAATATGATTTTAAGCATCGGTGGTATTGACTATCCGTGCGCACCATTTAACGGTTTTTATATGGGCACGGAGATCGCCTCACGAAATTTTGCCGATAAAAAACGCTACAATGTTTTAGCAGAAGTCGCGGAGTCATTCGGGCTCGATCCCGACAGCAAGCACGATGTGCTTTGGAAAGACACAGCGTTGACAGAGCTGAACAGAGCCGTGTTGTATTCGTTTCAAAACGCTGGTGTAACGATTGTCGATCACCATAGTGCCAGCGAACAGTACATGGATTTTCATCGCAGGGAGCAGGTGTGTGGAAGGCAGGTAGCGGCAGACTGGAGGTGGATTGTGCCACCTCAGGCGTCCGGGGTGACCGACGTGTTTCATTTGAAAATGCGTAACTATCACCCGTTACCGAACTACTACGATTCTCGTTCGACCGATGGCCTGCGGCTCATGCCCTACTATGGCGATGGTGAACAAACCCGGTTGCAGAGAAACTACCAGAGAATACGAAGACGTCTTCGTTTATGGAAGCGTGAGCCCTGGTGAACCGCGCACCGGTGTTCCTGGTTGGTGCTTCGCGTTGCGGTAATACATTGCTTCAAGAGGCGCTTAATCGCCATTCGAATTTACACATTAGCTCTGAAACCCACTGGTTCGATGACGAACGTTGCCAGCGACTGGCCGCTGTAGACGACGAGCGCGGGCGTGCTGATGCTCAAGACTGGTTCATGTCGCTCGCACACCAGCCTTTTGGACATGGCGGTAATCCGGAGCATGGCTGGCTGGATCGCAACACGTTTGAGGAAATGACGCAACGCAGCGCCAAAACTGGTACAGAAGTGTCAAGAGATCATTATTTTGTGGCCTATTGTATGCTCGACGCCGCGCAGAATGGCAAAAAGCGCTGGGGTGAAAAAACACCGCGGCATGTCTTTCGTATCGGCGATATATTAAAGGCCTTTCCAAATGCGAAAATTATCTGTGCATTGCGAGACCCGAGAGCAATGGTCGCAAGTTACCGGCAATGGAGTGTTCGCGAAAGTCATGATTTATACACAGACAGTAACAATGACAGCCTGTTGCGCGAAAGAAAAAGATCGCGTAATTCATACCATCCAGCGATTGCAGCATTGCTTTGGCGTGGCGCCACTCGTGCCTCACTAAGAGCGGTACGGGATCACGGCGCAGCCAGCGTGAAGGTGGTTCTCTATGAACATCTGGTGGCAACGCCTGAGCAAACCTTGCGTGACCTGGCTGAGTGGATTGATGAAGCATTTGATCCTGACATGCTGCATGTGCCAATGATCAATTCCTCTTACAATGAATTTAAAGAGGATGCAGGATTTCGAGAACAGGCGGTTGACCGGTGGCAAACACAACTTAGCCGTGCAGAACTTGGAGTGGTTCAGTTGTTGTGCAAGGCCGAGATGCGTGCACTCGGTTATGAGCCATCGGCCCGTAAGTTGGCGTTCGGCCCTGTCTATGCGATCCCCCGGATTTTGACGCTGCCGTTTGCGGTTTACCGGGCGTGGCGCGTCAACCGTGATCGAACGGGTAATTTTTTCAGTTACGTCTGGCGGAGAGTTAGGAGTTGAGCGCGGCAGCTACCTGGTGGTGTATCGAAAAAGTGCCACTACGAGTCGGCAAACCAATGCGCTTGAGGCAGGTTTTAATCACTGCCGCAGTCCAGACTGCGGCTCACTTGACAGATATCTGATACATTCTGCTTTGCTACCTGTTAGCCGCTGTTAACGACACCGCTTGCGGGCAGATCGCCATTTGCCGAACAGCTGCGTTGCGGCTGCTGAAACCGGCCGTGTTAATAAAAACCACGGCCGGTGTATCGAGGTGTTGCACTTGCTAATGCAGGTGCAGGGATTGCCAAAATAAAGCGCTCTTTAGTAGCAATTGATTTTTTCGCCACGCTATCGACGTCGGTTTTTACCTCGTCGGCTATTTCCCTTTGGTGAGTAGCTCAACCCGATAGAAACGGATGCACCGACAAAATCCAGCGGTATCGTTACATTGGCGATGTTCTTACCGTTACTGGTTACGGAGGTGGTGGAACTTCCGCAGCAGGCGATCGCTGCGCCTGCTCCGATAGTGCCGACCGGGGTCTCGGCAACATGGGCTTGCGAATGGGACAATGCCCGGATCCCTCTGCTATCTGCTCTGGCATCAACAGCAAGTCCACCGGCATGTACGCTTCCCAAATCAGCATCAGTCAGCGTCAACACCGATCCCTTTGGTGTAGAACTCGCAGTCAGTGAGTGGCTGTCCGCAGCCAGCGTCGAACCGGTATAACCTATTAGCACCATAGACATGGCGAAAGTGATGTGCTTCGGAAAAACATTCATTGTTGTGTAGCTCCTGTGGTGAAAATGCACCGGAATAGTAGGTTAGATATCGCCGATAATGTACTGGCAATTAGTTTCTAGATATATACCTATATAAAAGTGACTAGGGATGTACGGATTGCATAAACCATTTTTGTATTGCGGTTTTTCCTGCGCAAACCAATACTTCGACGGCGCTCTTGAAGGGCGCACACCTGGATAATTTCGCAACTAAAACAGCATGGAGTGTTTCAATGAAAAAGTTACTGGCAATCTCTCTTTTCGGTCTTACCCTGGCCGTAGGCAACACCAGCGTAATGGCGGCGGGGCCCGTTGGTCTGACTGACGCTCAGCTTGACACGGTAGATGCCGGCGCACGGAACAAGAAGCGGCGCGGAAAGAGAAAAAGCCGTCAGCCATCAGCGAGTGCTGAAGGCGGTATCTATGTGTCCAGTGGATTTTCAAGTGCCAGAGCTGGAGGCAGCGCATCAGCTTCCGGGCAGGGCGCGCGAGCTGACGTAATTTCCAAAGGTAGTGCGATCGACGTTGGCTTTGGTCCTTTGTATATCGGCGCTGCGACAGCGTACAACCATTCTTCTGCGTCAACCGGTCGTGGTGGAGTGGTGGTTTGTGGTGTCGTTTGCGGGCCAAACTGATTCCAGAGATGGGTTCGTCAACATTGGGCAGAACCAACCGTTCTGTCCAGTGGAGACACAGTTATCTAAATTCGTAATCAAAACAGCATGGAGTGTTTTTAATGAAAAAGTTACTGGCGATTTCTCTATTCGGCCTTACTCTCGCAGTGGGTAGCACCGGTGTAATGGCGGCAGGACCGGTAGGGCTGACCGACGCGCAGCTCGATACCGTAGATGCCGGTGCACGCAATAAAAAGCGCCGTGGAAAGCGTGGGGGCAAGAAAAGGCAGCCAAGTGCGCATGCGGAAGGTGGTATTCATGTGACAAGCGGCTATTCAAGCGCCAGCGCGGGTGGCAGCGCATCAGCATCTGGTAGAGGTGCTCGAGCGGACGTTATCTCCAGTGGTGGAGCCATCGACGTTGAGTTTGGGCCTCTCTACATCGGTGCTGCAACGGCGTCCAACCATTCTTCGGCGTCAACTGGTGGCGGCAAGGGCGGTTTTGGTGGTGTGCCGGTTGCCAACTTCTAAAACCTGTAACAGCAGGCAACATCGGATGATCGGTTTTTGATTCGATGTAATATGTGGTAAAAACGATAAGGCCGGGTGCAATGCCCGGCCTTGTTACGTTCTATCATGGAGATTTTAATGAAATCGGCTATTGTCTTCCTGGTTGTGCTTGGTTTGAATCCGGTGTTTGTTCATGCTGCTGCCCAGCGTTCGCCGGTGACCTCTTTGCTTGAAATGAGACATCGCAACGTCGTAATTCAGGAATGGGATCTCAGTTGCGGTGCCGCCGCGTTAACTACCTTGCTGCGTTATCAACATAATATTGATGTAACCGAGAAAGAAGTTGCACAGAAGTTGATTAATCGACAGGAATACATCGACAACCCGGACCTTCTAAAAATAAAACAAGGGTTTTCCCTGCTCGATTTGAAACGTTACGTGGTTGATATTGGACTGCAAGGTGACGGTTTCGGGCAGCTGGAATTCGGTGATTTACTCGATTTTGCACCTGTTATCGTTCCGGTCAGGCTTGAAGACTACAACCATTTTGTGGTGTTTCGGGGAGTTGCCGGTAATCGCGTATTAGTCGCAGACCCGGCGTGGGGAAACAGGATACTCTCACGGGATAAATTCGAAGAGGCATGGATTGATTTTGATGCCCTGGGTAAAATTGGATTCACAGTAACCTCGGAAGACAGCGACCCGATGATGAACAAGCTGCTACCGGAGAGTCTTGATTTTGTCATGCTAAGGTGATTGAACAGTAGCGATGACCGGGGGGAGGTTTTGAAAGGGGCTGAGTGAATTGTGCTCGCAACCTGTCAACGTGGTTGGCAATCTGTGCTAGCGCCTCCGGTTAGAGTTGGAAGGATTCCGAAGTATCACCACTCGAAGGGGTGCTTACGGCGAGTTGCATCGAATGGAAATAGCGAGGGTGGTTGACAATGGCATTACAAAAGGTGGTTGTGGCTGTTCTGTTTTTGCTCGGTGGTTTTACCGTAGCGATCGCACAAAACCCGCTGGACCAGCGTACCCCCGGGATTGTCGTTGAAATTCTGGAGGGCGATTCTCTGGCCAGCGTGTTGTTGCAATACACCGGGGACATTAACCCGCAAAGAATTGAAGCACTTCGACGTCACAACAATATTGATCAGCCAGAACAGTTGGCCCCCGGAACGTTTATACGTATTCCGGGCAGTTTGCTGCCGGAAACAGCAGACAGCACACCCGTGCCCACCGGACTCCAGCTGGGCTGCGAGGTTTCGGATCTTTGTTTTGAAGAGACCATAGTAGGCCAGCAACCGGTTAGCCCGGGAACAACATCAGGGGCTGAATCGATCGGTTCACAAAGCGATCCTGCTGGCACACCTGAAACCAGCGTTGCCACACCACCGGATAGTGCAGAAGAAACCGCGGATGCTGTGCCGCAACAACCACCATCCCGGCCAACAGAAACGGCAGATGCAGCTGTATCCGAAGCTAATGATAC
This sequence comes from uncultured Granulosicoccaceae bacterium, assembly GCA_964409275.1. GTDB lineage: Bacteria > Pseudomonadota > Gammaproteobacteria > Granulosicoccales > Granulosicoccaceae. Next base: position 14,680 of record CAYPCS010000105.1, read on the forward strand.
CCAGCCTGGTGGTTCAGAAGACGGACAGTCGGCTGACAGTGATTTACAAACGGATCAAACGGTGTCCACTGATCTGGCAGATTCAGCCGATGAGGAGGAACCAGCGGAAGCACCCGCACCTCGTTCGTCAGCCTTGTTTGACGTTGACGAAGATGCTGCGGTACGCGCGCTGGAGCGATCACTGGTTCGAATTGATGCCTTGTTGCTGAGACCTGGCGAGGGAGATCTGAACCTGGATGTGTTTGTATCCAATGACCGGCGTGTAAATGCGGAGTTGATAGAACTTACCGACGGCGACGGCCAGACCACGACTACCGTAGGTGAAATTGAGTCAGTTCGGGAAAATTACGGTGTTACCTTTGGTATGGCGCTGGGCCTGCCATTTGACTCGCAGGTGGAGCTGGAAATTCCTGTGGAATTGCTGGACGCAGAGGACAATATACTGGTATCGGGGGATGAGATTGATGGCACGGATTTCACCGCCAGCGGAGTCGGTGATGTAAGGCTGACGCTCTTGAAAACGGTACTTAGGGAAAAGGGTCGCAGACCCGATGTGATCGCACGCCTTAGCTACGATGCCGATACCGGGACTGAGGACGATGGTGTTAGTTTGGGTAGCGGTACCAATGAGATAACGTTAGGCGTCAGTGCCACCAAGCGGCAAGACCCATTGGTATTTACCTATGGAATTTCCCATACCATCGCCACCGAGAGCAACGGCTTCACCCCAGGCAGTAATACCGGATTCAGTGTCGGCGCTTTACTGGCAGCCAGTCCCTATACGTCATTGCAGTTCTCTTTTAACCACTCGATCAGTCAGGATGCAGAACTGGATGGCTCAAGGCTTGCGGGCACCGGAAGTACCAGCGGCAACTTTACGTTTGGCTTTTCGTCAGTGCTGACTAGTTCGGTCTTTATGTCGGCAGGCGTAAATTTCGGGTTATCCGACATCAGTAACGACTACAATTTTTTCTTCGGTATCTCGAAGAGAATTCGTTACTAGTGTGGATGG
>CAYPCS010000105.1:15791-18201 GCA_964409275.1 uncultured Granulosicoccaceae bacterium
AGCGCCGTTTGTTTGAATAGATAGATTTATAACTGATGTCTGAATAGATATCATTTGCAAGCCCTCATCTATTGTAAGGTTGCTGCCAGTGCCATCACCAGGGCCTGGAATCGCCCTCTGCCTGAACCAGTCCAGGCAGGGTTTCAGGTGACCTGATTCGGCTCAGGCGTTTATGTCAGCCCGGCTTTCGTGTCTGCCGATAATGTCTGGATGCTTGCTAATTATGTATGACGCATGGGTTCGGCTGGTTGCGCCCAGGCGTTTCATCACCTCGTGCACATGAACCTTGACCGTTGATTCGCACAAAGACAGTTCAGCAGCGATAAACTTGTTGGACTTCCCCAGCGAAACATACTTGAGTACTTCACACTGTCTCGGTGTGAGTTTGTAGTCATAACCGGATCCGGGCACCTCGAATTCTTCGGTAAGGTTTCGTTGTTGTTTGTCGGGTTTCGTTTTCTGGCGGTATTCAAATGGCACAAAGGTGACCCCGGTGTCGACTAACGCCAGACACTGGATCAACTGCGCAACATCGTAGGAGGAGGGAACAATACCGTTTACCTGCCCGGACAACACGAAATCGAGGCGCTCGTACATCAGGTTATCGGTCATCAGGACCACCAGCGCATTTGAAAATTTGCTGGAAATAAAGTTTATGTCGCCGGTAATCGTCTCTTCGGACAGAGAGCCGAGACAATAAATTATGATGTTGCTGCTGGTCGGGTCCACCGGGAACTTGCCATCACCGATACTGCGAATTGTGGCTGTTTCCGAGACGTGGATATCATCGCCTTCTCTCAAAGAGCTTTGACGCAATGAACGGGCGAGCCCGTCGCGCAAACAACTGCGCTCATCAATGACCAGTATTTCTGTAGAGCGGGTAATCAATTGGTTTTCTTCAGAGTTCATCCATTACTCCAATGTCAACACTGCATTCTGTGAAAAGATATGCAAGTGATCTCGCTTCCTCCGAGGGTATTCCTGTCCTGAAGATACAACGCCGAGATCTATGCCCACCGGTAGTATCTACTGCGTTTGGTCTTTGCGCATTGACTGAACTGACTTGTTCAACAATGTGCTCGCCAAATAGACAGTACGAAATTGCCTCCGCCGGCAGGCTTCCTTTGCCGTAACACTCCCGTGTAACTTATGACCCTTTGAGTTGTCTGTCAAGCGCGAGTATAGATAATAATTTACTTCTTTTGATCCTTGTGCTGATGAAGTTGCTTATAGATGTAAGTCTTTAGTTGTAGGTCATATTTTTACTATTTTATCACTGGTATATTGTTTATTGTGAAAGTGTAAGCAAAGAGCGTAAAGCTCGCCGAGTTATAACTGCTGAATGGAGGCTGGAATATGATGGAATGTAGAAAAGAGTGGTTGTTGGTATCTCGAATGGTGTGGTTGGGGTTTGCATTGTCGGTCGGCATTGTGTCCGTGCATGCAGCACCGCCAACACCGCCAAACAGTATCAGGGCGCTGATTAATTCAAACGGCTATGTAGAGCTCTACTGGAGTAGAGCGTCTGATGACGGTGCAGTAGTTGGTTACGAATTAATAAAAAATGGCGTTACGATTCAGGTGGGTAATGTCACCGAGTATTTTGACTCGGATGTTGTATCTCGGACCACCTATACCTACCGTGTTGTTGCAGTTGATAATGACGGCGAGAGATCAGCTAGTAACAATAAAGTTACAGTTACAATGTCCGGTTCCGGTTTTGCAAGTGCGGCATCCAGTATCTCGGTGTCTTCAAGCACACCTGCAATTTCGGCATCACCTGTTTGTGTTGATACCGACGGTGACGGATGGGGTTGGGATGGCAGCCAATCATGTATGGTCCACCAGAACGTAAGCCCCGCAGTTGTTGCGGAGTGTGTTGACCCGGATGGTGATGGTTGGGGCTGGAACGGAATGGAGTCCTGTGAAATACAGGCCAATGAGGTGACTGGCGATTCCGGCTCAGCGTGTGTCGACAGTGACGGCGACGGTTGGGGCTGGAACGGTACAGAGTCCTGTATACCCTGATACCGCTTTGGAAAAATAATGTGGCGTGGCGGGTAAGGCCACGCTAATCCTAACGCCGCTTGGTTTTGTGGCGCATGAAAAATCGCGCAATGTCTGGCCACAAAAATGGTCCGGTGCTACGGCTCCCTTAATGGCCTTCGCATCTACCGATAGATCTGCCAGTGTAACGCTGTTGTGCGATCCTTTAGCTGCTGGCGTTTTACACTGCGTAGCGGTTTTAATGTGCAGTCCGTCGCGCTGTTGATTGATGTGGCCTCGGGACTGTTGCCGATGTCGGTGCAAATAAATCGCTCAGCTGTGTAAGCATTGTCTTGCCGAGGTCGCGAACGTCCATAATTGTGATGGCTTTTTTATAGTAGCGCGTAACATCGTGCCCGATGCC
>CAYPCS010000106.1:0-7299 GCA_964409275.1 uncultured Granulosicoccaceae bacterium
CTGCAAAGGCCCCGTAACCGTTGCCTGCAAGATACCTTGTCGATCGAAAATAGTGGTTTTAGTCGCGTCTGATTCTGTATAGAGTTCGCCGGAAGCGGCATAGACAATAGACGGTTGCCGAGGGTTCATGAATCCGCAGGGACAATCACCCCATAACGGGACCGGACAGCGGGCACGGTCAGTATCCGTGTCATACCATAAATCACTTTCGGCAGTTCCATCCAGCATTTCACGCCTGAGTTCGATAACTGCGCCTGACCCTGTGTCATTGAAACAATCACCATCGGTACCAGCCAACCGGGGGGCACTCGGCGCTGCGACAATCATAGACTTGCCATCGGCGGTGAATCCAGCTCGGTAGATCTGTCGAAGGTAACGCACAATGCCGCCGTTCAACTGTCGAAGAACAACATCGCCCGATTCGTTCAAATCACTGTTTGAAAGATAGTGATCTCCGCCAGGCGAAAACTCGATAGCCGGATTGGTTAAGGGTGGACCATTGGCGACCGCAAGAGATGCATTCGGATGACTGGTGATATCAAACAATGCAGCTTTTATGGTGTCAGTAAGACCAAATTGCTCGTAGCCGCTATTCATCAGAGTACCGGCATTGATGATTGAATTGCGTTCGAGTTCAGCGCTCACTCGACTGGCAATGCTGGTTTGCAACGCCTGGTCCCGCTGCTTCACCGTTATCCAGGCAAATCCTGATGCTAGCAGCAACAGGCTCGAAAGCGATAAAATAGCAGCGTTTCGGATACGCATGGTACGGCGGTGTTGCTGAATTTCCTCGCCAATGACATCTTCAACCGCCTGCTCCTGAATGGTGGCCGAGAGTAACGCGACAGCATCTTTAAAACGCGGATTTAGCAGCGTCAGGTCATCTGCATCTTTTGCCCACCGCATATCCAGATAAAAAGGCTCATCTGAAAATCTACCGTTAAAATTATCGTGTAAACAGTCGGTTAAACTCCAGTCGAAATCTCCCGATGTTTCATCCCATTCGATTGCACCTTCTGTAACAACAATAACCAGTTTGCGCGGATCACGGTTCCCCAGCCAATAGTCAATTTCACGCCCGACCCATTTTGATCGTGCCGCTGCCGGAGAAGCAAGATGCACAAAGTACCCGGATTCTGCCAGTGCCGTGACAATGCCGTCCCACAAGTCAGGCGACAGTGACAGATTATTTCCATCGCGAAATACATTCATCGTCCGAATTTTGTACCACGGTCTGGCTAACTGCTGAAGTGCCTTTTCAAGCATTGATGCGAACATATCGTCAGCCGAATGACTGTAGGATATGAAAGCCTGGTAGCGTTGTGTACGAGCACTGTCCATGGATCGGTCCAGGTGATCAACAAGATTCAGGGATTATTCATACAGTTGAACCTTAACTCAACAGGATGCACCCGTTTTTGGGCATTGCAATTGCCTGCAGACTGCCTGCCGTAAGAGGTTGCGATATTTTAGAATAGCCTGTACGAACCACGCTGGATTGCGGCCGTTAAGACACATTCTGCGTTTTATCGGTGGATGCGCCTGGCGCTTATGCCGCCCTGCGGAGAAATCTTAATCGCCGGCGTATGTACATCCACCGTCGTTGACACTGGCAGGTTCCTTTGCGTGGCTGGAAAAATGGTGGACCGAAATTATTGCACATCGTACCGATCAGTCGAACCAGGTGAACGATGGCAGATTTGCCAATTTTGCTTCGGGCGGATCTTGCTATGCGATGGATTTGCCGAACACTCAAAACCTGACCACCACAATCTCCGAAACTGTGCCTGACGGGGTCGGGCTGTGTACTGACCGCTATATCGTAACCTGTTTATCCGCGGCGTTTGGTCGCCTTACCCGTGGTGCGGGGCGATGAAAAATCGGCCTTCGATTGAAGTGTCTCATCGGCGTTGGCGACGGCTGTCGTAAAAGCGCTGTCCCAATGACCCGGCTTCTCTTCCCTGTCGTCCCAGCTAGTCATCGATTCTTCGTCACGATACATAGCAAAAGGTCTCAACGTACTTTCGTAGAAATCAACTTGTTCGTGTGTTCGATACTGTTTAGCCTGATAACCGTTCCAGTGAAGGCATTGCTCCAGAGGTCGGCGATAGCGCTGATGTTGAGTGGCGACCGGATAGCCTATTGGTATGGTGCCGTAAGCTCTCATCCAGTCAGGGTAGTTCAGTAAACCGGCTAGATCTTTATTTGTTTCCTCTTCGCCACCACCGGAAAGCCATGCAGATGTGAGTCCCTCGGCAGCAACGCCCAGTTGAATATTTTGGATAGCAGCACCGAGCGAGCAAAGAAAGATAGCTTCGTTGTTGGCCAGATATTCATCCTTCATTGTCTCGCCACCTGGTTGTGGAAAACACACCTTCCAGCGCGGATCACCCAGTACAACATTAATAGCCACGGTGTTGGCAAGACAGGTTTTTTTTACGGCGGGAAACCCCTTCGCATGATCAACCAGACGTTGTGCCTGACGCAGAAATACGTTAGTCGCCTGATCGCGCACAACGGGATCATCAATGACAATAAATTCAAAACACTGAACATTAGCGCCCGATGGCGCCCATCGACCGCAGTCAACTATTCGAGCCAATACTTCCCTGTCTACTTTTCTGCCTGCCTCAAATTTTCTTACGCTTCTGCGCTTTCGGATCACTTCCTGAAACAGTTCATTATTCATACTTTATATTCGTATCCCGCTTTATAGTCGAAGCTTGCGCGAACCCGTTGTGCCAGGGTTGTTGAATTTCCGGTTTATACCCGACCATTTGGAGCTTTGAACTCCAGGCATCCGAGTCGGTTTTTCATACTACCAGACACTGAAACGAACAGACCTTAAGCTAGTTTACCGCAGCGAGTCTGGAAAACCCGCCCGCCTGTCGAGTCCAGAACCTGGAATATTGTCCGCTGCGTGCCAGAAGCTCCTGATGACTACCTTCCTCTATGATCCGACCTTCATCGAGCACAATAATCCGGTCCATGCTCTCAATGGTCGAGAGCCGATGGGCAATCGCTATAACGGTTTTGCCTTGCATAACATCTTGCAGCGCTGCCTGAATAGACGCCTCCACTTCGCTGTCGAGTGCAGATGTTGCTTCGTCCAGAATAAGTACCGGTGCGTCTTTAAGAATTGCGCGTGCCAGGGCTATACGTTGACGCTGGCCCCCCGACAGCTTTACACCGCGCTCACCAAGGTGTGCGTCATAACCCTCTCTGCCCTTTAGATCGCGCAGGTTGGGTATGAAATCTGCCGCAGCGGCCCGCGCCGCAGCGGCCTCTACTTCCTCATCTGTGGCATCAGGTGTACCGTAGCGAATATTCTCGCGAGCAGAGCGATTGAACATCGCTGTTTCTTGCGTGACCATAGAGATCTGGCTGCGCAGGCCGTCTTGAGTGAGGCTACGTATGTCGTGCCCGTCCAGTGTGATCTGCCCGCTCTCGACTTCATATAATCGCATCAGCAGTGTGGCGGTGGTGCTTTTGCCCGCACCAGACGCGCCGACCAGTGCGATCTTTTCACCGGCGGCAATTTCCAGGTTGAAATCGTGAAGGGCCGCCTTTTCCTGCCCGTAGGCGAAGGTGACGCTGTTAAACGCTACCTCGCCTTTCACACGTTCCGGGGTAATCGCGTCAGGGGCATCGACGATCTGGTGTGACGGTGAAAGCGTGCGCATGCCATCTTCTATTTCCCCCACATTCGAAAATATTCCCAGTGCGGTAAAACTTACCCAGCCAGACATGTGACCCAGACGGGAGGCAACCAGACCGGCCGCAGCGATATCGCCCGGGGTGGCTGTACCTCTGGACCAAAACCACAGTGCGCCACCAATCAGGGTCACTGGCAATATACCGGCAAGCGTCATTAACACCAGCCGGAACCTGGCGGTAAGTGTTCCGAAGTCTATCGAGGTGTTGCGATAGGTGCCGAGTGCTTTGAGTGCGGCCTGATCCTCGAAGGTGCCATGGGCAAAGAGTTTTACGGTGGAGATGTTGGTTATGGTATCGACCAGCTGGCCTGTGACTGCCGCACGCGCTCCTGCTCGTGCCCTGGCGCGGGAGCGGATGCGGGGCAGGAACCAGCCAATCAGGAGGCTATAGCCGATAAACCACACCAGCAGGATCGTCGCGAGTTTTCCATCAATGCTGCCGAGCAGAATCATGGCGCCGAAAATCGCCGACAGCCCCATGCCGAGAATATTGAGCGACTCCATAACCACGTCCATCAATGCCCGCGCGGTCTGTTGTTCTTTCTGGGCAATGCGCCCGGCAAAATCGTCGTCGAAATAGGTAAGCGACTGGCCGATGGTGTGCCGGTTAAGCCGGGCAAGTACCAGCGGGTACAGATTGGCCTGGATAACCAGCGCGGACAGAGCAGCATTGAGACCCTGAAGCGCGGGACGCAGCACAACAAAGAACAGAGCAAGACCGAGAAAGATCGCTGCACCATTGCTAAAAACATTTGCTGCACCCTGTGCAATGGCGTAGTCAATTGACCAGCCGATGAACCAGGCTGAGAGAATTTCTGTAGCACCAACACAGAGGCTGACCGCAAGGGCAAAAAATATGACTCGCCAGGTACCCTGTAGCGACCATTTGAAGAACGGGACCAGTGTGTCGGGAGGTGGGCCATCCGCCCAGGCAAACGCGTCGATCCATTCAGAAAACCTGAACATGAAATAGTTACTCTCGGGGGTTCCCGCAAAGGCATGCAAAATTTATTGCGGCATACCATTTAATGAGTCATACCGTAAACCACAATGTTAACACCCAGCATAACAGCATACGTAGAGAAGTGGGACGGGTAGTCTGGATGATCGGCCCACTCCCGGGCATCTCCCGGATCAGTGTTCCACACTGATCACCTGTTTGTCATGAATTTACCAATCATCAGGATGCCATCCCCACTAGGCCCCGATGATCCACACCACTGAACCCGACAGGATGGCCAAACAGATAAGTCAGGGGGAATATGTCTGTCGGCAGAGTGGTTCCTAACGAGATCGGTGCCTGTCGAATGCACTAACAAAAGACATGGCACGCTGTCGCAATTCATCCAGCCCGTAGCCGGGCTTAAAAAGCGCCGACCCCAACCCGAAACTGTTAGCACCTGATGTGAGGTAATCACCCATCGCATCCGGGGTGATTCCACCGACCATTGCAATCAACGTGTCCGCAGGTAGTACAGCTCGCATAGCCCGAACAGCAGATGGAGGAATGATTTCAGCCGGAAATAACTTCAGCAACGCTGCACCCGAATCCAGTGCGCTAAACGCCTCTGTGGGGGTCGCAACCCCCGGGCACCATGATGCACCGAGTTTGAGCGCTTGAGCGCCAACCGAGGTATTCATGTTAGGGGCAACGATCAGCTGGCCACCCGCTTCAACCACACCGGTGACAGCGTCTGCAGATAAGACTGTCCCTGCCCCTACCACGACGTTATCACCATGGTGCCGGGCAATGACGCTAATCGATTTCAGCGGATCTGGTGAATTCAGCGGCACCTCTATAAAGCGAAAGCCGGCTTCAACGAGGACATCAGCCACCGGTAAGGCCTGATCCGGTTCAAGCCCGCGCAATATGGCTATGAGCGGATTTTCTTCGAGAGCTGTTGCCCATACACTCATGACATAAGCCCCGCAGCAGCAGCGATTGCGAAATAACCACGAGCAGCGATATCTTCAGGTACGCGACTAATTTTTTGCCCCGATACCTCAAGCGCAATGGCATAACGTTCTGTCAAATCACCACGCCCTATAATAGTGATCGGATCATCTATCACCTGCCCCGACACTGCGCCATTAATCTCCGCACCGATCAGCATGCCGGATAAATAGTCAGCCACTTCTTCTTCGTTTATTTTTCCAAACAATGGCAACGTCCGTACGCGAAACAGAGATTGCAGCAGTTTTAATCCGGCATCAAGACCGGCTAACACACCCTCACGAAACCCCGCTTCGCTAAACGTGCTGTCGATCATTAACTTGCCGAGAATAGTATGACTGCGCAGCGCCTCGAATACCTCACCACTCATAACCGTTTCAAACTCTTCAATTTGCCCGTCACGAACAGTAACCCATTTACTATGCGTACCCGGCATTACACAGATGCCATCAACCAGCCCCGACTCCACAGCACCAACTATCTGTGTTTCTTCGCCACGCATGACATCCGCAGCACCACTATGATCGACCATCACGCCGGTTACAAAGTGAAGCACGGACCCGTTGATTGTATGCACAGCTTCCAGAGCACCGGCCAGCTGATCTTTACCGGTTGGCGCAGGCAGATAGGGTGTCTCTATCCAGCCATTGCGACTGGTGATCATACCGGAGGCAATCACTGGCAAATTTTTTCTGTCCAGCCAGGGATCAAGCAGGCGCATAAAGACAGCGTCAAAGTCTGCATTCGTCACTTGCATGATACCGTCCGGAGAGTGCAGACGATCGAGAACCTCCCCGCGCTCACCAATAAGAAAAGCCCGAAACGAGGTGGTACCCCAGTCTATGCCGATCAGGCTTGCTTTAGATATATCCATTTACAAATTCGTCAGGTCTGTTTTTTTCACCATCAACTAACCGCTAACTGTCAACACAACCATTCGCCGCAACGTCGCCAGTTTTTTGTTGAGATCCACCACAGAGGTTGCGTTGTGCTTCATTGCGTAGCCGGTAGTGGTAATCAAACTGGCAACGCTTGCCGGTGTTTCACCACGGGCTTTCAACACTTCTGAACAGGGCTGCAACATAGAGCGTACCAGTCGAGTGTACTTTTTCTCACAGTCCTGAATTGCCTCTATTACCATCGGGTGTTCCGCCATGAAAAGATCAGCCGCATCGGGCATAGATTCCATCAGCCGGTACGTTGCGACGATTGCATGCCGGAAAAAAACGTCGAGCTTGTCAGCTACTGAATTACAGGTTTCCCACTCATCTTTTACACGGTCTATCGTCTGGTCTGTTGAGTAGAAAATGACCGCACGCACAATACCCTCTTTGCCGTCAAAACGACTGTAAAGGGTTTGTCGGGATACCCCGGCGGCACTGGCAATATCGCCCATGGAGGTCCGGCGAATACCATGTTTGGCCAGAATCTCTTTGCCGGCCTCCATGATTTTGTCAGACCCTGTTTTACCAGAGTGGGTTTTGTCTGTTTTTGCGACCATATTTCTGCTTGCGTGAACTCTTGTTTTATAGCACGAATTCCCGCTGAATATAAACGCCACACCCCAATTTAGACAAATTGACAATTTATCTCAAATTGTCTAATGTTCCGATCAATGTTGCCTTGAAG
>CAYPCS010000106.1:7399-17987 GCA_964409275.1 uncultured Granulosicoccaceae bacterium
AAACAAACGCCCGACAACCCCCTGCTCACCAATCTGCCCGATGGCGCAGCCTCGTTTAATCCGTGGGTGATAATTAACCGCGAAAATATCACCTTGATCGTGCCGCATGCAGACAAGGGTCAGGGTGTGGCCTCTGCCCAGGCGGCGCTTATCGCTGACGAACTCGATCTGCAATGGGGTGATTTCGAAATCAGCTTCGGGCAACCGAGCGCGGCTTACTGGAACACCGCTATGCAGGCGGAACTGGTACCGTTCATGTCCACCGACAACAGTACAACCGCAGAGACTATGCGTACTGTAGTGGGCGGTGTGCTTAAGCTCGCTGGTCTGCAGGGCACCGGTGGCTCGACTTCCATGCCCGACAGTTTTGACAAGCTTCGTCAGGCCGGAGCAATGGCACGGGAGACACTTAAACTGGCGGCTTCAAATAAAACCGGTACGCCTGTCTCCGGGCTAAAAACCGAAAACGGCTCTGTGATTCTGCCAGATGGCACTACCATCCCCTATACCGAACTCGCCGCCGATGCAGCTGCGCTGGAACCGGTGCGCGACGTCCCCCTTCGGAATCCATCCGAATGGCGGTTGATTGGCAAACCCATGCCACGGCTGGATATACCCGCTAAATCGACCGGCACATTGCAGTACGGCATTGACCTTGACGTTGATGGTATGGTGCACGCAACTGTGCGTGTGAACCCGCGTCAGGGTGGCAGCATGAACAGCTACGACGCCAGCAAAGCCAAAGACATGGCCGGCGTGCAAAACGTGCTTGAAATTTCCAACGGCATTGCCGTTATCGCAACGAATACCTGGTATGCCATACAGGCCGCCAACGCCATTGAGTTCAATTGGGCGGATGCGCCCTACCCGGCTGATCAAAGCGAGCACTGGGATGCAATCGAATCTTCATTTACCAAAGAACACCTCGACAAACAATGGCGCAACGACGGCGATATTACTCTCGCCGTTGCTGACAGTGCTGTTATACAAGCCGACTACCGATCACCGTATGTGGCCCATCAACCGCTTGAACCGTTAAATGCGATAGCGAAGGTGACCGATGAGCAGATCGAGATCTGGACGGGCCATCAAGTCCCTCGCATGCTGCAGCAAATAGTAGGAGCGGTTACAGGCCACGAAACTGATCAGGTGATCTTTCACAACCAGTTTATCGGTGGCAGTTTTGGCCACAGGCTTGAATTTGAGCACGTTAAGCAGACAGTTGAAATTGCCAATCAAATGCGCGGCACTCCGGTCAAAATGACCTACTCTCGCGAAGAAGACTTCGCCCATGATTTTCCGCGTCACATTGCTGCGGCAAAAGCAGAGGGAATAGTCAAAGACGGCAAGGTTACCGGAATGGATCTGAGTATCGCATCGGTTTCTCCTGTTGAATCGCAAATGGGACGCGCGGGTATACCCGCGGCCGGTCCCGACGTTCAGATTGCAGCTGGCGCATGGAACAACCCCTACAATATTCCGCACTACCGAATGCGTGCTTACCGGACACCTGCGCTCGCCCCGGTTTCATCGTGGCGTGCGGTAGGTGCCAATGGCGCCGGTTTTTTCTTCGACAGCTTTCTAGACGAACTGATTCATGCGGCCGGTGCTGACCCTGTGGCTGAACGCATCCGTCTGATGGAACATGATCTTTCACGCAAGGTACTGGAGGCGGTCGCCGAGATGTCTGACTGGGGCGGTGAAACTGCCGCCAACACTGCCAGGGGCGTTGCATTCGTTGAGAGTTTCGGTGTACCGACTGCCGCTGTCGTTGAAGTCACCAATACCGATAGTGGTATCAGTATTGACAATGTCTGGATAGCCAGTGAAGTTGGCACCGTTGTCGACCCTGCCAACTTTGAAAATCTGGTCCAGGGTGGAGTTGTATGGGGGCTGGGCCATGCTATGAACTGCGAGATCACCTACGCCGATGGCATGGCACAGCAAAGTAACTATCACGCTCACACCGGCATGCGAATTTACAGTTGCCCGAATATTATGGTTAAGGGGCTGGAAAACGGCGATACCGTACGTGGCATTGGCGAGCCCCCGGTGCCAGTGACCGCGCCTGCTCTGGCCAACGCGATATTTGCAGCGACCGGCAAACGCATACGCGAGCTACCGTTAAACAAACACATCGACTTTGTATAGCAGGAGTCTGCCGGTTTAATCCGGCACCCTTTGCCCGTCGAGGCGGGGATCATTAAGGTAGGTTGGCAGGGTGCCGAGTTCGGTGCAGCCCATATTAGCCAGGTTCGAGTTCATGTCTGCAATCAGCAGATCAGCTACATGGTCGCTACCCTGCTGGCCGAGTGCCACAGCACCATAGATAAACGCTCTTCCCAGTAGTACAAAATCTGCACCCAGCGCAAGTGCCCGGCAGATATCGAGCCCGCCGCGAACACCGCTGTCGAACAGCACTTTGCCATCAACTCCTATCTCTTTAACGATAGCTGGAAGCGCATCGATGGCACCGGGGGCACCGTCGAATTGTCGCCCGCCATGGTTCGATACAATGACGCCATCAGCACCGCATTCGACACATTGCCTGGCATCGGCCGGGTTCAGTATTCCCTTGATTAACATCGGACCATTCCATTCCGTGCGAGTTTCGGCCAGATAGTTCCAGTCGAGAGTGCCCATATTGGAGTTCATATAGGCACCGATCTCTGCGATGTCTGTGGCATCAACGTATTTCTCCATCGTGCGAAATCGTGGCATGCCGTACTTCAGCGTGGCGAGCGACCACGCCGGACACATCGCCGCACTAAGGTAGGTTTTTACATCGCGTCTGGGTGGTACTGAAACGCCAGCACGTTTCTGACGTTCACGCTGGCTTTGAGCAGGGGTGTCAGCAGTGACCACCAGTGTGGTAAATCCGGCGTCTTTGGCTCTTGCGAGCAAGTCTCGCCGAATAGCCGCATCATTCGGCGGGTAGAGCTGGAACCAGCCATTGCCATCGACCAGCGGGCCAATAGTTTCAGGAGTTTCAGTTGCCACCGTGCTCAGGCAATACGGTATGCCATAACCTGCCGCTGTTGAAGCCAGCATCTTTTCGATGCCGGGCCACATAAGGCCGGTAAGCCCTACCGGTGCAATGCCGAACGGAGTTTTATACCTTGTGCCGAATAGCACGGTTTCAAGACTGGCCCGCTTTTCCCCTTTCATTAGTCGAGGCAAAAGCGTGATCGCCTGTAACGCTGATTCGTTACGGCCCATACCGTGCTCCACGCCGGTGCCACTATCGAGGTATTCCCGGCTGAAGAACGGTATTCGACGATTGGTACGCTGCCGCAAATCTGCAATGGCGGGGAAGCGTTGAAATAGTTGCGGGTTCATAATTGATGATCACGCAGATGATAACCACTAGTCAACACCGACCAGCTAAAACTCGCAAAGAACCGCTATCAACCGTTAAACTACCGGACATTATTATATAGAACGAACCAGACTCGCATGACCGAAAAATACCAGTCCGATTCATTAATCAGCTTCGCTAAAGAAATACTGGAAGCTAATGGCATGCAACCAGATATGGCGCTGGACGTTTCACAAGTGCTGGTTGAAGGGGATCTGTTTGGTCACGACACTCACGGTCTTGCGTTGCTGACACCGTATCTCAATGTACTGAAAAAAGGCCAGATGCAAGGCTCTGGCGAGATAACTGTTGTCAACCAGCGAGCCGCCGTTGCCAGCTGGGACGGCGGTTACCTCGCTGGTCCATGGCTGGTTCGAAGAGGGCTCGACTGGGCTCAGGGAGTAGCGCGGGAGTTTGGCACAGCAACTCTGGTTATCAGGAAGAGCAGCCATATAGGCGCACTGGCCGCCTACCTTGAACAACCGGCACGCGACGGCTTCATGGTGCAACTAATGTGCAGCGACCCGTCGGTAGCCAGCGTGGCACCGTTTGGTGGTACTGAAGCACTGGTAACCCCTAATCCGATGAGTTACGGCATTCCTGCGAAAGACGGACCGATCATGATTGATATCTCTGCTTCAATCACCACCAACGGCATGACCGGCAGACTACACAATAGTGGAATACACGGAGAGCATCAGTGGTGGCTCGATGCGAACGGCAACCCAACGACCGACCCGTCCGTTCTGGAGACTGATCCACCGGGCAGCTTGATGCCACTGGGTGGCATCGAAGCCGGCCATAAAGGATTTTCCCTGGCGTTGTTTGTTGAATCGATGACCGGTGGTCTTGCCGGTTTTGGACGTGCTGATGAAATTAATAACTGGGGCGCTACCGTTTATCTGCAGTTGACCGACAGCAATGCGTTTGGCGGTGCGGCTGAATTCGAACGACAGATGCAGTGGCTGGTTGATCGCAGTGTCGCTAACAAACCCGCCAATAAAAATGTGCCGGTACGCGTACCAGGGCAACGAGCACTGGCGCGCAAGCAGTCACAACTACGTGACGGCGTGATCTTGCACGAAACAATTCCACCAGCCCTGCAGAAACTGGCCAGCGCCAACAACATAGCAATGCCCAAACCGCTTTAGCAGTTCTCTGTTTTCTGTCCTCTGAATTCTGTCATCTGAACACTGTCATCTGAACACCGGCGGCTCGAACCAGTTGGTTAACGCAAGGCCGCCGTCAACCACTATGTTTGTGCCAGTAACATAGCCACCGGTTTTATTCGACAGGACTGCAAGCGCCATCGGTGCCAGATCTTCAGCAACACCCAGCCGACCCAGTGGTATATGTTTAGCCAGTGCCGGATCGGCGACGAATCCTCCGGCCGCGATAGCACCCGGTACCATCGCATTGGCTCTGATGCCGTATTGACCCAGGCTACGGGCAAATTCCTTCACCATCATATCCATTGCGCCTTTTGCCGAGCTGTAGTGGGGCAAATTACGCGGTGTGGCAGCGTGAAGTGACGTCAGTAGCAACAGACGACCGGCAATATTCTTCTTAACCATCTGACGTGAAAATTCACGCCCCAGAAAAAACGCCGCATCGACGTTAACCGCGTGCATCTGCCGCCAGGTTTCGTCATCAACATCGAACAGATGATCGCTTTCATGGCGCGGTGGAGAGGCGCTGTGGATAAACATATCTACCTGCCCCAGACGGCCGTGTGAATCATCCAGCAACCGTTGGCATTCTTCCCGGCTGGCCAAATCACCGATCCAGGGAATCGCTTGTCCACTGTCTTTGGCAACTTCCTGTACCGCTGACTGGACTGTGTCAGTGTTCACTTCAGCAAACACCGTATTGACACCTTGCCGAACCAGTGCCTGTGCAATCGCACGGCCAATGCCGTTGCCTGCGCCCGTTACCACAGCGGTTTCACCATCATCAAAAAATTGCATTCCGTTCCCCTTACTCGTTACGCGACCGCGCTGGCGTTTATCGACATGAAGCCGCGAATGTGGCGCAACGCAAGTTGTATTTTTCGCTCATTCTCTTTCCAGGGATAAATGCTCACTTGAGCCTGCGGTGCCAGCAGAGCCGTCTCCATAGCGGTTGCATAGGGATGAGCCGGTATATCATCAGGGAGCACCAGCACCGGCGTTTGGCAATGGCGGACAAAATCACGGTCAACCGTAAAAACAAAATCGGCGCGGCTGGTGTACATATTGTTGAGGTAGTCAGAAATCATTTCCAGGGTAACGTCCGGCTGCTGCTCACGAAACCGTG
Source organism: uncultured Granulosicoccaceae bacterium (assembly GCA_964409275.1). Classification (GTDB taxonomy): domain Bacteria; phylum Pseudomonadota; class Gammaproteobacteria; order Granulosicoccales; family Granulosicoccaceae. The sequence goes on from CAYPCS010000106.1 coordinate 13,053, forward strand.
GTGCCCATCCTTCTATATTGTTGTTGTAATAGATGTCCGGGGCGCTGGAGTTATAGCCGCTCGGGTGCACAAGCACCGCGGCAACGATTCGATCACCGTCTCGCCGCAACAGATTCCAGCTCATCGGACCGCCAATACAAAACCCCATCACCATGAAGCGGTCAATTCCAAGATGGTCCATTAAACCAAGCTGGTCATCGGTGAATGCATCCCACGTCCGTTCGATACCAAGCGGGCCTGTGGAATATCCATCGTTGGCGTTGCGTAGATCGAGGGCAATAACACGATAGCTGTCACTAAACTCTTGCAGAGGGTTAAAAGCGTGATCCGCAAGCCCGGCGATTGTCGCATTCAAACCACCACCCGGTATGACCAGCAGCGGGAATCCGCTGCCCGCTTCTTCATAGTTTATTTTTACAGGACCTTTTTCAAAGACTGGCATAGCAGTTCTCGATTGCGATTCGTACTGCCATTACGGCAAAAGCAACCGGATACGTCAAGGCAGTTTAAAAAAGCACTGGTGTGATAACTTGCCAACAGCCGCATTTTGATTGCTCGTGCTGCCGGTCACCTAATTGAAACGGAAAATCACCGGATAAACTGATCTACAAAATCTTCACCCAGACCAACCGATGCATAGTGTGCCCGACACAGATCAATTTTGCTGAAAACGTCTTCATAGCCTAGAACCTCGCCCCAGGGATCGACGTAGCACATGACACCGTTAACCTGAAAGAAGGTGATCATCTCGTCTACGCCCTCAGGCACTACCAGCGTGTGCGTCTCGCCTGGTGGTTCGAACACATAGGATCCGGTCTCCGCCATCCAGTCGTGTTCCAGATAGTGCCAGCGCCCTTTCAACACCCACCCGTGCACAGGTTGCGGGTGCCGGTGACGTGAAAGAACTCCTGACTGAGTGACCTTTAACAAATTCATCCAGTAGCCTTGTGATCGATTCAGACATAGCGGTCGGAACCAGACATTCTCTGACTGCGGCACCCACAGGCGATCATCTTCCGGGATCCCGTCCGGTATCACTATTTCTGTTAGCGCATCTTTTGGAAACGGTAACTGGTAAGGCGTTCGTGCGTCGTATTGTTTTTTTTCGGTCATTTTTTTCCAGTGCCTGATTAAATTGCTTTGTATCCGCCATCAACCGGATAGATTGAACCGGTAACGAAACTGGCTTCTTCTGATAGTAGCCATTTCACCAGGTTGCCTACCTCGTCGGCTTTGCCCCAGCGTTTCATTGGTGTGCGGCCCAGTATTGCTTCACTTCGCTCGGGGGCTTCTCTTAATCCCTGCGTCATTTCCGTTTCGATCCAGCCCGGTGCTACCGCGTTTACCCGGATATCGTCATCAGCCCATTTGCCGGCCAGCGATTTGGTCAACTGCGCCACCCCGCCTTTTGACGCCGAATAAGCCGGTACCAGCGGACCACCGAAAGTGCTTAACATCGAAGCTGTGTTGACGATCGCACCTTTGCTTTTAGCCAATAGCGGGCGGGCAGCAACGCAACAGCGCATCGTTCCGGTCAGGTTAACTTCAATAACTTTGCAGAAAACCTCCAGATCGTACTCTGCTCCGCGTTGCAGAATACCGGCGCAATTCACCAGCGCACCAAGACCCTCAAGATCGCCAAACAGAGCATTCACCGATGCATCATCCGTTACATCCAGTAGCCTGAGATCTATATCTGCGGGCCCCTCGAACGCATCAATCTCGGCCTGCGACACAGAGGCAGCAATCACCTGCCATCCCGCAGCAAAAAGTACCCGTGATACCGCAGCGCCAATGCCACGGGTACCACCGGTTACCACCACTGTATTTTCCATTGAGTCCGTTACCTGTTGCGTGCGGTCATAGTAACAGCAGCGCGTTTCCGCCATACATCCAATTCACCGCTGGTTTAACGCAAACGTCAATTCGACCATGTTTCTTCTAACGGCTGGCTGGTCTGGCAAGTTGCATAGTCATCTTTTGTGGTTCGCACCATATCGTCGCCACACATGCACTGCCAGTACTCCGCCACTGGAAGAACCTGACTGAATTTATTGCAACCTCCATCTTCACCGTCACGTTGGTATCGTGCCGCTAACACACAGCGTATGATCCTGGTGGTTGCGTTCGTTATTAATATTTTGAGGCGGTTATTTTGACAAAACAAAAAACAGCTGTAGTCATCGGGGTTGGCCCGCTGGCCGGACTTGGCGGTGCACTCTGCCAGCGTGCTGCTGCCGAAAACCTGCATGTTATTGTGGCAGGACGCACCAGTGCGAAGATCGATGCCGTGGCAGCAGCTATAAATGATGCAGGCGCAAGTGCAACAGCAGTTGTCACCGACACCACGTCTGAAAACGATGTAGCGCAGTTGTTTAACGAGGCAGAGCGCACCGGCCCGATTGATCTCGCGATCTATAACGCCGGTAATAATATGCCCGGCGATATTGTCGATATGGAGGCCAGCTACTTTGAACAGGCATGGCGCGTTGGCTGCTTTGGAGGCTTCCTGTTTGCCCGGGAAGCACTTCGTAAAATGCAGCCACGCGGTACAGGAACATTACTCTTTACCGGTGCCAGCGCTTCAGTACGTGGCAAAGACGGCTTTGCTGCCTTTACGTCGGCCAAGGCTGGATTGCGCACACTGGCGCAAAGCCTTGCCAAGGGCTATGGACGCAAAGGCATTCACGTGGCCCAGGTAATTATAGATGGCGGAATTAACGGTGATCGCCTGCGCGAGCGCATGCCTGAGCGAATGGCGGAGCTTGGCGAGGACAGATTCGTAGGTCTTGACGGGTTGGCTGACCTCTATATGTTTTTATATCGACAACCGAAGAATGCGTGGACACACGAGCTTGATGTTCGCACACACCTTGAAGATTTTTAAATAGCGATTGAACCGGACAGGAAAGTTGCGGAATAGTTTGTCCTGATTGCGATACGGCCCGTATACTACCTCGCCGCCCCTCGGTCATTAACAGGCTGAAGGCGATTATAAATTAATCCGGAATCTGCCATGACCAGCAAGATCGAAAAGAAACTCAATGACATGGGTATTACAGTACCCGATGCCCCGGCACCAGCCGCCAATTATGTACCATTCGTTAAAACCGGAAATCTTGTTTTCGTCTCGGGGCAAGTGCCATTTGTTGACGGTAAATTGCAGGTCACCGGAACGGTTGGTGGCAACGTATCGGTCGAGGATGCCCAGGGACAGGCTCGCGTTTGTGCGATTAACCTGATTGCACAACTCAAGGTTGCCTGCGACGGTGATCTGGATCGGGTAGTTCAGGTGGTCAAGCTGGGCGCGTTTGTCGCCAGCGAGAGCGATTTTAACGGCCAGCCAGGGGTCGTCAACGGTGCATCGGATCTAATGGTTGAAGTCTTCGGCGATGCCGGGCGTCACGCACGCTTCGCAGTCGGTACAAATGCTTTGCCGCTCGGTTGCGTGGTTGAAATTGACGGTGTTTTTGAAATTAGCTGAACGGAGTTTACGAGCAAACTGTTTATTTAATACCGGTTTCTGCCAGTGGCTGGTTATTTCGCACACGATCAAACCCGAAGCGATTTAAATCAAGTGTCTGAAAGCTGCCGTTTAAAACCAGTTCGGCCAGAGACAGGCCCACTGCCGGGGCATGCATAATTCCATGACCGGAGAATCCACAGGCGGTCAAGAGATTATGGTGTCGTGATGAGTAACGACCGATAATTAAATTGCCATCCAGCTGGTTCTGGGCATAGTGGCCGGCCCAGCTACGTTGCAACCGTATTTCATCAAAACCGGTGACTAGTGACGCTAGCTGCGGCCAGACGGTTTCCTCAAAATAGTTGGCAAAAAAGCCGGAGTGAATATTTTCAACAAAACCGGGCGGTATATCAAAACCGGGAATACCACCCACATAGCCGTCGCCCTCGGGGCGAAAAAAAAGGCCCGCCTCGTCTTTGACCAGTGGCAATGCTTCAATCTGCAGGGCACTTTTCCAAAAGTGCTGTACTCGGCACATAGGTACGACCGGCAGGCTTGCTTTCGTCATCTGGGCGACCTCACCGGCCCAGGGTCCGGCACAGTTAATTACGTAGTCGGCTGTTATGCTTCGACCGTCTGTAGTAGTCACACCGGTGGCTTTTGTTGCGGTGTGTTCAATACCGTTAACGGTGGCATCTATATATTTAGTGCCATGTTGAATAGCACCACGACGGAAACCCGCAAGTGCAGCGGTCGGATCTATCCATCCATCGTCAGGGGTATATACCGCGAACTCTATGTCATCTCTTGATACAGACGGAAATTTTTTGCGTAGTGCGGCCCTGCACAGTAACTCAGTTTTTACCCCCATGGCACTTTGCAGCGCTACATTTTTCTTCAGTGCGCTGACACCGTTTTTACCGGCCACAAAAAGATAGCCCTGTTCGCTAAAATTCAAATCAGGTAGATTATCAATGCCATTCAGGTGTTGGTTCCAGTGCTTGTAAAAATCCAGACTGTATATGGATTGCGAGATATTCTCTGCCACTGAAAACTGTTGTCGAACACCACCCGCTCCTTGTGGCGTGGTGGCACGCTCATAAGTGGAATCAGCTTCGACAACCGCCACGGATATTCCATTTCCGGATTTCGCCAGAAAATACGCTGCACTTGAACCGATAATACCGCCGCCAATAATGACCACGGAAAATTTTATGTTTGTATTATCAGGTTGATTCAAACACGTTGCCCTGGAACGATCACGCTTTTGATGGTAACACCAACACTGTCGGCTATGCTTGCAATGCGATCTGACCCTCCGGTTTATTCGCGGGTTGTAGTATTTGAATCATACGATTCAAACGCAAATTTATTTGCAACGCAGGATATATTAGCGCGAACATCAGACATGACCGGATTTCCCCGAAAATTGCATTGAACTTTTTCTGCGGGCCTGGTTGTCTACCCCC
>CAYPCS010000107.1:0-17396 GCA_964409275.1 uncultured Granulosicoccaceae bacterium
CGCAAGCTTATCCACCCTACGATTAACAACCATTCATTGGTGCATTTATGGATGGGCACTAGCTAACAGGGGGGGGCATAAACTCGCCCGATCCTGCAAACGTGGAACGCTCGGTATAAAAGCGCCTGTAATATCTCGAATCACAACCAGGCCTGCCGGGTGATCACTATCGGTCGCACCACGTAGTGATGCCACCATCAATCAGTAACTTCAAACGCATTGATTGTCATTGAAATCAAAGTGTTATAGCCCGGCACACACCAACCAGGTTGATCAATGCTTCGTGGCCAGGTAGCTGGTCTGCTTCATGGTAGAGTCCGGCGGATATTTTTCGCTGTAAATTCAGTTAGTGAGAAAAACGATAGACAACCGATTCGTCTGTACACGGCTCTGTTCCGATGTAGGGCTGGCAAGATCAAGTTCGGGAAGTCGAGCCATGGAGTGTAATCCTCATGTATAGTTCGGGCTATGGTGTGCCCTCTGGCACCACGGTGCGAGCAAATGCGGGCACACTACTGGCGTAGTCATCCAGCCAGTCTGTTAATACCGGGTGGTTAGTTCGCCAGTTAATCTGTTTGCGCCAGTCTGCGTAGCCCAATGCACAGGCGAGCGTAGTGGCGGCAATGCCCGGGGCTTTGAATTCGTTGAGATGCTCTACAACATTTGGCAGTGAGCGCTTCAATTTTCCATGCTGGTGTGCAAGCCAGCGCGGTCCCACATGCTCATCATCGCGATAGCGGCTTTCATAGGTTATTAGTATTAGCGCGTCATTAATACCTTCTGCCAGTGCTGCGAGCGTCAGTGCGCGGAATCGTTGAGCGGGATCCTGCGGAATTATCTCGCCATTGCCATACATGGTTTCAAGGTAATCACAAATTACCCGGCTGTCGAAAATGGGCTCTTTAGCCTCTGGTACAAGTGCCGGAATTTTCCCAAGCGGATTAATACCACGCAGAGGATCATTTTCATCCTGTGTGTTGGCGTGCTGCAATTGCATCTTGTCCGTCAGGCCAAGATGGTCTGCGACGATACGAACCTTGCGACCATAGGGAGACGATTTTGAAGAAACCAGCGTATACATTTTTATGTTTCACAGTAAGAGGAAAAAAGCGTTGTCCGATAGCAATTGCAACAACAGTAGCTGCATAAGGCGGTGTGGTTGATCGCTCCCACTTATGACTCAACCAGAAAATCGTACACCGCATTAATCTGTTCGTCATTCTCAAGCCTTGGGCAATGGCCTGCATAGGGCACTTCAAACACGTCAGCACAGGGTCCGGTAGTTTTTATACGCTCTACCGTTTCTGCGACTAAAAGTTTTGATTTCAATCCCCATAACAGAAACACCGGGCAACTGATTTGTTCCCATTGATCCCACGTACTGGTTGATGGTGTTGTGGCGGTCTCTTTCAAGCCTGGGTCGTAGTGCAAGGTCCATTGACCATCAGGCAGTTTTCGTAACGAGTCTTTGCAGAATTTAATCCATGCGTCTTCAGTTGTGGGTCCGAACGCAGCTCTGGTCGAGCGAATAAACTCGATGCCTTCAGCCTCACTGGCGAATCGCGGGTCAGTGCCAAAACTGGTAAAATTATCTTTTCGGCCAGCTGGTTCGATGTAGGGTCCCATGTCATTGAGAACCAGTTTGGTGACAGGGGTGTTCGGGCGTGAGGCCAGATTTATACCGATGCGACCACCCATCGACGTGCCCAGCCAATGCACAGTCGCTGCACCGGTTTTTGCGATTAAGGCGGCACAGACCGAAACGTATAGATCCATGACGTAGAGCGATTTGTCTTTTATCCAGTCGCTCTTGCCTCGCCCCGGCATATCCACGCAAATCACTTTGTAGTGTGTCGCCAGTTTGGCGGCCACATTGTCAAAATCGCGTCCGTTGCGAGATATTCCATGTACGCAAATCAGGGTATAGGGATTGTCTATATCGCCCCATTCCCGATAAGCCAGTCGATGGAAGCCTTCGGAGCTCAGGTAAGGCATGAAATTCTGGCGTGGTTCAGAGGACACAGGACTGTACACGGAAGAACGACACGGAAATTGTTTTCTCGAACCGGCCATTGCTATTCACAGAAAATAAATTATTCATCTATCCTCTGCCTTCCGTAAACGATCTGTTTTCTGTAATTTGTCCTCTGTCATCTGAATTTACCAGCACTTCCCCTGCACGTGGCGGCTCAAGCGATACATCTTCAACGCCAAGTGGTGCGGATTGGGAGTAGAGTGCCGACTTACCAATTTCACGAATGATAGTTGCTTTGCAAATTATCGACATAGTTCTGGTATCTGTGGTTGATCAATGCCCGGGTAAGTGTGAGTAGTAAAAATCCAGATCTGTTTTTTTGTCAAGTACCCGGAGGTTGTGCAATAAGCGGTCAGCTTCATCTTTGGACAATACACCACCAGTCAGCTCAAGGAATTTATTATTAAGCTGAGCATCTGTTAACGGTAAATCGGGATCTCCTGTCCGATGTGGCTGGAAGCGCTGCAGCTCTTTACCATCTTTAAGAATTATTCGTACATTTGCAGATCGTTGTGACGGAAAGCGGGCATCAACTGCTTCATCAAGCTGTACTGTTATGTTTGCCATTAGCTTTAATACAGCTGGATCAGTTAAACGCTCGGGACTGTAGGCATCAAGACGAATGCTGCCGTGTGTTAGTCCGCTTGCGACTATAAATGGCAGGCAGAATTTTGCCGAGGCAGGAGTATCGGCAAGGTAGTTGGCCGTAACGGTAACAGTTGCGGAGTAGCCACCTACCGCAATGCTTGCGATATCATCAGAGACAAACCCGTACTCAAGCTGCAGTGCAAGCGCGCCGTCGAGTGCCGGAAAAATATGACCACAGCAACCGTGGTTTTTTATGGTCATACGCTCAATGGTGTTTTCCCGGCTGTCACCAATAGCCTCGCGCCAATCTGTGTTAGCTGACATCGCCGCACCCATTCCAGTACTACCGTCAAACATATCCAGTGCGGCGACAACATCTTCACGCGCAAGGCCGGCGGCGATAAAACCTGCATCTGCCGCATGGCCTGCGTGCAATGGCTTTATCTCTGATTCACCGCGGAAGGCCTGCTGTAAACCTGCAGCCATTGTCGTTGCTGTTGCCAGTGCATGAGCTGTCTGTTGCCGGGTTAAGCCGTACAGCGAACTGACAGCGGCCGTGGCGCCGATGGTGCCAACGGTTCCGGTGGTGTGCCAATAGTGGTAGTGATCGGTACCCATGGCGCGCGCGACGCGGTTGGAAACTTCGTAGCCTGCGATGACAGCACGGATAAGATCCAGCCCTGATCTTTTGCTGCCGGTAGCGGCAGACAAAGCAGCAGCGATAGTCGGGCTGCCGGGGTGGTATGTGCCGGGTGCGTAGATGTCGTCGAATTCAACGATATGCGAGGCCAGACCATTGATCAATGCGGCAGTTCGCACAGGTGCGAGACGCCCGCTTAAGGTGCGCGATGAACCCGAGTCAAGCTCATCGGACAGTATGCTTTCCAGTGCCAGCGCCTGTTTCTGTGTAGAGCCTGCGAATGCAACACAGGTCCAGTCGATAATGCAACGCTTTGCGGCGTGAACAATATTGGCGGAAAGTGTCCCTTGTGTTTTGACGTGCGAGACTTCTGCAAGTTGCTGCGCTACCGTCATTGAGCCATCCTGCATATGCTTAACCCCGATCTGCGCAACAGTAGTCTGCGCAACAGCGGTCCTTGCTCATCAAAGGGTCAGTCAGACTTGCCAAGTGCGGACTCCATCATTGCCGTAAACCTCGACTCCGGTTGCTCCGTTTTTAGAGACGACAATACAGTAGCCTGGTTTTTCGCGGGCTGGTTTTGGCTTGCTTTAACTTTTCCCGCAAGCCTTGTTACGTTTACCTCCAGACCGACCAGTGCCGTCACCTGACTGCGTATATAGTCAGCCGGTGCATCAGTTACCGCCCATTTTTTCGATCTATTGGCTTCCTGCCTGGTGGTTAGATCGGTCAGTTGTGTAATTACCCATTGCGGATCGTCTCTTACCACAATGTTTCCATGTGCATGAACGACTGAGTAGTTCCATGTGGGTACGACTTTACCGTGCTCCATCTTGGTGGCATACCACGATGGAGAGACGTAACCATCTGCGTCCTGAAAAACAACAGTACAGCTTTTCTCGTTTTTGAGGATTGAACTCAATGAATTTGCTCTGGGGATATGAGCACGCAGAATAGTAGCGCCAGAATCGGTTGAGTCGATTAAAAACGGAATATGATTTATCTCGAACTCATCATTGTTAAGTACAACCAGCGTTCCAAGAGCATTGCGTTCGATGAGACTGGTAAGCTTCTCACTTCCGGATTCGGCAAAGTACCTGGGTGTGTACATTTTTTGTCTCTGTATTTATTTGGCAACCACTAAAATCAGGTGCGGGTATGCGGCACTCTGATCCAGTGCAATACTCGCTGACCATCGCTGACTGGTCCGTTGTTCTTTATCGGCCTGAGTATCATCACCTCGTTTTCAAAGGTAATGTCGCGAATCTGGTCTGTACCCAGGAACGCCGGATCAGCAGTCGCGTCGACCCGGGTGATCAGTTGTTTACCATCAAATTTATAGGAGCCGCAATAGGAGTTGTATTCGCGCGGAAAGCCTGCCGGCATCTTTTCTCTGCTATCGCACAAGACACAAACTAAACGTCCGTCATCCCGCAAGGATAATAAACCCATACACGTATCGCCGCCGCCATAGGGGGGCGCCAGCGGTTTACCGTCTTTGCCGATGCATTCAGTGTGAACTAACTGCCAGGTGCCGGTTATTGATTGCAAAATTCATCCTCCACGTGCCAATCTACAAACTGATAGTGCCATCAATTAACCAATAGTCAACGCAATTCACAGAGTCTCAAACGTCGGCGTGAAAACCCGCAACACCGGTTAACATGGCGCAGGAGCGAAAAACGGGCGGTGGATGCTATTTAGTGCAGCAACACGTGCGATCAGAGGTTAATATGGTCTGGCAGGAGCCTGGGAGGGAAGTCTGCGCGACGCGAACAGGTGACAACGAGGGCATTTGACGTTCCTCTTAAGCTCCGGTTTGTGCTCCACCGCGAACTGAACCACCTGACAGGCAGTGGTTCTGCCAGCAGATCCCGGGCCTTTCATTTTAAAGACAAGCGTGAATCCATGACCGAACCCGTAAAGCAGTTTAATCCCGCGAAAACCAATAAATGGGTTGGCACCAGGCCCGTTCGGCCAGACGGTGTATCGAAGGTTTGTGGCACGGCGAAATATGGCAATGATTACAGCCTGCCGGATATGCTGCACGGAAAGTACTTAAGATCGCCACACCCGCACGCTCGCATTATCTCAATAGACACTTCCAAAGCAGAGGCGCTGGCCGGGGTGAAAGCCGTGGTGACAAGCCGTGATTTTCCGGATCACAAGTTTGCGTATGCCGGCGCCGAGCGGATGGAAAAGAACGCCTGGCACACCACCCGCAATATGATGGCACGCGAAAAAGTGCTCTACGAAGGACACGCAGTCGCTGCGGTTGCGGCGGTGGATATTTATGTTGCGACCGAAGCCGTTGCACTGATTGAAGTGGTCTATGAAGTTTTGCCACATGCGATCAGCCTTGACGATGCGATGGCCGATGATGCCCCTGTATTGTTTGACGACATGTTCACCCGCAATGTGGAACCCGCACCAAAGAAGCCTGGCAACGTCGCCCGGCGCGCTTATCTCGAACACGGTGATGCCGAAGCGGCGTTTGCCAAAGCAGAGGTTATTGTCGAGCGTTCATACAACACCGAACCGGTTCACCAGGGCTATATCGAACCGCATGCCTGCCTTGCCCACTACCAGGCTGACGGTGAATCACTGATGTATACCGCCAGCCAGGGTCACTTTGATATGCGTGCGCAAACCGCGATGCTTACGGGTATGAGTGCGGGAGATATCCGTGCTATCCCCGCTGAAATCGGTGGTGGGTTTGGCGGAAAAACGGTGGTGTACTGTGAGCCGGTGGCGATGCAGTTGTCCAGACTTTCAGGCAGGCCGGTTAAACTTGCGATGGATCGGGCAGAAGTGTTCCGCGCTACCGGCCCCACGTCGGGAATTAAAGCAACCGTCAAGCTGGGTGCAACCAAAGACGGCACTATAGTCGCGGCCGATGCAGAATTTTTCTACCAGGCAGGCGCATTTCCCGGTTCCCCTTTCGTTAACGGTTGCCATAGCTCCTTTGCTCCGTATTCGATTCCGGACAAACGCACAATCGGCTGGGACGTAGTGTCCAACCGGCCCAAGGTTATTGCCTATCGTGCCCCGGGTGCTCCAATGGCAAATTTTGCCGTCGAGTCGACTCTTGATGTACTGGCCAAAGAACTGAAGATGGACCCGGTTGACCTTCGACTGAAAAACTCGGTGAAGATCGGTGACGAGCTGCTCAGTGGTCTGAAAATAATTCATGAAGGTAACGAACAGCTGCTGCACGCCATTAAAGATCACCCTGGTTATAGCGCGCCGCTTGGGCCTAATCAGGGACGGGGCTTTGCAATGGGCTACTGGCACAACGGTGGTAACGAGTCCGGAGCAACCGCCTTTGTTAACATCGACGGCAGTGTCACCATTGCTACCGGCAGCCCCGACATCGGTGGTTCGCGCGCTTCGATGGCGATGATGGCAGCCGATACTTTTGGCATCGACTACCATCGCGTGCGATCACTGGTGAACGACACCACGTCAGTGGCATATACCGCTAACACCGCCGGTTCCAGGGTTACATTCGCCACCGGCAAAGCGGTAGTGGGAGCCTGCGAAAAAGTGATTCTTGATTTACGCACTCGCGCGGCCAACATCTGGGATGTCGATGTAGAAGCGGTTGACTGGGTCGACGGTGAGGCCCGCCCTTCAAGCAGCAATGTAGGTCCGTTTGATCCGTTAACACTGGAAGATCTCGCGAAAAAAGCGGCGGCCACCGGCGGACCACTGGGGGCGTCTCACGCGCTGAATGCTACCGGACACGCGCCTGGTTTTTCAACGTCATTTTGTGATGTCGAGATCGATCCTGAAACCGGCAAGGTTACTATTTTGCGTTATGTGGTTGCGCAGGACGCAGGCGTGGCCATTCACCCTGCCTACGTCGAAGGTCAAATGCAGGGAGCTGTAACCCAGGGAATAGGCTGGGCGTTAAACGAGGAATATATATATGGTGACGACGGTAAACTTCAGAACGCCGGTTTTCTGGACTATCGAATGCCGGTTGCGTCAGATCTGCCGATGATAGAAACGGTCATTGTCGAAGTGCCCAACCCCTACCATCCATTTGGTGTAAAAGGGATTGCCGAGGCCGGCATGGTGGCATCTTTGGCCAGCATAGCCAACGCGGTTGCCGACGCCACCGGGCGACGTATGACCGCGCTGCCGATATCGCCACCGCGTATGCTTAAAGCACTCAAAGAAAAACGGCAGCATGAGGCATGAACGACGTGCAGTTTTCAACACCCGCTTCAATAGACGACGCTGTTTCACTACTTGCAGAAGATAGTGAGGCCAACATCCTGGCTGGCGGCACTGACTTAATGGTACAACTGCAATCCGGTATGCGCAAAGCCCGTCATATCGTCGATATAAAACGCATACCCGAATTAAATGCGGTCACTCAGGCCACCGATGGTGCATGGACACTGGGCGCCGCCGTTTGCAGCGCCGCGCTTAACGAAAACACAACGCTTAAAGCGCAGTGGCCGGGTGTGCTTGAAGCTGCCGACCTGATCGGCTCTATGCAAGTGCAGGGCAGGGCCACGATGGCGGGTAACCTGTGCAACGCATCACCTGCAGCGGACAGTGTTCCGGCATTAGTGGCTGCCGGAGCTACGGTAACCATCGCCGGAAAAAAAGGCAGACGCACGGCGCCGGTAAACAGCATTGCAATAGCACCGGGCAAGACCTCGCTTGAGCGTGGTGAACTGATTGTATCCATCAACCTGCCGCCTAAACCGGATAATTCCGGTGAAGCCTATTTGCGGTTTATACCTCGTAGTGAAATGGATATCGCTGTGGTTGGCGCCGGAGTCTTTATCACTCTTGATGATGCAGGCATCTGTACCGCGGCCCGTGCATCACTCGGTGCGGTTGCACCGACAGTTTTGTTATTCGATGAAGCGGACGGCATTTTGGCAGGCACAAGGCCAGATGAACAGGCACTGGAAAAAGCAGCCGGCATACTGATGGCAGCCTGCAAACCGATCGATGACAAACGTGGCACCGCAGAATATCGAACAGACGTAGCAGGTGTGCTGTTTAAGCGGGCAGCAAAAATAGCGCTCGATAGAGCATCAGGATTGTAGGATCAGACATGGCAAAGCTCCACATAACCACCACGCTTAACGGCGATGAAGTTGAATTTTTATGCCGTCCGCAACAGACACTGCTGTCAGCGTTGCGCGATGTGTTGGGTCTGACAGGCAGTAAAGAAGGCTGCGGCTCAGGCGATTGTGGTGCCTGCTCGGTTAACGTTGACGGAAGAGTGGTGTGTTCCTGTTTGATGTTTGCTGCCGAGGCTGAAGGCCGCACCATAGAAACCATAGAAGGCATGAGCAATGGCGAACAGCTCCATCCGGTGCAGCAACGGTTTCTCGAAGAAGCAGCGCTGCAGTGTGGTTTTTGCACACCTGGTTTTCTGGTTGCCGCGAAAGACCTTCTGGAAAGAAATCCCGATCCGAGTGAATCCGAGATTCGGTTTTGGCTGGCGGGCAACTTATGTCGCTGTACCGGTTATGACAAGATCATTCGTGCTGTGCAAAAAGCCGCTGAAGATATCCGCCAGAGTCAACAAGCCTGACTATCTGATCTACTCCGCACCATTGACGAGGGAAAGCACTTTATGAATGACTTTCCGGAAAAAATCAGTATCACCGAAGAAGGTCCGCGGGAAGGATTCCAGATTGAATCCGGAACAATTCCCGCAGAGGACAAAGTGCGCCTTATCGATGCCCTGGGTTTGACCGGTGTCGAAAGCATTCAGGTTTGCTCGTTCGTTTCACCGAAGCTGGTACCTGGCTGGGCCGATGCAGATACCGTGGTCGAACGTTTTAATCCCGTTTCTTCCGTCCACTACACAGCTTTGTGGTTTAACGCTAAAGGTCTTGATCGGGCGTTAAAATTCAATCACAAGCTCAAGCTGACGGGCTGTATTCATGTGTGCGCTTCAGAGGCGTTTTCGGTGAGCAATCTCAATCGCAACCGGCAACAAAACATCGATGCCATGCGCAAACAAACTAAAGCGCATCTCGATGCAGATGTTCCGGTAAACAAAATTTCGGTAATGGCCGCATTCGGGTGTAACTTCGCCGGTGATATTAAACCTGAAAGCGCCGTCGCTGCGGTGCAGGACGCTATGACAGTTGCCGCTGAGTTCGATGCGAATATTATGGAAATCGCACTGGCGGATACCATGGGTTGGTCCAACCCGCTTCTTGTCGAACGTGTGGTGAGCGAAGTTCGCAATCATTGGCCCGACGTTCCGATACGACTGCATCTGCACGACACACGCGGATTGGGTATCGCTAATGCCAGTAGTGCGTTACGCCTGGGGGTAAGTCGCTTTGACACAACGGTTGGCGGACTGGGAGGTTGCCCGTTTGCGAAACACAAAGGGGCTCCCGGAAATATTGCAACTGAGGAACTGGCCTTACTAGCAGAGGAGTCAGGTGTATCAACCGGAATCGACATTGATGCAATGATAGAGGCCGGTCACCTGGCGGAATCAATTATTGGTCGCCCGCTGCCGAGCGCGGTTCTGCGCGGAGGTAGTCTCGACGGATTCAGAGCGCGTGCCGGTCGTCTCAGTGACCAACCCCGTTGAGCGACAAAGTGAACAGTAAATCGCAACCACTCAGCGGGCTACGGGTCCTTGAATTCAGTCACACCATCATGGGGCCTTGCGCGGGAATGGTACTGGCTGATCTCGGCGCTGACGTTATCAAGGTAGAGCCCACACCAACCGGTGACAAGACTCGTCAACTACGCGGTTTTGCTTCCGGTTTTTTTGCAACCTTTAACCGTAACAAACGCAGTGTGGTCATTGATCTGAAGCAAATGCATGGACAAGCAGCTGTGCATACGCTGGTAGAAACTGCTGATGTCGTTCTGGACAACTATGGACCGGGTACGATGGAGAAGCTCGGATGCGGTTATAAAACACTCACCGAATTAAATTCCCGGCTTATCTATTTGTCCCTCAAAGGTTACCTGTCTGGTCCCGGTGAAAACCGGCCTGCACTGGATGAAGTCGTGCAATTTCAAAGCGGCCTCGCCTACATGACAGGCCCGCCAGGCCGCCCCCTGCGCGCGGGAGCGTCAGTCATTGATATACTGGGTGCGGTGTTTGGAGTCACAGGCGTATTAGCGGCACTGCGTGAGCGGGAGAGCACCGGTCGCGGTCAACGGGTTTGCAGTTCACTGTTCGAGTCTGCTGCGTTTCTCATGGCATCCCATATGGCGGGAGGCGCGACCACTGGCGAATCTGTTCCACCAATGACTGCGCGCAAAGGCGCCTGGGGAATTTACGACGTATTCGAATCAAGCGACGGTGAGCAACTCTTTATCGGTGTTACCAGCGATTCCCAATGGAAGCGTTTTTGTAAAGAGTTTGCATTGCCGGAACTATTCGACGATGTGAGACTTAAAACCAACCCCGAACGCACGATGGAACGTGAGTGGCTGTTGCCAAAGATAGTGGAAGTGGTGCGGGGCTATGTCTATACCGATGTAGTCAGACTATGCGAGGCGGCCGATGTTTCCTGGTCGCCCGTCAATCGACCGGAGCAATTGTGGCAAGACGCTCAGTTACTTGCAGGTGGTTTGATAAAAACATCACTCGCAACGTCGGAACAGGCATCATCCGAGGCGATTCGCAATTCGCAGGTGGGTATACCCGGATTACCTCTGGAGTTCGGTTCACATCGCGAACGTTGTGACCTTGTGCGCCAGCCACCGCACACTGGTGAGCATACTTATGAAGTACTGCTGGAAGCGGGAATAGAGGAATCAAGCATAGAGTCGATGCTTGCTGACAACATCATTGTGTGTTCTAGCCGGCACTGAGAAAATACAGTCAGATTCCGGCTGAACTACTTTGCCCAACGCTCAAAAACACTCACGTCTTTCGGGATATGATGAAATTCCTGCGCGTCACCTGTCTGAATTACCACTGATGGTTTTCCAAACAGGCCCGGGTCATCGAGGCTGCCCACTTTGACGAAGACGCCTGTCGGCAGATTGGGTGAAAGGGTGGTCAGGTGGGTACCGCACTGCTGGCAGAATTCCCGGGTGCGTGCGTTCTCAAGGTCAGTCCGGCTGAAACTGGCAGGTTTACCTTTGGTGAATTTGAACCCGTCCAGGGGCATACCAATGATGACATTGGGATGGCCACCGCTTATATACTGGCACTCCCGACAATGACATTGCGCCTTTATCAGTGGTTCTCCCTCAGCTAGATAACGGATTTCACCGCAGTAGCATCCACCTTCGAATTTTATTGTCATGTGTTAAACCTTCAGCGTTTTATTAAATGGCATTTGAAAATACGATTTCGCAGTTGGCGGCAATGCCCTCGATTTTGCAGCAGTTGCCTTTGTTGGTATATTGCCGATATTCAGATTGATATCAAACACTGTCATGTTCAATCCCTCACCAGCGTATTTATTACCATGGGCGCACCCATATTGCCGAGGCCGATAAAGCCGGTATCTCTGGCTTTCATTTGCTATTTTCGTATTGGTGGCGGATTGCTATCGAGGTTTTCTTCACATCAGGTTTTCCTCGGCAGCCTTTATTTGTAACGCTAGATACTTTGAATTGATGCGGCACTGGGCAAAACTTCCGGCAATAAACCACAGGCCCTGTTGTGCGGTTTGGCAGTACAGGTTGCGCAACTCAAGTTCGTCTTCATCAAAGCCCCAGATGGGCCCAACCTTGTCCGAGACTTCACGGCCAAACAGTTTTTCGACCATCGCGTTCATGCCGTGGTAACCGGTCGCAAGTACAATTAAATCAGTATTGTGCTGTTGGCCCTGCGCAAGCTCAATGCCATTCGCATTAAACCGGGCAATGTCCTTAAACTGAATCAGGCCGATCTTCCCGTCGGCAATCATCTCCGAAGCACCCACATTAAAGTAATATCCGCCACCACGTGTCAGGTACTTGAACTGCCAGCCGGTACCATCAGTACCGAAGTCGAGTTGCATTCCACGCTGTTGCAGCTTTTCCAGCAATGGCCAATCCTGCTCTTTAGCTATCGCAGTAAATCCGATGTGTGACTTTCGCTGCAAAGGATACGGCATAGCCGCGGTAATAAGATCGCACTCTTCAAGGCCTGGACCTTCGTGATAGAGCGCGTACGGTAGCTGAGCTCCTGGCTCAATGTTGATGATCATTGTCGGGCCACGTTGAACCATAGTCACATCGGCACCGCTGGATGCCAGATCCTGTGCAATGTCGTGACCGCTCGTGCCCGCGCCCATCACCAGTACAGATTTGCCACGGTGCTCTTCGCCATCGCGGTAGGCACTGGCGTGAATAACGTCGCCCTTGTAGTTAGAAAGTTCCGGTATGTCTGGCAGTCTGGGTATGCCGCTAATGCTGGTGGCCATAATAATATGACGAGGCTTTAGCAATCGGGTGTTGCCATCTTCCATAGAGACGTTGGCGTGCCAGCATTGCTCATCCTGGTGGTACTGGCTATCAAGCAGTTCACTGGCTGTCCATACATTTAGCTCCATCGCCTCGCTATAGGCTTCAAACCAGCTGGCGAGTTTATCTTTAGGAATGTAGACCGGCCAGTTTGAAGGGAATGGCATATAGGGCAGGTGGTTGGCATGAACCTGATTGTGCAGTGTCAGGGCATGGTAGCGGTTGCGCCAGTTATCACCAATGCGGGGGTTTTTCTCGATGACCAACGTATCTATACCCAGCACTGTTAATCGTGCGGCGATACTTAAGCCCGCTTGCCCCGCACCAATGACGAGCACCGTTGGTTCGCGATCAGTGAAAGCCGCACTATGCTGACGTTGATCGAGCCAGTTCGGGCCTTTAAAGTCACGCGAATGCACCTGACCAACAGGGCGATTCGCTCCGGTACTTTCTTCCAGTCCTTTAAGTTCGTGCAGTGCTGTCAGCAATGTCCAGACTTGCGGTATCGATACTGCATTCGCTTCTACGTCATTATGCGATCCGCATTTTAGACGCACAATCCCTCTGCCGCGGCCCACATTTGTTTCAAATAGCAAAAAGGCTTCGATAACTTGCTCACCGGCTCGGGTAACCTTTCGGGGCGGAGTGGCAGCTGGATCGAGTCGGATATTCT
Organism: uncultured Granulosicoccaceae bacterium; assembly: GCA_964409275.1. GTDB lineage: Bacteria > Pseudomonadota > Gammaproteobacteria > Granulosicoccales > Granulosicoccaceae. Next base: position 13,354 of record CAYPCS010000107.1, read on the forward strand.
GTAACCCGTATTGCTCGATTGCGATGTGAATTTTCCGCGAAATTGAGGCTGCACCGGCAACCGTACTGATGTTCCACCCCAGCGCCAACGCATTGCGCCAGTACCCTTGCGCATCAAACAATTGCTCAAATGCAGTTGCAGAACCCGTGTTGATGATGTCTGAAAATGCGGTGACCCACGTCTGTACCGTTTTTGAATCTGATGATTGCATCGCTTCAGTATAAATACCAACAGCACCAATAACCAATTTCTTTGATCGGTGAAATTATACGGTCAGTACGTTGTACAACCTGGCAGTGGCTCCTGTGGAGTTCCTGACATCACTAACCGGATACTGGTCTGTTTATTCGTTTCCTTCAGGAATCAGTGTTGACAATAGAATTGAAAATCGATTCCACTGATTCCTCTGCAATAACTTTTAGCTCATCGGCGGTACGATTTTGAATCGGGTGCGGCACTTGCACCAATGCAGGTACAAAGCCCAACGCTTTTGACTGCGCGTTGGCAGCACGTTCAAATTCAGTCGATAGCACAACGCAACCGGGTATTCCACGTTTATCAAGCGTGTGTATGTCATGCAAACTGCACGACGTACAAGATCCTCAGTCTGCAAGTCCGACAACCACTGCATCGCAGCTTTCTATAATTTGCTGCAATACCGGCTCCGGAGCCGGTTTGGTGTGTGTCGGTTTTTCAAAACGCCGGATTGCCACTTTCGCGACCCGCCCGGATAACAGATCAGCCACAGTGTCCAGATACTCGGCGCTGCGCTCCTTTGCAATACTGAGCAAGCCGATTGTGCAATCCTGTAAGGTATCCGGCGGTGTTAGCCGTTCACGCATTATCGCCGACAGCTCGGCGGTCGGGTCGCGCATGCTATACAGGCTTGATCCCGTATCGCTCATTTTTAATCTCCTGTATTGGCTATGTCCTGTGACACAATTTGTACTTCGGTGTGGCGACGCTGTGCTACCCAGCCGCCGATAATTGCGCTAAAGCCACCGCCCCTGCCACCTGCTCTAACTACCAGCAAAAAACCATCGTTAAACTTATCGACAATTTCATTTGCACGCTCAGGTGGAAGACCCTCCGCTATGCCGTCAGTTCCTGCAATCAGATCACGAGCTGACCGCTTCAACGATGAGTGCAAACCGGCCTCAACCTCTGCGCGACCCCATCCTGCGAGTGCAAAAATTTCATAATGGTCCGGACCCAGCACCAGTATGGCGCCGGCCCGACCTGCATCTCGCGGGTGGCCAACGGCCCAAAGTGCCTGGGCCAGTGAGTTACACAACTCTTCAGGGGTTCGTGCCTTTAACGCACCGACACCCTGTACACCGTCTCCATGAAATAAAGTGACTGAGGAACTGCCTGCGCTGGAACCGCGAGAAACATTGAGAGCTGTCCAGTTCGGGTCACTCTCGTCTTCAGCAAAACAGAAAGTATATTTACCCGGATTTCCCAGTACCGAACGATCTATTTCACCGGGAATGCCGCCACCTACATTTCTAATCAACAATTGTAGGGCACGACCAATAGTGGCGTTAGCGCGGTTACCCTGGCCGAGCGCGTTGCCCTCGCTGTTCATACCGATGCGCTTCGCAATCGGCCCGTTGACGATAACCACCGGACCAGAGAACCATAGCGTCGCGACGAGTCCGTGCATGGAGAACGCAGGCTTAAGTGCGGCTTCAACGGTTGCCAGCACCACAGGAAAGTACTCGGGCCTGCAACCGGCCAGCACTGCATTGATTGCCACTTTTTCAACGCTGCACTCGATCAGGTTTGGTGGTATCAGGCCGACAATGTCAGTTGGCGCCCGAGTGGTGCCGGCCAACATACGCGCGATGCGCAGGTCTGTAGGTGGTACTACAGGCAGCCCGTCTGACCATCCCCGATCGTAGGCGACTTCGATGGGGTCATCGTCTTCGGCTACCTGGATGGACCGTGACTGAAAGCTGATATCGCCGAACTGCAATGCCAGTTTTTCAATCACACCCGGGTATTGACTTAAAGAGCCACAGCCTGGTCTGAAGCCGGGGAGATCGTTGCCGAGGAAATCAACTTCCGTTATTCGCTGCCACTCTGCGGAGTCCCACCCTTCGGTACGTGCAATCTCTGTGTTATTTTCATAACGGATCAGCGTGGGCACAGTGGTTATGCCAAGGCGGTAGGATTGCTCCAGATCGGTGTCGTCACAGGCACCGCCGGTGGCTTCCGGGAAGGTCGAATCATCCTGGCTGTAAACCTTAAGGGTGGAAAGTTGACTGAGCGTGGCGAGCACAGGTGCGACCAACACACAGGTTTCACAATCGCGTTTGACCACTGCTACTAGCTGCATAGGGTGCTTCCGTTGGTAAGTGTCTGTGCAGGCATTACAGAATTTAGAATATAGTAACTTACTGGACCACTGTTTTCACATGAGACTGGTTACTGTGACCATCACTCGGGAGAATAATTAGATGTTTATCATATTTCTGAAATTTTCGAACAACAAAGACAATGCGGCAACGTTTATGCAGGAACATAATTCCTGGATCAAGCGCGGGTTTGATGACGATGTGTTTTTGCTTGCCGGCAGTCTACAGCCAAAGTCTGGAGGGAGTATCATTGCACACAATACCTCGCTGCAAGACCTTCAAATCAGGGTAGATCAGGATCCCTTTGTTGCGGAAAACATTGTAGCTGCTGAAATATTTGAAATTACGCCCGCGAAAACAGACAAACGGCTGGCATTTTTGCTTGCCGGCAACCAACCCTGATTCAGTGCGTTGAGTCTGTGTCCGTCAATTGTGTTACTGTCTTTACTGTATTAGCTGCATGCATCACCAGTGGCAATCGTGCGAAACAGGAGGAAAAAATGAGCAACGACATAAAGGTATTCTGGCAGCCACATTGAACAAGCTGTTTGCGGGTAAAGGAATACCTGTCGATCCGTGAGATTGAATTTCAGTCGATCAATGTTTTTGAAGACGATGGTCGCGAGCAACTTGAGGCCCTCGGTGCACGCTCGGTACCTGTGGTATCGCGTGGTGATCAGTTTGTGTATGCACAGGTGATGAAAGAGGTCGTGGACTTTCTGCAGCTGGAAGATGACACCGCCCCCGAGCTGACGCCCGCACAACTATTTGAACGCTACAACCACGTACTAGATACCGCAATAAGACTAACGCGGCAAATGCCGAATGACTGTCTGCAGCGAGAGCTACCTAACCGACCGCGCTCATGGCGGGTACTGTTGCATCATGTATTTCAGATTCCGGTTGCCTTTCTGGATATGGAAAGCACTGGTGAAACGCTGACTTACGAAAACATGGTTGCACCTCCACCCGATGACATGACCAGTTCTCTTGCAATAGCGGAATTCGGCAGTGCTGTGCAACAGCGGTTTGGTGGCTGGTGGAGCACTGCTCAAAATGCAGATTTTACCGGCTCAGTGCCTACATATTTTGGCGGCACTACGCGTCATGAAATGTTTGAGCGTACCGTTTGGCATTCTACACAGCACGTCCGCCAGGTTGCATCACTGCTGGAGCAAGCTGATGTCACACCCGACAAGCCTTTGACCAGTGAAGATATCACCGGTCTGCCATTAACCGAGGTGATTTGGGATAGCTAGTGCCCATCCAGAAACTGATTTTCGCATGCTGAATGGAAGAGCAGGTAGGGTGGATAAGCCTGCGCATCCACCATATATAGTACCGGTGGATGCGCAAGCTTATTCACCCTACGATTAACAACCATTCATTGGTGCATTTATGGATGGACATGTGAGTGTAGTGAAGCAGAGTAAAAAATGAGCAAGCCAGCATCCGAAGGTCCAGTATCAATACCGTTGCCTGAATACGCGGTACCGGAAATTGTCGCCGATGTAGATTTCGACGATGAGCGGCTGTGGGTACCACGTGGTGATAATGTTGAAAGCATTCCGCTTCTGTTTAGCGTGACACAGGGGAGCTGGGTCAATATTACCCGCGCCCGTGGAGACGGTATTGTCAGCAGGCACCGGCACTCATCGCCGGTGACCGGTTACACAATAAAAG
>CAYPCS010000108.1:0-17027 GCA_964409275.1 uncultured Granulosicoccaceae bacterium
TTTCTTGCCTTTCTTGCCTTTCTTGCCTTTCTTGTTTTTCTGCAATTTTTTCGCTTGTTTTTCAGCCACAATCCAGCCCCTGCAATTTTTGCTTTTGCAATGACACGGGATCGCAAACTCCGCTGGCCAGGAATAGTCGATAGTGAGTTCTGCTCCGTCGCGAATCGATCGAAGTGCGCCGACGAAAAGCGGGCGAGTTCCGGTTTTTTTGTCGAGTTTCTGGTCCTCCCATACGAACAGTTCGCAGTTAGGGTTGCAGCTATGGTTGAGGTAGCGAAAGGGTGCTTTCGGGCGCAATAGCATGTCGCTGTCGAGCTCCATCAGATAGCGTGGATCGTGTTCGTCAGTTGAGGTAATGTCTCCTCGCACCTGACCGACCACCTCGTCTTTTGCTATTTTTCGCTGCGCGAAAACGCCCCGGCCATTCTTTGAGTCGAGCACGTGCACGGTGCGTTTGCGTTTCGCGGGATTGCCCAAGGTGAATTTTCCAGGTGACGAATGAGAGAGTGGTGTGGTTTGCAGAGCCAGTTTGCAGAACCGTTTTCCGCTACGATCAGCGCTTGCTATTGCCGAGATGATACCACTGCAACAATGTGCTGCGAAGATGGCGTCAGGGTAAAGAAGACCGGTGAGCCGGTACGGCGCAGATTTGTTACTGCGCGGACTTCTTGCGATTGAACAGTTTCACAAATTCGCGCAGTGCACCGCGACGGCTGCGAATTGCCCATGCAGGTCGCCAGGCCAGTTGGGTCATTAGCTCGGCGCGCCTCCGGTCGTTCGAAGTATCCAGCTGTTCAAGATGGTTTTTCACCTGGTTAGGTGACATGTGTGGCGAAGCTGTATTTTTGGTGGTGCGCCTTGAGCTCACGTGCTGGCCTGTAGTGTTTCAATCATTCAGTTGCTTTATTATGAGTATAGCAATTCGCCGCTAACTGATGAGTGGCGCGGTAACCGGTGGCTGGTGTTTTCGCTGTGCCGGGATACACCACACCGCTAGCGGCGCAAATTCTATCTCGTACCATTTCTATAGAGAGGCAAACCCATGAGAGGTTCACGACCCCCGCAGGCAGAACTCACCCATGCTACGGATATGGGCAAGACGGCTGATACCAGGCATGTTATCGAATCCATGGTGGACGGGCTCAATGACCACAAAATTAACGGTATGTCTGACTTCTTTAGCGATGCTTTCCGCTGGATGGGCAATGCTGGCTGTGGCCGTAAGAACGGACTTGGGGAGTTTCAGAAAAACTGGCAGCGACCGTTTCAGGCGGCGTTTTCAGACAAGGTATGCATTGATGAAGCACGCCTTTTTATGGGTGAGTGGGCAGCTGCCTTTGGTCGACAGGAAGCAACGCACTCGGGTGAATTCATGGGTATAGAGGCAACAGGCAAGCGAGTGAAAATTCGCTATATGGATTTCTGGAAGGTGGTGGACGGCAAGATCGAGGACAACTGGGTAATGGTCGATTTTCCGTCCGTGATGCAACAGCTCGGGGTTGATCCGTTCAACGGGCGTGGCTGGGAGCAGTACGACAGCGGGGAAGTTACACCACCTGGGCCGGATCACTCACTGTGAGTATTCTGTTAAACCCCCGTTTGGTAAAAACACGGTGATGCAGCCATGAACGATCCGGCGTTGCTCAAATCATGGTTAAAGCCGCTGCGTGAAGAGCTGTACAATTTTGATCCCGTGCGTGTAAAGAAGGCGCTGCAGGCGGTTTTCACTGAAGGTGCAAAAATTCAGCTCGCTCACCCTTTTGGAGATCTGCGAGGTGCGGCGGAGTTTTTTGAGGCCGCCTGTCTTCCATTGTTCACCGCTATTCCCGACCTTGAGCGCAGAGAGACTATTGTGATTGCGGGATCTGCGCACAACGATACTGAGTGGGTGGGTTGTGCCGGATACTACACTGGTACCTTCTGCAAACCCTGGCTTGATATACCTGCCACCGGTCATCAGGTGTCAATGAGGTTTCATGAATTCTTTCGCTTCGAAGACGGCCAGGTCGTTGAGTTTCAGGGTTTGTGGGATATCCCCGAAGTGATGATGCAGGCGAACGCGTGGCCTATGACACCGGGGCTCGGGCGCGAGTGGCATGTGCCGGGTCCGGCCACTCAGGATGGTGTGTTTGGCGATCAAAAGTCAGCCTCGCAAAGCGATGCCAGTTGTCGTCTGGTGTCGGACATGCTGTCGGCACTGGGAAATTATTCGCAGGGCGGGGTGAGTGCGATGCGGCTGGAAGAATACTGGCATCCGCGCTTTAACTGGTATGGGCCTTCCGGTATTGGTACGGCGCGTGGCCTGAGCGGGTTTCGCAACTGGCACCAGATTCCTTTTTTGAATGGTATGCCAGATCGTGTAGGCGAGATTACCGAAGGCAACCTGTTTGCCGAAGGCGCCTATGTCGGTTTTACCGCCTGGCCAGGCATGCATATGTCGATAAGCGCAGACGGCTTTTTGGGGATAGCCCCGGGGGACCAGCAAATTACCATGCGCAGTCTGGATTTCTGGAGGTGCGAAAACGGATTGATCAGAGAGAACTGGGTTCTGGTGGATTTACTGGACGTTTATCATCAGATTGGTGTGGATGTATTTGCCAGACTGCGTGAATTTAATAAAGCTCGCAACCCCGGCCAGTGCCCTGCAACAGTTGGATAAAATGATTCCGGTGCAAACCTGCCGTGTTCTGGCTTGCCAGATAAATGTGCCATCCATGACCACTGCTGCAGAGCGCAACGCTCATATTGATCGTTGTGCGTCTCTGGTAAAAGCACGATTGCAAAAGGAAAAAGTAGATTTGGTCGTGCTGCCGGAACTGTCATCAATTGACTACTCACGGGATGCATTCGCCGCACTTGATGCCCTGGCCGAACCGCTTGACGGACACTCGTTCACGGTCTGGCGCAAGCTTGCAATGGAAAATGGCTGCTGGCTGATGTTCGGGTTTGCGCATAAAACAGTACACGGCAATGTGATTGCGAGTTGTGTTGTCTCGCCTGGTGGCGAATGTGCCGGTGTTTACAATAAGCTGCACCTGGCGCAATTCGGCGATTCTATGGAAAAGGAGTTTTTTATTGCCGGTGAAAAACAGTTGCTGGTGATGAATATCAACGGCTTTCGATTTGCGCCGGTCATCTGTTACGACATCCGTTTTCCGGAACTGTGCAGACAACTGGTACTGGAGCATCGGGTCGATTGTATTTTGCACACGGGAGCCTATGCGCGCGATCCCTCGTTCTACAGCTGGCATGCTTTTGCCACGACCCGGGCAATTGAGAATCAGGTCTACCTGTTAAGCCTGAACCGCGCCGGCAGTCATTTCGGACATTCGGTGTTCTGCAATCCGTGGATTGACGAACACAGTGAACCACTGACATTTGACAAACACGCAGAACAATTGACAACCGTTGAGCTAGACAGAACAGTCATAGAATCTGCGAGAGCCCAATATACGTTTTTACAGGACAGGCTGGACAACTATCAATTAAAAACCATTACTTCCTGAGCTTGCGAGCCGGCATAACATCGAGATGCTTTAACATGGCAACAAACTCGGCCAGCTTTTGCTGTTTGTAGCTTTCAGTATCAATATTATCGTATTCAAGAAATCCTTCGCCGGTGCGCAAACCAACTCGATCATTCTGCATGTTGGATTTTATTATATCCGGGCTCGCAAAGCGTGATTCACCGGTGGCTTTGGTCATGTAGTTTCCTGCATGGTAGAGAATGTCACCGCCACCCCAGTCAATGAATTCAAGCATTCCCAGTATCGCAAATCGAAAACCGAACCCGTACTTGCTGGCTTTATCTATATCCTCAACGGATGCAACTCCTTCTTCAACCATGCGCGCCGCTTCATTCATTGCGAGCATTTGCATTCTCGGGACGATGTAACCCGGGCTTGCACTGCATACCACTGGTACCTTACCCATTGATTCCAGCAATGCTTTAAGCTTCGCGGTCGTTTGCGGCAGGGTTGCACCACAGGGTGATAGTTCCACCAACGGTACTAAAAATGCGGGGTTGAGCCAGTGCGCATTGAGAAAGCGTTGAGGTGAAGAGACGAACGGCTGTAGATCGTCTGAGAGAATGGTTGAAGTAGTTGACGCGATGATTGTCTCTTCAGTCGTATGCTCTGAAATCAAACCGAAGGCGGTTTCTTTTGCGGCCAGTGTTTCCGGTACTGCTTCGAATACAACTGTGCTATTGGCAAGAGCCTGTGCGCAATCATCCCTGTCGATAAAAGATATCAGCTGCATGATTGTGTCAGGTTCTGCCGGGTCGATCATGCCAATCGTAGCCAGCATCTTCAAACTCGCCGCTATTTCATTCATTGCGTCGTTTTGCAACTTGCGGGCTTCGTCAGCTGAGCGAGTTTTAAAATCAATCAGGTACACCTGCTGGCCCGCCAGAGCGAACGATACGGCGATACCGCGCCCCATGCGGCCGGCACCGGCGATACCAATAATGTGTTGTGATTGAGCATCAGTCATTGAAGCCATCCGTTAACAGAGCGCGCATCTTGTCGCGACTTAGACCGGCGAGCGCAAGTTGCTCAAGAGTGCGACCGTGGCTGCGAAAATCATCGTTGCAGATCGCCGAGCCGAGAGCCAGCAGTCCGCTTGCTACAGGCGCGGGTATTCCTGCCCAGTCGGCCACTGACACCATAAATGCCAGCCCGGTGGCTACATCCTCTCGCATATAGCGATGTTCGGTAAGTACCAGGTGTTCTCGCCAGTCCCCGGAGTCGGTTAACTTCTCGTGAGCCAGATTGCCGTACATCCACTCGTCGCGCTCTGCATGGTAGTGATCTGCCAGCGGGAAGTGCGGCGCGTGGTAGCCCAGTGCTTCTCTGAGTGCAATGCGCTCGCCATCGAGCTGATCCGTGACTCTTCTTATCGCGGGCTGTGTCCCTTCATTGTGAATATCCCAATGGTCGAAGTGCTCGATGGGGCCCGCGTTCATGATAATTAGCGGTGGATGAATAATCGGCCCGGCATTCATCAAGGCTCCGGACAGGGCGTCACCGGCGTCTTCGACAGAAGGGTATGCCTTGCGAATAATTTCCAGAGCGTGGTCTTTAGATCGGTGTGGAAATACACCTGTTGGCAAGCGGGTGGCGCGAGTGGTAACTGCAATTTCGAGCGCACTGTGTTTGCGCGTAAGGTAGGGAAGCGTTCCGGCCTCGGCAAAGATGATATTGTGCTGGTTGCCCTGTTCGCGCAGGATATGCGCCATGAGCACACTTCCAAAAGTCCCCGGTGGCAGAAATATAATCTGTTCATCGACAAGGTGGGGTGCCATCAGCTTTGCTATATCGGGTTGTGCAGTAGCCGGGGCAGGACAGACAATCAGTTCGGCACCGACTACTGCCTGAGCAATGTCGTCAGTAACCTGTGACAAGCAGACGGTGTGGGTGCCGTTGTGGTCCTTAAGCGTTAAACAGTTGCCGTTTTCCTGCAACATGCTTTGGGCTGCGCGATCGCGGCGCCAGAATCGTATGTTGTGTCCGGCGAGGGTAAGATCAGCGGCTGCCGCATGTGATCCGTTGCCTCCGCCAAGAACTGCTATCTCCATCGTCGGGCTCTCTTTTTTAGTGGCACGGGAAATTCGATTCAAACCGCACGCGAGTGTTTGTTGTTCAGCAGTGTATGTCAGACTGCAGCTTATTGAGAAATTTTTCAAACTTCGTATGTATGCTGTTCACACAGCGCCACCTTCGGGGTGTGAATAAACGGTGAAACAAAATTTAAAGGAGTCCTGGCTATGCCGGTAATCAATGTCACGCTAATTGAAGGTTATGATATCGACGCCAGACAACGGTTGTCCGAACGCTTGACTGATGCAACGCGCTCGGTCATCAAGGCACCGGCAGATGTCGTGACCGTGGTGATAAACGAAGTTCAGCCTGCTAATTACATGCGTGGTCGTCTGTCCCGAACACCCGGACCCGCAATGCCGGATTCGACGACTATTGTCAAAAACTATCTGGCTGCTATGGAAGCGCGCGACCTTGAGCAAGCCTCATCATACCTGGCACCAGGGTTTTCCATGACCTTTCCCGGTGGCGCGACATTCACCCAACCGGATCAATTGCTTGAGTGGGCAAAACCCCGCTATCAGTCTATTAGCAAGACGATCGAGCAATTCGATGAGTGTATCGGGGCTGAAGATACAACCGTCTACTGCTTTGGAACCTTGCAAGGTGTGTGGCCGAATGGCAGTGAGTTCGCGGGCGTGCGCTTTGTAGACCGGTTCAGGCTGGCGGATGGTTTGATTTGCGAGCAAATGGTTTGGAATGATCTGGCCGAGAGTGTGTAGTAAACGAGAGCCTTGCATAAAAAAGCGGTATTGCCTGGTCAATTTAGTTTGCTTCGCGTTTCAGTGCTGCCTGCACAGCCGGGCGTGCTTTCATACGCGCCATGTGATCTGATATTTTTGGAAACTGTTCAACCGCAACCCGGTCTGCTTCAAGCCAGCCTGCAAAAGTGAACAGATAGGGATCGCAGATCGTGTAATGCTGTCCCATCACCCAGGGGCCGTTGATTCGGTCTTCGACAATTTGCATCGAGGCGGTCATGGTGCGAGGCAGATTTTCAAACATATCGTCAAACGATGATTGCTGGCTGGCCCAACGGCTACCGCGCCTGCCATGGGCGTGGTTTACGTGTACCGTAGAAGCAAGAAAACCGCAGAAAGACTGTACTTGTGCGGCCTGCCAGGGGTCGTCGGACAACGCCAGATTATGTTGCGGATAACGTTGCGCGAGGTAGGTCAGTATCGCCGGAGTTTCAGTGAGTATTCCTTTGTCTGTTTGCAGGGCAGGCACCCGACCCAGTGGATTCACTTGCAAATAGGTACTTTCGGTCTGTTCGCCGCTGCTGAAGTCGACCAGAGTTTGTGTGTAGTCTGCAGAGGTTTCGTGCAGCATAATGAATGTGGCGCGGGAAACAGCATTTGGCGAATAGAACAAATTTAACATGACGGGCTATCCTGTGATCGGGCGATGAAACACTTCTACACCTACCTGTATTTTTTACCCGCAAGAGTTGCTTATACCGGTGTGCACACCGTTGGGAATTCTTAACTCTGCAAGAGCTGAAAGGAAGAGGGTGTCAGTTCGCTGCCAGGGCATACAGATCCAGTTTAACGGAATTGCCACCTCCAGATTTTCTAGTCAATTTTTTCTGTTCCAGCGATTCGAACCGATTGCGGATAACAATCTTATCGGCCAACGTATTTTGCAGAGGGACGAATAAGCCGGCTGTTATCACTGAACTCAAAGTAGTGAGCGATGTAGCCGAAAACCCTTGCCATGGCGAATACACTGGTAAAATAGCGGGGTGGTATTCCAAGCTGGTTAAACACAGCACCTTTATAGAATTCAACATTGGCCTGAATTGCCTTGCCTCGTTCTTCAAATTTTTGCTGACAGGCGAGCTCCACCGCGACAAGTGTATCGAACAGCTGTTTGCTTTCACCACTGGAACAAAGTGATTTCGCCATCGGTTTGAGAATTTTGGCGCGCGGATCAAGTACTTTGTATTCCCGATGTCCCATGCCCATTATCCGGACTTTGTTCTCAATGCAATCCTGAACATAGGATTCCGCCCGCTGTGGGCTTCCGATCGATTGGGCCATTTCTACCGCCGCCTGATCAGCCCCGCCATGTAAAACACCGGACAACGTGGCTATAGATGCGGTGATAGAACTTTGTATTGGCGCAAGCGTACTTGCGCAAACTCTTCCTGCGAAAGTGCCGGCATTAAAACTGTGTTCAAGTTGAAGAATTTGCGTCGCATTAAGGGTAAGAATTTGTTTCGCCGTCGGAGCCATGCCGGTAAACATCATCAGGAAGTTATCGTGAAACCCTGCCTGTGTATTTGGTTGTATCGGATTGTTGCCCGTTTCCAGCTGCTTTTTGGCGGCAATAAGAGTGGGCAATTTGCTCGCAATTAACAAGCCGCAGAGTATCTCGTCCGGTATTCCGTCAATGTGATGGTTCCTGGTCAGGTCGAGTGCCGGAATCATAGACTGCAGCATCAACATTGGATGTAGATAATCAGGGAGAGAAGTTAGCAACCTCATTTCGCGTTTATCCAGTCCGCTGTTTGACGTCATAAAACTGCCTAAGGCTGATTCTTCCTCAACGGTTGGTTCCCGGCCAAAAATTAGCAGCCACACCACTTGCCAGAATGGCCTTTGCACCAGCTGTGCAATTGGCACACCTCGGTAGGACAAGGTTCCGGTGTCGCCTTCAACGTTCGAAATGGAAGTTTCGCCAACCTGAATTCGGGACAGATCGGGTGAGTAGACTGGTGCAGACATGTGTGACGGCCTGTGGCAATTGCTGTTGCTCCAGTCTAGGGAGTTTTGTAGAATCAGTTAAGTTAATTATACTTATATTGAGATAAGTGAGGCTTATATTGAGGCTGGAAAGTAATGAGCTAAGAGCCTTTCAGGCCGTTGTTGAGGCGCACGGATTCAATCGAGCGGCTGAACATCTTCATATTAGTCAGTCGGCGGTGAGTCAGTCAGTCGCAAGCCTTGAGGCAAAACTCGGACTGAAGCTTCTTATACGTGACAAGCAACTCACTCTAACCGAGGGCGGCCGCAGGTTGCTGGACCATGCCAACGAGGTTTTGCGGGAGGAGAAGCAGGTGCTCGAGGATATGCTTCGAATAAAACGCGGGGACAACCCTCGGCTCAGCCTGGCGGTAAACAGCACAATCAACCGGTTTTATGCGCCGGTTCTGTTGAGTATGTTCTGTCAGAAACAACCGGATACTCAAATAAAGGTAGCGGAATTGCCCAGCCGGGATTTGATCTACGGAGTACTGTCGGGCCGCGCAGAGCTTGCCATGGGACCATTCCAGAAACAGATGGACGCGTTTAGCACAGTGCCTCTGTTTGAAGAAACGCGACACCTCGTAGTGAGCCCCAGGCATCCCGCGTTTGCCGCGATAACCGGCGGCGACAGCAAAGCGCTGCGGCAGACACCACTTATTACTTCGTCTATTGATAATCCGCAAATACGACCGGCAATTCAGCGCATACGCGATCGCTTTAAGTCAGTGTGGGAGGTATCGAGTCTCGGTATGCGTATTCACTTTGTAGATCAGGGTCTCGGTGCCGCTTTTATTGACAGCAAACTACTGGGGCAACACCCGGTGTGCGGGCAGTTCGTGGTAGTCGATGAAGTATCTTTCGGCAGCATTAAAAGAACGGCGGGAATCTACTACAAAAAAGGCAAAAAACTTAACTCCGGTTGCTTCGATTTTATAGAGTTGTGTCAGGAGTTCTGGCGTTCGGGAGAGCATCGATCACTGCCACCATCCAGCTAGTGTCCATCCTCTGATTCTGGATAGGCACTAGCTGGTAATTACAGATGGACCACGAGCCCTTGAACTGCGTTTAGTAAAACTGAAACTGGCCTGCGAGGTAGCGGCCCTGTTAAATATGTCTCACTCTGCTGCTGCATCTTTCATCGATGGCGGATCAGCAACGTCATGTGCAAACACGGGTTTATAGAGTTTCAGGGAAGGGGTATGTCGAACCTCGTCAACGTATTCACCCATAGTCATTGGGGTGAAGTGCTGTTGAAGCAGATCGAAGAAACCGTTCATTAGCTGAAGTTTTTTGTCGGTTTTCATTTGCATTGCAGGGAAAAACTCAAGGCCGGTATCGTCCTCTATGCCCATGAAGTCGAGAGGGTGCAGCAGTAATGACGGTTCAGTGCGAGTCATTCTGCACATGGTGATTGCAACTCGTGTATACAATCTTGCCAGAGGTGTGCTGAATTTGGCCAGGTACACCAGATAGCTAAAATGAATCGGAATCTTGAACACCGGCATAGTGGTCACCGGTAGCTCGAATAACTGCCCGGCACCCAGTTTCCACCGATACGGTTTCACTGGTCGGTAGGCATCGGAAAAAGTGCCAAAAAGTGCCTTGCGCTGCTTTTTCTGTTCTGCCGTGAGATTACTGTTGGCGAAGAAATATGCGCGTGCCAGCGGGTTTAGTACATTGGGGAACGCCGTGGCATCGTAGTCGTAGCCACGACTTTGCAGCACTTGAAGTGTAGCAGTGGACAAACTGAACCCCGGGCCTCTGAATCCACGCACTTTTACCCCGGTGGCCGCTTCAATTGCCTGCTCTGCCTGTTCCATCTCGGCCTCTATCTGGTCCCTGGAGTACAGATGCAGCCAGGGCTCGTGATTGAAGCTGTGGTTTGCAATTTCATGTCCTGCCGTGACCAGTTGCTGCAGGGCATTGTGATTCTTCTCAAGAACAGCATCCTGTCCAACAATAAAGAACGTGATTTTTAGATTACGCCGGTCCAGAAACTCGATGATTCGTGGAACGACTGTGTCGAAATAGCTGGGAAAGTCCTTCCATTGGTCGCTACCGTGTGTCTTCAGGTATGACCATTGATTGTCCAGATCGAGTGACAGGGTCATACGCAGTTTTTTGCTCATGAGAAAACTTCCACAGAGTAGAATGGCAAAGAAAAAGAGGGCGCTGCATAAAGAGCCGCAGGGTAAACCGGTGAATTCATATTAAAAGTGATCAACAACATCTTGTGCGATATTGATTGCGGCGCGTCCTTCGCCAAACATCTGATCGATTTGCCGCATGGTTTCCGGAGTGAACGGGTCCGCATGAGTGAGTGCAATGTCGAACGCAGCCCGGATGTCATCATCACGTTGCCCGACCAGGCAATTTACACCCAGCTCTACGGTTTCCACCCACTCGGTTTCTTCTCGCAGGGTAATGCAGCGGGTGTTTAGAAAAGCGGCTTCCTTTTGCAATCCACCGGAATCGGTAAGTACCATGCGTGCGGACTCGACCGCACGAATCATATCAAGGTAGGGTAACGGTTCAATAAATCGTATTGCGCCGGAAAACGTATTCAGGTGGGGTTGTATGATCTGGCGGGCTCTTGGATGTACCGGGAATACCATCGGAAAACTTTGACTGGCCAGATCATCAAGCGTTCGCAACAACGGTATCAGTGCATCAGATGTTGTATTAATCGGTCGGTGCAATGTCAGTAGTGTATATTGATACGGTTCAAGGGCGTGCACTGACAATGTCTGGCTACGTTCACGTGCGAGTATTCGGTTGTGTTCGACCACATCGCGCATTACATCGCCGCTGAATACAGCGCGGTCTGAGAGATATTCGTTGGAAAGATTTGTCATGCCGGCGGGTGTTGGCACATACAACCGATCACTGCTGTGGTCGGCAACTACTCTGTTGATTTCCTCGGGCATGGCTCGATTGAAGCTTCTGAGTCCCGCCTCGATGTGAGCTACGGGGATATGAATCTTCGCTGCGCACAGGCACGCTGCAAGCGTTGAGTTTGTATCACCGTAGACCAGCACCACGTCAGGTTTCATGCGGTTAAAGCAGGTCTCCAGCGCAATCATCATCTTGCCGGTTTGCTCTGCATGACTACCGGAGCCAATGCCCAGATCCTGTTCCGGTCTCGGGATGTTCAGCTCTTCAAAGAATACCGAAGACATTTGGTGATCGTAGTGCTGACCGGTATTGACAATGTGGTGACTAACCCCGGCGTTGTTGCCGGAGAGCATTCCGAACGCACGCGCGACAGGAGCCAGTTTCACAAACTGGGGTCGGGCCCCGACAATTGATAAGACTTTCATGAAGAATGTATGTGTGTTATTGCGTTTTGACGGCGTTAAACTCGTGCCTGAACTTTTCATGAAAGCGATTAACCGAGCCTATCACCTCATTGTTGTTTAGCGTGGCGTTAATAAACTGACTGGTGTTTAGCGCGTACAGATCCGGGTGCCGTGTTTGTACTTGTGGTACTTTTTGTGAGTAGTTAAGCACCTGCAGTGGTTGAACCTTAAATGCACGATTAACGTGAATACCAATCAGGCTGGCCTCATCGAAACCAGGGAACATTTTCTTCAAACCGGCTATGAAGGTGGTCTTGTAGTGCTCGTCGGAGTGTTGCATTTCAGGGTCAGTAGATAACATATAGCGTGGCAGGTAGGTCAGATGTTTTCCGCCCGTGTTCTTTGCATCGATGACATTGCTGGCGCCGATAACACCGGTAAAAGGAATGGTTTCGTCTGCGATATTAATTACATAATACGGAGACAGCGATTCACTGGTGACCAGGATGACACACACCACACCCAGGTATTCAATTTCACCTTGGTCTTTTACTGCAACATCCAGTAACGAGGGATCAACCAGTTGTTGCAGTACGTTAACCGGGCTGGTGCAGATAACTTTGTCAAACGTTTGTACCTCGTCATTGACCGTCACCTGTATCCGGTCTTGCTCGTCTGCAGCAATCTTGCTCACCTGTGCAGACGTTGCCACACTGCCGCCGGACCGCTCAATTCGTCGGGTTAATTGCAGGAAAATACTCTTGTAACCACCCTTTACATGTCCGAGATGCTCAGCGCTGGCTGATTTGTCGCGTGCCGAAAACATGCGTTTGATGTAGGACCAGATAAACACGGCTGATACACGCGTATGGCTGTGGCCAAGCTTAGCCAACAATAACGGTTTCCACAGCTTCTCGTAAGTGTTTCTTCCGGACACACGGGTAAGCCATTGCTCGACGGTCAGAGTTTCAAGGCGTTGCCAGTTATTTACCCGTGAAGCATAAAGCATTGTCCAGGCGAGTCGCACTTTCGACATCAGCGAGAGCAACGGAAATTTTAGAAACTCCAGATTGCTGCTGATAGAATAGAGTTTGCTATCGACGAAAAACCCTGTATAGGTGCGATTCCATTGCAGATCATTTCCCATTCCCAGTGTTTTGATCAGGCCTATCGTATTTTTATCCGACGGCAGAATCACATGGTAAAAACGATCCCATTCGAAATCTCCGAAGTCATGCCAGGTGTTCAAGCCACCGATTGTATCGTTGTGTTCAAATACAGTGACGTGATGTCCGTCAGCGGCAAGCTTTTGCGCCAGCGCCATACCCGTTAGCCCGGCGCCAACAATTCCCACGCGGCATTTTTTTTCTCTGGTTTTATCAAGCACCGAATTTGCGTTCCCTGGTTGCCTCAATTTGCCATTTAATCGTGTGTTTCAACCCTTCATCCAGGCTGACTTTGGCGCTAACACCCAGAATTTTCTCACTGTGTGTTGTATCTGGTACCCGCCGCCGCACGTCTTCGTATTTTTTGCTGGAGAAAGACTCGTAGGGAACCATTTCTATCTTCGCTTCCCCTGGTGTGCCGCTTGCAGCCTTTACCCGGTGTGCAAGTTCAAGGATGGTCACTTCTTCCTTGCTACCGATATTGAGGATTTCTCCATTCGCCTCGTCTCTGAAGATCGATGCGTAGATGCCGTCGATAGTATCTTTTACATAAGTAAAGCTGCGTGTTTGGAGTCCGTCTCCATGGATAGGGATTACCTGGTCGTTCAGTACAGCGTCGATAAATACCGGTGGCGGTCCACCCCACCAGGACAGTGCCTGTCTCGGTCCATAGGAGCCAAAGAAGCGCAGCAGCGTCACTGGAAAACCGTAGGAATCCTGATAGGCGAGGGCTAGATGTTCATCAAATAATTTGGAAACCGCATAACTCCAGCGCGGCGATAGAGATGAACCAATAACACTCTTTGATGTGAGTTCCGAGAAAGGGACGTCCGGGTTTTGGCCGTACACATCCGAGGTAGACGCCAGCACGCATTTAATATTCCGTTCACGGGAAAACTCCAAAATGGTGTCAGTGCAATGATAGTTCACCTTCAGGGTATCAATCGCATTGCCGTATCGTGGAATCTTGAACGCGGCAAGATGAACTGCATAATGAACCTCTTCGTTGATGCTATCGTACAGACTTTTCTCCATGGCGTTGCCGCGTAAAAAAGTAAAGTCCGGGTGCTTAAGTGAGCCCCATATATTCGACATGTGTCCCATCGAAAGATCATCAATGCCGATTACGCAATGACCTTTATCCAGCAGACGTTGCAGCAGGTTTGATCCTAAAAATCCTGCAACGCCTGTGATAAGTACCGTTGATTTAGTCATGTGAGGTATCCCGGAGAGTCATCCTGGGTTGTTGTGGGAGTTGTTGCGGGTTGTTCGAAGACAGGTTATATAAGTCTTCAAAGTATCTGGTGTTCTGAACCGCGAGCATGCCCATGCCGAGTAGCTGGATAGCAAGAGTCGTCGACATTAATGCGGTAAAAAAGGTATGTGGAGAATTTTGATAGGCCATCGCAAAACCTTTTTCAAATGCCGTATCTCCGGTGTTGTTGCGAATCTCTATCAGTGCTTCAAAGAAATGCGCAAACATCCAGTAGTCAACGTACAGTGCAAACAATCCAATGATCACACCCGGAAATATGAAAAACACGACCGGGCTGAAAACGAACCCCGACATAATGGTCGACTTTATGTGTTTGAAAAGGCGCATGCTTGAACTGCGGGTGTTGGCATGTTCAAGCTGTGGTCCCCAATCAAGCCTGCCAGCCACTTCAACGATTCTGGCATTTGCCATCATCGATTTGTAAAGCGCCTCTGGCATGAGGTCGAGGCCCACAGATCTCAGTTTGAGTGATCGAACGAAGGGACCATCGTATGCTCTGGCAATAGAGGTCAGTGTTGAAAATTTGCCGCGAACGAATACTTTAAGAAAGCGATTTCCGAGAATGCTGAGTGTGCGACGCAGAAAGGGCACGTTGCGTATAACGCCGCCCTTCATGTAGGGCGAGGCAAGTACAACTTTGGCGTGAGTATCCTGAATTTTATGGAGAAAATCACCTATATGATCTACGTCGTAGCTCAGATCTATATCGAGCGTGATCACATAGTCACCCCTGGTGTTTGCAATGCCAAAACGCATGGCCTGACCAACCCCAAAGTTAGCTGGATGGTGCAAAACCGCGACAACATCAAAACGTTCGGCGAGCTGATCTGCAATCGCACCGGTGTTATCTTTGCTGCCATCGTTGATGATCAGAACCTCCCACCGACAGGGTTGTTCAATAGTTTCAAGGTATTGAACTATCTCGGTGACGTTTTTTGCAAGTAATGCTTCCTCGTTGAAGCACGGCAAAATAATTGACACCAGCGGTGGCGACTCAAACCCCAATCTATCCTCCAGGATGCTTCTTTTCACAGCTTAGCCTGTTGTTTTTTTATTCACTGCTTGCCAGCGGTCATCGCCGGAAGATCACTCACCGCCGTCATCTGGTGTAGCGAATACGGCCTTTGTCCCTACGATCTTTTCAGGGGCAGTTGAGCAAGAGTGTGTGTTAAACCCTTTCTAACCCGGTACCGTTCACGGCGTCGAATCAGAATTAGCTGCCCTGATTTTCAGAATCGCGTGAAACCAGTGGTCCGGGTTGTCGACAGGGTTGTCGAAACATTTAGCGAAGGAGGGAAAACATGTGCCTGGATAGTTCAGAGAATTTAGAAAACCGGTACTGATTCTCGGAAAACGTTCAAACTGGCAGTGTCATTGATTCGGTGTGTGCTGCCGGGTTGTTTTGCCGTTGAATGATTTCATGCACTGTATTAGCCGGTTGTTCTGTTCGCGGCCGGATAGCGAAAATCGAATGAATGATTGCAGACCGGCTTCGCGTGTTTGATTGACCAGAATTCCGGCTTCGTCGTATAGACAGCTCGCCAGCTCGTTAGCACTGTTCGCGTCGCCGGATTTTACTCTGACCATCATGAAATTGGCACTGCCGGGAACCGCCTCATATCCGCTTTGTGCCAGCGTAACGCTAACCCGCTGTCGTTCAGATACGATAAATTCTATATTTTTTTTAATATGATCTATATCGTCCAGTGAGGCAATGGCACCGGCCTGGGCCGCGGCATTTGCCGTTCCCATTCCTCTGGCCGCGTACAGAGCGGGGATCATCCACTCGGGAGCGTGCAACCAGCCAATGCGCAGTCCGGCCAATCCAAATGCTTTGGAGAACGTGCGTGTGACGATCACGTTGTCGTGTCGGCTGACAAGTTCGTGCATTAATTCGCAATAGTTGTCTCCGGCAAACTCGGCATAGGCCAGGTCGATCACAAACACAATATGCGCGGGCAGCCATTGAGCAAACCGGCTTATTTCATCGGCGCTGAGCATTGTTGCCGTTGGATTGTTGGGGTTGGCCAGATAAACCAGTGTGGTGCGATCGGTAACAGCAGCTGACAAGCGATCTATATCTGTGGTGAAATTCGTTTCCGCTGCTTTTACAAGTGTGGCACCGACTCGGTTAGCGACGATTGGAAACTGAATATAGCCGTATTCTGAAATCAGAATCTCGTCGCCGCCGGCAGCAAAAACCCGACCGATTACATCGAGCAACTCTTCAGATCCGTTACCACAAATCAGTTGATCTGCATTCAGTGAGTAAACTCTGGAAAGCGCGTTTCTAAGTAACTCGCACGTCGGGTTGCCATAGAGATGTGCGTTCGCGGTAGCCGCGTTAATGGCGTCTAGAACGGATGTGGAGGGCGGAAACGGCAGTTCGTTAAAACCGAGGTTGATAATCGGCAGTCCCCGGGGTTGCGGTCGTGATTCACGAGCGCGGATAGTGAGCGGTTCAATTAGCGGGCGCGGTTTGCGTGGTGTCATTGTAGCCCTTGTCCGAGGGGGTGTTCGGTGGTGTTAAATATTCCGGGCAATGCCACCTCGAGAATTTCCAGATCAGCACTGCAATCGACAAAACGGGTTTTAATGTGTGGCGGAATGACAAATGCATCACCAGGTGTCAGCGATTGCCTGGTCTGTTTGTCATCTTCGAGCGTTACAGATCCTTCCATCACAAAAGAAAACAGAATGTCATTGTCATGGCTGATCACGGGTGACTGAAAATTTGATGCAGACGTCTGACGTTTGTTGATCTGTACGTTAGCCACCCCGTTTGTAGCGTTTGCAATGCCGGTATCGCGTGTCTGAAAACCGGATACTCTCGCGGGCTTCCAGTGAGCCTCTGCTACTTTGTGGTGGCAGAACCGCTGCCCCGCAAAATCCCGATCAGGGGCAAACGTATCGGTGGGCAACTCCATATTATGATC
>CAYPCS010000109.1:0-16913 GCA_964409275.1 uncultured Granulosicoccaceae bacterium
CCGGTAAACTCAAGCCGGTAAACGGAAGGATAGGTCATCGCGGTTTCCGTGTAGAGATCGTCAATGGTGATGTCCTGGCCAGGCAAGAGCGTGGTGCCCCAACGAAAACCCGGACTAAACGCAAGCTCTGCATCACGCTCTTCCATCATCCCCTGACAGATCAGATCATCCCATGTGCCGTTAAAATTGCCACGGCGGTACAACAGACCCTCAGTCTTTCCGATGACACGGGTTACCTCTTTTTCATAGGGTGCCCGCACTTCATCTATTTTTGCCGCCATTTCGGCATCGGGCTCAATGACGTCTGAAAACACAGGTATCAAGGTGGAGCTATAGTCTGTAATCACTCCGCCTTTTACCTGAAGATCGATGCGTCCGAGATACTTGCCGTGTGACCCCGATGACATCACCAGCGTGTTGTTGATGTTGAGTGCACTGGGCACTGCATCGTGAGTATGACCGGTTAGTATTACATCAAGACCGTCAATGGTGGCGGCCATTTTCTGATCGACGTCAAAACCGTTGTGAGACAGCAGCACCACCACCTCGGCACCTGCGTCTCTGGCTTTATTCACATTTTCCTGCAACAACGATGTACGCAGACCAAAAGACCACTCCGGAAACATATAGCGCGGGTTGGATATGGGGGTATATGGCATTGCCTGCCCTATCACCGCGACCTGCACTCCACCGCGCTCGAACATTTTAGTGCTCTCGAAAACAGGCTCTTCCCAGTCAGTATCAACAATGTTGCCCGCCAGAAAGGGGTAATCCAGATTATCGATTATCTCCAGGACCCGCTCGGCACCGAGTGTAAACTCCCAGTGGCCAACCATAGCGTCCGGCTTTAACAGACTCATGCAATCGACCATGTCCTGTGCATCGGTTTTTAAACAGGTATAGGAACCCTGCCAGGTGTCTCCACCGTCTAGCAATAACACCTTGTCATCGCCGCGATCCGCTCTGATTGATTTCACCAGTGTCGCGGTACGATCCAGTCCACCCAGCTTGCCGTAGGCGCGAGCCATATCGATGTAGTCCACCATCGTGTGTGCATAGGCAAGGGCACTGCCACGTTCGATGTTGAAGTGCCGCAAAAAATCCTCACCGACCAGGTGGGGCGGAATACCCTCAAAGGCTCCAACACCGAAATTCTCCGAAGGTGGCCGGAAATAGACCGGTTTTAGCTGGGCGTGAATATCGGTGAGATGCAGTAGAGTGACCTGACCTTTGGAGTCGAAATCAAGCAGGTCAGACTGACTTAGCCGCTGCTGCGCTGCAACTTTTGTGAGGCTGGTTGAGAAACCGGTAATTGCTGCAGTTGCAGCTGAAAACTGCAGGAAATCACGACGTGTAAACATGCGGTCTCACAGGAATCGTATGAGTTGTTTTGTGATGAAGGCTTCTATAAACCTGCTGGAAACCTGGCCACCTGCTGGCGGAATGCATATCAGGGCGCGCAGCGCATAGCCGAAATAAGGAAGTGCACAGGCCAGTCCACAGAACATCGCCACACTCTGGTGGCGCTGACATTATAGATACAATTTGCTAAAGCTCTATATTTGAGCTCTGTAACCAGGTGCCGAAGGGTTCAGCCTATTGCCGCACCCCGGGTGTTTCTACCGACAAACCGGTACCGCGCCAGGTAACGTACAGCTCAAGTGCCATTAGCTCATCGGAAAACGCGTCGGGAAATTCTGCTCTGGTATCTCTGATACAGCCTCTAAAGCGGTTGTGTGTGGAGATCAGATTACCCTGCTTTAGCCGGTAAGTCGGGAAACCGTTAACATTGCCCTGACTCAGGTGATCAGCACGGATATATTTACCGTTGTTTTTCTCATGGCACGAAGCGCATGACAGATTCAATTGTCCTGTGCGTCGATAATAGAGTTCCTTGCCCTTTTCCCACCATTGCTGCATCTCGCCTTCTTCAAGATTGAGTGCAACCGGTTGGCCCAGAGACTGGTGCTTGATATAGGCGGTCAACGGCTTTTGCCCGTCTTTATCAAATTTATAGGGTTCCGCCCCCATATTCTCGACACGGCAATGGTTAATTTGCAATTCGATATTAAAGGGTTTGGCGGCCGCTTCATTCCACTTGGGGTAACCGGCACCAACACCCTTCATCGACTCTGAAGCATCATTGTGACACGAGGCGCACGATTTACCTTCTGTCCCGTCAACCTTGTTCCAGTGATCTTCACCTTGCTCTACCCCAAGCAATCCAGGGTTTTCAAAAGTATCTGCTTCGAGCGCACGCGTCTCCGCCGTTCGATAGTGCCAGCCCGATATTATTTCATCGAGAGGATGGCCTTCAGGGGGCGCCACCCTTGTCGCCATTTCTATTTCACCGTCAATTATCAGCTGCTCATCAACGGGACCGGCGCCAGCCAGTGACGAACCAAGCACCACTACCGCCGCTGCAATTGCACCACTCGATGTCTGCCCTGCTTTTTTCACAAACTTCCTCCAGCTTTAGTCACACGCACCGATCTGTGGTCGGCCGTCTGTTGACCAGTTATTAGTTATACGATTTCATAACGCGTTGCCCAGTGCAGCGCACGTCACGATACGGCGATATCTTTTTCAGTTTCGGTCACAGTGCCATCGTCATCCACCCACATAAATTTAAACGTGCCAGACTCATTCACTTTGGCACTGAATTCGAGGTAGGGGTTTGCCGAAATAGCAGGATCGAGATCGCAGCGGAACACTTCTTTGCCGTTAAATTCGCAAGAAAATTTGTTAATGATTTTACGCGGTATGAGCTCTCCGGTTTTTTTATCCTTGCGTTGACCGGACTCCATCTTGTGACTGATGAGCGTCTTGAGGGTGATAATGTCACCAGCTGCTGCTTTTTTGGGTACCTTGACTCTGGGTTTTGCTGCCATGTCTGTTCCTCCGATAGCCTGCTAAAACTGGCAGGTATCAACTGTTGTGTTTGAATTGCCGGAATGTTTCGTCGCGTACGCTTGTAACGTTGTATTAGATCGGGGTACGTCGTCGCCTAGCCGCCGCAGCCGCCAATGGTGACTTTCACGTTACGCGAATCCATAAACACTGAACCGTCATTCATTTTCGCTACCGCAATCACGTTCTGGGTTTGCGCCAGGCGCATACGGGTAGAAGCTTTGGCGATACCGCTGTCTATACTGAAGTGAAAAGTGGCTACTTCCGGATTCGGGTTATCTTCCGCGACAATCATCACCGACTCTACGTAAGACTCTTCCGTCATCGGACTCTCTACAGATACCGATACCGGTACTGTGTTTCCGTTTTCGGCAATCTCGGGCGCGGTGAGGGTAATCTTGCCGGACTCGGGTGCTGCCCCGCCTGCGAAATCCGCAATTGCCTTGTCGGTCTCTTCTTTGGCTGCGGATGCACTATTCAGTTGCAGACCAAATATACCGGCCAGTGTTATCTGCCCGGAAAAGCGCAGAACATCGCGTCTCTTTAATTGCATACTTTGTCTCCACACGGGCCAAAGGTGACCCGCTGTTTATTCTGCTAGAGTTTTGCCCGACGACGAGTGCATAAAAAACTTCTGGTACTACGCCTGCCGGTGCCGTTTTTTATTGTGTAAACTATTTCAGTGTGGTCAGGTAGGCGACTACATCTTCTACCTGTTGCGCTGTCAGTATGGTTTTGCCAATAAGGTCCTTGCGAACATCAGCACCCACATCAAGGGAGTAAAACCCCGGCATCACTGTTTCCTTGCTGAATAGGGTTTTCGCGTCTACCACAATCGAGCGCAGTTGTGCCTCAGACCAGCGACCGCCGGCACCATCGAGCGACGGCCCGACCTCGCCATGAAACAGTTGATCTTTGAGGTCTGAGTTAACATGACACGCCAGGCAATTACCCTGCTTGCGATTGGCGAATATCTTGCGGCCCTCTGCCGCGTCTCCAGCGGCACCAGTGAGTGATTTCTCAACTGCCAGGTTGACCACTTCCACGTCTCCCGGTGCAACCGTACCATCCGCGAAGGCTCCGTGGTTGACAACTGATACCGCCAGCGCACAGGGAAAAACCAGTTTCGCCAGTGTTGATTTCACGCGCATCATCTAAACAGCACTCCTCTCATTCATGTAGACGGCAGCTTTTCAGTCCGTTTCCCAACAGTAGACAGACCGATTCGGTTATTCAATATGCCCAATTGAATATACAATATCATAAGGGGTAAACCGGGCGGATTCGCTCTACCCCGGGCAACACACCTCTACCCCAGGCAACACAGCGATCGCTACAGCAAGTCGCCTGATCAACAAATGCAAGCACCTGAATAACATAATATCCTGGATCCGGTGACAGGCCTGCCCGCCCGCACCGCGTCAATCCCGGCATGCGGCAGGCGAACGTTTTTAATGAGTTTATTACAAAACACCAAAACACTGACTCGCGCGGAGACCGCCGAACTACTGGCGCGGGCGCGTGAGGCAAGCGAAATGTTGAAGATTATGTCGCACGAGGGTCGTTTGCTGATTCTGTGTTTCCTGCTCGACGGGGAAAAAACGGTTTCCGAACTAGAGGCTCTGACCAGTATGGCGCAGGCAACAGTGTCGCAGCACCTGGCGCGCATGCGGCTGGACAAGCTGCTTGGGTCGAGACGGGATGGCCGCCTGATCTACTACCGCATTGTCGATAAGAAAGTAGCCGGTTTAATCGCGACGCTTTACGACTTGTATTGCAGCCCGGATCAAACGAACGGTTCGTAACGATAGTGCTGACCTTCCACCATCACCCGGCCGTGTCCCGGGTGCGGCAGGTGAAATCCGACAATGGCACTTTTTTCGACGGACAATCGATCGAGCAAGCTGCCCCGCGTTTGTGCAGCCTTTGCGGGATCCTGATCAGATGGAGACAGCCAGCCCGGTTTTTCAAAAGACAGAGCAATGTGTGTAACCGCATCACCAAGAAGCACGAGGCTATCACTGTTATTGTAGAGCGCGAATGAGGTGTGTCCGGGCGTGTGACCGCTGGTATCCAGCGCTTCAATTCCGGCGACTACTTCCTGTCCGAAATCGAACAGGCTAATTTGGTCTTCAAGGTAGGCGAAACGGTTTTGTGCACCAACCACAAACGATTTTCGATGCTCCGGTGTGCGATCGAGGGTATTGTCAGCGCGCCAGTAATCCCACTCCTGACGTGCCATGTGATATTCGGCATTCGGGCAAAGCAGATCGTCAAACTCATCCAGCAGCCCCCACAAATGATCCGGATGCGCGTGGGTAAATAAAACGTCGGTGATATCTTGCGGATCCAGACCGGCCTCCTCCATACTCGATAAGAGTTTGCCGGATGTTGGCATGAAGTTGGGGCCTGAACCAAGATCGAACAACACATTTCGATCCGCGCTTTGCCACACCGCCAGATTGCAATCAGGGCTTGATTGATCGACCGGCAAACCGTACTTTTTAAACAGTTGTTTTATCTCTGCGTCTTCATTTGCATCAGCGAGTGGAAAAATACCCGGCAACGCCAGATGCCCGTCCGACAAAATCGTTAGTACTCCATCTCCCCAGGCAGTCTGCTTTGACGACCCGCTCACTAATGGCGATACCAGCAAACCGGACGCAGCGAGTGCCGCGGTTCGTTTAAGTAATTTTCGTCGTTCCTTAAATACCGTGGACATAGTTTGATCTCGGTGCAATACGGAATATGCTTTATTGTGAAGTTTACTTTACTAAAACAGTGGCGAAACAGTTTACTGTACAAACAAGCTGCGACGGTCCCGAACAGTCTAGCGATGGCAGGGACTCTGTGCTCTATCTCCGCGGGAATAGTCATATACACCAGGAGATACTTTCCACTGATTTAACATTCACACTATGATGTACTTTCACCAACTATGTCTGTTCGAGAACCATCTGGCCGCTCAATCAACTTCCGCTAAAAGCGCGAGCTGCAAACGGACTCCCGGACCGGCCCATTGCACCAAAGGGAACATTCATGCACTCGCCAACTGCATCCCGAAAAACAAACCCGGCTACCAAACCGGTCAAACGTACGCGCTACGTCTATACGTGTGGTATCACCTTCGCAGTGCTGTTGACATCGTTTGTTTCGATGGCAACAGAAGTTACCACCACCGGGGAAATGCTGTCATCGGCGAATCAGGAGATTCGCAATATCAACACCGATCAGTTGCAATCACTGATCCGCTCCAACCCTGAAGTTCGACTTATAGATGTTCGCACCGAGAGCGAGATAGCCACCCTCGGGGGCACTATAGATGCTGGATTGCGTCCGTTAAATATAAACCGGGGCTGGCTTGAGTTTCGCGTTGAGGACGCCATACCCGACAAAGACGCCGCAATCGTTGTGTATTGCGGCATTAACCAGCGCAGCCCGTTGGCAGCCCGTACGTTAAGTTGCACCCGGTGTCTGGAGTGCTATTGGCGCGACACTGCCACCCACCTTCGAGAACTCCGGACACAACAACAACCTGTCTTTCAGCGTTTCATCAACGACTGTTACCAGTGTTTGAAGATACCGATACCGCAGCCTGGATCGACACATGGCAAGCGTTTGAAGCACTGGGGGCAACCACTATTATACCCGGCCATGGTACACCCACCGTAATAGATGAAGTAAGGCGATATACGCTTGGCTATCTGGAACATATGCGGGCGACAATCGGGGCACTGCTGGATGATGGTGGCACTCTCATCGACGCGTATCACGTAGATCAGTCTGCCTATCAGCACCTGGATACCTTTGAAGAACTCGCCGCACTTAACGCCGATCGAATCTATCGGGCTATGGAGTTTGAATAGTTCGGTGATCACCATAATTCCAGACTCCGGGAATTCTCAACGCCCGCAACACCTAACTTTCAGAGCTTAGGCTAACTGGCTTGCGCATACCCGCTATTTTGCAGGCTTGTTCTTTATAACCACCGGGAAAAAGGCTAGCGAGATCACCCACAGAGCAGTGTTGCAACACATACTCCTCTGCCAGCATCTGCAACACGGCACCGGCACCCGGCGGTATCTGCTGCTGGTCGTAAAAATCTCGTATAAAGTACAGGACAGACCAGTGTTTCTTCTCAAGGTTGATATTTTCAATGGCCGCAAATTCGCGGGCAATGCCTGCTGTCCACAACGAGGGATCAAGCAAAAAGCCTTCGTCGTCAACACCAATCCTGATTCCTGACGTTTTTAATTCGAGCAAGTTTTCCATACTTTTCGACCCCTGTGGTTTTTATGCCCTATGGTGGTTTTATATCCAGTAAAATGTATCGTTCAGGCTTCGCACCTTGCTCAGGTCGAAGCGAAAGTTCAGATCGAGCCTTTTTCCAGTCATTATCGCTACTTGCCGTATCAACCTGCACAGAGTGCTGACGCGGCAATGCGACCTCGGAACGTGGGACAACCCTTGCAACCATTGCCACAAATGTATTCTGCGGCTACAGTTGATGTAGCAGGCTCGAAAACCGGAGGTTATTCATCCAGCGTTTTCGATTCCCCCGATGACCTATAGTTCACCAGTGTGGCACCAGGGTACCGGGAACGCAGCATGCTATGCCTGATATAGACCGCTACGGAGGCGGGTTTTATAACAATAGAATAACAATTCAGGGTTTGTGAGCCAGTGCTCTGAACTCCGATCCCGTTTGTTAGTCCATCGTTTAAATCAACACAGTTCATCGCTTATCTCGAGCAACGCACACTCAACCACAGCAACGCAGAGAATCCTCCATGAAATCCACAACCTCATCTTCATTGATGATCGCCGCTTTTTTACTGGCATCAAATTATGCACTCGCCTCCGGCGGTGGCGGTTTCGGTCAGGGTGGCAACCAGTATAAATCGGTGGACCAGCAGTACGAACTTGGCAAGTCTTATTACAAGGGTCGATTGCCAGACGGCAGCAAGCTGTCTTACTGCATAAAATCGTCGAACGGATTGGCTAAATTGTCGAGAAAGTCGGTTAAACCGTTCAAGAAAGGGCCGGCAGCAAATTTTGTCAACAGCCTCTACAACTGCAACGCGCCGGATCAAAAAATCGCCGAGTTATTTGATGACGCCGAAGGGTCTGCGGTGCTGCATTACCTGAACAAGCGTTTTAAGTTGCGTCTGACCAGCGGCACCTAATAATTATTGTGGAAACGGGTCGGGCAAACGCGAACATCCAGCCAGGCAATTGCCTGGCTGCAAATACCACACTTACCCTGGCTGCCATTCATGCCTGCTCTGTACTGTAACGATCACTTCGGTGGCCGCGCCATCTGATATCGAAACATACCGCCACTGCTATCACCCCGTACTCCATAGCCAGTACCAGCGGAGACAATTTATGCAAGTGTGCGGCATTATCAGTGGTTAAGGCTCCCAGTGAAGCGGCGTTCCAGTACGACAGCAAAACAGCGACGCTCGCGCACCATGCCCAGCGCGATGGATAAAGTACGGCAAACGGCAGCAACCACGGCACATACCAGGCATTGACCACCGGCATACAAAGCAGGAAACCACCAAACAACCAGTCACCACGCAAACGTTTTGACACGATTCCTGATTGCCGACACTTTAAAACGGCTCTGAAAAACACGCTTCCCGCCACTGCGACGAACAATAATAGAAGGCAGGTCTTGACCAACTGAAACGGCAGGTGCTCAACCAGCAATGTATAGATCGGTGCATTAAACAGCCAACTATCCGCCATCGCGACCAACCCCTCAGGCAGCCATATATTCACCGTACCAAAAGACCAGGTCACCATTGCCAGTACTCCGACAAACGATCCCGTAACGTTTAATGCGTTGCGAAGTCCGTTTTTGCCGATCAGTAAAAACGGCAATAGAAGAATTGCAAAGACTTTCGTCGCAACGGCCAGTGCCAAAAAAACACCAACCGGAACAGGCTGATCACGACGCCATGCCCAAACCGCCAGCATTGCAAACAGAATGGCGACGATGTCGGGATGGGCTGTCATCGCAAATTCCTTGATCAACATCGGACACCAGGCGTAGAGCAACAGTGCATTGTGTCGCGTCAGCGCACGCAGTACACACAAGACACCAATATCCGCCAGACCGGCCAACAACTGAAGTGGCCAGACTTCTCCCGGGGCAATCAGGTAGCCGAGCGCGAACATCCATTGACACATCGGCCCGTAGACCGTCGCTACATCGGGGTAATTTATAAACGACAGGATGTCATCGAATGCCTCGGGGTAGTCGGCATCGAAAAACCAGGCAGGTGCAAGTGAGTATGGATCGCCAGTCGTCGCCATACGATAGCCATCCCACAGATAGCGGTAGAAATCGTCCTCAAATAAAGGCTCGCCTGTCGCTGCAATCAGCCGAAAAGCGATTGCGGTAACGATAATCCATACAAACGGAATTGATCGACGGGTGCGTTGAAAACTGACTACCGTTAATACTGATAGCAGCATCACAGCCAGGGAGAGCAGCAGAAAAACAGGTACCGCAAATTTTCCCGGAGATCGCGATAATTCGGCTATCACCCAAAAGCCTCCAAACGACAATACACTTGCTGCAAGCAAGATAATTTCTTCACGTTTGTCTGGAGATACCATAACAATCCGGTTGCGCTATCAGTCGCGTTACTAATCGCGGACCATAATTAAATAGGTAGAGTAACTATGCAAACCACCCTGACAACAGCGATGGCGTTATCAATCGCAAGCTGTTGACATTCACATCTGACAGGGCCTGCCATCGTTGAACTAAACATCGCACGCCACATCAAAGCCCGCATGTACAAAAACCGCCATATCACTGTCATAATACCGGCTCACAACGAGCAATTGGCAATCGGTACGGTACTAGACGATTTTAAAGCGCTGCACGATGATCGCGCGACAGGTTCACTGGTGGACCGGATAATCGTTTGCGACAACGCATCCACTGACAACACCGGTGCGATTGTGCTTGAGAAACGCTGCATTCTGGTGCACGAACCTGCCCTTGGTTACGGCGCTGCCTGCCTTGCCGGACTGGCGCACGAAGACCCGCGCGACATTATCGTGTTCGTCGACGCCGACTGCTCCGCTGTTGCCTCGGAGACAACGCTGCTGCTTGACCACGTGACAACAAACGGTGCAGATCTTGTGATCGGTTCACGCACTCTCGGAGATACCCAAAACGGAGCGCTGTCCCTGCCACAACGCTGGGGCAATGCGCTGGCCAGTGCGCTCATTCGATTTTTCTGGAGCAAGCCCGTCACCGATCTAGGGCCTTTCCGCGCTGTTACCCAGGAGGCATTGCACCGGATCAACATGACCGATCGGAAATATGGCTGGACCATCGAGATGCAAATTCGCGCCCTGCAGGAAAACCTGAAAATGGTTGAGGTGCCAGTCACCACCATGCGACGGGTAGGTCAGTCGAAGATTAGTGGCACTGTTAAAGGGGTACTTGGTGCATCCTACGGCATACTGCGCACGCTTTTTGTACTACTTTGGCGTCAGCATTTCTCTACCCGCGAGGTGACGGCAGCAGCCTCCTCCGCAGCGGTAACCACTAACAAACACAATTCAGCCGAATCCCGAGATGTCACGCTTTAAACCTTCACGATCACTGAGAAAAACCCTGGGCACAACCCTGTTTCTGGCGGTGTCAGTCGCCGTTGGCGGTTACTACTGGCTTGCCAACAAGAACAAGGCGGAACTCGATGAGCGCTGGGCCTCGTCAGACGAGAGCAGTGAGCAGGCGATCGACCACAGCGAATGGCAAACTGTACTGGACGACTACCTTGTCACCGATGATGAATCCGGTGTCCATTTGTTTGACTACGAAGGGCTGCTCGACGACGGCCGCGAACCGCTGGACGGCTATGTTGATAACTTGCTGGAGGTCAACCCGCTGGCATTGAACAGCGTCGAACAAATGGCCTACTGGATTAATCTCTACAACGCGCTGACTGTACAACTGATTATTGATCACTACCCCTTGCAAAGCATCACTACCCTGGGCGAAACCATTGGAAGTTTCGGTCCATGGGACGACGCTCTTGCCAGCGTCAATGGCCACGAACTTTCTCTCAACGATATTGAACACAGAATTATCAGACCACTGTACGGCGATCACCGCATACATTTTGCGGTGAACTGCGCGAGCATCGGCTGCCCGGACCTCGCTGCCGACGCCTACACTTCTGAAAACCTGGACACCCAGCTCACACAGGCCGCTGAACAGTATCTGCAACACGACAGAGGACTGAATATCGATGGAGACACTCTGCATTTGTCGACTATATTCAAGTGGTACGCAGAAGATTTTGGTGATGATTTGGCGACACAACTGACCACCCTGGCGCAGTACGCCCTGCCCGAAGCCGGCACCTGGCTGCAATCTTTCAATGGCGAACCTGTCTACGACTATGACTGGTCACTAAACGGTCTTTGCTACTCCGATCAATCGTGCGACGCAAGCTGAGTTTCAAACCGCTTCGATTCACCTGCCGGCATATCAGCAAACTTTCTGGAATCCCCTATGCGCCAATATTGCAATTACTGCAGACACCCGCTTAACTACTTGCTCGTTCCCCTGTTAATGGCACTACACCACCCTGTGGTTTTTGCAGAGGGCACGGCGTGGTTGCCTGAGGAAGGCAGCACCTCTATCAGTGCCACGCTCAGCGCACAGTCAACAGATCGCTACTTTATCAGAACCGAGAGTCAGGACCTTGGCGGTGATTTGACCGGCACATTTTTATGGCTCAATGCGAAACACGGAATTACCGATATCGTTGCGGTGGATTTTAGAACCGGTTACGCGAGAACCACTTTCGAATCCAATCCGCTCGATCAGGAAGACTTCGCGGATACCAGCGTGGGAGTGACCTATCAATGGTTTAACGAGTTCGAACTCGACAACGGCGCTCCCACCTTTTCAACCCGGCTGGGCTATACATTCGGTGGCGACTATGAAACCGCACTAATTGATGCCATTGGTGATGGAGCTTCAGGATTTGATCTGAGCCTGCTCGCCGCTAAAAATGTGCATCAGAGAGTCTCTTTGTTTGCCGATGTCGGTTTTCGCTCGCGCAACAACGGTGTTCCCGACTCATTTAATTTTAACCTGGGAGCCAATATCAGCGCCCTGCCAGTGCTGGGTTTTCAACTCGCGGTTGCCGGCATTCGTTCCGACGGTGATATCGATATTGGCGACCCCGGATTTGGTGTCGATCAGTTTCCGCAAACACGCAAAGACTCGAACTGGATCATCGCAGGTGTCAGCTTCTCGCCTGTTGATGTATTTAACGTTGGCTTTACCGTCTCATCAGTCACCAGTGGTCGCAACGTACCCGACAGTAATATCCTGTCGCTGACGGTTGGCTACTCATTTTAATCTGCAAGATACCAATCACTACACGCACAGGTAATACACCGATGAATATTTTCAAGCCCGCGCTGCTGGCAATCGCCACACTCACTCTCGCCGCTTGTGGCGGCAGCAGCAGTACACCGATCAGTTCCACCGACATCAACGTTCCGGACAATAATATTCCGGATAACACTCCACCGACGAACACTACAAATGTGCTAACCGGTCGCGTGGTTGACTCAGCCGTCGCAGGACTGCAATTTGATACTAACAGCCAAAGTGGCCGCACCAACACCAATGGCGAATTTACCTATTTAAGCGGTGAGAACGTTTCATTCTCGATCGGCGATATCACGCTCCCCGCTGTGGCCGCTGCCGAGTTGCTTACTCCGCTCAGTATTTTCTCTACCACCAACATCGGTGATGTCCGGGTAATCAACCTTGCACGCCTGCTGCAAACACTCGATACGGATGCCACCCCGGAAAACGGCATCACTATTTCTGACGCCGCACACGCAAGTGCTACCGGCCTTTCAGTCGACTTTGCATCGGCGGGTTTTGATGCGCAGGTAGGCAACCTGGTGGCCAACAGTGGCTCTACAAATGTGTCGCTGGTGGAAGGCGAACCGGCTCTGGATCACCTCCAGGACACGTTGGTCGCTGAAGGCGTAGTGGAAACACCTCCTGCCAATATCGGCGGGAATACCGACACCAGCGGCAATACTTCAAACAATTCCAAAGTCGGCAACGTCTCTACCTTTTCGTCATTTGCACACGATGTTGGCGGCACAGTAACGGTGATCGATGACCGTACACTTCAGGTAACCAACTTTACCTATGACGGTGGCGGACCTTCTGTTTTCTTCTACACCGGTGTAGATGGAGACTATACCGGTTCTCCGGGTAGCGGCATTATTGGTCCTGAACTCAGTGGCCGTGCGTTTAACAACGAAACAATCACCCTGACACTGCCCGACGGATTAACCCTGGACGATTTCAACTCGATCAGTGTGTGGTGCGATATATTCTTTGCAGACTTTGGCCATGCACCGGTGATCTAGCAATACGCGATACCCTGTACCGGTAACGGTGCAGGTAAGCGGGAGTTTGCGCAGCAGAATGTCAGTTGTGGCGCAGACTCCCGCTACCACCGGTCATCTAGAGACTTCGAGCGGCCACACACAAGTTAGTCAGCTTGACCATAGCCTGCTCCCGACTCAATAATCCCAAACCACAATCCGGCGCGGCAACCAGTCTGTTTTTGTCTATATGCTGTAACGCCCGTTGCAAGCGCTGGCGGATTTCGTCAACCGTTTCAACCCGGCTTTTGGCGATAGCTACCGCACCAAAAATGACCGTTGTAGTTGGCAGTTTTTCAAGTAGTGACAGATCGTTGTGACGATGCGCATCCTCGAAAGACACCGCGTCAATTGAGGAATACTCAATGGCGTCTGCAATTTGGTGATAGGCATCCTGGCCGGCTTTGGGGTAGTCGGGATGATCCAGCCTGTCCGGATAACCACAACACATATGCACAGTACGGGTTACCTGCTTCGGACAACCGTGGAAAGCGCGCTCAAGATGTTCAAACCCGTAGTCAAGCGCCGCCTGCGGTTTGCGCGCAAATAGCGGCTCGTCTATCTGAATATGAACACAGCCGGCGCTCGCCAGTGCCCGCACCTCGCTGTTTAATGCATCCGCAATAGCAGCACCCAGCGCGACGGGATCGCGATAGTAGTTATCTGCATTGGTATCAGCGACTGTCATTGGCCCCGGCATGGTTATCTTTACCGGTTTGTCGGTCGCGAGTTGCGCCATTTTCCAGTCCTTAATGAGGAACGGCTCACCGGCAGACACTGGTCCGGAGACGGTTGGCAACGATGCCGAATACGCACCGCCTCTCAACTCTTTTTCAGTCAGCGTGTCGAAGTCAAATCCGTATAAATGGCGGCAATGATAGTGAATATAGTTTTCCCGAATCACCTCTCCATCGGTTGGCACATCGATACCGGCATCGAGCTGGTCCTGTACAACCTCGTGAACACCCCGTTTGATAATGGCGAGCGCATCCGGCCCAAGCGCTGCCAGCGCATTTTTCCAGTGGCGGGTTGGCTCGGCAGTGTCCGGACCGGCCGGCAGGTTGAACCAGTCCGGAAGCTTGACGTAACCTGGCTTGGGATACGCACCAATGCAGGTAGTCGTTAATCCCATGGTAGTGACCATGTTTTTATGTGGGTATAGCTTTTCATCGCTTCGGCAACACCTTCCTTGTAACCCAGACCACTGTCCTTAATACCGCCAAACGGCGACATCTCAATGCGATAGCCGGGCACCTCCCAAATATTGACCGTGCCCACATCCAGCCCTTTTATATATTTTTTCATACGACGATAATCGTTGGTACACACCCCGGACGACAGACCAAACGAGGTACTGTTTGATATTCGTATGACTTCTTCATCCATATCGGGAACCCGGATAACCGGAATCACCGGACCAAAGGTCTCTTCTTTCACAAGTTCCGATTCCGCTGCAACCCGGTCAATAACCACCGGTGGTAACAATGCCCCCTGACGACCCGGGTGATAGAGTATTTCGCCGCCTTGCGAGGCTGCCATACGTACACGATTTTCGATGAGCTGCGCTGCCTGTTCATGGACTACTGTACCGAGATCGGTCGCCGGATCCATCGGGTCGCCGTAGATTATCTTTTTAGCCCGATGCACCAGCATCTCCACAAAGCGGTCGGCAATACCCTGTTGTGCCAGAATTCGTTTTACCGCTGTACAGCGCTGACCGGAGTTTCGTGTGGCCCCTGCAATTGCCAGATCAGCAGCTCTGGCCAGATCGTCTTCATTGAGATCATCCAATACGATCAGTGGATCATTGCCGCCCAGTTCAAGCACAGTGCGCTTATAGCCGGCAGTGCTCGCGATCATTTTGCCCACAGCAACACTGCCCGTGAAAGTGATCAGATCTATATGTTCGTTGCTAATCATCTCTGCACCAATATCACGGGGCCAGCCGGTTACCACTGAAAACATCTGTGGTGGCAAGCCTGCTTCATAGAGCACATCTGCAAGTAACAGGGCAGAGAATGGCGTCAGTTCGGTTTGCTTGCACACCATACAATTATTAGTAGCAATAGACGGTGCGATCTTGTGCGCAACCATATTCAGTGGATGGTTAAAGGGCGTTATGGCGGAGATAACCCGCAACGGCTCACGCATGGTGAATATCTTGCGCGACTTGCCCTGCGGTGTCAGATCACAGGAGAATATTTCACCGTCGTCTTTGATGCATAACTGCGCCGCGAGGTTAAATACATCACTGGCACGCGCCGTTTCATACAGCGAATCCTTTTTACAGATTCCAAGCTCCATTGTCAGTACGGAAGAAAACTCCTCACACCGCTGGTTGAGCAAATCTGCGGTTTTAAACAGAATCTGCTGACGCTCATAGCGACTGAGTGACGGTTGACAGGCCGCCGCGATTTCGAGTGCCTCGCGAGCATGCTGCGCACCGCCGGCAGGCACTGTTCCAATCACTTCTCCGCTGTACGGGTAACACACCTCGATCTGATCGTCGGCATCAACCATACGACCGGCAATACGCATGGGCTGGTGCCCGACGGGTTTTATTGAAACCGGGTTTTGCATCATTTGATATGAATCTTGGTTGTTTGCGTCCAGGACGCATCTATTTGATGCGCTCATCCCACAATATCATCTATACAAATCCACTGGTCATGCAAATAAGTTATTCGACAGCAGGTCCATTTGGCGGTGATTCGCTATTTTGTCAGGAGTGCACTAATTCAGTTTCGTGGCAGCATCCGTGCGCGCCTGCCATTGACCGCTTCGGCAAAAAAACAGACACTGAGGCCCCGGAAACAGTGGTTGGCCCGCAATGGTCGTAACCAGACGCAAGCAAGCCCACTATACTTGACGCCAGCACATTACGTTTACATGTCAATATCGGACTTGCGGGCACCACTCGCCGTTCTTTTTGTCCATACTCATTCCGGCACCCAGGAGACCCACGATGGCCGACTATAAAGTTCCCTTGCGAGACATGCGTTTCAGCTTGCATGAGGTCTTTCAATACACCAGACACACCACCGATATTGGCGGTTTTGAGGAAATCACCGATGACCTCGTCGATGCCGTGCTGGAAGAAGCCGCCAGGTTTGTCGAGCAGGAGCTCGCACCGCTAAACCAGATCGGCGATCAACAGGGCTGCAAGTGGAACGATGGCGTAGTGACTACCCCGGAAGGGTTTAGCGATGCCTATGCAAAGTTTGTAGAAGGTGGCTGGCCGGGACTCTCCGCCGACCCGGACTATGGTGGCCAGGGCCTGCCGCCATCAATGGCCACCCTGGTCAGCGAAATGGCCGGTACCGCCAACTGGGCATGGGCCATGTACCCCGGGCTCAGTCACGGCGCACACGCCACTATCACTGCACACGGCACCGACGAGCAAAAACAAACCTACCTCGGACATCTGACCAGCGGCGACTGGACCGGTACCATGTGCTTGACCGAGCCGCATTGCGGCACCGACCTCGGCATGTTACGAACTCGCGCCGAGCCCAACGATGATGGCAGCTATGCATTGCATG
>CAYPCS010000110.1:0-16794 GCA_964409275.1 uncultured Granulosicoccaceae bacterium
CAGTAAAAGCAAACTCAATAGGTATGTAGTCTGTAGTTTGGCCAGCGTCTGACAACGCAGCCTTGACGTCGTCGCCTGAAACCCCCACTGCAATGCCATCAAATCCCGAGTTCTGCCAAACACCATCGTAGATAGAAATTACTTCAACATCACCAACTTTGTAGCTGTAATGTCCGGTTTTTTTTACTTCCATTGCCTGTGCAGGAGGAAGGAAAGCAAGCTGACCAGTCAAACCAAGGGCTGCAACCCCGGCGCTGGACGCCAGAAACTGTCGACGTGTAGATTTGATCATTGAAACTCCGATTAATGTTGTGCTTATGAGTGGTGCAGAAAATTAACAATACTGTAAACAGGCCACTAACCAAAAATAGACTAACTCAACGCCCGATCACTCTTGGTCGAATACCGACCAGATAAGCTCAAGGCGCTGAAGATAAACAAAATTGCGATAACCTGGTAGCTGCCGCGATTTTGATTACATTTTTCCGGAAAAGTTCTTGGATAGAGAGTTAGTGCTGGATGTTCTCGCGTGTGACGCGTTGTGCACCAGCGTCAAAAACGGCAGACCCTCGCTGCCGCACACAACTTCACTTCCTGTTACCAACTCACCGGCCGCTTTGATATCGTATGCCGTCCACGCATTCGTGTTACCCGCTCAATGAATGTTAAGATTGACGCGTGGAAAATCCGGCCGCGACTCATCAGCAAGGGACTATCGACAACGAACAAGACCGTGTAGCAGAAACACCGATGGCGCATCATAGAGAAAAGGATCAATGACAACCACAGAGCAGATAGCCTACATCAGACAGTACTTTGAGCGAATGACCGCTTCCGATATTGATGGCATTATCGGTATGTTCGAGCCAGACGGATATGTGCTTTCACCATTTCCGGGAAAAATGATAGCGGCTGACTTCTTCAATAAGCTTGGCAACGCATCCAACGCCAGCAAACTCACCGTGTTTGATGTACTCCTCGGTGAAAACGGCCACAGTGGCGCTGCACATTTTGAGTATGACTGGATACTCGCCAGTGGTGAGCAGATTGTGTTTCAGGGTATCGACTATTTCAGGTTTGGTGAAAACTCAAAGTTTGCATCCATGTCGATATTTTACGATACCCATCCTCTGCGTGAGGATGTTGGCGATAAATACGCAAATGCTTGAAGAGAACCACCTCGTTGATACCAATGGTGCGCTTAATAGATCGCTCAATACTGGTGTCCGGGTTTGCAGATACAGCGCTTTTCACTTTCAGAAATGTCAGCGCCGGGGATATAATAAATGAACATCGTTATTGCTACCAGAGCGCTGGGGTTACTTACCCTGATCGTAGGTATCATCATAGTTTTGTATCCGGAACTCATCACTAAAAAGCCTGTTCCGGAAGATACTTTTGAGGCTATAGAACGGCGAATCTGGTGGGGCTTACTTATTGGCACAGGGTTATTACTTCTGTTTAACAGACAATGGAGCCCCTGGTTGCCCACGCTTCTGATCTCCGCAGTCGCCCTGCTTGCCGGGCTGCTTGCGGCTCGCCTAATCGGTATTGCACTAGACGGGTCAGTCGTAAAGCAGTGGTACCTGGTGTTAGTTGAAATTGCTATTGCAGCACCTTTGTTGTGGTGGTATCTCAGGGTTCGCAGTTAGTTGCGCCTTTGCACTGCCAATTCGACCACTATGGACTATCACGCGCCTTAAACAG
Source organism: uncultured Granulosicoccaceae bacterium (assembly GCA_964409275.1). Lineage (GTDB taxonomy): Bacteria > Pseudomonadota > Gammaproteobacteria > Granulosicoccales > Granulosicoccaceae. Next base: position 1,708 of record CAYPCS010000110.1, read on the forward strand.
TCATACGTGTGAATCAGACTCATCAAAAAGATGTCGCGAATTGTGTTGCATCATGGCGGCACCCTTCTCCCCGATCATCAGCGTTGGTGCGTTAGTGTTTGCAGACGTTATGGCAGGCATTACCGATGCGTCTATCACGCGCAAACTATCGACACCACGAACGCGAAGTTGCGGATCTACCACTGAGCGTTCATCACTACCAATACGACAGGTTCCGACCGGATGAAATACGGTGCCTCCTCCATTTCGAATGCAATTGAGTATTTGATCATCGCTCTGATGCTCGGCACCCGGCACCATTTCTCTTTCCCATAGATCACGAAAGGCCGGCTGCGAATGAATTTCGCGAAGGATCTTTACGGCTTCTACCATTACGTTTCTGTCCCGCTGCGCTGAAAGATAGTTGGGTGTGATTTTAGGCTGCTGAAAGGGATCATCGGATTGTATGGCAACTGACCCGCGGCTTTGCGGGTGACATTGCCACACAGATGACGTAAATCCCGAATACCTGTGCAATGGCATGCCAGGTTTATCAACCGAGAGTGGCATCACATTAAATTGAATGTCCGGTCGATTGTTACGGGCGTATTTGGTGCAGGCGCCACCGCCGACCTGCCCGGCGCCGACTGTTAGTGGTCCACTGCCTGCCAGTAGCCACTCAAGTCCCATTTTTGCAAGCTTGAGTGGATTTCTAACATCGTTGTTTAACGACAGTTTGTCCTTGAGCTGCACGACCATACGCATCTGATAGTGGTCTTGCAGGTTCTCACCAACTTCGGGTGAATCTGCGATTACATCAACGCCATAACGCTTTAGCAACGCAGCCGGACCAATTCCGGACAGCTGTAATATTTGCGGTGACTGCAAAGAGCCAGCTGACAACACGACTTCAGTCCCTGCCCTTGCGCTATATTGTTGGCCATTCGAGATCCACTCAACACCAACAGCGCGGCCGTTTTCAACGATTATTCTGCTGACGTGCGTATGCGTTTTTAATACAAGATTGGGACGCTTCAATGCAGGCTTTAGAAAAGCACTGGCGGCACTGGCTCTAAATCTTTTGGAAATAGACAATTGATACGCGCCAACACCGTAGGTGCTCGCACCGTTAAAATCCGGATTAAGCGGTAAACCATATTCGTGAGCTGCCTGCAACCATGCGACGCATGCCGGATTGTGATTGCGAAGATTCGATACAGCGAGCTCGCCGTTGTGGCCACGATATTCATCGTCGCCACCGACATAGTTCTCAAAGGCTTTAAAGTGCGGAAGTAGCTCTCTATACGACCAGCTCTGTGCACCCTGCGCGGACCAGTCGTCGTAGTCCTCGTGTTGACCGCGAATAAATATCAAACCATTGATCGAACTTGAACCACCGACAACGTGCCCGCGTGGCCAGACAATACCGCGATGACCGTCGCCCTCAGCGGGCTCTGTATTAAAGGTACGTGAAAATCCCGGGTTGTAAATAGAACGAAAGTACCCGACCGGCAGCTTCAGCCAGAAATGTCTATCCGACCCTCCCGACTCCAGTACCAGCACCTTTGCATCGGGATTAGCGGACAGGCGATTCGCCACCACTGAACCTGCAGAGCCCGAACCTACAATAATGTAGTCATATTCAGGCATCGTCATCAGCTTAAACTGCGCTCGCCATGTAGGCGCGGTTGCAGCGAAGCTCATCCAGCGTTGAAAGACAGATGCCGAGCCCGGGCTCGGCCCCCAGATCGATGGTTCCATCCTCAACCGCAGGATTATAAATTTCTTCTCGCAACGGGTTTGGGTTGCAATCAATTTCCAGAGCACCATCGCCACCAACAGCCGCCAGCAGATGCGCGGACGCTACCAGTCCGACACCACCACCAAGAAAATGAGGGCAATAGCGCTTGCCATTCGCCAACGCTTGCCTGGCAACAGGTAACACAGCGCTGAACCCGCCCCACTTACACACATCAGGTTGCAAAATACCCAACCAGTCGGACTGACTGGCAAGACTAAACGATTCGGCATCCGCTATGTTTTCACCGCCTGCCAGCGGGATCGAACAGACCTGCGCCAATTTGTTCCACTGCGCAACAGGCGTATCTGCCATCATTGGTTCTTCCAGCCAGTTGACCGGGAAATCAGCCAACCTGCCTGAATGAGTAATGGCTTCGTCCAGTGTCCATGCCTGATTGGCGTCGACCATCAAACTGTCATCGCTGCCTAGTTGACCGCAAATACTCTCAATATTTGGAAAATCTATGTCTGCACCAAATCCGATTTTTAATTTGAATGAGTTATACCCGGCATCGCGGCAGCGCAAAAATGTGTCAGTTGACCCTGTGGGGTTTATGCCACTTGCGTACACGTTAATGGAAGTGTTATCCGAGTTACTGGAGGCACCAAACAGTTTATAGAGCGGCACCTCTGAGCGCTTGGCTACAAGATCCCACATTGCTATATCAATGCCTGCAATGCACTGTGCCACGGGGCCAAATTCACCCGTCTGGATTGCCAGGCGGCGGAACTGATTCTGAAGCGCGTAGTAACAGGCTTCAGGGTCAGAAAATTCCTTACCAGTCAGCTCGGGCAAAATAACCGTGTTGAGAAGTCGAGCCCGGTGTTCCGCACCGCAGCCGGGAAAATTACACCAGACCTCTCCAACTCCCTTGTTACCCTGTGTATCTTCCAGCAACAAATAAACAGCCGGTCTGTCAGTCATAGTGCCAAACGACGTTCGCACCGGTGTCTCGATCGGAGCACGCAATACAATTGGCGTGGCTTTCTCTATAACAACTGAAAGCGATTGTTTTTTAAACTCCGGGGCTACAAGTTCAGACATTCGAGCTCCCAATTTAACACGAGGCAGGTCGAAGCACGCAAAGAGCTGCTGCTGAAAATCGGCAACTTATCAACTATTCACTCTCACCGCTACAAAAAAATCAAGATTCTGCAGTCATTTGAACGGTATCCAGGTCGCAATCGCGTGTAGTCGCTGACTCTGAATCGTCGGAGTTCTTTAGTTCAGGCGCGACTTCAGAAAAATCTTGCCAATACCGCTCTACTAGTTGTTGATAGATATATTGCATTTCCAGATTTTCCCAGTGTATGGCCGGTGATGTGATTATTTACAACGGTAAAACCATGCATGGTGTTGCAGATATCGATCCGCTGGAAAATATCGATTTTTCGAAACTGACCGGTCGCAGCGTTGCGATAGCATCTCTGTTTAAAGTTCTCGGCAAAGGCAATGACTACGCGCAACTTGCACAGCGTTCCCGGCGTCTGGAACTATCATGATCTCACGGTCTATCAGTAGTGCTTTCATTTGCGGCAAGAATCGCTTTGTATCGACCTTGAAATATAGCCTTCCCGTTTGTGTCGTTTACATTGTTGCGTATTACGTTCGACTGGCAACATTGTTCCGGTCCTAACGCCCCGAACCCCTTAAACAAAGTGGCGGATCACCAGCAAAACCGCCACTGAGCCAAATACTGAAATCGTGAACGATACACGCAGGGAAAGCACCATGGCAGTCGTGAAGCACAACCATTCAGGCCAGCTACCATTCACAACTGCCGGGACCACCAATGTTGTCATTACAGCAACTGGAACGGCCTCGAGCGCAGCTTCCACGCGATAGTTGATCGGTTCAAAGCGGGTGAGAATATAGTGCCCTGCAAGCCGGTTGACGAGAGTTACGATCGCTCCGGCAATTATTAGCTTGAACAAAAACGGATCGAACAGATCAGCCATAACCATCATTCAATTCGTGGAGGCTGGTTTTGCAAGGATGGCCGCTACCACCATACCCAGCAAGCCACCTGCGCCGATGTGGTACGGTGCCCCGACAAAAACAAAAACCAGCACAGCCACTCCGGCACTTACCGCAAATATTATCGCCGCATTTGGTTTGGCGCGAAACCCCATCACCAGGCACAGGAAATACACGGGAACAAGAATATCGAGTCCTGCCACACGGGGATCTGATATAAAAGCGCCGAAGCCCGCCCCTAAAGCCACCGAAACAATCCAGATAACGTAAAGCACCAGGCTCAAGCCCATATAGAAATGCCAGCTGAGCCCCCCTGGCGTATCTGCACGACGCAACCCGACTGCCAACGAAACGTCCTGCAGCAGAAATAACGCCGCAAGCATTCGAGGCTTCGGGAGGGGTTCAAGGCGACGACCAATCGCCGCAGAATAGAGGACCAATCTGAAATTCACAGCAAAGATAGCCAGAGCTATAACCCATATCGAGAGTCCCGCAGGATAAAGTTCCCACATCACAGTCTGGCTGGCACCAGCAAAGAAGAGAACGCTTTGCAAAATAACCTCGGCATAACTGGCACCACTGTTAACACCAAGCGTACCTACTACCATCCCGAATGGAAAAACCGACAGGATGAAAGGCAGGCTGGTTTTTACCCCTTCACGAAACTCCAGGTTCGACGAATTCATATGTTGTTTTGTAAAAATCCTGTCTGTAGAGAAACCCATCGAGCACTCAGTATCCTGCATATAAAACAAATGAGGATATGCTGCGGGCATCAGTATTTTACATTGATATCGCAGCGTTCACCGCGCGCTCTAACCTCTGCCATATCACGCTGCATTTCCGTCCTGATGATGCCTATGCAAACAAATACACCGGACTGGACCAGGCCTGGTACCCGTCTTCTGTGGTGATGCATATCCAGATTGGATTATCCGCCATTTGATCAAGCGAAACACTGCGGCTGAATTTCAACTCTTTTTGCAGTGGCTTGTCTGGCAATCGGTATGCCCTGATTTTTCGCTCCAGTCCACCAGCGTCGTGTGTGGTGTCTGCAAACCCGATTTGCGACAGGTCCAGATTGAGTTCACCGAGATTGGTGGTGATATGCAATCGCCCGTCAGGTTGCGCGCCGGATTCAGTTAACCAGGCGTCAAACCCCATAAAATTACCAGTGGTGACGGTATTCCAGATAACGGTATCAGAGCCTCTCTGTTCAAATAATGCATCGGGATTCCACTGGTTAATGGTTTCGAAACTGGCAATGGTGGTGTTGCTGAACCGGGCCCGACCTATCCATTGCGTATTGCGTCCACGCCCGCGGTATTCGGCACCGCTCCAAAGTACACGAATGCGATTGCCCAGATCAGCTTCTGAGTAAGGCCGTATTGTTTCAAGCACCCGGGCGCCGTTGCGAACTTCGATTCGTTCGATTCCTGCGTGAGCTTGCACGTCGACACTCAACTCTATCTCGGTTGCCGAGGTCTGAACTATGTCTCCCATCATGGCTGAGTCGACCTGACGGGTTTCAGCAGAAGGATCTGCATCCGGATTTCGTTCGAACAACGTACCTGGTGTTGACAGATTTACTGCCACGTCCACATGCATGCGACAACCAGTGGTGCCATAGTGATGGCGCCTGCGTTGCGCCTCCATAATCGAATCACGGTCGTTGCGCTCAGTCAGAAAGCAAGTCAGCCCACCGTACGCGCCGAAAATTGAATCACCAGGGTAACTCGCACCGGGTCGACCCTTGTGCCCGTCACTGTTACAAACCACACCAACTCTGCGTTTCACCGGAAACCCGTCGAGCAATATCCATTCAAACGTTCCCCATGCCGAGTGAATTTCAACGGCTGTTTCTATCAGCGGGTCATGGTCGTAATGAATATTGGCGTACCTGCCTCCGACATGGGCATACATCACCACATCTTCATTGGACTCCCTGAATGCCCGGTACAGGTCAGTCAGTGTCAAGGCATCAGTTTCGATGTCTGATCGATCTTCAAGTAAAGCATGCGAACAGCGTCGGATGGGACGACCTTCTTCGCGAAAAAAAACATTGTGATCCCCACCAACGGCGGTGTTGCCGGACCATTCATAGCCAGGCAGAACCGTGAACCTTCCGGGTTCGTTGAACTCTTTTGTCAATTCATTCAATCGCTGCCAGAAAGGGATGGTTACCTGGAAATCATTTGCCTGGTGACTGGTCACATCAAGAAACGCTTTGTTGCGTGCGAAGTCAAGGTAGCTTTCTATAGTGTTAGTCCCGACGGTTTCACCAGTTTGTCCGTGCAGATCTCCCCAGTAACCGGCCACCGCCCCTGCCCTTATTACCAGCGGGCCGGTTTCAGCAACAACACGGCCATTTTGTAAAATAGTAAGACGCAAGGTTCCCGGTTCTTCCACTCGCAGCCCTTCAAGAGTAAGTGCCCGGTCGTCAGGTGAATAATCGATTTCAGCGGGCAAGCCGGTGACGGGCAGAGTTGATTGCAGTTGAAGTGTTGCACGCGCCTGTGCTGTCGGATTGCCCCATTTATCTTCGGCCTTGATACCAAGATGAAATTCTTCGCCCGGGCGACGCAGGCTCGGTAGTACCGCGTGCCAAGTTTCAGCCGGACCCGCAACAACGGGAATAGAAAGTTGCGTATCGGGTAACTCGACATAGTTCCCGGTGGCCTGCACGTCCGACATGATTCTGAAATCACGACCACCTTCTACAAAGGTCTGGGCGAGCATTCCTGGTGAGCCTTTTGATGTATCACCAAACACTACGTTGATAACATCACCTTCTTTTAAATAGCCACCTTGCTGATAAACAGTTAACACTTCATTCCAGGGTCGCTGACCACCAGTCAGGTCATATTTAACAACAAGGTTGCCCTCCCCGTTACTACTCGCGGTTACGTAATTGGGAGCAGCCGGGTCGATTGTTTGAGGGCGACCGGAGTCACTGACCAACCGCCAGGCTATTCGTATGCTGCCCGTATCATCAAGACCAAGCCTGCCCACGGTGTAGACCAGCCGTGTAGTGTGAAAGCTTCTCGCTTCCACCGGTTCTAGCGGGTACATAACAGCGGTGCCGTAAATAGCGGGGTCGGATCCGGGAAACACGGAAGGTCCGTTATCTCCAACTAACGACCGCTCTACTTCACCAAAGGGGCTTTGCTTCTTCATGCTCAATCTGTCTTTGCTGAAAAACCGGCAGGAAAAACCAGCGGGGCGTTCGGAAAGTTCTTTGACAAACAATTCATGGCAGATGTCGTCGTGACAAGGCGGAATAACGCGGGCTTAGCGGGCCCGCGTGGAGCTTTGCCAACGCGGCCATGGCGACAGCTGCGAAGAAATGTGTTGAAGAACATTCGGGACGACTCGCTAGCATAACTATCCAGGTGAGATTCAGGAAATGCGTACAGCGTCCCGGGTGCGGCTATGGAAAACCCTGGATCGTTACCAGCTCGGGTAAAAAATAAAATGGTCGACTACGAAACTTCACAAATGACCCATACCTACAAGCCATCAAGGCTCAATGCGATGCAAATAATTGCATAGCCCATCCAGAAACAAGCGCTACTGCGGACCACCCTGGCCCGCGCTCTTTTACCGACTATATGCAGTGAATGATTAAACGCCTACATATAGCAGGCAAAATCTCACGCACCTGGATGATCCTCGTTACGCCCCTGTCTCTGGATGGGCACTAACTAACATCTTCCAACACATGAACAGATCGCTCTGCGATAAGCTCTTTGACTTTCTGCGCATAGGCTGCCATATGTGCTGATTTGGCATGAGCGGTGAGATCTTCCATAGTCTCCCACTTTTCAATGACCATGAACGAGTCAGGGCCAATATCAGTTTGTATTGGCCCGGCATTCGCGACATCTATTACCGGCCGATACTCGACACATCCCTGCTCCGCATGAACGGCAGCTATATTGTCTTTGAATGCTGATAAAATTGTGTCTCGCTCGCCAGACTTTGCTTTAATCACTGCTACGACATGAATCATCCGATTCCCCCGCGCTATTACCGTGGTAAATATTGATCGGCTGGTTGATTTAGAGTCAACAGGCCTTTTAATTACAACAATGCTGACAGCTTAGCACGCTACACTATTACCGCACTACACAGCCGTCTGTCACTTTTAGCCCGTGTGTCCCCGCTGGCAACAGTGATCGTACTGCGAAGGCCCTGACAGAAACGACTACCACAATTGTGTACTGGTATCTTCAGCTCCTTCCACTAAAGCCCGCAGTTTTGCCCAAACCACACGGTTAGTAATCGCGAATCTCTCGCCCTGGGCCACAAAAACCGTACCCTGGGCTCTTAAGTTATGTGGTAGTTCACTGAGTAAAAGGACAAATTATACCTGTTATACCTGATCACTGTTGCGGCAAGATATCTGCCACCCGCATTCAGGGTTTCCAGTCATCAACCATCAACAGCGCGCGCGATCTTGTCCAATAGCGCTAACAATGTAGCTTGTTCAGTTGCGTTCAAACCAGAGATCATTGCTTTTTCTACGACATCGAACATTGCAATAATCTTGTCGTGAAGCACACGACCTGATGACGTGATATTTAGAACCTGACGACGCGGATAAATTTAATCGGCAACCTGCTGTTCGCAGTACCCTTTTTCGCACTGGTTTTACCTGCTGCCTGGAATTTCATGCTGCGGGCGTGGACGTCTTACGAAGGGTCAAACAGTGGCGGCCTCAATGACCTCTGGCTCGTCAAAGCCTTTATCCCGATTGGGCTTGGCCTATTGGCGCTGGCCATTCTGGTTGAGACCGTACGCCTGGTGAGGGCTGCCAGGTGAGCGAGGCGGTGCTTCCCCTGATCATGGCCCCGTTGACCATCGCGGGCATTCTGGCGGGCTATCGTGTCGCCATGGTGCTGGCGGGGGCAGCGGCGATTTTTATCCTGGTGTCTGATCTGCCGACGGCGTTTTTCAGCATTCTGGTCAGCCGGATTTACGCAAATGTGTTCGGCACGCTCGCAATTCTGATCCCGCCTTCGGTCATGTTGATCGTCCTGGGGGATCAACTCAAAATGCCAGTGCCGGACATGTTTGCAGGCGCAATCGGACCCGGGCTATTGCTGGTCGGTGTCTATGCTGCCTATATCATTTGGAAAGCACGCAAACTTCCCGCGATTAACAGAACCCGGAGCATAAGCATCACACATTTATTGTTCGACCTAGGCCCATTGCTGGCCCTTGTGGTGTGTGTCCTGGGATCGATTATTGGGATCGTTGAAAACCGGGCAAATGCTGTAGGGCGCGAGCGGGTAATAGCATCGACAGATTGCGGCTTTGCTACATTTGCCGGCCCCAATAATCCTGTCGCACCTACCGTGGTCTGGTCAAAACTGCGAGCGCTTAGCGAGGGCGCAGCCCGCGCCAGTGATGCATTGTGGGGCTAGCCTAACTGTTCACTGCGTGAACAGTTAGGGCTGAAGTCCAGATTACGTCCTCAATAATTTCGGTGTTACCACAGCCAGTGCACTGGTGGACTGCCGGCAGTCTCTGTTCTAAAAGTACGCAGTTCAGAATGGTTGAGTGAACCAACATAGGCGGTTCGAAGATCATCACCACCGAAAGCGATGCTGGTGGGGTTCTGAATAAGAGCGTCTGATTCGCGATAAACAAGCTCACGGGTGAGCGTTTCATTTTTAAGCGCTGCCCGAACTTCTGCCACACGTTCTGGATCGCTGCTATCAAGTAGTGTTGAAACCGTGCCTTCCGGTGTCACATGCAGAATGCGATTGGATACCACACTGGTAATCCATAATCCACCGTCACTGTCCAGCGCGAGCCCGTCAGGGTGATCAAGGCTTATTGTAGTGCGAGCAGCACGCGCGTCTCACTAAACGCGGCTGTATCAACCCATACCTCGATACCACGATTTAAACCACCGGTTTATCTGCCTGCTCTATGATCAGTAAATCAGTGCAAAACACTTTGTGTTTCCCGACTCGCTATATATCAATTTGTCGGGCACACCACACTCGCGCTGCAAGTCAGGATCAGTTGGCTCATCGCGACAGGCGTGGTTGCGGTATACTACCGCGGACGAGCAAGTATTTGAAAGAGAATTCGTTCGATATGATTCACTATCAGGAAAGTGGCACCGGTGAGAGCTGGCTTGTATTCGTCCATGGATTAACCTGCGACAAAAGTGACTGGCATCGTCAAATAAACATTTTCCAAGATAAATATCGGTGTCTTACGGTTGATCTTAGAGGCCATGGCGCGTCTTCGACAATGGGCGGACACCAGGACATTGAAACCCACGCTTCTGATATTGTGCAGTTGTTGTGTTCGCTGCATATCGATACTGCGATTTTAGTCGGCCACAGCATGGGGACCAGGGTTATTGCCTCAGTTTGTGTGCAGGCGCCAGAGCGGGTAGGCGGTTTGGTGTTTGTCGATGGCAGTGTACAGGGAGTGGGTGATCCATGGCTCGCGGGAGAATCAATATCAGAAACTCTCGCAAACGATGACGAAGTCCCCTCTTTCGTTCATAACCTTTTTTCAATGATGTTCACCGATCACAGTGATCAGCACTTGAAAAAGGCGATTCTGCATCGCGCCACACAGATGCCTTCGGCACGTTTTCGTGAGCAATTGCGACTGATGATGATGTGGGACGCGGGAAGATTTGCGACTGTGATGTCGCAAATTAAAGTGCCATTGTCCCTGATACAGAGCACATGGTTAAGTACTGACAGAAAAAGGCATTCTATTGCTGCGGGTGAAACTACTGACTACCTGAAAACCATGAAGCGGCTGGTCCCGCATTCGACCAGCCGTGTGGTTACTGATTGTGGCCACTTTACGCAGCTGGATGCAATTGACGAAACCAATAGCGTAATTAGTGAAATGGCCCAACGTGTTTTCAATCAACGTGTTTAGTCCACCAGTTGCCTGAGCCTGAGCCTGAATAAGTTTGCAAGCCGATGCACCCCGGAAACCCTACTGCCTGAATTTACTACACAAAAAAACTTCTAAGAGAACCTGCCACCAGATATACACCTAGTGACATCAGAAGTAATGACGAGATATGGTTCAGGATTTCTGCTTTATTTGAATTGAGAGCAATTTTTGTCAATCCGGCGAATACAGCAAATGCACTTTTTGTCAAAAAGCCGATTAGCATGTACGAAAATGCAAGCAACAAAAAATATGATCGATAAGATTCTCCAGTGACTTCCGGAGGTATAAAGGTTGGTATGAAGGCAGTATAGAACAATATGTCTTTCGGGTTTAACACACTTGTAATGAACCCGTTCCTGAACAATGTGCCGTAACCTTCTTCAGGAATATTCTGTTCCAGAGTTGGTTGAGCTGTACTATGCGGCCAGATTTGAGTTGCCAAATAAATTACAAAAAAACCACCAGCTATTTGTATAAGCATTATTGCATTTGGGTAAAGCCCCAATAAATACGAGAGACCGAAAGCCGCTATCAGGATAGCCACTACTGAGCCAAGATTGATCCCCAGAGTAGAAATAACCCCGGCTTTCGAACCGTATCTTAAGCTGTAAGATACAACATAAACTACACTTGGCCCTGGTGTAATAGCCACTACAAAAGACAGAACCAGAAAGCTGAGTAATTCGATGTACGTTTGACCTTTCCTGGATTAAGCGGGAGCTTTATATTTCTTGCGTAATCGAGCTGTAGAAATTCCCGGCATTCAAGACCCCTGCTCCCGATGCTGAAAGGCTCGAGTCGAGTGCCTTCAACAAAAAGCACTGACTCTCGGCAGTAACGAGTGTTTGCCTTCAAAGGGCTTGCCATTTTCCACTAAATATTTGAAAGCTGATAGAGCATTTGAACCCGGTCTTTTTGAGATAAACAACATAAGTGACTCTATCAGTTTGCCAAATATTCCACGTTTTAATACAACTTCAGATTAAGTTGTTAATAATTTCGTTGTCGGTGACGTTACTTCGAACTTCCTTCCTGCTTTTGCTTTCTCCCCGCACGGGCTCGTTCTCTGCTGAAATATTTTCAAACTTTTGCGCGATTTTTTCTAACAAAACGCGTCAACCACCACAAAAAAGCAATAACTGGCACAGATGCTCCCATTACGAGTATACCCAGGAACTCTACCCCTCTTGATTCCATGCCCCACCAGGACGGAGCAGTATTAATGCACTGGGAGGAATCATTCCAGCTCTGAAAAATATTAAAAAGAGAACCCTCACAAGCGCCAGTTGTCAGAACCGCGACTACGATTGAGGAAATCACAACGAAAGCTGTTAATACTCTTAATTTTTTTCCTGATCGTTTGAAAGCCATACGTACTATTTTAGATCGCCTCGATTATTCAGAATAATCAACGTTAACCTGATTCTATCAGGTCGCAAACTCAAGAATATGGATATTCCCGGTTTATATACATATATATGCCAATAGACAATATTACAGCCAGTAAAAGAAACAGCCCGAATTTCACTCCTGGCTCCATCGAATCAGGGTCACCTTTTGATAGAGAAAATACGGCTATTGCAGTAACAAAAATCGACGCGATTGACCCTGTAGCAATAGAGACGACCGTGTTTACGAGACCATGAAAACCAGTTAAGTCCAATATGTAATTCCTTTGAAACACAGATTTCCCCGCATGACGCATATTCTACCGTTTGGCAATGACCGCCACGATCCAACCGGAAGTAGATAAAGATCTGAATATTTTTTTAAAATTTTTTCATGGCATTTAGATTAAATTTCAGCAATTCGCACTTATGTGTCGACAGGTCGCAATTATGGCACCAAATCCGATGAATACTACCAGCGCCTTGATGAGATTTCCTACAGCCTGAACGCCGCGGTCAGCGACGTTGCACGCGATGTCCGCTGCACTGATTCGCCGTTTCAGGCGATCTATCATGTTCGTCAGGAACGCTTTGCATAGACCTCCACGCTTCGTGCTTTTCGGCGCCACGGCCGATTATGCTTAATTGGCACTTCCCATTTTGGATCTTCAGGGTCTATTTTATTGACGGTAATGCCAGACTGGCAACTGGAACACGTTGACAATACAGAACCTTCCGGACCAATGAATCGACTGGAGCAATTCTCACTGGTATTGGTTGGCACCGAGAAGCTCAACCAGTAACTGTTACACGCAGCGTGACCCTGCGCCTGGGTAGCGAAAACAGGGCTTTTGGAATATGCAGAAAAAAGCAGACAATCAATTCCTAACCTTTCATATTCCATAAATAACTCCGGGTATTGGATTTCAATGCACAACAAACACCCAAAACTAATACCATCTAGTTCGAAGACAAGAGGTGTGTTTCCAGGTGTATACCAATCTGTGATTTCTGTGTGAGAGATAAGTCGTTTGCTATAGCGGCCATGAACGGTGCCTTCATCAGAGATAACGTATAGATCATTATAAGGACGTTCATTAGTCCCCCCTTGATGATTGCAACCGAAAACCACCCACAATTGCAGGTCTTTCGCCAGTTGTTTGATAATTTCAATCTCTGAGTCGAGAAGACTCCAATCAACCTCATCCCAGGATTTAATCTGAGCCTTAATGTACCCGGACAGTGCCCCCTCCGGAAAATGTACTACCCGCGCTGACGATGCCTTTGCTTCATGCATGAGAGAACGTATTTCATTTCCGTTTTCTCTTACATCCCGAGATATTAAACTTTGTGCTGTTGCTATTAATACGATTTCCCTGGCTCCCGTTTCTTTCTTACTGTCAGCATCATTTTTCAGCGAACAACGCCGCAACATGCGCAGTGCATGCGGTAGCTATTTGTGTGCAATAATTTGAGCTTGCGAACTGCACACAAAAGGACGCGGCGAGCGCAGTCGAGGTGATTGACACCGTTAGATACTCGTTGCTTGCCTATGCCCCGGATTCCCCATAGCGACCATCCTTTTCAGCTCCCGGATTAAGTACTAAATACAGTCGAGGACCAATTGACACGAATACAAGCGTTAATAGCGCGAAGGGTACAATGTACCATTTGGCTTTCCCTCTGAGTTTACAGTCCTGGTACATCCAGCATATTGCCAAAAATGCCATGATGTACAAATCGAATACCACTTGCGCAGTATCAGGGCTGGATACTAGTTGTTCCTCTGTTACTAATTCCATGATCTACCTTTCTCGCATAATGCCAGGCTTCCGGCAAAAGAAGGCACCACCATGTGACAGATCAAACGGTTCAACCTACAGCTACGACGCTTACCGAAGATACTCGCGAATTATGTTACCCAAAGCGGTAACAGACGGCTCGACAAAGTACTGCCCATGTCCACCTGGCAATGACATAATCTTGTATTCACTCCTGTAACCATTTTTCCAAAACCGGCAAACCATCGTCACTTTGTCGTGATCCATTCCACGTCGACAGAATCGTCAACAGACGGGCTGCAAATTGATCCACAGGCATCAAACGGATTTACCTCGACGATGGTGGCTGCTGCAATCACATTGATCGCCTCATCAGATATTGTATTCCCATTGATCACGCATTTTGGCAATCTACCCGGACTATTGGACGCTTATCCGTCCAAATCATCCTGACGGAGACTCGAACATGACCTCAACAAAGAGCAACAAACGAGAATTGATTGAGGGGCGGGCAGCGCTCATCGTGATAGATATTCAAGCAGGCACATTCATCAAACAGTCGAATGATGAAAGGGCCATCCCGCACATGCAGGACTACGACGTTCGCATGCTGCGCGCCAGAACGGTGATCGACAAGGCCAGAGAGCGCAATATTCCGGTGATTTTCATTCAGGAAATCCACCGCGCCAACCTGGTCGACTTCGGCCGTGAGCTCGATGGAGACGAAACAGTTCACTGCCTCGACAATAACCCGCACACAGATCTGGCCAAAGAGCAAATGGGCTTCCGGCCAGATGATTATCACATTCAAAAGCGCCGGTATTCGGCTTTTTACGGCACCGATCTGGAGATATTGTTAAAGGGTCTTAAGGCAGAAACTCTGCTTTTGGTTGGCGGGTTAACGGACGTGTGCGTTCACTATACGTTTGTGGATGGACACCAGGGTGACTACTTTTGTCGCGTGATTGAAGACTGCGTTGCGGGTTCCGGCATTGAAGCGCACAACGCATCGCTTAAGGCAATGGAATACCTGCAGTCGGGTGCTATTCGATCCATTGACGAAGTGATGGAAGCGATGGATCAAACCCGTCAGTGAATTAAATTTATCCTCCGTGAATAATGCAGAGGTGGTCGCACCGACGCCCTGGCTGAAATACAAATCCGTGAGAAGCTAACTCTGGTTGATTTAAAGGCGCAGCTCGTTTAACCACGCAAGCTC
>CAYPCS010000111.1:0-9895 GCA_964409275.1 uncultured Granulosicoccaceae bacterium
CTTCTTTCAAACGTGACTCGCCACGCAGGATGCGGAGAAAAAAGCCATGGATGGCAATCCCAAACCCGCCACAATCAACCCGAGCGCAGCGACCTACCAATCCAACCCACACGAAAAACAGCCCAGCGCAGCGACCCAATCCCTACTTCTCCGCCACAATATAAGCAATCCAGCACTCATGATCGATCACCTCGCGAGTCTCTTCAAATTCATCGAGCGCTTCATCGGTATCTTCATCAAACAACTGAACATAAAAGCGAACATTGCTAAAGCCGGCGTCGAGCAACGCATCTTCTATCTCGCGACCACCCCACAAACGCCATACATAGGTAAAGGCTTTGTCCATACGGGATTTATCGGGAAAGCGAAAATGAATATGGCATTTCATTTCCTGGGTCAACGCGTTGAATTTATTTTGATCCCAATGGTAGGAGAAACCGTCTAGCTTGTGTTTCTCCACCTGGGTAGTGTGAGCCTCGCTGCCTCCAAATGCATCGAGAAACATAATGCCGTCTTCGTTCAGGCTTTTATGCACACTTTTAAAGTAATCAATCAGTTCTTTGCGCTGCTGGAAAATCCAGTAGCTAAAGTTAAACGCCAACACCGTATCAACCGTCGGTGTCTTTACCGTACGCACGTCTGACTGAATAAACTCTACCCGCTCACGCTGTTTTGGCTTGAGCTTGTTGAGATTGTGTTTTCGCCCCCACTCCAGTACTTCTTCATCGAAGTCAACAGCCCAGGCACGGTTGTCTTTGCCACGCTTTGTCCAGACACATGCACTGCGTGCAGTACCGGCGAAATCTTCACGCAGGGTTACGGCTTTGCGCTTGCGAATGTCTTTAAAGGTGTCTTGTACGAAATCGAGTTCAAACTCTGAGTCCTGCACTGATTCCTGATACAGTTCGTGCCGGTCGGCACGATCTGCCATGGTAATCTTCTTTTTGTTTTTCTTTGCCACTATAGAATCCTGAATGCGATCAGCTTTTAATGCCAATGCCCTTGTTCAACAGATAAAGCGCTACCGAAGCCAGCAACACAATAAACACACAAATAACCAGAAATGACCAGCCAATCCCGAAGTCCGATGTACCGAGAATGCCATAGCGGAAACCGTTGATCATGTACAACACCGGATTGATGTGAGACAGAGCTCGCCAAAAATCCGGCAACAATGTAATTGAGTAAAAAATACCACCGAGGTAGGTCAGAGGCGTCAGTACGAAATGCGGAATGATCGATATATCATCGAAGCCTTTAGCATAGACAGAATTTATCACACCGCCAATGGAAAACAGGGTTGAGGTGAGTATGACTACCACAATAGTGATCAACGGGTTCTCTATTTGAAGCCTGGTAAAAAAAAGGGACACCGCTGCCACCAGTGCTCCAACCATCAAACCGCGACACACTCCACCCACCACAAAACCCGCCAGTATCACAGCAATATGTACCGGGGCGATTAAGAGTTCCTGCAGGTGACTCTGGAACTTGGCGCCAAAAAAGGAGGATACCGAGTTGGCATATGAATTGGTGATCACCGCCATCATAATGATACCGGGGACAATGAAATCGATGTACTTGTGGCCGTCCATTTCACCGACCCGTGAACCAATGAGCGTTCCGAAAATCATCATGTAGAGCAACGCGCTTACCGAAGGTGGCACAATGGTTTGTACCCAGATTCGCATGAAGCGTCGAATCTCTTTGGCGACGATTGTCCTGAACGCCACCACATTAACCGCGACAATTGAACTCATCAGGCAGCCTCGGTACTTTCAGGCTCGTCTTTCGCCACCAGACGAAGAAAGAACTCCTCCAGCCGATTGGTCTTGTTGCGTAGACTTAAGACTTGAAGGTGTTGCCGCTCCAGCTGCAGGAATAGTCCGTTCAGGTTATCCCCCACGGTTACCTCGACCTCAAGCCTTCCCTCCTCACTACTCGCTACATTAAACCCTTCAAGCACCGGTGTTTTGTCAGCCACGTGGCCCGCTACCGGTTGCAGGTCCAGCACATAACTTTGCACCATCGAGCGGCTTAGCAAATCGCTGACCGCTCCCTGCTCGACAATTTTGCCATCATCAATAATCGCCACATTGCGACACAGGGTCTCTGCTTCTTCGAGATAGTGAGTAGTCAGTATGATGGTGGTTCCGTCGTTGTTTATCTCTTGCAAAAAAGCCCACATTGATCGCCGTATTTCTATATCCACCCCGGCGGTTGGTTCGTCAAGAATCAATAACTTCGGCTGGTGCATCAATGCCCGTGCAATCATCAATCGCCGTTTCATACCACCCGACATTTCCCGCGCCGGACCATTGCGTTTGTCCCACAGGTCGAGAAGTTTCAGGTATTTTTCAGCACGCTCGGTGGCAACCGACTTCGGGATACCGTAATAACCGGCCTGGGTGATTACAATATTCAACGGGTTTTCAAAAACGTTGAAGTTTATCTCCTGTGGCACCAGCCCGATTTCAAGTTTGCACCGGTAGCGATCGCTGTCGAGATCCTTGCCAAACACCTTGATCTGTCCATCGGTCTTGTTCACCAGCGAACTGATAATACCAATAGCGGTCGACTTGCCGGCACCATTGGGACCCAGCAGGGCAAAGAAGTCTCCCTGCTCCACGCTGAGGTCAATTCCCGCAAGCGCCTGATGGCCGTTGCCATAGGTTTTGGTCAGCGCGTTTATTTCCAGTGCTTTCATATAAATGTGTTGATCAGGGAACGGAATCTGTGGATAACTTCACTCCGGTTACGGGAGTGCTGTCTTTTATTATAGCGGTTGCAGGGCAACTGAACCGCCCTGCTCTTGCCTGGGGTCCAGCCACTCCACTGTTCGCGGTGGAGTTACAAGGTTTAGCAACAACCGCGGGTGCGGCACCAAGCCGCACTACCCGCCAACCGGCTCAGGACATCATCAGGGTAGATAGCACAGCACGGATTTCATCCGGAATGGTGACCGGTTTTTCACTGCTGTTGTCTACAAATACATCGGTGAAATAACCGGTAGCGCATACGTCTGACTGGCCTTCAATAAAAAGCCCGACTTCATAGCGCACACTCGAATTACCCAGTTTGCCAACGCGCAGACCGGCTTCCAGAGTATCCGGAAATTTTACTTGCCGGATGTAGCGGACCATATTTTCCACTGAAAAGCACTGCACCCCGTGGCCGTCAAAATCAATGGCCGAGTCGACTTCCAGGAAACGCATAATCACAAGTTCGAAGAAGGTCAGGTACTTCGCATTGTTGACGTGCCCGTACTGATCATTGTCCGCCCAGCGAGTGGGGATGGTCAGGTAGTGACCGAAGTTTTCCCGTACTTCAGTACGGTCAAGTGCAAATTCTTTCATAAGACCCTTCTTAACCGGCATCCAGCGGAGGTCTGTTGCTCTGCCACAGCACTTCGGCGCCGCCATCGTGACGCGCCAGCACTCGGCAAAAAACAAACAACAAGTCAGACAGCCGGTTCAAATAGATGATGCTTTGCGGCGGCAACTCTTCTACATCACCGAGAGAAATGACGCAGCGCTCTGCCCGCCGGCACACGGTTCTGGCAAGATGACAGGTAGCGGCTGCCTGGCTACCACCAGGCAGAATGAAATCTTTAAGGTCGGGTAAATCGTCGTTGAATTGATCCAGCTTGCGCTCCAGCCAGCTGACGTGTTGTTCACCAAGCGCTACATGACCGGGTATACAAAGCTCGCCACCCAGATCGAACAGATGATGCTGCACTTCCGTGAGAACCGTTCGAACCGTCTCCGGCATCTCCAGCGCGAGCACCATGCCGACCACACTGTTAAGCTCATCGGTGGTGCCATAGGCAGTTACCCGCAAACTGTCTTTGGCGACGCGCGTGCCGTCGCCCAGCCCGGTGGTCCCTTCATCACCCGTTCGGGTGTATATTTTTGTTAATCGCTTGCCCATACCCGATCTCCGGTGCTGCTTGCGTGGACGTTGTGTAAATCTCACCAGTCGATGGCTAAATGACCGCCAGGGTGCATTGTGGTATTGCTTTTATGTGCTAAACACAGCCGTTTGCGGACTCGCTCTAACTGATCCGCGGGTGTAAGCTAACGGATGCCGTGAACAGCCGGTTGTGTCTGAGAACCGGCAGCAACACCAGCCCGCCATTGTGACAGAAACCGCGCCCAATAGGCATACCTCTGCGGGGGTTTACATGTCGGCCGCTACTTATAAGGTAGCCGACGTCCAGTTTGCGCAATTCCCCGGGCAGTGCCCGGTGGCGTAAAATCAGGCAAGAACGAACCGCTCAAACCAAAGTCAGAGAAAGTGACGATACCGTCGCCTCGCAAACGGTCCGCAAAGCAGACCCGAAAAAACTCCTTATGGCCCGATTCCGCATTCACATTCTGATCACCGCCTGGGCACTGCTGCTCTCGAGCGGAGGCGGAGCCATTGCACAACCACTGGCCGATGCGCAATTATTGGATAGCGCCGAGCCTACTGGCCGTATTATCGTAAAATACTCACAGCCAGACTCCATCCGCGGCTTGATCAGGCATCGGCTCTCGGGGTTTAGCCGCTCGGACTGGCGAAAGCGACAGGGCATGAAGGTCAGTCGGCGCATGTCCGCGCGCACCGAGCTGCTGGAAGCGGACAAGGGCGTAATCAATTCGGCCTCGGTTCGCGCTCGCGCGGCAAGGCTTGCAGCTAACGCGGAAGTCGAGTTTGCCTCGCCAGAGTATCGCCGCTATCCGTTGCGCGAACCCAACGATCCGCTCTACCAGAATTCCACTGATCCCGGTGATCAGTCCTACCTGTACGAGGGGACCTACAGCCTGCGCGCGCCCGGGGCCTGGGATATCACCACCGGCACCGCCAGTGCAGTCATCGCAATCGTCGACACCGGCGTGCTCGCCGACCATCCGGAACTGGCAAATCGATCCGTACCCGGGCTGGGCTACGACTTTGTCTCCGCCGATTCACCGGGGGTTTTCAACGGTGCCAACGATGGTGACGGCCGGGATGCTGATCCTACCGATGCGGGTGACGCTTGCGGCAGCAGCCCAAGTAGCTGGCACGGTACCGCCGTCGCAAGTGCTGCCGCCGGCAACTCCAACGATGGCGAGGGGCTGACAGGGGTTGACTGGAACGCCAGTCTGATTCATGCCAGAGCACTTGGCGCTTGCGGCGGCACAGACGCCGATATCATCGATGCACTGCGATGGACAGCGGGGCTGCCGCTTGAAGGGATTCCGCTAAACCCTACTCCCGCGACCGTCGTGAATTTGAGCATCGGTGGCGAGACCGAATGCACGCAAGCGTGGCAAGACGTTATTGATGAACTGGTCGGCCTCGGGATTAGCGTCGTTATCGCCTCGGGCAACGAGCAAAACAATGCATTGCGATCATCACCGGCCAACTGCGCCGATGTCATTACTGTGGGTTCGAGCACGCCAGGGGGTGATATTGACATCGGTTTTTCCAACTACGGATTGAAAGTCAGCATCGCCGCGCCAGGCCGCGATATTATCGTCGCCACCAATAACGGCCCGGTGAAAGCACTGGAGGATGGCAGCGACTACCAGCGAGAAACCGGCAGCAGTTTTTCAGCAGCACTGGTCAGTGGCGCGATCAGCCTGATGCAAAGCATCAATCCTGACCTGACCCCGCAGCAAACGCTCGCGATAATGCAGCAATCCGCCACACCGTTTTCACAGGATGGCGACTGCGCGACCTACTATTGCGGGGGTGGCATTCTCAACCTCGGCAATGCGGTGGCGATGGTGCAGAATGGCAGCAGCCAGGGTGCGACCAGCGCAGAAGTTGACGTGCTCTCGAACCAGGTGACACCATTGCCACTCGATGAGCCTCTGGCCGCCAGTTTATTTGGCTATCGTGACATCCGTTATTTTGAGATAACTACAGACGCCCCCGGCATGCTCACCATCACCTCAAGTTCCGATGGTGATCTATACGGCTATCTGCTCAACGACAAACTCAGCACGCTTGCACTCGACGACGATACTGCCGCCGGTCGCGATTTCAGAGTGGCAGCCCGGGTAGAAGCAGGCAGTTACTTTCTCGCGGTTGAACGCGAGCGACATCGATTCCTTGACGGCGAACAGCCTTTTGAATTATCGGCAGTTCTCAACACAGAGCAACCGGATTCCTTTGCCTTCAACAATGTTGCTGACGTGCCGGTGAACTCGGCGGTGACATCAGACCCGATCCAGATCAGTGGTCTCTCATCAGAGGCGCTTGTTACCGTTAGCGGCGGCTTCTACTCTCTCAATGGCGGCGAGCTTACCGCTGCACAAAACACGGTAACAAATGACGATCGCATATTCGTGGCCCTGCAATCCTCCGGAGCCCACTCATCAACCACACGCATGCAACTCAGCGTGGGCGCATTCACCACTGACTTTGCGGTGACAACTGAAAGCGCCAGCACCGGGGCGATACCCGACGAGAATTCGGGCGGCGGCGCCCTGCAGCTAACGATGACCGGGCCGGTGCCAGTGTTGTTGTTACTGTGTCTGCTACGCATGTTCGCTCGCCGCGGTTTTCACAGCGGTCATAGCCGGGGTATAAGCGCTGGAGTCTGAGTCTGGCACGGTTAAATTCACCGGTCGCGCATCGGCCCGGCAACTGTCACAATGCTACAATACAGCCTTGACAGGAGCGCGCCTGATGCCAGAAGAAACACTGTTTAGTAAAATAATCAACAAGGAAATACCGTCTGACATGCTCTACCAGGATGAGCTGGTGACGGTGTTTCGCGACATCAACCCGGTCGCGCCAGTGCACGTCCTGATTGTGCCTAACAAACTTATTCCAACCGTTGACGATGTTGAAACCGAAGACGAGGCAACGCTTGGCAGAATGATTACGGTGGCAAAAAAGGTGGCTCGTGAAGAAGGCATAGCCGATGACGGCTATCGGCTGATTGTCAATTGCAAAGAGCACGGTAACCAGGAAGTGATGCACATTCATATGCACCTCATTGGCGGCCGCCCGCTCGGCGGTATGATCAAGCGACCCGCCTGACTCGGCCGCACAAGCGATGCTGCAACGCCAGCCGTCACATCAGCAGCCTATGCTGTAGATACCATTAAGTATTCCGCACCGAAATATAATAACGGACAAAAAGATGAAGCCTCGTTTTGACGGAACCGATACCTATATCTCGACCGACGATCTCACCCTCGCCGTAAATGCCGCGATCACTCTTGGTCGTCCACTGCTGATAAAAGGCGAACCCGGCACCGGTAAAACTCAACTTGCCGAGGAAGTTGCACAATCGATCAAAGCACCATTGTTCCGCTGGCACATCAAGTCCACCACCAAAGCGCAGCAAGGTCTTTATGAATACGACGCTGTATCGCGTCTGCGTGATTCACAACTTGGCGATGATCGTGTGCACGATATTTCCAACTACATCATCAAAGGCAAGTTGTGGGAGGCCTTTGACGCAGATGAGCTTTCCGTCATTCTGATCGACGAAATCGACAAGGCAGATATAGAATTTCCAAACGATTTGTTGCTTGAGATCGACAAAATGGAGTTTCATGTCTACGAGACCAGGGAAACAGTTGTCGCCAAACAACGGCCGTTAGTGATCATTACCAGTAACAACGAAAAAGAATTGCCCGACGCATTTTTACGACGCTGTTTCTTTCACTACATTCGCTTTCCTGATACCGACACCATGACGCGCATTGTCGATGTGCACTACCCCGGCTTAAAGAAAGATCTTCTCGATGCGGCGCTTAAGGTATTTTTTGACATTCGCGAAGTACCCGGGCTCAAGAAAAAACCTTCTACCTCCGAGTTGCTGGACTGGATAAAGCTGTTGCTTGCCGAGGAGATTCCCGCCGACGACCTGCAATCCGGTGATGCCAATTCAATAATTCCAAAACTGCACGGTGCATTGCTGAAGAACGAACAGGATGTGCATTTATTCGAACGGCTGGTGTTTCTCAACCGCCGAAAAAATCAGTAAGTACCGGTGCCGCTGACATGATGATTGATCTGTTGTTTCGACTGCGCAATGCCCAGGTACCGGTCTCCATCACCGAGTATCTCGCTATGCTGGACGGACTGCATCATGGCATCGCCAACTACGACATTGACGATTTCTACCATTTCGCACGCCTGTCTTTGGTAAAAGACGAACGCCACTTCGATCGCTTCGACCAGGTATTCGGTGACTACATCACCGGTATGCAAAACGCCTTTGAAAATATTATTGGCGATATACCTGAAGAATGGTTGCGACTTGAAGCCGAGCGTATGTTCACTGAAGAAGAAAAAGAACAGATCGAGGCCATGGGAGGCTGGGACAAGATTATGGAGAATCTGCGCAAGCGCCTCGAAGAGCAGGAAAAACGCCATCAAGGCGGCAACAAATGGATTGGTACCGGTGGCACTTCGCCATACGGTGCCTACGGCTATAACCCGGCTGGTGTGCGCATTGGCCAGAAAGCCGGCCGCCAGGGACGCGCCATAAAGGTATGGGACAAGAGGGAGTATAAAAACCTAGATGACCAGCGCGAGCTGGGTAGCCGCAACTTTAAAATGGCACTGCGCAAGTTGCGCCGTTTTGCGCGCGAAGGCGCACAGGACGAACTTGATCTTAACGATACGATAAGCTCGACCGCGCGCAATGCCGGTCTGCTTGATATCAAAATGGTGGCCGAGCGTCGCAACGCAATTAAAGTGTTGCTGTTGTTCGATGTGGGCGGTTCGATGGATTATCACGTACAGGTGAGTGAATCCCTGTTCACCGCGGCAAGAGGTGAATTTAAACACCTTGAGTACTACTACTTTCACAACTTTCTTTACGAACGACTTTGGAAAGACAATCGGCGACGCCATACCGAAGTGATTCCAACCCGTGAATTTATGCGCACCTACCAGGCCGACTACCGCGTGATCATTGTTGGCGATGCAACCATGAGTCCGTTCGAGATCACTACTGCAGGCGGCAGTGTGGAACACTGGAACGAAGAATCAGGCGTCACCTGGATTGAACGTGTACTTGAAAAATTTCCGCACGCCGTGTGGTTAAACCCGGAGCCGGAAACTCACTGGCAACGCGTGCCATCGATTAAGATCACTCATCAACTGATGAAAGAACGCATGTTTCCGTTGACTGTTGAGGGCATCGGCAAAGCCATCAAGCAGTTGCAAAAGAAACACTAAAAAGTTGCGTCAGCGGGGCAGCAACTCGCGACAATCTTTGCCGGGCTAATTCTTATGTCCAACGCCGCATCGTCACGGCCAAATAATACCAGGCTCGGGGTTCTGTTGATTGTGGCATCCGTATTTCTGATGTCGATTCAGGATGCGGTGTTCAAATGGTTCAGCAGTGATCTTTCGCTATGGCAACTGTTCACTCTGCGTGGCTTGCTGGCACTACCGCTGTTCTTTGTTATCACCCGCTTCTGGCAACCTTCAGGGTCTGTCTGGCGCAGTGCTATACAACTGTGGCCAGTGCTTCGGTCCGCGGCAATGACATCAATGTTTATTATTTTCTATGCGTCGATATCATTTCTAAGCCTGTCATCGGTTGCCGCCGGAATATATACAGGTCCGATCTTTGTCACGTTGCTATCCGCCCTGCTCATCGGCGAGCCGGTCGGCACACGAGGCTGGCTGGCTATAGCGACCGGATTTAGTGGCGTGTTGCTTATATTGCAGCCCGGCTCGGATGCGTTCAGCGGATATACCTTGCTGCCAGTACTCGGAGGTTTTTTGTACGCTGTGTCAAACATAATCACACGCAGCAAATGTCAGAATGTTACGGCGACAGCACTATCACTATCGCTAAACAATACCATGTTGCTCACTGGCCTGGCGTTCAGTGGCTTGTTGCTGTTGTCCTCACCTGCCGCAGCAGTTGATCTCCCGTTTCTGCTGGGCG
>CAYPCS010000111.1:9995-16657 GCA_964409275.1 uncultured Granulosicoccaceae bacterium
CGAATATCCTGACTATCATATTGTTGGCGATTGCATATCACAATCAGGCCACCATCTTGCGATACCAGGATCACCATCAGGCAGACAAAGATTCTCCTTCTACCGTTATGCGATGCATCAGCCGTCGCTGACCTGGATAATCATTCATTGCACTGTGCCATGTTGCACGGTTGTCCCAAAACGCTATCGATCCTTTGTGCCAGCGGAATCGATGAATGAATTGCTCGTTCTGGCAGTGCTCGTACAGTTCTTCGAGCAGCGCCTCGCTATCGGTCGCAGTAAGTTCGTTGATCGAAAGGGTAAAGCCGGGGTTCACATAGATTGCCTGCTTGCCACTCAGCGGATGGCGAATGACCAGCGGGTGGTTGGCATCCTGTGTTGCCGCCGATGCATTGCCCAGGCGTCCGGCGTAATCTTCCTTGTCATTGCGCTTCTCATACGCCTTTGCACCGAACGCGTGCCGGCTGGAGTGCAATGCGGACAGCCCTTGCAGTCGTTTTTTCATGGAGTCTGTCAGAGCATCGTAGGCGGCAAACATACTCGCGAACAAGGTGTCACCTCCGCTTTGTGGCAGTTCGCGCGCAACCAGAATGGAACCCAGTGCCGGAATCTGATCATAGCTGTGATCGGTGTGCCATTTCTCTCCAATATTCTTCTGCTGTCCAGGCTCTTTCAATACCTGCGCAATTTGTGGATGATCGGCCAGCGGGGTAAAAAAACGGTTGATGTTGATCGCGCCGAATTGCCCGGCGAGCTCAATATGATCCTCCGGTGAGATGGACTGGTCGCGAAAGAACAACACACCGTGCTCGCCGAGCGCCTGACGTAGTGTGCCGGCATCATCGGCGGTTAAATTTTCGAGCGAAATTCCGCTTACATAGGCGCCAGCGCCCGGCGCTGCCACAATCTCGATACTCATGGTTGGAAGACCTCCGCTGACGGTTGCACAAACGCCCTACTTTAACCCAACGGGCATCTGGTGCGGTACTGCAATACCGACTCTATCGGATAGCACTCGGGTTTTACAATAACGGGCGAATTCTCAGTTGCAGACAAAAAGCCGTGGCGTCTACACTGCAATTGCAATTGGCAGTCTGATGTAATATCGACCTGTGACCGACTCACCAGCGACCAGGACCACCGCATGACCCCCGACGCTATTTTAAAAGAACCCGCACGCGTACTTACTCAGGCGCAACGCGAGCACTATTTTGAATCCGGCTTTGTCGGGGTGGAAGATTTACTGCCCGCCGGGATGCTCGCACATATGCAAACGGTCACCAGTGAATTTGTTGATCTCAGCAGAACGGTGCAACAATCCGATGAGCGCTTTGATATCGGTCCCGGACACACGGCGGAGAACCCGGTATTGCGCCGCCTGAAAAGCCCCGATGAACAAAGCGAGCACTACTGGAAATTCGCGACCGGGCTAATGGCCGACGTCGCCGCTGATCTGGTGGGACCGAACGTGGTATTTCATCATTCGAAACTTAATTTTAAATGGTTCGACAAATCCGATACCGTCAAGTGGCACCAGGACATCCAGTTTTTCCCACATACCAACTACAACGTACTAACCATCGGTTGTTATCTGAGCGATACCACCATGGAAAACGGACCGCTCGCGGCATACCGGGGCTCGCACAAAGAACCTCTATACAATCAATACGACAGCAACGGCAACTGGACCGGCATGTTGTCTGACGAAGACGCTGCAACAGTTGACAGGGATCGAATCGAATACATCACCGGCAAAGCCGGATCGATCACTATTCATAACGCCAGAACACTACATTATTCACCTGCATCGAAATCTCCACTGCCGCGACCACTGCTGCTAAATTGTTATACATCGGCCGATGCAAAACCGTACACACCACACCCGTCACCTACCAGGAATACCTACAAAGTTGTCAGAGGCAATGCGGTTCAATGGGCCGAGCACGATCCACGACCCTGTCAGATTCCGCCGGACTGGTCTGGCGGTTACACGTCTATATACGCCGCCCAGGCCGGTGAAGATCAGACGGTAGAATGACAATGGATAATATAACCTCAATGCCGTCGCCACGACCGCGTAGAAGCTTTATCTTCTCTCCAGGGCTTCGTCCGGATATGTATCCCAAAGCACTGGCTTCGGGTGCTGATATTGTCTGTGTTGAGCTGGAGGACGGCATTGCCCCGAAAGACAAGGACGAAGCACGGGAAAAAACTCTTGCTCTTTTTTCACAGACCCAAAATGACGATGGTGTAGAACGCATCGTTCGCATTAACTGCCTGCGTGAAGCGTTTGGTATTGCCGATGTGCAAGCCATATTAACCACCGACACTCCTCCGCCAGCACTGATGCTGCCCAAGGTTCGCACCCCCGAAGAGGTAGTATGGCTAGACGATCTTTTAACCGAGCGCGGTCACACTACTCGTCTGCACGTCATTATCGAAACCAACCACGGGTTACAGGCTGCACTGGAGATAGCCGCTTGCAGTAATCGCATAGACGCGTTGTTTTTCGGCGGTGTGGATATGGCCGCCGAGTTGCGATGTGAAAACGCGTGGGAACCACTACTCTACGCGCGCTCGCGAGTAGTACACGCGGCGGCAAGTGTCGGTATTGATGTAATCGATGTTCCCTACCTTGACCTCGACGACCCCGATGGAATGGAGCTTGAAGCACGCAAGGCTAAAGCCCTCGGCTTTTCAGGCAAGGGCTCGGTTCATCCCAAACAAATCGATGCATTAAACTCTGTTTTTACACCAGGCATCGAGGAAATCGAACGTGCCCGTCGAATCATCAGCACCTTTGAGGAAGCCGATACAGGCTTGGTGGTGATTGATGGAAAACTCATTGAAAAACCGGTGCTGCGAGATATGTATCGAATTATCGCGATAGCGGATCGTATTTCCTCGTAGCAGTATAATGTTTCGATCTCCAGACTGACGAGTACACACCGACGAGTACACCGAGATGCCCGTTATAACCACAACAAAAATTCGTTTAAGCAACTATGCGACGGTCGCCTCGCTAGTTTGCCCGGTGCTGATCCTGTCGATGTTAAATGATGTTCCCTCCAGTGTTATTATGCTGAAACTGTTGCTTACACCGTTGGTGTTCCTGTCGTTTCACGGCCTGAATTCGCTGTATATAAAACCCGTTGTGGATAACAGACTCACATTCCGATCGATCGAACATGCGGTAATCGAGAGCTTTATACTGTGTGTGTTTCTGTTGATCGTTTTTTGGACACCCGGAGTATCAACCGCTTCACTGGTCGTCGCGTTCAGTTTATGCATGCTGATCGTTGGTGCGTTACGACTACTACTGCTTCGGGCGCAGATAGCCGGAAAAACCTCAAATACTGCGTAACAGTAGCATTGAATGCTCGTTACCTGACTCTTTGCAACAGGCCTTTATATGAATTCAAGCGATGGAAAAACCAGAGATCTGGTGTCAAGCATTCCCGGTGCGGGTTGGGACTACAGTCTGTCCCGCCATCCCTATCATGAAATTGAGCGACCACTGGGGCCGCACTACTGTGTCTATAATCGCCGCCATATGGCCTGCTGCTTTGATAGCCAGTCCACCGAAGATGCCTACTGGTTATTGCGACAGAAGGCCGCATTGCTCAATACCGGGGAGTTCCCGATGCAGTTTGAAGGCCCTGATGCCGAGCGACTGCTGGATAAACTGTTTACCAAAGACATCACCAAACTAAAACCTGGTCGCTGCGGCTACGGTGTAGCCTGCTACGAAGATGGTGGTCTCATCGTCGATGGCATATTGTTACGGCTGGCCGCCGACCGCTTTTGGTATGCACAGGCTGACGGTGACTTCTACAGTTGGGCCCGCGCTCATGCTGTTGGCATGAACGTGCAGATCTCAGATCCCGAAGTGTACGTCTCGCAGATACAGGGACCAAACGCACTAAAGGTGCTCGAAGCCGCCAATGGTGGCAAGTTGCCGGAGCCATTCGGCTACTTCGCCATTGCCCGCGTGACCCTTGCCGGACAGGAAGTAGTAATTACACGCACGGGTTACACCAACGAACTGGGCTGGGAGTTTTATACCGAACCACACCACAATGCCGACGCCATCTGGCAACATCTTAAAAAAGCAGGCGCACCGTTTGGACTGGAGATTTTCGGTCTCGATGCCATGAACATCAGACGTATTGAAGCCGGCATTCTAAATGCCGGCTCCGATTTTGATCACACCACAACGCCCTGGGACGTCGGTCTGGGCAGATTTATCGATGAGGACAAAGGCGATTTCATTGGCAAGACTGCTTTGGCCAATGCCTCGCAACAACGCAGATTGTTTGGCGTTGCGTGTAATGTCGGTGAGCCACTGATCGGCGCCAGCGTCGAAGTTGACGGCAGTGCCAGCGGAATAGTAACGGCCGGAGCCGTCTCACCTTATCTGGGGCACGGCATCGGTATTGTTCGTCTGCATGAGGCAAACCTGAAGGCAGGTAGCACAGTCCAGGTCGGCTGCAGGGATGGCTCCATGCAACAAGCCGAGTTAGTAGAGATGCCGTTCTACGACAAACTTGCAGAGATACCACGCGGGTTGCGGGTTGATGTTCCACAACGTGGGTAATTCCGGACGCACCGTGACGGCCTGTTATTACCTGTTGCTGTTACCCTGAACAAACGCCGGCTGGCGATATGGTCAACATCACTCTATGTCACAAAAACAAACCTGGAACAATGTAGAAACCTGGCAGGTAAAAAAGCCAGCCGTTAGCAGTAAGCACGGTCTGGTTGCCAGTCAGCACTACGCTGCCTCCGCGACGGGTGCACAAGTGTTGAGTCAGGGCGGTAACGCAATAGATGCTGCCATTGCTGCAAGCTTGATGATTGGCACAGTAGAGCCGTGGATGAGCGGTCTCGGCGGTGGTGGCAACCTGCTCTACTTTGACGCGGCCACTAACACGACCCACAGCGTTGGATTTGGCATGCGCGCTCCCGACGGCGTTTCAGCCGATGACTATCCGCTCGTCGCAGGTGAGGACAGTGATTTATTTGGCTGGCCTTCAGTGCTTGAAAATCGCAATGTGTCTGGTCCGTTGTCCATAGCCATACCTGGTTATCTGGCCGGTATCAGTGCTGCGCTTGATCGCTTTGGCAGCAAATCGTTTAGCGAGCTTGTCACACCCGCCATTGAAAGTGCGCGCAACGGCATGAGTGCCGACTGGTACGCCACGCTTAAAATAGCATCGGCAGCCCCGGTGTTGAACCAGTTTGAGGAAAGCCGGGCCACGTATTTACCTGACGGCTTTGCACCCGCCGGCGAATGGGGCGGCCCGTTACCGCGCATAGTGCTGGGCAATCTGGCGCATACGCTCGAAGCACTTCGGGATCACGGCCCTGAGGATTTCTACCATGGCAAAATAGCCACAATGCTGTGCGACGATGCAAAACACAGCGGTGCAAAAATTTGCCGTGCGGATCTTAAAAACTATGAACCGGTATTCGGCACTGCCGATGAACACGAGTACTCCGACAGCACCATCTATGCATCACCGGGTATGACTGCAGGTCCGACGTTACGTGATGCTCTATCCCGTCTTCAGAGTCGCCTCCATAAAGAGCAGAAAAACAAACTACCCGATAGCGCAACGTTCTCGGCCTATGCCGACTCGCTTCACGAGGCATATGTTCATCGATTGCAAACTATGGGGGACGTCGATGATTCAGGCTCACCCGCCTGCACTACGCATCTTTCAGTAGTCGATTCAAATGGCAATATGGTATCGCTCACGCAAACCCTGTTGTCGGTATTTGGCAGCAAGGTGATGTTTCCCCAAACCGGCATACTGATGAACAATGGCATGATGTGGTTTGACCCGCGACCCGGAAAACCAAATTCCATCGCTCCTGGTAAACACCCGCTGTCCAATATGTGCCCAACGCTTTTCCGTACAGCAAATGGCACACGCTACGCACTCGGTGCATCCGGCGGGCGTCGAATAATGCCTTCGGTGATGCAGCTTATCTCGTTCATCACCGACTACCACATGTCAATCGACGAGGCAGTGCATCACGGCCGAATAGACGTGAGCGGTGCACCCATGGTCTGCGTTGACGAAGCCCTGGATTCTTCCGTCATGGATGCCCTGGCTGACAACCACAATGTAATGCGTGTGCCGAATGCAGTTTATCCCGCTCTTTTTGCGTGCCCGAATATAGTCAGTCACAACAGCGAAGGCATGAACACAGGAGCTTCGTATGTGATGTCACCCTGGGCTGCGGTGATTGCCGAAGAAGCGACAACGTAACTCACGGTTGAACGCCGCCCTGAGACATCAGAGTTTTTGAGGGAGTCGATCTCCATTCAGCGAAAGCGGGAACCGTGGTGTTTAATTAACCCCGGGATGGCCATGGGTCGGTGGCTTCGTTTTTCGTGCAACGGAGTTGTCCTCCCACGGATAGTGCGGTGGCAATTGTTGCGATATGCGGTTCATGTGGGAGACGATCTCCGATCAGCGAAAGCAGGAACCGTGGTGTTCAATAAACCCCGCGATGGCAAAAGGGCGGTGGCTTCGTTTTTCGTGCAACGGAGTTGTCCTCCCACGGCTACCTCCATCTGCCCTCTGTCTTCTGTCTACTGTCTTCTGTCTTCTGTCTTCTGTCTTCTGTCTTCTGAAAGTCGATCTCCGATC
>CAYPCS010000112.1:0-8784 GCA_964409275.1 uncultured Granulosicoccaceae bacterium
CACTACGAGCGATTTGTTCGTGTCACGATGACGCAGGCGAATAATTTCACTACCGGTCGGGTTTACGAGAATGTGATAGCGCGAGAGCGGCGTGGCGATTACCTCGGTGCCACGGTGCAGGTGATACCGCACATCACCGATGAAATTATCCGTCTGGTCCGTGAGGGCGCGGCTGATGCGGAAGTGGCACTGGTAGAGATTGGTGGCACCGTCGGGGATATTGAATCACTGCCTTTTCTGGAAGCAATTCGGCAGATGGGTATTGAGCAGGGACCAGAGGCTGCACTATTTATTCACCTCACCCTGATTCCATACATAAAAACAGCGGGAGAGATGAAAACAAAACCGACGCAGCATTCTGTGAAAGAGCTTCGCAGCATTGGTATTCAGCCGGACATATTGATGTGTCGCTCTGACCGTGTCCTTCCTGCCGGTGAGCGCAAGAAAATCGCACTGTTTACCAACGTCGCTGAAGAGGCAGTGATCTCTGCAATCGATGTCGATTGTATTTACAAAATGCCGAGCGTTTTTCATGGCCAGAAGCTTGACGAAATTGTTCTGGACAAACTCAAGGTTGAGGCACCGAGCGCAGATCTTGAAGAGTGGGACCGTGTGGTTGAAGGTCTTATTCATCCCGAACGTGAGGTAGTCATTGGAATGGTGGGTAAATACACCGACCTCACAGAGTCCTATAAATCTCTTAACGAGGCTCTTTCGCACGCAGGTATCAGCCGCAAAACCAAAGTGGTTATTCACTACATAGACTCGGAAACACTGCAAGACGGAGATATGTCTGTTCTTGAGGAAGTCGACGCCATTCTTGTACCAGGCGGATTTGGTGCCCGTGGCGTCGAAGGAAAAATCAACGCTGTGCGCTATGCACGTGAAAACAAGGTGCCCTATCTTGGCATTTGTCTCGGTATGCAGGTAGCAGTCATCGAGTATGCCCGCGATATCGCAGGGATTAAGGGCGCCAATAGCACAGAGTTTGTGGACGATTGCAAAGATCCGGTTATCGCACTTATCACTGAGTGGCAGGAGCGTGACGGCAAGTTAGAGCAGCGTGACAAGGACGCCGATTTGGGCGGGACCATGCGACTGGGTGGCCAGGAGTGTTTTGTGGCGCCAGGCACTACAGCGCACTCCGTTTATGACAGCGAGGTGGTTACCGAACGCCATCGCCATCGCTATGAATTTAACAATCGCTATCGTGAAACTATGGAAGCCCATGGCATGGTGGTGTCAGGTGTCTCCGGAGATGAAGAACCGCTCGTTGAAATTATCGAACTGCCTGATCACCCGTGGTTCCTCGGTTGCCAGTATCATCCCGAGTACCGGTCCTCTCCGCGTTACGGGCACCCTCTGTTCAGTGGATTTATCGATGCTGCTCTAGAATATGCCCGTACCAGTCAGGATTAACAGCCAATGAAATTGTGCGGGTTCGATGCCGGGCTGAATCAGCCTCTGTTTCTGATAGCCGGCAATTGCGTGGTTGAGTCTGAAGCGATGACCCTGCAGACTGCCGAGGCGCTGGTGCAGATGACACAGCGACTGGGTATGCCACTGATCTACAAGTCTTCTTTTGATAAAGCCAATCGTTCTTCAGCAGATAGTTATCGTGGTCCGGGTATGGATGCGGGCCTGCGAATACTGCAAATGGTGAAGCAGGAATTCTCGATACCGGTCATTACGGACGTACATGAAGATACACCCGTAGACGAAGTCGCGAGCGTCGTGGACGTACTGCAGACTCCTGCTTTTTTATGTCGCCAAACCAACTTCATTTCCCGTGTCAGTGCTGCTGGCCTGCCGGTCAATATAAAAAAAGGGCAGTTTATGGCACCGGAAGATATGCAGAACGTTGTCGACAAAGCACGATTGGCAGGTAACGATCAAATAATGGTGTGTGAGCGCGGTGTGAGCTTCGGTTATCGCACGCTCATCTCTGATATGCGCGGGCTCGCTACGTTGCGAGAGACCGGTTGCCCGGTTGTTTTCGATGCCACGCATTCTGTGCAGCAGCCGGGCGGGCTTGGCAGCGCATCGGGTGGACAGAGGCAGTTTGTGCCGGTACTGGCGCGTGCTGCTGTGGCGGCCGGTGTTGCGGGGGTCTTTATGGAAACCCATCCAGACCCCGATCAGGCCCTGAGCGATGGCCCCAACGCCTGGCCGCTCGATCAACTCGAAGAGCTACTTGGCACGTTACTGGAACTTGATGCGGTATGCAAAGCGTCAGCTATGCCGGAAAACGCCCTGATTGGTGTGACCCGGTGACGGCACTCAGAGACTGCAACAGCAGTGATGCGACGCCGGAATTCCTGTTGAGAAACTATCGGAGCAACCATGTCTGCAATCAGTAAAATCCACGCACGTGAAATAATAGACTCACGTGGCAATCCGACCCTTGAAGCAGAGGTCACTCTCAAAAGCGGCGAGATGGGCCGGGCCGCAGTGCCCTCCGGTGCCTCGACCGGTGAGCGTGAAGCGCTTGAATTACGCGATGGTGACCAGAAGCGATATCTGGGGCGCGGGGTGCAAAAAGCGGTCGCTCACGTTAACGGGGAAATTGCCAGTGCGCTCATCGGTGCCGATGTAACCGATCAGGAAAAAATTGATGAGACCATGCTGTCGCTGGATGGAACCGACAACAAGGATCGGCTCGGTGCCAATGCACTGCTGGCTGTGTCGATGAGTTGTGCTCACACCGCTTCTATTCACAAGAAACAAATGCTGTTTGAATATCTGGGGGGCGATGAAGCGGTAACATTGCCAGTACCGATGATGAATATTATCAATGGCGGTGCTCATGCAGACAATAGTGTTGATCTGCAGGAATTTATGGTGATGCCGGTGGGTGCTCCGTCGCTGTCGGAAGCCCTTCGCTATGGTGCTGAAATATTTCACACCCTGAAGAAGGTGCTTGGTAGCAAGGGCCTTAACACAGCTGTTGGTGACGAGGGGGGCTTTGCACCAGATCTCCCGTCAAACGAAGCTGCCATCGAAATAATTCTGGAGGCTATTGACAAGGCTGGTTACAGCGCCGGTAAAGATGTCTATCTTGCACTCGATGCTGCAAGTTCGGAATTTTGCAAAGACGGTGTCTATGATCTTGCATCCGAGAACCGAAAATTCAGCAGCACCGAGTTCACTGACTATCTGGCTGACTGGGTAAATCGTTATCCGATTATTTCTATCGAAGACGGTATGGATGAGAACGATTGGGACGGCTGGAAAATGCTGACGGAAAAAACCGGCAAGCAGGTTCAGTTGGTTGGCGACGATTTATTCGTGACTAACCCGTCGATTCTTGCAGAGGGTATAGAGCAGTCAATTGCCAACTCTGTGTTAATCAAGGTTAACCAGATTGGTACTCTTACTGAAACATTACGTACTATCGATATGGCTCACAAGGCAGGGTATACCACGGTGACGTCTCACCGGTCCGGTGAAACCGAGGACACCACAATTGCTGATCTGTCGGTGGCTACCAATGCCGGGCAGATAAAGACGGGGTCAATGTCTCGCTCAGACCGGATTGCAAAATATAATCAGCTGTTGCGCATTGAAGAGAAGCTCGGTGATCGTGCCGTATACGCCGGAAAATCCGCTTTCAGGCAACCGCTATAGCGGAGTTGCTAAACACACGGAGATTGATTGTTTGAAATTTCTGATAACAGCGTTGGTCATTCTGTTTGTATTGCTGCAATGGAGACTCTGGTTCGGTGACGGTGGTGTCCGTCAGGTGAGTCATGCCAGCGCTGAAGCAAGAGCACTGTCTCAGGAACTGGCCCGGCAGCAGGATGTAAATACTGCGCTTCGCGCAGAAGTTGCCGACCTTGCCGATGGCGTTGGCGAGATAGAAGAACGTGCCCGTTCCGAACTGGGCATGATTGGCGAGGCGGAAACCTTTTATCAGTTTGTGGGTGAAAAGAAAGAAGCGCCTGGTGACAATCTGGCACAAACAGCAATGCCGATAGACAAGGCTGAGTAGCGACTGCTGTCGATTAAGTGAACAGGCCGGTCCGGTAAGGGGTGTTAAACGAAAGAGTCAATGTTGTTCTGGCCGCGGCCGGCAGCGGTACCCGAATGGGAACCGCATTGCCGAAACAATATTTACCCTTGTGCGGCAGTACGGTAATTGGAAAAACAATGGATCGGCTATTGTCGCTTCCAGAGGTGGGTAAGATTGTGGTGGCCGTAGATGACCAGCAGATGTTTGCACGGTCTGTATCGTCCGACATTCGTGTGACTACTGTGACTGGCAGTACTACTCGATCCAGGTCAGTGCTTAATGCGCTTCGGCATCTTGCTATAAACGATAACCCGAGAGTTCCTGTGCTGGTACATGATGCCGCACGTCCCTGTGTACGTGCCGACGAGATCAGCAAGCTGATTGTCGAAACGGCCGCCAGCACTGATGGTGGCCTTTTGGCGATACCGGTTAGCGATACTCTTAAGCGTGCAAGCGAAGACGGCACTGTGCACTCTTCGGTAGATCGAACTGGTGCCTGGCGCGCCGTGACCCCGCAGCTTTTCCGGCTCGACGTGTTAATCGATGCGCTTGATCGCAGTCACAAGGCAGGTGTGGCAGTGACTGATGAATCCTCCGCAATGGAGTATTGTGGTTACTCTCCACGTCTGGTTTCCTGCAGTGAAGACAATATTAAAATAACCCGTGCGGCGGATCTTGTGCTGGCGCAAGCCATACTGGAGGCTCAGGAGCGAGAATGAGAATAGGGCACGGCTATGATGTCCATGCGTTTTGCGAGGGTTCGTCTATTGTTTTGTGTGGCGTGAATCTTCCTCACGACAAGGCATTTAAAGCTCATAGCGATGGTGATGTAGCGCTGCATGCCCTGTGTGATGCACTACTCGGCGCAGTCGCCCTCGGCGACATTGGCAAACATTTTCCTGACACAGATAAACAGTACGATAATATAGACAGTCGCATTCTGCTACGCCACGTAGTGCAATTGCTTACCGACAAAGGAGTGGTTTGCAATAACGCCGACATCACTATTGTTGCCCAGCGCCCGAAGCTATCTTCACACATCAACGAAATGAAGCAGGTGGTTGCAAAAGATTTGGGGATTGAGGCTGACCGTGTAAACGTGAAAGCCACTACCAGTGAGTACCTGGGCTTTACCGGTCGCGAAGAAGGTATTTCAGCGCACGCGGTAGTTACGGTGATCGACAGATCATTATCTGTTGAGACTGGTTAGGCCGCGCACATTTGACCCAGAATCAAGTTGTAACCTCTTTGTTCGTACTTTTTGGTTACTCAATCCAGCTAGTCAATAATATGAAATGATTGTAAGGGTTTTTGCTATCGCTCTAATCATGCTGGACAAACTGTCGAGCGTTTACACCGAGGTCTCGGGGAAAGAAGGTTTTGATATTCTGCGAACGAGAATTACCAGGATTATTCGCTCTCGGTGAGTTTACCCGGGCTACCGGGATTTTGGTCAATATCAGTTGCTGGCCAGGAGTCTGAGCAACTGGTTCGGGTGGCTTTAGTTGTCTGCTTGATCGAGCAAGTTAGCTACTGAACTCCATATCGCCAATCAATAAAGTCGCTACATCATCGCTACGATTTCTCAAACATAGATTCAACGCGAGCGTCTTCCTCGGTCGGTGCCTGATTATCGTGCTGGAGTTTTCTTCGACTAGAGGCGCTTGTAACGCGACCCATATCAATAAAAGTCCATAGTGGTGTAAATGCCATCATACTCGCGACTAATGCACCTCCTCGCAGCGCCCAGGCGAGCAAGCCAACGGTCACGCTAAATGATACTCCGAGCATTGTCTCCTCGGCCAGTTTATAACGAGTACCGTTTTGTTTTTCATGTTCGGATAAGTCGTTTTCCAGTTGTGCAAGGCCTTGCAGAAATCCCGGATTTGATGCGATTACTCCTGGTGATGGAATATTCACTTCAAATGCAATTTCAAATGTTGTAGCACTTACCACTTGAAATTCGTTGTGGTTTATTACATCTTCGTGTTCGCGATGCTGTTTAACGGCAATTGATTTGGGCGTTGTGAATTCCGGTTGCAGTGTGTCTACTTGCAGTGTCTGCCGGGTTTCAATCTCACTCAAAATAGCGATTCGACGTTCATCGTCAGTGCTGTTTGCAATAAAACGCAGTGCAGCATCCTCGGGAAGCAATTGCTCAGATGTTTGGTCCACCGATCCTTGTACAACTTCGTCTTCGGAAGTTTCCGAGGGAGGTGTTGCATCGATTTCGCGGGTCAACGGTTGAATATCGGGTAAATCCGGAGTAATTAGCTCCTGAGGCTCTTCCAGTGCCGGTGCAATTGGTGGTTCTATAGTTACTGCTACCGTGGCGATTGTAAATACGCCGTCTTCGTTGGTCACCCGATAGCTGAACTCATCGGTTAATACACCCGAGCCATTGTGCCGGTAGGTGAATGTGCCGTCGGATTGTAATTCGACGATGCCCTGGGTGGGTGCCGACTCCAGTTCTACAAGCCAGGCCGTATTATTTGTCAAACCGCCGTTGGTTAGACTGCTGAATCCAGATGCCAGTAAATCTCCCTGTGTAGAGTCGAACGATTGTCCATGGGCCAGTTGCAGGGAATCAGGGTTTAATTCGACCGGCGCGTCGATTACCTCGGTTACTGATAACTCAAATCGACCTTGTGCCGGTACTGATCCGTCTTCGCCACCATCTGCCAGTGACACACCAAATCCGTCGACTGAGGTTTCTGATTCGTCGTGGCTGTAACTTAATGATCCCGCTTCAATGGCCTCTAGCGTGAAGCTCGTGCCCGCTGTGATTGCGTGGCCATTGAGCATGAGCTGACCATGCGCTGGTGTACTTGTTACTGTCATTAGAAGCTCGTCTAAACCGGAATCATCTGCATCTATTCCGCCAAGCATTGAGCTGTCAATAACCACGGTGCGACCTTCGGCAAGTGTGGCTCCATTCGTTACGAGCACGGGCGGGTCGTTAACATTCAGCAGATCAATAGTGATGAAGCTAGTGTTGCTGGTATTGTCGCCACCACGTACCACTCCTCCGCTGTCCGTTACGGTGAAACTAAACCCGTTTTGACTGGTGTTGTTCAAAAAGTTTGATAGTGGCTGGTACACCAGTTCGCCCGCATCCAGTGATAACACATCGATATTATCGCCGGTGTTTATCGCAACACCACGGTGCCACAGAGTACCGGTGTCAGGCAGCGATTTGATGGTCACTGCACTCAAGGTATGGCCATCTGCGGTGTCGGTGAATTCAAAATCGTTGCGGCTGAAGACGTACTCTGCGTCTTCCGATGTCACTATAGTTCTGTTCGTGGTAACAGGTGCATCGTTAACTTCAAGTACGTCAA
This sequence comes from uncultured Granulosicoccaceae bacterium, assembly GCA_964409275.1. Classification (GTDB taxonomy): domain Bacteria; phylum Pseudomonadota; class Gammaproteobacteria; order Granulosicoccales; family Granulosicoccaceae. The sequence continues at coordinate 7,354 of CAYPCS010000112.1, forward strand.
AAAGCAGTGCTCGGACGAGGATGTCTGTATTTGCAGAACCGTCAGTCCCGGTGTCCACGACCCGAAAGCCAAGCTGGTCATAGCCCGTGCCGTTGGCGTTCGACTCGCCCCGGTATTGCAGTTCCCCTGTGAAGATTTCCCCTATAGCGATGAAATCACCAGCGGTTACCGGCACACCGCTCAGTGTTAACCGTCCTCCTGTCGGTAATTCATCGATAACTACACCGCTCAGTGCATCTCCATCATTTGTATCGGTATAGCCAAAGTCAGCGGTTGCAAACACGTAGTCAGTATCTTCCGCTGTTGTGACGGTATTGTCTGTGCCTGCGGGGGCATCGCTGACCGCGATCACATCGATTGTCAGGGTGCGACTGGTAATATCGGTATCGGCGCCACCATTGTCGTTGCCATCGTTATCCTGTACCCGGAAATTAAAGCCGGCATAGTCGCTGCCGTGGTCTTGTGGTTGAGGTCTGAACACCAGATTGCCGGCAATGATATCAATGACCGAAACGGAATCTCCGGCCGAAATGGCCGACCCGGCGAGCAAGAGTTGTCCTTTAGCAGGTGTCGAATCAAGGATGATGGCTAGCAGCACGTTGCCATCATTGATGTCAGTGAAGCCAAAGTCGCTAACTACAAAGGTGTAATCCGTGTCTTCAAGTGTAGTAACCGGTTGCGGGGTTGCGGCGGGTGCATCATTTACGCTGGTTACATCAATGGTCAATGTCCGCGGTGTTGTGTCGATGTCGATTCCGCCACCGGCAGTACCGGCGTCATCCTGTACCCGGAAATCAAAGTTTGTATAGTTATGGCCATGATCGTTGGTCGCAGGTCGAAAGGCCAGTTTGCCCGCTGTGACATCGACAACGGAAATCGTGTCGCCGGCAGAGATCGCTATGCCGTCTAGTAGAAGTTGGCCTTTGGCAGGCGCGTTCTCGATGGTAATCGCGAGAAAGTTATCGCTATCTGCTGCGTCTGTGTAACCGAAATCCGCTGGTGTAAAAAAATAATCTGTATCTTCAAGGGTGGTAGCGATATTGTCAGATCCGCGCGGCGCATCGTTGACGCTAGTCACATCAATGTTCATATTGCGAGGGGTACTGTCTATATCACTGCCACCATTATTGTTGCCTCCATCATCCTGCACACGGAAGGAAAAGACCGCGTAGTTTGCACCATTGTCGTGCGCCGCCGGTCTGAACGCCATGTTGCCGCTGGCGATGGCACTGGCAGGGATTGAATCTCCGGCTGAAATGAAGAAACCGCCGAGAAGAAGCTCTCCGTTTTCCGGTGTCGAATCGATAGTTACCGCCAGTAATTCGTTTCCATCATTGATGTCAGTGAACCCGAAATCGTCAATAGCAAAGGTATACCCGGTATCTTCCGGCGTGGTTATGGAGTTGCCAGTGCCTGCAGGCGCATCGTTGA
>CAYPCS010000112.1:8884-16575 GCA_964409275.1 uncultured Granulosicoccaceae bacterium
GCATCGTTGACACTGGTTACATTGATAGTCATGGTGCGAGCGGTGAGATCGATATCAATACCGCTATTGCTGGTGCCTCCATCATCCTGTACACGAAACAAAAAATCTGTGTAACCAGAGCCGTTGACATCGGTGTCTGGTCTGAATTTCAGCATGCCGGCGGTGATGTCTATGGCTTCTACTGATGCCCCGGCAGTGACTGGAGAATCGTTTAGCAGAAGCAGGCCAACAGCGGGTAGCGAGTGAATGGTGACGGCGAGCAATGCATCTGCGTCAACGGGATCAGTAAAACGGAAGTCCGTGGCTGTAAAAATGTAGTCCGTGTCTTCGAGTGTAGTGACCGAGTTATCTGCGGCCACAGGAGCGTCGTTGACACTTGAGATATTTACCTCAATTGAACCAAGATTTATGGTGGTGCCTCCGGCGGTTCCTGTGTTGCCGTTATCACTTACGGCGAAGCTTATATTATCCTGGCTGCTACCGTATGCGTTCGCTGTGCCTGTGTAGCTTAGAGATGTTGTGGCGGAAAGCCAGGTATTGATGGCGAGTTGAGTACCGTTTAGTGTGAGATTGCCGGTATTGTTACCCGTGATGGTCAATTGCAGGGTTTGCGTAGCATGCAATGTTCCGCCTGCGGTGTTGATGGTCAAACTCATCTCGCCATTGGCAATATCGGTATCGGCCAATACAACAGCGCTGGTATCAACGGTGGTCTCGATATCTTCGAGCGCGATGAGTTCAAAGGGCAGGGTGCCTGAGTTGTAAGGATCGTCGTTTACGCTGGAAAAGCTGATGTTGCCCGGCACAGGTGTACTGCTACTAACACTGTCACTGACGGTGATATCAAAAGACGGTGCCTGTTCTCCGCCATCGTGAATAAACAGGATCTGGTTTGCGGTGACTTGTGCTTGTGAAAAGACATCGATTGCTACCAGTGGATCACCGATCATTGCGAAATGACCGTTACTTATATTGCTTGCAAGAAACGCGAGGTCAGTGTTGTCCGGGTCGGCTGCCGCGAGTTGTGTTGTAGTTACAAGAAGCGACGCACCCTCCGCAATAGTGAAGTTGTTGGTTGTTAAAACGGGAATATCGTTAACCGGATTAACGGTTACACTGAGAAATTCCGACAGGCTTTGTGGTAAGGGGGCGCCATCATTGCTGCCGTCATCGGTTATTCTAAACGCGAAGGTATTCGCAGCTGGTGCCGGTTCGGCGGCCGGAGAGATTTGCATGCCCTGCAGTTGTGACAAGGTATAAGGAGTGCCGGTGGTAACGGTTGTTGTACCGTCGGCCAGAAATATCGTGCCGACCGCAGCATCCGGTATAAGAAAAATCTCGTAGGTTAAGGTTTGACCGGCTTCGTCCATTCCGCCGCCAGCGCTGTACTGCAACGCCTCCAGACCGAGGCTGGTTATGCCGCTGTTTTCATTAATCACAAGATCGTCGACAACACCTGCGGCTCGGACGGGAACGTCATTGACTTCAGCCACTTCCAGGGTACCGGTAGCGGCGGTGGCATCCAGCTCGCCATTGTTGTCTCGAGCGATATAGTTAAATGTGGTGGTGCCGTTCCAGTTGTGGTTTGGTACAAAATAAAATGGTCGTGTATGTAGTGGCGGAGTCGTCGGGTAGTCAGTATTTACAACTACAACTGTGTTTAGGTCAAAATCGGCGTACAGGGTGCCATTCGCGGGCAAGCTGGTAATTCGTATGCTATCCACGGTGCCATCGACATCCTCACCGCGAACCGTAATCTGTATTCTGGTGTTGTCCTCGAAGCCGATGGCAGAGAGTGCGTTGTTGGTGGTGGGAAGCTCGTTCACACCATTGACGGTAATCGTCACGGTTTCGATTTCTGAATTTCCGTTACCGTCATCATAGGTGTAGGTAAATGTATCGGTAGCGGATTGACCATTTGTCAATCCGTCAAACTGTCCATCAGGATCGTAGGTGAAACTGCCATCGGCATTAACTGCCACGGCTCCGATGGCTGAAGTATTGTCGCTAGCGGCTATAAAAGGTGTAGATCCCGCGGCATCGTTGGCAAGTAGTCCGGTTGCAGCAGGAACTGTCAGAGGCGTTTCTTCATCGGTTGTGTAACGGTCGGGGAGTGCGCCTGCCAGGGTAATGGTGAATGTGCCGCTTGCAGGTGTTGAACCGTCAGAGCCATTGTCGGCCAGCTCCAGAGCAAAGCTGTCGTTGCTGACCGATAAACCGTTGTGCACATAGATCACGCGGTCGTTGTCAATGTCGTCCTGGGTAAAGGTAGAAATTGGCGTTGAGGCAGCAGCGGATAGCGCAAGGTATCCTTGTGTTGGTGCAGTTACCACGGAGTAAGTCAGGTCTGCACCGGCGTCATCCGGGTCGCCTTCCAGCAACATGGCCCTCGTCAGCGTTAGCGTGTCACCAGCACTGACAACCGCCCCCGTATTATTCTGAAATACGGGTGAATCATTGATTGGCAGAACATCGATTTTCACGCTTGTAGAGATTGATCCTGGTCCGCCGGTTCCTGTGTTGCCTTGATCATCAATCAGGATATCTATCGAAGCCGGTCCGTTAAAGTTGGTTGCGGGTTCGAACTGAATGGCGTTGAGAGCTGCGTTGAGAGCAGTGGTTGTCCCGTTGAAGACGAGAGTTGAATCGCGATTGCCATCACCTGAGGTAAATCCGAGACCGGCGATAACTGGCAGATTGATGGTGCCGCCGACTACGTCGATAGTGACTGCGAGCGAGGAGGTGCCTGCATCGCTGTCAGTGAATGACACCGGATCGAGAGTGAGGGGTGTGTCTTCACTGGTTATATAGTTACGAAATTCCCCTGCGCCTATATTGTTGAAGACCTGTACATCCGCACTGGAAGAGGAAGAGGTGACGATATCCAGATCGCCGTCATTGTCGAGATCTGCCGCAATGATTTCCTGTGCGGAAACTGCAGTCGCAAACGTTGATTGAATGAAGTTACCGGCACCGTCGTTTTCGTATTGCCGGAACTCACCGGCAGAGTCGAGCGTTGCCAGTAAATCGGTATCGCCGTCGTTGTCTATATCCGCTGCTGATATTTGCACACCGCGCCCAATGTCCGTCAGGGGGTTGTCGGTAAAACCAGGACTGGTTCCTCCGTCATTTGCCAGCCAGCCTAAAGCGCCAGACAAGCCAATGTAGCCAAGATCAATGTCACCGTCGCTATCGAGATCTCCAGTGGTAATATCGAATGCTTGTGAAACGTTGAATGAGCTTGGCGTAAAACTACTCGCCGCGCCGTTATTTTCGTAATAAACCACTGTATGGCTATTGCGGAACGATGCGATGATATCATCCTGGCCATCCAGATTGATGTCGGCAATTTCGATTCCTGTACCGCCGGCGCTGGTGTCCACTACTGTTTTTCCAAAGGAGCCGCTACCGAGGTTTTCATACCAGACAACTTCGCCTGAAAACCAGAAGTTTGCGGCAATATCGATGTCGCCGTCGCCATCCAGATCTCCGGTGTCAACCTGTATGACCCCGCCTGTTGATGAATCCAGTACTGACTCCAGAAAGTTACCGGTTCCATCATTGGTGTAAATGATCAGATTGTCCTGGGTGTTGCTGTAGTCAGCGACAATCAAGTCCAGATCGCCATCCCCGTCCAGATCGGCAATAGATACTTCCTGTGGTTCATCCAGTGAGCTGGTAACAACGGTGCCTGTACCAGTGCCACCAGCACCGTCGCCGCGATAGAAAACGATCTCTCCGGTAGTCAGGGAAGTGGTTACCAGGTCAGGGTTACCATCTCCATCGATGTCGGCGACTGACGTGCTACTTGCGCCCGAAATCGAACTATCGACAATCTGCCCTTCGTTGCCTGGTAATGGCCCGAAGATAGGAGCATCATTTACTGAAACGATATCAACGCTCAGATTTCCTGTGGCGTATAACGGGCCGCCTGTGCCCTGGCCGCCCGCGTTGTTGTCGTTGAATGTCCAGTTTAAGTCGACACTGGCAGAGGGTATATCGCTGGAATTGGCATAGGCTATCGATTGCATGGCGTTGTTAACCAGAGAGTTTGTCGCCTGTGAATTAAACTGCAAGAGCAGTTCGCCGTCTGTGTTGCGCGTGACGGTGCCAATGATGGTGCTGTTGTATACCAGGTTGTTACCATGTGTTAGAGGTGCGAGTAATCCGGTTGCGGTGAAAGTATCGTCGGGGCTGGAACCACCAGCTCTGCCAATGTATAGAGTTGAATTATCGAAATTATCAATTGCAGACAATTCTCTATCGAAGACAGTGACATCGCTGTCGATAACTTCTGCCGCTCCGTTTTCAGTGAATAAAATACCGGGTCCATAGTTTGAAAAAACGGGGGTGTTGTTTACCGGATTAACGGTGATGGCAATATTGTTCAGGATTTCGGTTTGATCTGATGCGAGCGCCGCGACCTCGTCTGCAGTAAGGGCTCGCGTGTAGAGACGAGTATCGTCGATCATTCCACCGAGGTCGAACTCACTGGAACCATCACCGTGTGAGCCCAGAAATGTATCGGTGCCGAGGCTATAGACAAGAGAGTCGGTTATGGTATCGGACGCAACCTCTACACCATCAATGTAGAGTGTTTGAACATCGTTGTCATCGTCATAGGAAAACGCTACATGGTGCCAGCCAGTGTTGGCTATGAACTGGCCCGAACTAACAATGTTCCATGTGGTGCCATTATATGCCGCACCGCTCACTCCCTGGGTATCACTGGTCAGATCCAGCGCAATTGAAACAGTATCCCCCAGCGAGATAACATGGCTGCCTTGCGTGTCCGGGGTGTTTAGATTGACCCAGCTTGACAGGGTAACGTTTGCGGGGTTCGAAAACAGGCCGGGGATATGAACAGCGTCATCGGCACCGCCAAGGCTTAGTACTTCGCCACGGAGGTTGTCATTGGAAGTTGTTGCGCTTCCGGTTAATGACCCGTTCTGCAGTACGCCTTTGCTTTGGTCATTTGCCGTACCACCTTCAAATGTGTAATACCCCTCAAGATCAGCGTTCAGTTCTGTCCGCATAGCCAGGACAACGTTGCCGTTGAAACCGGTGTTCGGGGTAAAAACCATGCCTTCGAGTGATGCATTGAGTGCGGATTCTGTTCCGCTTATGGTTAGCGTGCCGGTGCCATCCGCACCTTCGATAATAGTAATGCCCGTGAGGTCTGAAAGAGTGAGTACGCCATCATTTACCTGCAGCGTAGTCTGCATCAGGGTGTCAGTCCCCCCGACGGTATCAGACACTGTGACGGCGTTTGAGTTGGCTGTGCCAAAGGTTAATGTCGTATCTTCGCTAATCAGTTGCGGTCCGGGAACCTGTTGATGTACGTCCAGCTGGTTGTTAACCGATATAGTGACTGCCTGACTATAGGTGTTACCCGATGCGCCTGCTACCGTAATTTCAACCGCATGCGAGATCGCCTCTTCATAGTTCAGATTAACCGGCGTGCCCATCCACTTGTTCATCAAGTGAGCGTGCTGATTGATAAGATTTTCGCTTCCAGGGGCTGTGTTGTAATAGGTTAGTTCACCCATCAAACCAGAAAAATGATGCTTGTCGATGCCGGTAAAATAGCCGTCGTGGAATTTCGTGGCGCCGCTAACATAGCCGATACCGATAGTGGCTGTATTGCCGCGCAACACACCTGGCAAAGGTGCGGAGTCTGCTCTGGCGCCGTTGACAAACAGCGCTATCTCACCAGTGTTCGTATCAAACGTTAACGAAGTAACATAAGGTTCGTTTTCATTTATCTCTGCCTCGAGCCATTCACCGTCAAAGCCACTGGTTTCAGACCAGACCCCCGCATACAGACTGTTTCCATCAATATAGAGATTAAGTCCATCGCTTGAATCACCTTGTTCGTAGAGTATCTGGCGGGTTGAGGTGTCCGGGCCCGACTCAAATACAAGGGAAACCGTTCTTGCGTCAGCGTTTGTAAGGTTAATTGTGGCTGAATCACTAACAAACAGGCCCTCGTCAATTCCGTCGAACTGCAGTGCATCGAGGTTGTTGATTGTGGCCGGCGCCAGGGTGGGTCCATTGCCGACCTCAATGGCAGCGTTGCCGGTTCCCGTCCTGTCACCAAGAGTAGTTACTCCATTAGTGCCGGTAGTGACGTCAAGGCTGGCGCTTGCGTCAAACCAGGCTACATGGTTGGTAAATTCGTCCGGCAGTGCCGGGTCGGCAAGATGAATTTCACCGGTGCCCGAGCCCACAGTGAATAGCGGTCCGTCGATGCCATTCTGATCAGTGACTTCGTATGAGTAGTTTGACAGGATCTCGCTGGCGTTCCATTCAATGATGTACGCCTCGTTGCCCACTGGAGCTGTGTGCGGACCACCGCGGTCGTCCCAAAGGCCTGTCGTTGAATTTATTGCTGCGTAGTCTTGCCCGTTGGAGCCAGTCCAGTCATTTGGCTCACCGGTACTGAAGTTGGTGTAGTGGCCGTTTTGGGGAGAGCCACGCCAGAAAAGCTCACCTGGTTCAATGCCATCGTACCATCTGAATTCTCCTTCGGTTTCTATGTCACTGCCCCCCAGCCACATAGATGGAGAGAAATTTTCCATGGCCATTTTACGTACGAGTTCGTTTTCATACGCTGATCTGATGGTCACCAGTTGTCCGGATACACCGTTGATTAAACTGTTATTTGCGGTTGACTGCGCTGCCCCCCATAGAGCCGCATCACCAACGTGGCGATAGAATTTGCCGGTCACCGCATCGTAGGACAGTTTGGGCTGGTCTTGCAGAATCGTTGAAATCGTTTGTGGTATTTCAAAGACCTGTACATCGCTAATCACCGGGCCGGTTGTTCCTGATGAGCTCAGGGACGCAAATTGAAGGTCAGTGGTTGTGTCTATGGCAGTGAAGTGAAATGACCGGTGTTCCCAAAGCAGATTTGCAGTTGTCCAGCCCCCTGGCATGTCGACATGAAAGTCTTCAGCTGCATCTGCTGCACTGACGGATAGATCACCAACCGTGTTGCCGCCCTGGAAATTTCCGGTTGTGGCAAACACAATTTGATATTGTCTGCCTGGTTCAGTATTCAAAGTCTGATTGACAGCGCCCGGGGTTGAGCCATCGAGGCCAAGTGCGGTTCCTCCGAGTGGTGAGTCCGCCCATGAGCCTTCAAGATCAACATTCCCTGCTGTGACCGCCCAGCTACCACCGACGCCACCGATGATCTGGCCATTTGTGATGTTTACGCTGCCGGATGCACCAGCGTGTGTGAAACTGCCGTCGAGTGCGACATCTTGTAGCGCATCGGCAACTCCCGGGATAATAAAGCCTGCGCTGGTTCCGGGTGACGCAAGCTCATTCAGATGCAGATCTTCAGCTGGAGCGCTGGTAACAAAGCCGTTGCCGCTCGCATGTGCGATGACAAGTTTGTTGGTGCCAACTGTATTGTCTATGTGATCGTTATTGATACTCGCCATTTGCCAGTTGGCAACCAGGTCGTCGGGAGTGGAAGCCAGCTTGTGTTGCCAGTTCATTGCTACTTCGGCGGCACTGCGTACATCGCTCCAGACACGCACATCGTAAAGCGTACCGTGTAAGGCTTGCTGAATGATCTGGCCACTCGCCGGATTGCCCTGTCCAATGTTAAGGGTGCCACCGGTACCGATTGTATAACCTGTGCCGATTGTCGACGTGTTTCGTGGCTCACCGTCTATATA
>CAYPCS010000113.1:0-2242 GCA_964409275.1 uncultured Granulosicoccaceae bacterium
AAGCCGGGCACGAAGTGGCCAATCACACCTACCCCCAACACCAGAACCAAATAGCGCTTTCTTAGTATGTCACCACTCGAAGACGGGTGGCTCGTCCCAGGGCAGGGAGGCCAGAACAACCAGCCTTCAAGTACGCGCTAATACACCCCGTCAAGATATCTATCCCGCAAGTGCTTTATATAAAACGAAGGATCGGTTCCGGCACCTGTCGATTGAGTCATTAATTCCTGCGACTCCAGCGCGCATCCCTGACTCCAGATGTTTTCTTTCAGCCACTCACGTGCGAAGCCTGTTTCACCGTTCAGCAAACTGGATTGCCAGTCGGGATTATCCGCGCACAGGCTGGCAAATAGTTGTGCCGCGTTTACTGCTCCCAAGGTATACGAGGGGAAATAGCCGAATGCTCCATCGGTCCAGTGTATGTCCTGCATGCAACCGTTGACATAATCACCATCAGTGGACAATCCCAGATAACTCACCATTTTCTCGTTCCACAATCCGGGGATGTCTTCTGCTTCAATTTCCCCGTTTATCAGGCTGCTCTCGATTTCATAGCGAAGCAACACATGCAAGGGGTAACTCACTTCATCGGCTTCCACCCGAATATAGCCTGGTTTAACCCGGGTGGCAGCACGCCAAAGCCGGTCCGAATCAAACGCTGCGCTGGACGGTAAATGTCGATGCAAAGTATCCGTGAAATGCTCAGTGAAGGGTTTTGACAAAAAAAGCTGCTTTTCAAATAACAGGCTCTGACTCTCGTGTATGCACATATTACGATGAGAACCCAAAGGCAGACCTTGCCATTGCTCAGGTAGACCCCCCTCGTAACTCGAGTGGCCTACCTCATGTGCGGTTGCACTCAACGCCTCATGAAATTCATCTTCGCTATAGCGCGTAGTTATACGCAAATCTCCAGGCACTCCGGTACTAAAGGGATGCATACTTTGATCAAGGCGGCCAGAATCAAAATCGAAACCCAGCTTTAGCATCAGTTCCCTGCTTAACGCCTGCTGCTGCTCCACAGGATAGACACCTGTAAGTTGCGGACTATCACTGCTCCTCTGCTTTTCTGTCACTTCCTGAAGCAGTGATGGCAATTCTGCGCGCAACACAGTAAATACCTCATCTATGAGTTGCTTACTGTCCCCGACACAATGCAGATCCAGCAAAGAATCATAGGGTGTGACGAAGCGTGATGCATCGACAGATTGCCTTCGTTGGGCCTCCTCGCGGGACAATGTTACTACTTCCCTGAAATTAGCAAGAAATCCGCTCCAGTCGTTTTCGCCACGTTGCGACCGCCAGCCATGCTCGCATCGCGATCCCGCAATCACTTTAGCCTTAACCAGTTCTGCTGGCAGGCAAGCCGATCTCTGCCAGACGCGACGCATTTCCCGTACACTCAATCTTTGCTCTGCATCAGTAACAGCAGCAGCATCTTCCAGCCAGTCACCCACCTCGGGGGCGGTCAGTTTGGCATGATGAATACTCGCAATCTCCGCCATCGCCGCCGATCTCGAATCGTTTCCATTAGAAGGCATCATTACCATCTGATCCCAACTCAGAAATGTCATCGCATGATTCAGGTGATGCAGTTCCACAAATCGATCGACCAGCTTTTGATACGCACTCATCTAACGGTTTCCTGTATCAGAATATATTTATTGATAACGGCGGGTTGAACAACGACAAGCGCTGGCAAGCGTCCTACCGGACAACTATTGCTACACAATCACCGCCCGCTGCGAAGAGGGATAGTGCTACTGTGCGAAGCTATCCGGCGCTCCCGCCACCAGATAAACAAACCGCTCAACACAATCACCACAGCACCGGCAATTGTACTACCTGTTGGTACTGACCCAAACACCAGCCAGCCAGGCAGCGTGATATATATAATTTGGGAATAGACGGTTGGAGCCAGCACTGACGCTTCCGCATGGCGATGCGCTATTGTCAACAGAGTATGACCGATCATTCCCAGTGTCCCAAGCAAACCCGGCAGCGCCCACTGGATTGCACTAACAGGCCATACCCGGAAATACACAGCCACAGGAGCCAGCAACACCGCAGCGATTCCGGCGGTGTAAAACCAGGTAACAGCATTGCTGTCAATACCGAGTAGTAGAAGCACTCCGCGCATTACCTGCGGCATGGGATTTTTGAATGCAGCATACCCGGACCTCCACGTGGTGCGTACCAAACCAGCGACCAGAACAGATGCCCCACGTAGCGAAGAAACGCA
>CAYPCS010000113.1:2342-6101 GCA_964409275.1 uncultured Granulosicoccaceae bacterium
TGGTGCGTACCAAACCAGCGACCAGAACAGATGCCCCACGTAGCGAAGAAACGCAACCTGTGCCACGGGAATCGCCACCTGGGCGACCAGCCACTTGGCACTGGTGTCCATTGCCGCGAAGCAGAAGAATGCAAGCAGCATCAGGGTGAATGCGAAAGTTGTTCGACTGGCTGGTGAATCACTATTCACGAGTGCAGTGCATCAATTTCTGTTGTCACTACTCGACAACACCTGGCTTCTGCGCCCAGATAAAATACCCTGAAGTTTGCAGCTCCGCCTTGCTTCGGTGGGCTAACCGATCGTAAATACGGTCCACCCAGCGATTAACCCGGTGACCAAAACGACGCTCTATACGTTTTTTCCAGAATCGCTGCAAATTCATCGAGCTTGATAAGCGACCACGCACCGGATAAAGGGTTACCCTGTCAAAGTTGCGGAACATATAGGCCACACCATCTCTGGTGAATCGATAGTAATCCTGAAAATACAAGTCACCGGGAGCATGGTAGCGGAATATAAATGGCACATGCACAAACGCATATCCGCCGGGCTTCAGGCAGCGATACAACGTATTAACGGCGGCTTGAGGGTCGTACACATGCTCTATTACTGAAAGACAGACCAGACCATCAAAGATCGCATCTTCGATATGCATCGGATCACACAGATCATCGATGATGTCCGGGTAATCATCAAACCGGTTAATGTCGAGCGTGGTTACCTGCCCGGGTTTGTAAAGCTCAAAACAGGACCGAGAAGACTTTCCGACATCCAGAATCGAATCACAATTTGCCACCAGATACGCCACACGCTCTGCGATCAAACCGGAATCGTTATAGGTATAACTTTTATCCAGCTCGACTCGCAGGATCAGCTCTCTCAATCGCTGTTGACGAGCGTTGATTATCTTTTGCGATTCTTTTCTGTCCAACTGTATTGCCATCTGCCGGTGCTTGATGAGTGCTGCAAAATCAGTATACAGACACTGCCGACGGGTAACCGCTTAGAGTTTTCTACAGACGAAAAAAAGGGCGCCGAGGGACGCCCTGAATTTTCACGCACATTTTATTATTATTAGTATTACCAGTCGTGGCGATACATCACGCCACCTTCCGTCATAACATCCGAACCCGCTATATCCGGATCGACAGAAGACATTTCCAGCGAGACGCGTGAGCGCTTGCTGAGATTATATTGATAGCCTACGGCTATCCCGAACGGCCTGGTGGCCGCGTTATTTCTGTTCGCCTGCGTCACTATCGCAAGAAAATTGTTCGCACCAATCTTGTATGACGCGCGCAACTTGAAACCCAGGGTTCGCTCGTCGTCGCCACCAAAATCTTCATCATCCAGTGCCACTGCAAAAGCCAGAGTCAATGGACCGCCTGTGTTGTACCCTACCCGGGCGCCGTACAAAAAGCCGCCACCCATATATCCGTCTTCCCCGCCATCCCTGCCAATCACTGCCCCCTCCAGCGAGACAGAACCAATTTCGTAACTCAGTGCCACCTGCACTTCGTCGAGCACACCGCTGTTCGCTCCGGTGACCGGCACAGGCTGTTCCGTTGCCTCTTCGCCCGTCTCCTGTGCCACCAGTACCGCATCTGCTTCTACGGTCACGCCTGCAAACTGCCCGACGTACTTCAATGTGTCACCGTTTCTTTCCGTGCCGTTATGCCACTCGCCTTCCTCGGCAAAATTTGTGTGATCGCCGCCAATGTAGCTATCCCACGCCGACCACTGGGACCCAAACGAAACAGCCCCGAAATCTCCACTCAATCCTACAAAACCAAGCCTTGTTACCGGCGACGACAACTGGTCATTCGCTTCAAGCCCCAGCTCCCAGCGCCCAAACGCCGTTACCGACCCAATCTCCTGCCTGCCCTGAAATCCAAACCGGGACTCACTATCCACTACCCCTATGTCGCCGTCAGTGTTTGCACCATCAGTATCGGTGTACAACAACGTCTGTCGTATCGATCCGTAAAAGTCAGATTCGGCCAGACTGACAGACGATACGACCGAGGCGATTAAAACAAACGCGTTCCGAGCAATTTTTTTCATAAACTAGCGCTATCCAGGCCCGGGCTGCTGCCTCTGTTCTCGCCCGGCAAAAACACCTTAAGAGTTTGTTGCAAAAAAAACAATAGGCAAAGCTCCAGCTCGATTTTGTTTGTTATTAGCAACAAATAACTTATTTTAATGAAAATAGTGTTGCTTATCCGGCACATAGTGATCATCCGGATTCACTTTTTCTAAATAATACGAAGAAATTGACGCCAGAATTTTCAGCTGTGTAATATTTACTTAACGAATTTTTAGTCTACGCGTGGGCGCCAGACACAACATTCAGAGGGGGGACGGCGAGATTTGCTACCGTGGTGACGGAAGTGGTTCTACCAGGAGTTTTTCACCCTTCAGGCGAATTTGTACCGGTCTGTTTTTGATCGCGGCAGGGATTTTCTGCAATATTTTGTAGCGACCGGCCACTGACACCAGCCTGGCTTCGAGTGACGTACAAAAGATCCGCGCATCGGTGTTACCACGCACGCCGCAAAGTACTCGGCCACGCAGCGCACCGTACACATGGATATTGCCGTCTGCAACCAACTCAGCGGTGTGACTAACCGTTGCCAACACCACCAGATCGCCCTCTTGTGCGACACATTGCTGACCGGCCTTGATCGGTTGATCAACAACCAGTGTGGTGCCAGGCTCACCCTCAATTCGGCCTGCTGGCAGTTTTGCCTTATCCTCCGAGTCGCCTTTTGCAGCAGACCCCGATTGCTCGACTATCGGTACACCCGCCTTTTGCAGACGCTCGCGAATTTCATCGGCAACCCCCTTTACAGCAACAGGCAACAAACTGTGTTGGCGAACAATTTTAAAAAGGGCGTTAAAATCGAATTCTTCGGTTATTTCGATGGATGAGAAATCGACGATTACCGGCGTGTGTTGAAAAAAGGCAGGTGCCTGCAATACCCTCTCGGCAAGGTCACGCTTTATTAATTCAAGATCAATGGAGTTATCAACAGAACTCAGGACAACCGACATCATGGTGTATCGGTTGCCTTTAAGGTCAACCGATTTTTGTATGCCTGATGTCATGGCAACCCGTACAATTTGCCACTGCAGACTTGACTGACAAGCCCCGGGTTCGACCGATATTCAGGCCGTTTATTCAAAACGTCACTGGTTGAGTTCATACGAATTCGAAAACCGCGAACGGTAGTATCAGGCTAACCTGCCATAGATCGGGTATAAACGCGATCGGTTGGCACATCATTTAACATCTGCAATAGCACGCCCGCTGTCCAGAATTTGCAGCAAAGCCCGAGACGTCAGCCGCTTCGCAGAAGATGAAGCGGCTTGTCGTTTGCTCACATAGCCGAAGCCCCGGAAGCCCCGAAAGAGATCTTCAGCAAGGCGTGAAAATCAGTCCCTGGACGTAACTTCCAGCAAGTGGAATCCAAATTGTGTTTTAACCGGACCATGGACTTCGCCCACAGCTTCGTTGAACACTACCTCATCGAATTCCTTCACCATCATACCCGGGCCGAATGAACCGAGATCACCGCCGGATTTTCCCGATGGGCAGCTGGAATGTTCCGATGCGAGTGCCGCGAAATCACCCCCGTCAGCAATCTGCTTTTTTAGATCGAGGCATTTCTCTTCCGAGTCTACGAGGATGTGGCGTGCGGTTGCTTTAGCCATAGTTAGTAAGTTTCCGGTTAATTGAAAGTGTGGTGTTTTGGTGAA
>CAYPCS010000113.1:6201-15893 GCA_964409275.1 uncultured Granulosicoccaceae bacterium
CTTTAGCCATAGTTAGTAAGTTTCCGGTTAATTGAAAGTGTGGTGTTTTGGTGAATAAATAGACGCGGGTTTCTTAAGAATTAGATTTGGAGAATGGAAGCGTTCCGCTGCACTGGCACTGCACTGGCACTGCAACAAAACACTCAAACCGCAATACCATTCTGACAATTTGCCCGGCCCTGAGCAGGCGTCTGCCATCAGGACATGCCAGGCTTCCATACCCCGGATGCCGATTGAGTCTGCTCCGATTTTTGCCGCTGCACGTCCGCTGAAACATGGTTGGCAAAGGCCATGAGCTCCTCAAGCACCTCTTGCTTTTGCGGCTCGGACATATCTTCCTGCCCAAGTAAAAAGCCGATCACAGCGCTCAAATACTGCGACGCGACTCCTGGGTCCTCTGCTGCCTCATCGTGCGTCGCCAGCAAATCCCTGACGTCTTTGATGAGCTTACCGCTGAGTTGAAGTTGCGACATAAAACCAGTACCGTTTCGAATGTTCCTATAATAACGGATCAGTCCGGTTGTGGACACCTGCGTGTGTTTTCCGGAACACTAACGTTATTGCGAGCTAACCTGGACACGCGATCTTTAGCCTGACACAGCGCCTTCATTTTGCGAGCAATCGCTACACCTGTAACCGGCTTTCATGATCATTCTAGACAAAATAAACTACGGACATGCGATGCAAATTCAGACCACCATTGAAAGAAAGCTGCAGCAGGGCATGCCGGTAAATCATCTTTCCGTTGAAAACGAAAGCCACATGCACAACGTACCTGCCGACTCTGAAACGCATTTTCGCGTGGTGATAGTGAGCGAAGGATTTAGCGACAAAAATCTGGTCGCTCGCCACCGAACCGTAAACAAACTGTTAGCCGATGAACTTAAGGGCGGCGTACATGCGCTTGCCTTGCATACCTTCACCCCGGAAGAGTGGCAAAAACGAGGCGCATCGGCCAATGCTTCACCGGCTTGCCGGGGAGGCTCTTCAGCCTAGAGGCAGTATATCCGGCATTCGAACTCTAAGCCGGGTGTGAGCACCATCGCGCAGTCGCCAATCCAGCACTGTCGTATTAAACAGCACCGATTTAACATAGTGACGCGTCTCGTCAAACGGTATTGTCTCAACCCAAATATCAGCGGCTATTGTACCTTCATCATGCCACTGTGACACTCTGCGAGGACCGGCATTATAGGCTGCAGCCGCCAGCACAGTGTTCTTTCTGAACTGACCCAATACCTGATTGAGGTACATCACGCCGAGGCGGATATTCAGTTCTCCATCAGTTAGCTTCCAGCGCGGCACACGCAGGCCGATCTTGCTCCCCATCTCCCGGGCAGTTGCCGGCATCAGTTGCATCAGACCAACCGCTCCGGCCGGTGACTTGATGTCAGGTATGAAGCTGCTCTCCTGGCGCATTACCCCGTACACAAATTCACGCGGAACGGAAAGCTGGCGGGCCAGCGTGTTAACGAGGTCACGATGCGGCGTGGGAAAAAGTAATTCGAGGGCATTTTTTTCCCCGGCCAGTTTCATCGATGCAAAAGCGCGATCATGCCAGTCGAGTGACAGTGCAATTTGTGCCGCAGCCACCAACTGCTCCCGACTCGCTCCCTGCAACGCCCGATTCCATTCGCGGCGCCCTTCCCACCCGGTGCCCGTCAGAAAAAACTCGATTGCCCGCTCCAGCTGGCCGGAGGTTTTCAGAGCATTTAAGGCTGAACGGTCTACCAGTGGCGCAGAAGCACCGATGTTATAGGTCATTGCCAGTTGATCAGCGGCAAGGAATCCATAGTATTCAAACTTGCCAGCCAGTTGCCGGTAAATTTTTTCAGCCGCTGCACGGTAACCCAGCTCACTCAGGGATCTTGCACGCCAATAGCGCCAGCGCACTGATTGATTTTCGGAGCCAGAAAGTCGATCCAGTTGTTGCAGTGCACCTTGCCAATCCCGAGATCTCAATGCCATTCGCACACGCCAGTAGCGCACATCGCGATCCCCGCTCGCCTTCTCCAACAGTGACGGTGCAACTGGCAATCTACGCTTCGCCGCCAGCACCGCAAAACGGTTGATGGTTGCCGCTACGTTGTCTGCACTAAATCCAAACTGCACACCATTGAGGCGCCAGTAATCGCTCGCTGCCTCTATGTCCACGCGCTGCCAGCGTTGCAGCAAATGACTGACAATCCGACGATGATGCTCACTGGTACCAAGAACGGCGTCGGACTTGATCAGGGTTTGCGGCTCATTAACCCCTTCTATCCAAGCACGCACGGTCTGTTGATCTCGTCGGTTAAAAAAACGCAACATCAACCGCGCCCGGTCAAGCTGGCCGTTAACGATCAGAGAGACAGTACGTCGCCATATTGTGCCGGCCGGTATCCCTGCATTTTGCTTTATTAGCGCAGAGTACGCCGTGTCACAGTTTCCGGTATGCCTGCCTGGCTCAACCCACAACTGCCTCGCGCTTTCGTCGAACGATGTGGTTTGACCATTCTTAACCCTCGACAGCAGATCGTCGCAGGGATGTACCGGCGCATTCGGCAGCTTTGCAATAACGGCGTAATCTTTCCAGCGATTAAGCTTAACGGCGCGATTCTTTAGTACTCCGATTAATCGCCGGTAAAAACGCTCATCGTTGTATTTACGATCATAGGCATCCACCTGCTTAATCGCCTGTATCGGCTGATCAGCGTTGGCCAACCGCTTTCGCAGTATCCGATATTCCAGATAGGAACCGAGAGGATACCCCTGTATCTCCTCTTGTCGCCTGGCTACTGCCTCAAGATTACCTTCCTCAAGCAACTGCCCGAGCTCCATGTACAGTTGCCGCTGCGACAGATGCCGGGTAAAGAACGTCGAACTGGAATCCAGCGCATAGGTCTTGCCGGGCAATAGCGCTGCCACAGCAACAAGTAGCAAGCCAGACGCGCAGAGCCAATACATTTTTCGGGGAAATTGAAAGCGCATTTGTATTTTTTCAAATCTTGTTTTTTTAGTTCAACAATACACAATTCGGCTTGCGTAAGGCTAGTAACACGCACGCCGGATCGTCAGTGTACTTGAAGCAACCACTGTACTTGAAGCGATAATTCGCCGATACCAACACCTGGCTGTTTAGCGCCGGTGCAGAAACAGCGGTGCAGTAGCACAATGTCTCTGAATGTGTATTATTAGATTAGTGCGCGGCTCCGGGGCTACCGTATGCAACACAAATTTCTACACGCAAATTTACGTTGACTGGCGTCGTTCAGCCATCGCAACCGTGTATACTTTCCCCTGCTTCAGTTTTTGGTAGTTTCCGAAAATTTCCGAAAAGGTACGTTTCACAAACCCGCGCAAGCCGGTGATGGTTACGATATAAAATCGACCGCCAGGCGTTAACCGCTCGTGGATATCCGAGAACATTAAATAGTAAAGCTCTTTGCCGGATTTAGCGGGCAGGTTTGAAACCACAACGTCGAAGTTTTTTGCGCTAACCTGCCCCAGGCCGTTACTTAACTGGACACATGTATTTACCAAGCCATTTATCCGGGCATTTTTTTGACAAAAATCGATTGCAACAAAATCTTTGTCGACTAAATGCACCCGAGCGTCTGGCCAGCGCTTTGCGAGTGCTAACCCTAGCGCACCGTAGCCACAGCCAAGATCCAGGATTGTGGATTCGTCATGAATTTGCAGGTTATCGAGCAACAGCCGTGTACCCGCATCTATTTCCCGGGGAGAAAAAAGCCCCCAGGTGGTATGAAACGTGATGTTTTCTCCGAGTAATTCCTCTGAAAACACAATATCCTGGCGCAAGCGCTCCAGTTTTTCACGGTTATTCGGCGATGTCATTTTGTCGGCATACCGTGTTTGCAAAGAATGATTATCGACACACAGTGCCAATTGACGCGACGCGTTGGTGCAGAGAAAGTTGCACGGGCAGCACTGTTTCATGGATTATGCGCATTACTGCGCACGGGTGGCAACTCAGCTACTCCGATTGCCGAAAAAAATTCTAATATTTCGCTATAAGGCAGAACCACAAATGCGTTTAATTTTGCTCGGTGGTCCGGGTGCCGGGAAAGGGACCCAGTCGACTTATATCACCGAAAAATACGATATTCCGCAGATATCAACCGGGGATATGCTACGTGCTGCAATCAGTGAAGGCAGTGATCTCGGCAAACAGGCTAAAAAAGTCATGGACGCCGGTAATCTTGTCTCTGACGACATCATCATCGGCCTGGTTAAACAGCGAATTTTAAACCCGGATTGCGCCAGCGGGTTTTTGTTCGACGGCTTCCCTCGCACGATAGCTCAGGCTAATGCGTTAAAGGAAAGCAATATCGATATTGATGCGGTGATTGAGATCTCGGTGGACGACGACGAAATTGTCAGGCGCATGAGCGGACGACGGACCCATCTTTCGTCTGGCCGCACCTACCACACCACCTACAAAAAGCCGCGCAACGAGGGTATCGATGACCATACGGGTGAACCATTAGTACAACGTGAAGACGACAAGGAAGAAACCGTGCGTAACAGACTGGGCGTCTACCATCGACAGACCGCTCCGCTCATCGACTACTACCGAAGCTGGGCCGATACCGGCGATACGCATGCACCTGCCTATATCGAGATAGATGGTATCGGCAAAGTCGCAGACATTCGCGATGCTATTTTTTCCGCGCTGGCGAACAAACAGCGCGACTAGAAATTTTGCAGTAGAACCCTGCTGCGAGCCTTCCTGCTGCGAAGAATTACGCCATCGCCTTGTTGGCGAATGTTAGAGCGAATAAATAAACACAGCAAAATTGCGATAGCCGACGCTATATCGGTGGTATACCTCTGCTCTGGCCTTCTCACCTGAGAACAAAAAATCCCGCATTACTGCGGGATTTCGTTACTCCAGTGCCGGTATGGCTCTCAATGCAGCTTGATCTCCAACTCTTCGAGCGTTTCCATGGTAAGCCCGCCACGCGCCAGACCATTACTGCGCTGGTAAGCCTCAACCGCTGTCATTGTCGAGCCTCCAAGAACCCCGTCGATGTCACCCGGATCAAAACCTTCGGCATCCAGCGCCTGCTGCAGCGCGGCAATTACTTCCTGTGTGACATTGGTTTCACAGAGGATCGGCTGCCAGCTCATGCGCTCGCTGGATACACGCACCCGCTTTGATACCGTCTGGAATTCAGCTGGCAAACTGACGCGACTTTCTTTCGACGGCTCAACCATCTTTCGCACCCGAATCGTAGAAAACTCTGCCTGCAAGGGAACCTTGGTTACCTCCGCCGGTTTATCCAGCACCTGCTTGCGTATGGTTTTAAAAACTGGCGGTACCTCAACCTGGCGCGTTGAAGCCGGTTTCTTTACAACAGTTCGGTTAATGGTTTTGTAAGTTGCCGGCTCGACGACCAGGCAAAGAATTTCACCTGTGGTGTTGTCGATGCGCTCGATGGGCCCGCGCCCTTTTTTCCAGACGGTTTGCTCGGGACGATCAAGCACACGCTCTGCCACGGTCTCGTATTCTGCCGGCATTGGCACCAGGCGTGTCGTTGCCGGCTCGACCATCACTTTTTCTTCAACCCAGCGATAAGTCGCAGGGCTTACCTCGATTCGATCGCTCGCTTCCTTGACCATTATTCGCTCCTCAACCCATTCATATTTGGCCGGAACGATAGTTATTTTGTCACTGGCTTCTCTTTTCAGTACCTTTTCCGTGACGACGTCATATTTGGCCGGCACGAGCACCTTGGCGTAGCATTCGCCGGGTTTTGCATCAGGTGGATACAGACTGAGATTGTCCTTGGTTACGTCCTGGGACTCAGCCACTCCGGTTGCAAAAATGCAAAAAGCAAAGGCTACTCCTGTTTTAGAAAGCGTATTTGTTGTCATATCAACGTTCTCATATTCGTATTTAATTCTTTGAGTGACTTAGTCGACGACGCTGAATTACATTGCGAGGCAGACATGTGCATTATGTCTCAATAATTACCGATTTGTCACTCATGTAACAAAAAATATTCGCTGTGATTCAGCATTTTAACGTTTTACCGCCATTCGCTGACGAGCAAATGCCTCCGGGTCCGCCAATTCGCCTTCGCCATCGAGCATCGGATAGCCGATTTTATTGGCATCGCAAAATTCCGCCTCGACTGGCCGGTACCAGCGATAGAGAAAATCGCGATAATTTTCCCTGCTCAACCGCCGGTGGTCATAAAACCCGGCCTTACTGCGTTGCCGCTGAGCCTCGAGTAACACGATCGCTGCAGCCACTGACACATTATAAGATTCGACCATTCCCATCATGGGAATTGACACATGTTGATCCGCCAGCTGCGCCGCCACATCGCTTACGCCGAAGAGCTCTGCACCAAAAAGGACTGCGGTCTTTTGGCAATAATCAATCTCGCGAAAATCCGCCGAACGTTCACTTTTGTGCACCGCCACAACGGAAAAGCCCAGATCTTTCGTTGTGGTGATCGCAGACCTGGTATCGTCATACAGCTTGACGTCGAGCCACTTGTCACTCCCCATGGCAATTCCACTGCGGGCCCGAAACTTCTCGTCGCCGCGCATCACCGCATGGAAAGCATGGACACCAACCGCATCACAGGTACGCATGATGGCCGACACGTTGTGCGCTTTATGAACATTGTCGGTGATTACCGTGAGATCCGGTTGCCGCTTGTCGAGGCATGCCTTTATCTTTCTAAACCTGCTTGCAGTCACGGCTTATTTAGACACCGCAAACAAATCGCACAGTGCCCGATGGGTTAGCTCAGGCTTCTCGACCATCATCATGTGCCCACAGTCTTCAATGTTGAAGACTGTCGAATCGGCCAATAGTTCCACCAATGCGGCGGCGGCGGCCGGGGGTGTCATGGCGTCGTATTGTCCGAGGATCAATCCCGTTTTGCACTTAACACGCGCCGCACTCGATTCGGCCCCACGGTAGTTATCACAGGCTTGCAGGTCGCTGTGCATTACCCCGGGCCCGGCCTGCTGCATCAACCGCTGCGATAGATTAGGAACATAAATTCCCGCCACCGGATTACCGCCCAGCTGAGATCCGAAACTGTGTCCAAAGTGCGTAATCATGTCTACCGACTCCGATTGATTCGCCATGGCCGCATCCATTAAAGGCTTGCCAACTTTCATTGGATAAGCTGTTCCGAGCATCGCAAGTCGCACAGTACCGTCTATGTTCGCGGCACATTCAAGACCAATCAATGAACCCATGCTGTGACCAACAACGTGAAGCTCTTTTGTCAGGTTAAGCTGGTCTAGCAGCGTTTTTACAAAATCGGCGTTTTGTTCAATACTGCCCAGCGGCTGACCCTGTGATAACCCGTGACCTGGCAAATCAATGGCCACCACATTGAAACCGGCCTTTGCCCAATAGCGGGAATATAGTGTCCATATCGTGTGGTCCATGGCCGCGCCGTGAATAAACACTGCAGCGGGAGCATCGGCGCGGTGCTCTTCACCACCTGTGTATACATAGGTTGATTGGCCATCAACATCTACAATCATCGTCGCTCTCCTTTTTGCGACGCACGCAGCCCGCGCGAAAGATCTTCAATGAGATCCGCTTGATCCTCCAGTCCGATTGACAGACGCACAAGACCTTCCGAGATGCCTGCCTCACGCAGTGACGCTGCATCCATTCTGCTGTGAGTAGTGCTGGCCGGATGAATCACCAGAGACTTGGCATCACCTACATTTGCCAGATGCGAGAATAAATTCAGCGCTTCAATAAACCGTTGCCCTGCGCTGCGTCCTCCTTTTAGTTCGAAGCTGAAAACGGCAGTGCAACCTTGCGGCAGCAACCTGGCAGCCAGTTCTTTGTCAGGATGATCGTCCAGTTCCGGGTAAGCCACACTTTCTACAGCGTCGTTGTCGGCAAGAAACGCTACTACTGCGCGCGCGTTTTCGATATGACGTTGCATGCGCATAGACAGGGTTTCGCATCCCTGTAACAGATAAAATGCGTTGGCCGGGCTCAGCGATGCCCCAAAATCCCGCAAGCCCTCTTTGCGCGCTCGCATGATAAACGCTGCCGGCCCAAACTCTTCAACGAAGTTCATTCCGTGAAAACCTTTGTAGGGTTCGGATAGCTGGGTAAATTTACCCGACTCTGTCCAGTTAAAGCGGCCCGAGTCCACCACGCAACCACCAATGGCTACTCCGTGCCCGCCAATGAACTTGGTTAGCGAATGGACAACGATATCCGCTCCATGATCAAACGGTTTGATCAGGCAGGGGGGAGTTAGTGTTGAATCGAGCACCAGCGGCACACCGTGGCTATGCGCGATATCGGCGATCGCGCTGATATTGAGCACTTCACAGCCAGGATTGGCAACCACTTCACCAAAGCACACCCGAGTGTTTTCACGCATGGCAGCCTGCCATTCCTGCGGGTTTTGCGGATCGACGAAAGTGGTCTCGATCCCAAACCTTGGTAGCGTATAAGCGAGAAGGTTGTGCGTACCACCGTAGAGCGCCCGCGAGGCCACTACGTGCGAGCCGGCACCAGCCAGAGTGGTAATGGCCAGATGAATAGCCGCCATACCGCTAGCAGTTGCAACCGCACCAACCCCGCCCTCCAGTGCAGCCACTCGTTCTTCCAGTACACCGACCGTCGGATTGGAAATTCGCGAGTACACATGCCCGGCCCGTCCGACATTAAACAGCGAAGCAGCATGCTCGCTATCGTCAAAGACAAAAGACGTTGACTGATATAACGGCGTTGCGCGAGCGCCGGTGGTGGCATCGGGCCTCTGCCCGGCATGCAGCATTAAAGTGTCGAATCCAATTTGTTTAGCCATGTTCAAATCCTCGCAAGCGAATGGCCGAAGTCTATCAGAATGGCAGTCGCGGTTTTGCTCACAAGTTGTTGTCAGGTCGCCGGTTAAACTGTCTACTTCCAAAATTCGATCAGTCAGTTCGGGAGTCCTTTTACAAGATACAAATTGCTCGCCTGCCCTTTAACCGCGCACAATTCCGGCTGCGATCCGGACACCATTTACAGACCAAATACATGGCCCTCATATACACGCTGTTATTGGTTCCAGTACACTACCGTTTTTCGAAAGCGGATCTGGAGCAACGATGTCAGCAACAATCAAAAAGGTGGCGGTGATCGGCGCTGGCACTATGGGAGCAGGGATTGCGGCGCTATGTGCGAACAACGGCTGCGAGGTAGTTCTACTCGATATGAAAACCGAAATCGTAGATAAGGCCATCGAGCGATTGAGCAGCGGCAAGCGACCGGTATTAACGAATGAACAGGCAGCTTCGATAAAGGCGGGCTCCCTGGAAAACGATTTACAATTGCTCTCCGATGCTGACTGGATTTGCGAAGCGGTCGTTGAAGACCTGAAAATCAAACGCGACTTGTTTACCCGGCTGGAAGCCGTTCGAGCCGATGGTTCTATTCTAAGTACTAATACATCCGGCATCCCGCTGCACGATATCTATGAAGATATGCCGCAGAGACTCCAGCGCGATATTGCTGTTACGCATTTTTTTAATCCAGTGCACATCATGAAGCTGGTTGAACTTGTGCCGGGCAGCAACACCGATAGCAATGTCACCGAGCGACTGTCAGCTTTTCTGAATGACTCGTTGGGCAAAGGTGTGGTAAATGCCAAAGACACAGTGAATTTTATCGGCAATCGAATCGGTTGCTACTGGATGCTCGC
>CAYPCS010000114.1:0-13829 GCA_964409275.1 uncultured Granulosicoccaceae bacterium
GCCGAAATTGATTTTCTGTGTAGGTGACATGGCTCACATTTTTATTTTTACGGTGACTGTCCCTATTATTTTTCTTGCCAACAACCGTTTCCACAAGACGGCGAAAAATTTCAATCTGGGATCGGTCAGACGATTGTTAACGCTTGGTACTCCTCACCTGGGTAGTGGACTGGCGAATCTTTTAACACGTAACGATCAGCCAATAGGTGCGTGTATACGTCGAGAACGTCTGGTGGTGCATGACGAGCGGCGCTTTGGTGGGTTTGATGTCGATGAAAACGGTGACGTAGAAGTTACCGTAATACGAGCGATCGCCGAAGGGCAGAGTATGACCGAGTCTGAGATAGACGCCGGTTACGAGATTCTGGAAAGCGGGCTTTGGTACATCCAATCGGTTGAGAATCTTCTTGAGAACCCGCCGGATATCCCCTTTGTCGATCCTATACCCGCGCGGCAGGTCGCCGGTGCGATTGATTTCCTAGCTGTCGAAAGTGTTGAATTAAACCGTTTGAATGCCTCCTCTCAAGAGGTGGTTACCGCGGGGTTTGTTGGTAACATTGGTGTCAGGTTGGGACTTGATGGCGGTATTGGAGATGCTGCAGTCCGGGCGGTCACTTATACAGGGTGCAGCGTTGGTGAGATATTCAACAACGAAGAGACCGACGGTATCGTACCGCTCTCAAGTGCCCGCGGCAGACTGGGAACGGCAACCACCGAGGAGCGGGGAGTCACTCACCTTGGCATGGGTAAGCAGGTGGGTGGTACTGATGTTGTCGACTGGGTGCTGGATACCTTGCAGGGGGGGAGAGATCGCTTTTCTGAGACCGCTTCTTTCGATAGAGACTCGCTTGTACCTGATGTTATTGACGGGCCAAAGAAAAAAAATCGTTCTTTGAACGACTAGCATATTTGAATACGTCTGGTATTTTTAGCCTGTTGGGAATAAACGCCGCCTATGGGGACGAGGCACCCGAATTGATGCTAACGGTTAGTGACTTGAATCCGTTACCCGGCGGTGAAGTGACTTTCGAATTGACTTCCTCGGTTGGAGAAATTGACGTAGCCACGCTGACTAGTCAGAAGGGCGATCTCGATGACAGCTCAGCACCTTACCGGTGGGCTATCGATATACCCAACAGCGCCTCCGGTAGCTATTGGTACTACGCAACAGCATTTCTAGACAATCAACTCGTTAGATCCAATAGCGTTGTGATTGATGTGACGCCGCCGACATCAGGATTGAGAGATCTGATATTCGAGCCTGGTGAAAGAGTGGTGATGTACCCGGGAGCAACCGAACAGCTTGTAATCATTGGGCGCTATAGTGATGGTTTTAATCGAATGCTTACAACCGCCAGTAGTGGCACATTGTGTAGCGAGAATATCGTCGATGGGTTGACTACAACTCCCGGCAATTCCCCTGTTTTCTCGGTGAGTTCTGATGGAGTAATCGCGGCGTTACGACCAGGTGAAGCTGAGGTAGTTGCGACAAATTCTGATGTTTCTGTATCAAGGCGCATTCTCGTCGTGCCAGCGAGTGACACCGATGCTGACGGGGATGGATTAAGCGATGCCGACGAGGAACAATTCGGCTTCGATATGTATAACCCCGACACGGACAACGACGGTATTTGGGATAACATTGAGCATGAAGAATCTCAGGTTGAACCCACCACGCCGCCGCTGGATGATCCAGCCACGGCGGATGAGCAGGTTGGTAGCAGCGGTGGAGGGTGTGTGATAAAGCCGGGTGCAGTCTTTGATCCTGCGATTCTGATTATTCTCTTTGGCTCATTGGGATATTTGTATCGTAGAAAAAGAAGTGGCTGCAGATAGCGTTGATTTTAATACTGCAGCGTCAAGATAGTGGTTTCAGTATCGGTGCGAGTTGGTGATGAGGCAGGGCAGTTCGCGTATAGAATTCTCTTTTTACGGCGACAATGACGCATTGTCGCCTAGTGTGTGTTCTGCCTGTCAAAACACAGATGTTAACTAAAATCCAAAAACATTAAATGGACAGCCAGTAGCGCCAGGCGAAGCTGGCGTCAGAGGCGAAATATCGAGGGATCTTTTTTCTGCCTCTTGGGACTTGATGATTTTGATGCACTTTAGGCTGCGCGCAAAATCTGTTAACCAACCACTGTGGGGTGGCAAGACTTTTGCGCACCAGCCAGCGTAACGCAGCCAGCCGGAAATTCAATTTTTTACGATAAAACCAGTTGAAGTAAGGCACCAGTAGTTTGTTAGCAAAGACACTGTAACAACTCAACATTGAATAATTCCAGAAATACAAAAAAACCGGTGCAGCCTGAAATCCGTTTTGTCCTGTTGAGTTCGGCGCGGTCCGGGACAACGGTGACGATAGATCTTCTTTCCCAACACCCCGATGCATACGTTCATGAAGAAGTTTTTTTAAAGAACAAGGGTGGGTTACGTGAAGAATTCGTCGCTGAAATCGGGGTTGAGAATCGCCTGAGCGATACCACAGTTTTTGCCGAAAAAGTACTTGGCTTCTCGTCGGGTCCGAAGTGCGTAGGCTTTAAAATGTGGCACCGACAAGCCCCTGAAGCTTGCGAGTACTTACTTGGTCACCCGGGTATCCACAAGATAGTGCATGTTCGGGAAAACAAGCTTGCGAAGTATTCTTCTCAGCTATTGGCAAAAGCAACTGGTGTTGCACACTTGCCCGAGGCTAAGGTAAGAGAAGGGGCTGGAAAGCACGTGCGGCCCAGGATCGAGTTCGACAAAGAACAATTTTTGAAGTTTTGTTTTCGTCAGGATCGGTATGTGGCTGACCTGCTAAAAAAGGCTGAAGGCCCTGTACTTCGTACGACATATTCCGGCATCACATCCAACGGTCCAGCAGAGATATATGACTTTTTGGGACTCGATCCATTTGACGCCAGTTTCCGTCTGCATCGGGTGAACTCAAAAAGCACTATTGACCGGTTTCGCGAAGACCAGCACGAGAAAATCCTTACTTGCCTGGACGAAGTCGGTCACCCTGAATGGGTTTCCGAATAAGACCGGATAAGCGCTATCCGGTAAACAGTTACAGTCACGATGTCGGCAAGCCAGCTATTGGCTAGAACAGCCCTTCAATTTCGCCGCTATCATTGAGTTTAATGACCTCGGCTGCAGGCACTCTTGGTAGTCCGGGTAAAGTCATTATCGCACCACAAATCGCCACGATAAATCCGGCTCCGGCTGATAGCCTGACTTCTCTTATTGGTATTGTGTGACCGGTTGGTGCACCGCGCAGATTCGGATCGGTGCTAAACGAATACTGTGTTTTTGCGATACAAACCGGCAGTTCGCCATAACCAGCTTCTTCCCAGGCCTTTAGCTGATCTACAACAGTTTTATCTGCAATTACCTCATCGGCGCGGTAGATCTTTTTAGCGATGGTTTCTATCTTCTCCATCAGCGGCATTGAATCAGGATACAGCGTCTTAAAACTCGCTTTGTCCTCATCAATGATGCTCACAACCTTGTTTGCCAGGTCTTTTGTTCCGTCCGAGCCATTTGCCCAGTGCTTGCAGACAATTGCCTCCGCGCCCTGTGAAGCTACGTATTTTTGACAAGCGGCAATTTCGGCGTCGGTATCGAGAGTAAAGTGATTAATTGCGACTACCACCGGCACACCATAGCGGTTGAGGTTTTCGATATGTCGTCCCAAATTTGCACAACCCTCTTCAACCGCTTTTACGTTCTCGGAGTTGAGGTCGTCTTTGGCTACCCCGCCGTTCATTTTCATTGCTCGAATGGTAGCAACCAATACGATAGCTGACGGCGCAATACCCGCTTTGCGGCATTTGATATCCAGAAATTTCTCGGCACCAAGATCCGCACCGAAACCAGCCTCAGTGACGACATAATCTGCGAGTTTCAGGGCGGTTTTGGTCGCTACAACCGAGTTGCAGCCGTGCGCTATATTGGCAAATGGCCCACCATGTACCAGTGCCGGGTTGTTCTCAAGGGTTTGTACAAGGTTGGGTTGCATGGCATCTTTAAGCAAGACAGTCATAGCGCCGTCTGCTTTTACATCACGACAATACACCGGTGATTTGTCTCGACGGTAAGCGACAATAATATCGCCAAGTCGCTTTTCCAGATCATCGAGATCATTAGCAAGACACAAAATTGCCATTACCTCGGACGCTACGGTGATATCGAAGCCTGCCTCACGCGGGAACCCGTTAGTAGCCCCTCCGAGGCTAGTGGTAATCTGTCGTAAGGCGCGATCATTCATGTCTACCACACGGCGCCACGTGACCCTGCGCGAATCTATCTCTAGCTCGTTGCCCCAGTAAATATGGTTGTCAATCATTGCTGACAATAGATTGTGCGCCGATGTGATCGCATGAAAATCACCCGTAAAGTGAAGATTCATATCTTCCATCGGTACGACCTGAGCGTAGCCACCACCGGCTGCTCCGCCTTTCATGCCAAAGCAAGGTCCAAGTGATGCCTCCCGGATACAGATCATTGCCTTTTTACCAATGGCATTCAGACCATCACCAAGGCCGACGGTGGTAGTGGTCTTGCCTTCACCAGCGGGTGTGGGGTTAATAGCAGTAACAAGAATCAACTTGCCATCGGGCCTGTCTTTTTGCGCTGCGATAAAATCGGCGGACACCTTGGCTTTGTCGTGTCCGTATGGCACCAGTGACTGAGCCGGGATACCTAACTTATCGCCGATATCCAATATCGGCTGCTTGGTTGCTTCACGTGCAATTTCTATATCAGTTTTAACAGCCATTAATTAAATACCGTTTTGTTAATTGTTATTGGAGTCGCGCTACCCAAGAGTATCGCCGACTGCCAGGCCGCTCTCGGCAGCCCATTCTGCCGCAGCTACTTTTTTACCGTCTTTTGGTTTTACGCGCTTCATTAAAATGCGCCCGCCTACACTTTGTACTGCAACACCTTCCTCACTAATTTCCATTACCCTGCCAGCTATACCATCACCGCCAATTCGAACACAGTCGTAAACGCCAAGCTCGTCGCCATTGTGCTGTGTCCAGGCTCCCGGGGCCGGATTGGTCCCGCGAATCAGGTTATAAACCTGAGCTACCGGTTTGAACCAGTCAATGTGTGAGTGCTTTTTTGTACAACGCCGCTCATAGGTCGCGTTAGATTCATCTTGTACGATATGGGGAGGATTTCCCGATCTGAATAGATCACATACCTCAAGCACCGACTCAATGGCTGATGGATAAATCTTTTTAAAATAAAGATTGATTACCGTGTCATCGGGCTCAATCGGACACTTCCATTGCAGCAGTACGTCACCTTCGTCAAGACCATCGGTTGGGTAGAACCACGAATAGCCAGACTCATTGCTGCCCATAATAATTGGCCAGTTGACCGCAGATGGGCCACGATGCAGTGGCAAAAGCGACGGGTGAAAACAGATTGACCCCTGTTTCGGAATATCACGTGCCGCTTCAGGGACAAAAACGTTAACAAATGCCATTACCATTAAGTCGGCTTGATGAGACGCAAGCTCATCAAGTGTCGCCTGTTCCTTGAAATGTGCAGGCTGAAGAACGGGTATGCCCTTCTCTAATGCAAATTCCTTTATTGGATCTACAGAGCCACCTTCCCGATCCGGCTCGCAGTAAACGGCTACTACTTCGTCTGTTCCAGCGTCAAGAATTTTCGCCAGCGCATCTTTGCCGAATGCCTGTTGTCCCATCACTATTAATCGCATTGCAACTCCTTATTTGTGAGTCCGGGCATCAGCTTTTCACCTCGCCAACGGCCCCGGATTCAATCACTTTTTTAAGCTCCTCTCCCGAGTAACCCAATACTTGTTGCAGAATTTCACTGGTATGTTCTCCAAGTAGCGGTGAACGTTCTACCTCGACTGTGGATTCCGACAGCTTTATTGGACAACCGACACTCAGATATGCACCGCGTTCCGGGTGATCAATCTCCACCATTGTGCCCGTGGCGTACAAGCCTTCATCTTCCGAAATTTCTTTCATGGATAGAATGGGCCCGACCGGAATATCGTGCGGGTTACAGATATCCATCACTTCAAATTTGCTTTTGGTTTTGGTCCACTCTTCAACTCTTTCGAATATTTCATTCAGTTTATCGAGTCGATCCACCGGCTTCGCATAACCGTCCCGGGTTTTCCACTCGGGTTCGCCAATAACATCGCACACTTTCTCCCATACGGCTGCCTGGATGATGAAGTATGTATAGGCGTTGGGGTCCTGCTCCCAGCCTTTGCACTTGAGAATACGACCCGGTTGACCACCACCGGAATCGTTGCCCGCTCTCGGAGTCGCCTCACCGAATTCCACTCCCTCGCCATACTGGGAATACTCTTGCAACGGACCTGCTTTCAATCGCTGTTGATCGCGAAGTTTTACTCTGGCCAAATTCAATACGCTATCCTGCATAGCACACGATACTTTTTGACCACGACCGGTTTTTTCCCGTTGAAATAACGCGGTCACAATACCGAGACACAAATGTAATCCTGTACCGGAGTCACCTATTTGTGCGCCGGTGACAAGCGGTGGACCATCGAGAAAACCGGTAGTTGACGCGGAACCACCAGCACACTGTGCGACGTTTTCGTAAACTTTGCAGTCTTCGTATTTACCTGGTCCGAAGCCCTTGATCGAAGCCATAATCAACCTGGGGTTGATCTCTTGTATACGCTCCCAGGTAAAGCCCATTCGATCCAGTGCACCCGGGGCAAAGTTCTCTACCAGAACATCGCACTCTTCAATCAACCGTGTAAGTACTTCTTTACCGGTTTCGTTTTTTGAATTGAGTTCAATCGAGCGTTTGTTGTGGTTTAGCATAGTGAAGTAAAGGCTATCAGCACCCGGCACATCGACTAGCTGCTTGCGTGTCGCATCGCCAACACCCGGGCGCTCAACTTTTATAACATCGGCGCCAAACCAGGCAAGTAACTGGGTGCAGGTTGGTCCGGATTGAACGTGGGTGAAATCGAGAATTTTTATGCCTTCTAAAGCTTTCATACTTTGCCTTAACCTGGTAGTTATTCAATTCAGCTAAATAGCTCGTGCGCATGCGCTACTTTTAACTATGCCTTGAGAGCGCCAGCGCCTCAACCAACACGCTGCTATTTTTTTACCACACTCTGGGGATTCAGATTTCCAATGCGACCACTCTCGGTTCCGGCATTTTCATCAATTACCGCATTGACCAGGGTTGGCCTGCCGGAATCCATCGCGCTATTAACCGCGCGGGTTAGCTCATCGCGACTGGTCGCATAGATACCGTCTCCACCAAACGCCTGCATCATCATTTCGTAACGACTGTCTTTAACGAATACCGTTGGCGCTACATCTTTATCGCCCGTTGGATTTACATCCGTTCCGCGATAGATTCCGTTATTATTAAATACCACTATACAAACCGGCAGGTTGTAGCGGCAGATAGTCTCTACCTCCATGCCGGAAAATCCAAACGCACTGTCACCTTCCACCGCCAGCACCGGATGGCCGGTTTCCACAGCAGCTGCAACCGCGGCCCCCATACCGATACCCATAATGCCCCATGTGCCCACATCGATACGCTTGCGCGGTTTGTGCATATTTATAACGCTGCGCGCGAAGTCCAGTGTATTGGCGCCTTCGTTTACCAGCATTGCGTCTGGTCGCTGATCAATAATTTCCCGCAATGCTCCAAGAGCGGTGTGAAAATCCATTGGTGACGTATCACTGCCAACTCTCTGCGCCATTTTTGCCAGATTGCCATCGCGTTTTGCGTAGATCGCATCAACCCACTTTGAAGGCGGAGGGGCCCATTGCTGGCCCATACCATCGAGTAAGCCGCTCAGGCACGAGGCGATGTCACCCACCAGTGGTGCTGCAATTTCGACGTTGCTGTCCATTTCACGCGGATCAATATCAATCTGGATAAACTTCTTCGAACCGGGCTCACCCCAGCTTTTGCCTTTGCCGTGTGATAGCAACCAGTTGAGTCGTGCACCGATCATGACGACTACGTCTGACTCTTTCAAAACCAGAGAACGAGCCGCGCCAGCTGATTGCGAATGTGTATCTGGTAACAGGCCCTTCGCCATGCTCATGGGTAAATAGGGAATGCCGCTTTTCTCGACAAACGATCGCACCAGATCATCTGCCTGTGCGTATGCCGCTCCTTTACCCAAAATAATTAACGGGCGTTCGGCACTTTTCAGAACATCGAGTGCACGAGACAGAGCATCACCGGATGGCAGTTGCGCTGGCGCCGGATCGACAACCTTTACCAGTGATTTCGCGCCAGCAGCGGCGTTCATTGCCTGGCCGAAAAGTTTGGCAGGTAAATCAAGATAAACCCCTCCGGGCCGACCCGACACCGCAGCACGTATCGCACGTGCTACCGCTATACCGATATCTTCCGCATGCAACACTCTAAACGCGGCTTTGCACAATGGTTTGGCGATGGCGAGTTGATCCATCTCTTCGTAATCACCCTGCTGCAGGTCAACAATTTCACGCTCCGATGAGCCACTGAGTAATATCATCGGAAAGCAGTTTGTGGTCGCATTCGCCAGTGCAGTAAGACCATTCAGAAAACCGGGAGCTGATACTGTCAGGCATAAACCGGGTTTCTGCGTCAGATAACCCGCGATTGCAGCGGCATTACCTGCGTGCTGTTCATGTCTGAACGACAGTACACGCATCCCGCTAGCTTGCGCCAGGCGACCGAAGTCTGTAATCGGAATCCCCGGCACACCATAAATGGTATTCAACCCATTCATTTTTAGTGCATCGATTAATAGATGAAAACCGTCGGTGAGTTCTTCTTTCTGGGCGGTTGCGCTTTCGGTTCTTTCCTGCAATTCTACAGACATAGTTTCCTCTAATCGTTCTGGCGGTTAGTCGTTAGCGATTGGCTGCTCTGCCTCTCAAGTGCCAGCCAGGTATTCTCAGGTGGTTGTGAAATCTTTTGGTGTAGCTCGGCACATCTTGTCAATCGATCACCGCGCTCGATTGACTGCAAGATTTTTACGGTTCCAATGCCCATCCGGTCCACTCCCGGCCGAGGTTTACGGTCAGTGCGTGTTTCGGGGGCTCGTGAAAGCCCCGATTGTTCTGCTAACGGTGCACGTCAATCCGAGCCATACATTGATGCAATGAATATCCATAGTCGCCGATCACGGGACCAGAAAATCAGGGGCTCGTGCGACAAATAGTTCTTTGCACCGAACTAGAAATTGATCCCTTGAGAACAGATTTTCAGCAACGCCCGCGACCCTCTCTAATTGACTGGTATCTGGTATGTGGTATACCACGTACTTTGTGGCATAACTCTGAAATTGTCAATGCCAGATCGAGACCGGTGGTAGGGTAAGTTGATGGGGGTGCTGCATGTTCACCAGCTGCGGATTCAGGAGATGATTGCATCACTCCGGCTCGCCTCGGCAACAGCTACTCGCAACTGTATAAAGTTTCAGTGGCCAAACGCAGCGCGTAATTTCGCACCGCATAGTTGCTGATGTTTTACATCAATCAATGGATAAGTCGTGTTCGCGGTCCAGCGCTTCGCGGATGCGTTGAAGGTGGGGCAGTGCGTCGGTGGCGGGCGGCTTAGACAAGGCTGACCAGATCAGAGACATTTCCTGTGTGTCTTTCGCCCCATGCAATATTGCGCAATGCGTTACTGCTTTTCTGTACGGCGCGAACCTGGATCAGCATTGACGGGGTACGGTTCAATGGAAATAAACTCCGGTTTTTTATATACCGTGATGTTCTTTTGTCTTTGACCGAGAGCTGAAATTCGTCCGAACCCCGTTTTGCGTAGACGCCGCAGGGTAATTGCCCGGAAATTTTGTTACCGGGCTTTGCTCCAGTTTTATAGGCCGATGCATTGGCATTGGTTACGAGGCCGGTTTCATGCTGCAGCTACATGCCATTTGCCATCCCGGAATGCGAGCAGTGCCTTTCTGGCTCGGCCGTCCCCTTCCTTTGTTATAAATCCGGTTTGCAAAAACTGGTGGAAACCTTCGAGATTTGCGGCGCTTGATTGATTGGAGCGATAAAAACCCATCGACCAGTTTTTGAAGTCGCGATCCGGTACGTCTCCCCGGTATAGCACTCTGGTCTCAAGATGTCTCTTATCGGTACCAATTTTCTTGTAAAGCTTTTCGACCGCGGCTTGTTCGCCTTCCAGTGCCTGAATGAATGAGCCCTCGTGGAATAACAGCATGCCGGTGATGTTGAGAGACTGGTTGTTTTCGCGGGCCGCTCGCAACAGGTTCTCGAGCTCTTCTTCGGTGAATTCGTGATTGGCGGCGCTGATATAGATCAGCTGATAGGCGGGTTCCAGATTGTTATCGTCGTCCGTCGATTCTGCGTCCATGTAAAAAATCTTCGTTTTCTGGTGCGCAGATGATCGGCAATGTCGGGCACTTCTTTAGGGGTCAATCAATGGATCAGTCGCGTTCCTTGTCCAGCGCTTCACGGATGCGTTGAAGGTGGGGCAGAGCGTCTGCAAACGGCTGTGCAGTCAATGCTGCCATGGTTGGAGACAACTCCTGGTTCATTCGACCCATACACTCTTGTAGAAACTGTTGCCCCTTTTTTGTACTACGTGCAACTTTGGATCGACCATCCTCGGGGTGAGGTTCAATAGAGACAAACTCCAGTTTCTGTAAAACGCCGAGCATGTGAGTCATCGACGTCTTTGGTACCTGAAAAGCGTTAGACAGCTGTAGAGGTGTTTCTCCCTGCGGCCGACGGCTGAGGTGTCCGAGTATGCCGAATTGTGTGGCACTCATTCGGCCAGGCAGCAGGGATTCAAGCCTGGTCGAGATCAACTGCTGGATGATCCCGACCTCGGTAAAAAAACGAGAGACGTTGTGCTGGTCGTCGTCAGGCGTCATTCATAATCCGGGTTTCAAGAGGCCAGCGCGGCGTGGCAACCGGTTCGGGTCCAAAGCCCAAACGCAGTAACATTTGCACGGTATGGCCCTCGGGTGCAAGTAGCTGATGGGCCAGTGCGTATTCTTCCGCCATTTCATCGTACTCCTGTAGCGCCTGCGATACCGGGTGCACGCCAATGCCCATCTCGGTGGTTTTAAGGTAGAGGCGCATTAGTCGGCGGCCGGTTTCCAGTTGAGTGGCACGTGTATTTTCCTCTGAGGTGAGGACTGCATAGTGCGGTGTCGCTTCCAGCATGGCGTAATACGCACTGAGCTGCGACTTGTTTCCCGGGTGCTCGACGTCCATCAGTATGTCTTCAGTAAGCAGTCCCGTTAGCCGCAGCGCTTCAAGCAGAGGGTCGCGTAACTCTATACCATCGGGAGGGTTGCCTGTTGTGCGGGTTGGGGGCAAGTACCGCGTGCGATAGTGCTGCTTTGCGTGGATCGGTGTAATTGTCGGGCTGCCAGGGTTCCAGTGCTTTCGCCGGTGTTCGGGTGGCGACAAACCCGGCTACCCCGGTGGCAGCCAATATGGTTCCACCGCCTAGAATTTTTAGAAATTTTCGTCGCTTCGTCACAGGTTTTCCCTAATGTAGTACGAGTTCGTACATAATATTAATACGAAATCGTACTATGTCAAGTGCTGTTGCAGTCCAATGCTGTGCCATCCAGAGAAGACTCGAATGGCGCTGAATTTGTGTACTACTACTGATTGTCGTGCGATTTACATCTGTGGAGCTTGTAAAAATCACTAATTGGGAATATATTCCCAATTAAATTTACAGGGATTTCAAAATGAAAAATGCGTTTTTGCCGGTTGTCCTTGCCCTTTCTGTCACTGCTTGCGGTTCCTCTGATAATCCGGTCGTTGAGCCTCCTGGCGAGAATTCGACAGGCGGTATTGTCATTGGCGATGCGCCGCGAGAGGCACTGGCGCCAATACCAAGCGTCAGTTTTAACGGTCAATATGAAACGACGGCGCGCCCGGAACTGGGTGTTGGTGGAAGTAGTACAGGCGGTGATGGTGTCACGCTGAGTGCTCCGGAGGCCGATGTGTCCGACAGCGTGGCGTCCGAGGGTGTTGACAGAATCCCTGGTCCAACCTTTCCGGGTCAGACGATCCAGCCGGGCACCCTGACGGCGGGTGACTATGACGACCAGTTAAACCCGTCGTTCTATCAGCACTACGCCAGTGAGTACCTGCAACGGCGTGGCCAGTGGATAGATGTACCACGGCTGGATTTTAACCAGCGCATACGCATTGAAGTTACTGATCAATCCGGTTTGCCTTACGCAGATGCAAAAGTTGAAATTACCGGCGCCAATGCGCAATCTGTGGTTACGCTGCACACGCCTGCCAATGGCATAACCGCGCTCTATAACAACATTGAGTCGTTGCCTGCCAGCTTTACCTTACGTGCAACCGGTACTGATAGCAC
This sequence comes from uncultured Granulosicoccaceae bacterium, assembly GCA_964409275.1. Classification (GTDB taxonomy): domain Bacteria; phylum Pseudomonadota; class Gammaproteobacteria; order Granulosicoccales; family Granulosicoccaceae. Next base: position 12,361 of record CAYPCS010000114.1, read on the forward strand.
CACGGTGCAACAAGATATTAGCCGTCAAGCGGCAATCGATTCCGGGGAGTTACTGGTCACTCTGGCAAGAGATAATCAAAGTCAGTCAGCTGCTGCAGCACCGGTTGACCTGATGTTTGTCATCGACACCACCGGCAGCATGAGCGATGAATTGCTTTTTCTGCAAACTGAATTGAGTGACATTATAAACGCAGTCACACGGCAACAAGCCGATATAAAAATTGGTCTGGTTTTCTACCGCGACTATGGAGATGAGTACGTTGTTCGTGCGCACGGTTTTTCCGGTGATATGAATAGCGTCCAGTTAAATTTGAATCAGGAATTTGCCAGTGGTGGCGGTGATTATCCGGAGGCAATGGATCAGGCGTTGCAGACAGCGCTTGGTGCAGACTGGCGCGATAACAGTCGCAAGGTGTTATTTCTGGTCGCCGATGCACCGCCACACAGTGACCGTATGCGGGCTACCTGGACTGCTGCGGAGCAGGCGCGGTTAAAGAACATTCATATGGTACCGGTTGCTGCGAGTGGTGTTGGTGAAGACGCGGAGTACATAATGCGCAGCACGGCTGCACTGACCAATAGCCGCTACCTGTTCCTGACAGATGATTCCGGCTTCGGGCTCTCTCACGCCGAGCCTGAAATTGACTGTTATGTGGTCACCTCTCTACGCGGTACGATGATCCGCGCTTTGAACAGTCTGATTACCGGCACGCGTGATGAGCCATCAGCAAACGATATCGTGCGACAGGTCGGCGAATACAATGATGGTGTTTGTACACCCGACGATTCAGTCGGCAATACGGTAGCTTACTCCGTAATTGTGGAGCGAAGTAACGGCGGGGTAGCTGGTAAAAAGACTGAGGTGATCACTGACCAGCAATCGCTAAATGAAGCACTTGCCAGCTACGGCGAGCCGACTGTTGATGTTGACTTTAACGCGGGCCAGATAATTCTGATCGATGTGGGTCCCAGGACAACTGGTGGTTACTCGGCCGGTATAGCATCAATCGAAGACAATGACGACCATGTGTTAGCCAATGTTGTTTTTCGCTATCCAGGAATTAATTGTGCGGTTACCCAGGCGCTGACGCATCCGTTTAGTTTTATTTACGTAGAGACACAAAAGGCGCTGCGCATTGTAGAAAATACGGTTAGCCCGGAGTGCAGCTTTTAGGAATATATGATCAACGGTTCATTGAAGTTGAGGGTCACACGCGTGTTTCGGAAATAATCGTCAGATGGACACCTGAACTAATCTTCCGCAAACAGTGAAGAAAGAGGGGGGGGCTATTTCGCCTCCGTATACGAGCAATTGCTTCGAGCGTGACATCCGGATGGGTAAGTTCAAGCCGTTACTCCGGGCATCGTATGGATTTTCGGTCCAGACGTAATGTCTTATATGACGGGCTCTGGTTCCACAAATTCGCCAACCAAAGTTACGTGGTAGCCAACCCGACGTAACAACCCGT
>CAYPCS010000114.1:13929-15598 GCA_964409275.1 uncultured Granulosicoccaceae bacterium
TCCACAAATTCGCCAACCAAAGTTACGTGGTAGCCAACCCGACGTAACAACCCGTCAGAATCACCAACACCAATTTTCGCTCTTACTGTTACAGAAGTGGTGGGCGGACGTTCTAGAATATGGAACCATTCCACGCTATAGCCAGCATTAACACTCTGCCCTGAATTTGAGATGTGACTTAATGTTATTAGCGGGGCGCCTTGAAGTATCTGAAAATCCTTGTCGCCTGGTCCCGGGATCTTGATCAACACCGATAAATCGCACCAGTTAAACTGTCCTCCACTGTTTTGCTGTTACCGACAGCAAATCAGGTAGCGAGCTCTAATGGAAACCCTCGCTGGTCGAATTATCGCCAACCGGCTTACTGGCTCCACTCACTGTCGACAAACCCGGGCGTCAATACCACAATGACATGGTCGCTCTCATCAAGTCCATTTTCTAGCGCCAGAACAAAATTCGCCCCCATTTAATAGAGGCTTCATCAAAAAAGCAGTCAATTCCGTCTCGCGCAAGACGCCGATGCAGCTCACGGGCAAACTCCTGAGAATCGGCACGGCTATAACTTAAGAATACTTTTCCCATCGGGACGGCTTTATATCGGACGACGAATTCAGTATTACTGATTTAGTTGGCGGGAGCCACCTTTTGGAAATTCACAACGAGTTGATTGCAGTGCTACTTGTTCATGAGACACAATTCCCTTGTGTCTCATAAAACTCAGACGTATGACCGGTGCACTTTGCTGCACCGGGATTCAACGACACTGTGGATTTGCTACGGGTACCAACTAAAGAATCAGCGACTGGCAACAATCAGTCGGTCCTGACCTGCCGTAAAATGAAACTCGGTAGCTGGCTTGCCTTCAGCCGTTGTCAGACTATAGATAACCGTCTCACCCGGCTTGACCAGTTCAACCTGCTGGATCATTTCCCCTTCTATACCCTCGTTGGGTCCGGCGGAGGTGATGACCTGGAATTTACCATTGGCAAGCACTGTGAAAAAAACCACTGCAGTGTAGTCTCCCAGAGCAACGGTGTGTGCCTGTAATGGCTTCAGTTCATTCGGGATGATTTCAGCAGCCTGAACTGTACCAACCTGAGCTGTACCGGCCAGCGCCAAAGTTGCCGCCAGGATAATATTCCGTATCGATGTTTTCATTGCTTTCTCCAGGTTGATCAGTTGCGATGTGTTATGGGTTTAGCATTGGCTGGAATGTGGTCTTGAACCAGCCTGCCATTACCCGCGTTGTTGGGTAATATTCCTCACCGTAAAAAGGGTGTGAGACCGTTTTCATAAATCTGGCAAGGCGGAACTGGTTGCGGAATGGATTCCGACTATGCGACCGGGCCTGCTCCACCGGAGCAGGCCTATTGATCGATCAGTTTTAGCTGTCGGCTACAAGCTGATCATACTCCCGGGTAAACTTCTCGAAGTCATAGCCACTTCCGTTCAGAATCGTGCTCATCAGTCTTATATAGCCAGCCATGGCAATTGCCTCCTTTATTTCAGCCGGCGTCGCGCCCATTTTCTTCAAGGCAACCTGATGTGCGTAGACACAGTACTGACACGGAATTTGTGTCGCCACAGCAATACCAATGAGGGCCTTGGTTTTTATGTCCAGTTCGTTATCTGACTGAATCGCTTTATAGCCCTCAAGTATTACCCCCAT
>CAYPCS010000115.1:0-2513 GCA_964409275.1 uncultured Granulosicoccaceae bacterium
ATACAAACACAAAAAGCGAAAAGTAATAGACCCAAATGGACGGGTCGACATTCAGCCCGAATGGTACTGGTGCATCGAACGTTTCTGAAAAAAGCAGAATACCCTGAACACCTCCGGTGTAGTGCTCTATCAGTGAAAGCTTTAACAGCTGCGGTGTCGCCACCGCCAGCGCAAAAGTCGCCAGCGCCAGATACAGTCCGTCGAGGCGTAATGCCGGAAAGCCAAACAGAAACCCCGCTATAAAGCAAAACAGCGCTGCAAACGGCAGAGTAAGCATGTAGTTGACGCCCATCATCTCGACCATGATCGCGCAGGTGTACGCACCTATGGCGTAAAAGGCAGAGTGGCCCAGTGAAAACTGGCCGTTGATACCTGTCAGTATGTTCAGGCCCAGAATAGCGATTGCATAGATCACCATCTGATTCATTTGAAACACGAAAAAACTTTTCGAATAGAACGGTATCGCGATGAGTATCGCCAGTACCACCAGGCTAACAATATTGCCAGCTGTAATCAGCCGCTGTTGCGGTGCGGCCACCGGTTTATAACTCTGTGAAATATCACCGTCAGAGCCGGATGGTGCAATAGATGGTTTGTTATTGGTCATCGTCAAACCCTCTGCACTATCTTGCGACCCAACAGACCTTCGGGCTTGACGACGAGCACCAGGATAATCAGAACCAGCGCTATCGAAAGCTTCAATTCAGCACCGATTTCCCCCAGATAGGTGCCGGCCAGATTCTCGACAATGCCCACCATAAAACCGCCGATCACAGCACCCAGCGGATTTGTTAGCCCGCCGAGTACCGCACCGGCAAATCCATAAAGTAATATCGCCAGCATCATGTTTGGTTCGAGGAACACCACCGGAGCGATCAATATTCCGGCGACCGCACCGATGGCCGCTGCCATGCCCCAGCCGAGCGCGGTCATCCTCGCCACTCTAACACCGACAAGGCGCGCGCTTTCCGGGTTGGCCGCAGCGGCACGCATCGCCAGTCCAACGCGCGTAAATCGAAAGAAGGCCCAAATCGCTATTAGCATGAGGATAGTGACGATAATCATTCCCGCCTGGTGTTTACCCAGCAGGGTTGAACCCATGAACGGACCTTCCCCAAACGGGCTGGCTACACTTTTTATAGTGAAGTCCCAGATAAAACCCGCCAGTGAGTTGAGGATTGCAAACAAGGCAATGAACACGACTATATGGCTTAATACCGGTGCGTTTTCGATGGGTTTGAATATTATTTTTTCGATCGCATAACCGCCCAAAAAGCTGATGATCACAGCGACCGGAAATGCCACATACCAGGCCAGCCCCCATGCCATCGCCTGCCAGGCGATATAGGTGGAGAACATGGCCATCTCGCCTTGCGCAAAGTTCAGGTGATGAATGGCCTGATAGATCATCACGACCGCGAGCGCCATCAACGCATAGATTGCACCGGTCGCAATGCCTGATACCACTTGCTGTAGCAGTAATTCCATAACGACTTAATAACCCAGATACGAGGCGCGAACGCTCTCGTCATCGCGAATGGTGGCAGCATCTCCGGACATCACAATCTCCCCGGTCTCTATCAGGTAGGCCTGATCGGCGAGTTGCAGTGCCAGTGTCGCGTTTTGCTCTACCAGCAACATTGACGTGCCGGTCTGGTTTTTTAGCTCGGCCAGAATATCGAAAATCTGGCGGGTGATTAACGGCGCCAGGCCGAAGCTCGGTTCGTCCAGCAGCATCAATCCGGGCCGCAACATCAGTGCGCGCGCAATTGCCAGCATCTGTTGTTCTCCACCTGACAGGGTTCCCGCCTGCTGGTTGCGTCGCTCCTTCAGGCGCGGGAACAGATCAAACGCTTTTTTGATATCGGTATCGACTTCATCCTGATTGTTCGGGCGCGCCATCGCACCCAGACGAAGGTTCTCTTCGGTACTTAGCGTCATGAACGTACCGCGTCCCTCTGGTGTGTGCGCCACTCCCAGCCTGACAACATCCTCGGTTTGCAGCCGTGAGATTTCCGCACCGTCAAACTCTATAGTGCCGCTTCGTCGCACCATGCCACACAGCGCCCGCAGCGTGGTGGTCTTGCCGGCGCCGTTGGCACCCAGCAGAGTGGTAACGCCACCGTTTTCAACCTCGAACGATATCCCGCGCAGCACACGTAACTGACCATAAGAGGCTTCAAGATTCCCGACCTTGAGAATCGCCGTCAACTTTCGTCTCCCAGATAGGCTGTTATCACCTCGGGGTCCTGTTGCACAACCGCTGGCGCACCCTCGGAAATTTTCTTGCCGAAGTTCAGCACCACCACGCGATCTGACAGGGACATCACCAGTGACATATGGTGCTCTACCAGCAAAACAGTGACGTTTCGTTCGTCGCGTATTGAACGGATCAGTCCACCCAGTTCTTCCACTTCGTCGTGATTCAGCCCGCCGGCCGGTTCATCGAGTAACAGCAACTTTGGCTTGCCTGCCAGCGCGCGTGCGATCTCGACTCGTTTCTGCGTGCCAAA
>CAYPCS010000115.1:2613-15479 GCA_964409275.1 uncultured Granulosicoccaceae bacterium
CCAAGTCCGGCGATGCGATGCGAGGGCAATCCAAGTATTGGCTGCCCGCAAAACGCTATCGAGCCTTCACTCGGGGTATACAGGCGACTGAGACAATTGAACAGCGTGGTCTTGCCAGCGCCGTTGGGGCCGATGAGTCCAAGGATTTCACCCTCCCGGATTTCAAACCCGACGCCATCGAGGGCAACAATGCCGCCAAAGCGGACGGTGATGTTCTCTACGGATATGACAGGCGCTGTCATCAAACGGCAAGTCCATTTTCAGGAATAAGTGTCGGCTGCGATACCAACAAGGGCACGCCACTGCGATGTTGGTGCAAAACCCTAACACAAACCGCTGGCTGGAGTCTTGTGGTTACACGGCAGAGCCTCGTGGGAGACGATCTCCGATCAGTGTAAGGAAGGCCGATGAATCTAAATACTTTGCGGTAGTGTCTTTGAATGGCGGCTTCGATCTTCGTGCAACGGAGTTGTCGGCAGCGGACGAACCGGTCGTACACCTGCGATCACGTTGACGGAGTCACCAGGTGCGATAGCCACCAGTATCAATGTGAAAGCGAAGGCCTGAATATAACCCGAGACCGAGATCCCATGCAGCGCCCTGCTCCGCCCAGGTTCGTTTCAGGAAGGAGTGCAAATCGCGACGCGCTATTGTTTGTTGTGGCTTTAGATCAAGCGCTGAAAAAACCAGATGCCGGCTGCGGGGCGCACCGCCAGCTGCCCTGTTGTAGGCCAGGCTTCGATAGCCGGACATGACCTCAACGGCACCAATAACCGGGATCAATTCCGACTTTATAAACTGCAGGGTTTTTACCATGGCACTCCATTGAGTGCGTGGCGGCAAAGCATAGGCAGAGTGGCCGCGAGATTGCCATTCTGTTCCCTGCAACAACAGCGCGTCTATCGGCAATACATCGTCGACGTCGTTACGTTTTAACAGGCGTTCAAACGCTTGTACCTCTTGCTCCAGATTGTTCAACAATATAAAGGCCCGAAAAATCGGCGGATACACCGTTGCTTCCTGCACAACATCAGGCGGGCGTGTCGTACAGGACGCTGCAAACATGACTAACGCAATTAAGCAGCGGACACGCATCTTGCGGAATGCACCTGGTACGGTTAAATAAAAGGGCAGCTATTCGAACAAAAAACAGATCGCTGTACAATAACGGATGGCTAAAATACTCTCTCCAGGAGCGATTCTAGTGCCCGGGAAAAGATGACAGATTCTCCATGTATATCCCGGGTGCGCGCAAACCTGGTTGCGGGCATCGACAATCGCTGGCAGACATTCTTACACAAGAAAACACCGGGACTAAAACAATGGAAAATTATGCCGAGATTCTGTTCATTGATGAAGTGCGCAAACTTCAGGAGCAAGACGGGTCGGCGAAAAAATTCGAGAAATTTTATCCTCAGCGCACCAAAGAGACGCTGGATGAATCCGATCGCAGCTTTATTGCCAGCCGCGAAAGTTTTTACATTGCGTCAGTGTCCTCAACCGGATGGCCTTATGTGCAACACCGTGGAGGACCAGCAGGGTTTTTGAAAGTAGTAGATGATAATCGTCTCGGATTTATAGATTATCCAGGCAATCGCCAATTCATCACCATGGGGCATGCTGCAAAAGAAAGCAGAGTCGCACTTTTCTTAATGGACTATGAGAGAGGAGCGCGGTTGAAAATTCTCGGGCACTTAAACATGCAACGCGCAGCCGATGCTGATCCCGAACTTTGCAATCTACTGGCAATGCCTGACCAGGCAAAAACGGAAAGAGTCGCCACTATCGACGTAGTTGCCATTGACTGGAACTGTCCGAAATATATACCGCCACTGATGAGCAAACAAACCGTCAGCGCGTTCGTTGGCCAGCAACTTAATAAACTGATGGTGGAAAACGAGCGGCTTAAAGCGGAGCTCGAAAAATTGCAAAAACCCTGAATTGAATCCTTTGGAGCGCCACTACACAACAACGGGGTTCAATTAAAAACTCACCCGCACTGCAACCTTCTTGCTACGCTGCCCCACTTACCAGCCCCACATAAGACCCAGCCCCGGAAACAACTATGACGCCGGACATCAAACTGACCGTACTGGACCAAAGCCCGGTACATCCTGCCGAATCGACACCACAGTACGCGAATGCTGCTCGTGCAACGATTGAACTGGCAAAGACCTGCGACGAACTCGGCTATGCACGCTTCTGGGTGGCAGAACACCACAACAGCCCCCAGTTTGCCGGGCCTTGCCCCGAAATACTCATTGCCACCATTGCCAGTGCCACCAAACACATGCGTATAGGCAGCGGGGGTGTCATGTTAAGTCACTACAGCCCGTTCAAGGTGGCGGAAGTATTCACGATGCTAACTGCACTGTTTCCGGACCGGATTGACCTTGGCATTGGTCGCGCACCTGGCGGTGATCTACTCGCATCGTCTGCACTGGCCTGGCCAAATCAACCACAAAATGCCAGCAACTACCCGGCCCAGGCATCTACGTTAAAAGCCCTGTTAGAGCAGACGATACCGCAGGATCACCCCTGGGCCGATCTGCATATAACACCTGCACTCGAGACTGGCCCTGAACTGTGGATGCTCGGTTCCAGCGGTGGCAGTGCCGAACTGGCTGGCCGGACCGGTATGAATCTAGCGCTGGCTCGTTTTATCTCCCCCGACAATTGCACGCCGGATATTTTCAGAGCCTTCGATGACAGCCGGCATGCAGCGGGTCACCCCAATGATGCAAACCGTATGCTCGCTATCGGTGCTTTTTGTGCCGAGACCGCCGGGGAAGCAGAGCTACTGGCAAGCACCGCCGTCTATCGCAAAATGACCGTTCAATCGGGAATTAAAGAAGATCTGTTATCCCCGCAAGCGGTGCAGGATCGTCGCAAGAAATTTTCTGTCTCACAGGAAGCACAGTACAAACACATACTGCAGGGCTACACCTTTGGCACAGCTGAGCACTGCATGGCAGAGATCAATGATCTGGCCAGTGCATTCGGGACTAATGAAATTGCGATTGTGACCGTCACTCACAGCTTTGCTGCAAAGCTCGACAGCTATCGATTATTGGCTGGCAAGCGATAATCCTTGTACAGGATTTTACTCACTCTATAACAAACCAAAACCGCGCACCCGAATCTCTGTATGGGTCGGGAGCCTTCGCGGTGAAATCTGCGTGGCGTGTTCGCTGTAGCTGAGCCTCAACTGCACAGGCTCCGGACACGAAATTGGTAGTACACTTCGCGCTCCATTAAAACAGCAACTGGAAAAACAATGACCGCGATCGGAATCGGAGTGGTGGGAACAGGTTATATGGGCAAAGCCCACAGCGTGGCTATGAACTCTGTCGGTGCAATTTTCGACACTCCATTAAAACCGGTTTGCGAAATGCTGTGCGCCACTACAGAAAAAGGCGCTGCTGCCAAAGCAAAAGCCTACGGCTTTAACCGTTCCACATCCGATTGGCAAAAACTGGTAGAAGACCCTGCAGTTGAAGCCGTCGTTATCGCCTCGCCGCAATCGACCCATCGCGAAATAGCACTCGCTGCAATTGCACTGGGCAAACCGGTACTGTGCGAAAAACCCATGGGAGCTGACCTGGCCGACGCACGCATCATGACAGACGCAGCTGAGGCGGCCGGAGTCGTTAATATGGCGGGTTTCAACTACGTGCGCACACCGGCTACACAGTACGCACGCACACTTATACAGCAAGGCGAGATTGGTGATATCACCTGGTTCCGCGGCGAGCACACCGAAGATTTTCTGGCCGACCCGAATGCCGCCGGAAACTGGCGAACTCGCGGGCGCGCAAACGGCACCATGGGCGATCTGTCTTCTCATATGATTAACTGTGCTATCGCACTGGCGGGCCCGATTGCGAGTGTCAATGCCGATATAGAAACCGTTCATCATCAGCGTCCGGTCGAGCACAACAAAGGCAGTGCAGGCACGGCTGTGCAAGAGGCTGTGACGAACGACGACCACGCTCATTGCCTGTGCCGGTTTGCCTCCGGTGTGATGGGCCATCTGTATTTCAGCCGCATCTCCACCGGTCGCAAGATGGGCTACGCGTACGAAATCAGCGGTAGCAAAGGTGCGATACGTTTTGACCAGGAAGACCAGAATGCACTGTGGCTTTATCGCATGGATGATCCGGAGGCGGAACGTGGTTTTCGAAAAATTCTGACCGGACCCGCGCACCCGGACTATGTAAATTTTTGTCAAGGGCCAGGACACGGCACCGGCTATCAGGACCAGCTGATTATAGAAGCGAAAGATTTTCTCGAAGCCATCGACTCCGGCCAATCACAATGGCCAACGTTTCGTGACGGGCTGGAAGTATCTGAAGTTATTGAGGCAATGTGGCAATCCCACGATACTCGTCAATGGGTAGCTGTATCAAATACCCATCTATAAACAGGCACTACTGCGGACCAGCCGGCACACGCAATCTTTCGCCGGCCAGCAATTTAAAGTGATGCACATCTAAAAACGATCGCTGCTACAGGATAAATGTGCGGTATTAATACCGAATTGACGCCGCCGGCTTTGCTGAACTTTGACAAAACCGTCAAGTCTTAACGGGCATGAACAAGAATAAAAAATACAACGTGCCCGGCTACCCGAACCGGCCAAACCGCAACCCGGCATACACGCGCAGTGAAATTGTCTCGCTGCTGAATTGCAACAATTCGATTTAAAACCCCCAGTACAAAACAGCTAACGGGCGTTTGATTTTGATCACACTGCCTGCGCCGCCAAAAACAACCGGACAACACCAATGACAAACCAGCCAGTCAAAGTTCTAGTCTATAAATGGGCAGGACAATGGGGCCCTTTCTCGGTAAACATTCCCTGCGGTGAATGCGCGCTCACCAGCGACGTAATCACAGACACATTTGAAAACGAGCTGGCCGGTATCCCGGTCGAACTTGAGGTACGCGAGTGGTTATCCGAATGGTGGAAGCCATTGCTTAAGGGTGGCTGGCACGCCCCTATTGTTATGGTAGAAGGTCAAATTGTGAGTCAGGGACATGCGCTCAACCGCGGAATACTCACCGAAGCAGTAGTGGAAGCTCACGTGCAGCGTTCAGCGATTACGGGCAACCATGTCTTTGGGAAATCCGGTTGCCCGCACTGCGTTCGCGGCAAGGAACATCTGGACCGGGCCGGTATTGAATACCAGTACCATGATGTGGTCCGTGAGCCACGTGCATTGTATGAAATGATCGGACGGGTAAAGCCGATCATCGGACCCAAAACACCGGTTACTGTGCCACAGATCTGGTTGAGTGGTGACTATGTCGGTGGCGCTGACGAGCTGGAAAGAAAGTTCGATGATGGCTCGATAGATGTGCTGGCCGAACAATCGCTTCCTGCCAACGCGGCATAGAACACGACAATCAGCAGCGCACTGGTTCCCGATCAATTCAACTACATCCGAAAACCGGATTCATGATGGCCCGGTGTAAATTCGGATAGACTTTTTCCTGCCGACTCATTCATCGTGTTTGCAGTTGCAGTACACTAGCCACTCGATCAACAAGCAACGGGTGGCGGTAATCCAGTGCGACTATTTTCGGATAAAAATCGTCCTGTGCACGCCGGGCCTTACCCGGTAGAGCGTCTGAAGCGGAGTACAACCCCGGCCGACCTGACCGCGGTTCCGCCTTTTGCAGCGCTCTCGTTTAACCGCCCCGATCACCCCGGCTCTATTGTCAACGCGATGCGTGAGCATCAGGCGATGCTGGACGCTATTCGTGATGGCTTGATTAACAAAGTACAGGCTGAATGTCCTGCAGATCCGGAAGAACGGGCTAATCATCTCAAGGGTTTCGCCTACTTTGCAGATGCCTCTGTTGCTGCTTGCTGTGCCTTGCCGCCAGAGTCACTGCTGACCGAGCCTGCCCGCAATCCTGACATCGCAAAGCTGGCCAACGATTTAAAAACCCGCCAGACCAAAACCCTGGCGTCCGGTATCGACATGATCATGGCCGATCTAAAAGAATCCATGGAAGCCCCGCCCGGCTCTATCGATGCCCACACACACGCACTGGTTTTACTTTACGAAAACCCGAGAGAGATTAAGGATGGCGAACCCGGCGTTGACTGGATCGCCGGAGCTTACGCGCACCGGGCCGGTTTGCTGGCTGCCGAGACTGCGGTCGTGCTGGCCAACTATCTGCGCACCCTCGGCTTTGATGCTCGTGGCCATACGGTGTCGTCGAGCGATGTTGATTTAAACCACCTGGCAGTGGCATCGGGCCTTGCCAGTATCGAAGACGGCCAGCTGATGCACCCCTACATTGGCAACCGCTTCGGTCTCGCAGCGGTAACCACGACTTTCGAATTCGCGGTTGACGCACCGTTGGTGCCCCTGGCTGAGCAACCGGCTTCGGTCTTCGGCCTGAAATGGAAGCTCGGTACTGCCGGTTCACGCAACGCCTCGAATGCAGTGCCGTTTTCGAAGCGTCGCTTTGTGGATGGTGAACATCCGTTCGAGTCACTAAAACGGCTGGACCAGCCGACCACCTACATTGATGAAGAACGCGTCGCCCGCGTACCAAAACGCACCGACATGTTTGCCAGAGCCCAGTTTGGCGACATGGGTAAAGCACTGCAGGATGGTGCCAAAGGCGGACACTACGTGCGCAAGGCAGCGCCCTCTACCGCGCAACGGCGTGCGCTGGGTGCTTTCGTTTTGCTGCAGGACGGAGAGTCGGCAACGCAAAAGGTCACACTCGACCCGCAACAGGCGGCAGAACTGGTCAAGGCGACGAGTTATTTCCTCGGCGTTGATGCCGTTGGTATCAGCCGCTGTCCCGCATGGACCTGGTATTCACACGATGCGACCGGTGCACCACTCGACCCGCCGCACGATCAGGCGATATCAATGATCATCGATCAAGGCTACGAAACTATGGAGGGCGCATCCGGTGATGACTGGATCAGCGTTGCACAGTCGATGCGAGCCTACTTGCGTTTTTCACTGATTGGCGGAGTTATTTCAAAGCAGATTCGCAATCTTGGCTACAAGGCAAAGGCCCATACCGTGCTGGACGGCGAGGTACTGCAACCCCCTTTGTTGTTGCTCTCGGGCCTGGGTGAGGTGAGTCGTATTGGAGAAGTAATTCTTAATCCGTTTCTTGGTCCGCGGTTAAAGTCCGGCACGGTCACCACGGACTTGCCAATGACCCACGACAAGCCGATCGACTTCGGGCTGCAGCGTTTTTGCGAGTCATGCAACAAGTGCGCGCGCGAGTGCCCGTCGGGTGCCATCACCGCTGGCCCGAAACTGATGTTCAACGGCTACGAGATCTGGAAATCGGATAGTCAGAAGTGTGCAACCTACCGCATCACCACACCCGGTGGAGCAATGTGCGGACGTTGCATGAAAACCTGCCCGTGGAACCTGGAAGGGGTGTTTAAAGAAAAACCATTTCGATGGGCGGCGATGAATATGCCATCACTTGCACCTGCACTGGCAAAATTTGATGACCAATTAAATAACGGCAGCCTTAATCCGGTAAAGAAATGGTGGTGGGATCTGGAAATTTCAGCCGACGGTGGTTACCGGCCAACGAAAGTAGCAGTTAACGAGCGTTCGCTGCAAAAAGATCTGCATCTTAAATACGAGGATCAGACACTCGCCGTATATCCGGCGCCGTTGGCACCCCATCCCTACCCCTATCCGTTTCCGATGGATCGCGAGGCTGGTATAGAAGCCTATCAGGCAATGATCACGGCAGAGGAATATCAGGCACGGCTTGAACAGGGTGACACCGACGGGCTGGCACACATCTATAACGCCGATGGTGAAAGCCCGGTCATACAGGTCACCATCAGCAAGGCTGAACTCATGGCAGACGGTATTAGCAAGTACGAGTTTCAATCTGTCGACGGCAAGGATCTGCCCGAGTGGGAAGCCGGTGCCCATCTGGACATCGTTGTCGCACCGGAATTTCTGCGCCAGTATTCCATGTCAGGTGATCCCGCAAACCGGTCGGTTTACCAGATAGGAGTGCTGCGAGAAGACGACGGTCGTGGTGGCTCGCTGCTAATGCATCGCATCTTTAACGAAGGCCGCAAGATATTTATCTCACGGCCAATCAATCACTTCCCGGTCAACAAGGATGCCACACATTCGGTTCTTCTCGGCGGCGGTATTGGCATTACCCCGATGATCGCCATGGCCCACGAACTGCACCGCCAGAATCGTTCATTCGAGTTGCACTACTCGGGAAAATCGCGCTCCAGTATGGGCTTTCTTGAAGATCTAAAACGAGTTGCCTGGAAGAGCCATGTGCATTTATACATCACTGACGAAGGAAGCCGTTGCGAACTTCAACAACTGATCAAGCCTGGTCAGAACGATCAACACATCTATACCTGCGGCTCCGAGCGCTATATGAACAGTGTGATCGCGGCGGCAGAGGCGGCCGGCATAGCCGAAGACTCGGTTCACCTTGAGTATTTCTCGGTACCGGAACAGCCCGAATACGAGAACCACAACTTTCATCTGTTACTGGCTAAAACAGGCGTGCAACTGGACGTACCGGCGGATAAATCTGCAACCGATGTGTTAAACGAAAACGGTATTAAAATCGATGTGAAATGTTCTGACGGTATCTGCGGGGTTTGCAAATGCGGTTTGCTATCGGGCGACGTAGAGCACAGAGATTTTGTGTTATCAAAGGCGCAGAGAAAACAATCGATCATACTGTGCCAAAGTCGCGCAGCCAAAGCCGGTGGTATTGTTGAAGTCGACCTCTAGCCTGTGTTTGCCCGCCTAACGAACAAGAGTAAACTCAATGGCTCGTGACAAACGCTATGACATCCTGTTTGAGCCGGTGAAAATCGGTCCGGTCACTGCAAAAAACCGGTTCTATCAGGTACCCCATTGCACCGGTATGGGTTATACCCGACCAAACACCGTCAACACCGCGCGGGAGATTAACGCCGAAGGTGGCTGGGGGGTTGTGTGTACGGAATACTGCTCTATCCACCCCTCCGCCAACGACGACCCTTATCCCACCTGCACACTGTGGGACGATGACGATGTCCGCACGCTTGCAGATATGACGGACCGCGTTCATCGTCACGGAGCACTGGCGGGTGTAGAGCTCTGGTACGGCGGATACTCGAGTGGTAACAAGCTAAGCCACGAATACTCTCTCGCCCCTTCCAGTAACCCGACCTGGGATGCGCCGTGCCAGACACAGGCGATGGACAAAAATGACCTGAATACCTATCGCCAGTGGCACCGGGATGCTGCACTGCGTGCAAAGCAGGCAGGGTTCGATATCGTCTATGTTTACGCAGGCCACGGTTATCTACCTGCACAGTTTCTTTCACCGGTTGAAAACCGGCGCACTGACGAATACGGCGGCAGCTTCGAAAACAGAGCGAGACTAATACGCGAGTTACTGGAAGATACCAAAGAAGCCGTCGGCGACACCTGCGCCGTTGCATTGCGCTTTGGCGTGCACAACCTTGACCGCAATACCGGAATCGACAGTGACAGCGATGGCCTGGCACTGGTTGAGTATCTGGCCGAGTTACCCGACTTGTGGGATGTCAACGTTTCAGACTATGAAGCGGACGCACGCTCATCGCGTTTTGCAGCGGAGGCCGCACAGGAAGAATTTGTTTCATTCGTCAAACAGGTAACTTCCAAACCGGTTGTCGGCGTCGGTCGCTTTACCAGTCCGGACACCATGGCCAGTCAGATCCGCCGTGGCGTGCTCGACTTCATTGGTGCAGCACGACCCTCTATCTCCGATCCTTTCCTGCCACACAAGATTGAACAGGGACAACAGGACGATATCCGCGAGTGCATTGGTTGCAATATGTGTATCTGGAGCAACGGCAGCGCGGTCCCGCTTCGCTGTACGCAAAACCCTACGCGTGGTGAAGAGTGGCGTCGCGGCTGGCACCCGGAAAAAATCGCACCCGCCCACGCCGATGAAACGGTGCTGGTGGTCGGTGGAGGACCAGCAGGTCTTGAAGCAACGCGCGCGCTCGGAAACCGCGGTTATAACGTCACCCTCGCAGAGGCAGGCACCGAATTTGGCGGGCGCGTGATTGGCGAGAGCGCACTACCCGGTTTGCGTGAGTGGATCAGGGTCAGAGACTATCGCTTGCTACAGCTTAAAAAACTGCCGAACGTACAACTATACCTTGAGAGCCGACTTAACACCGACCAGGTACTCGACTTTGGCTTCGACCATGTGTGCATAGCGACTGGCGCTGAATGGCGTGACGACGGATGCGGGCGACATCGCTTTGAAGCAATTGACGGTTACCCGTGCGCAGGCATGGTTGGTCCCGATGCCGTTATGAATGGTGTAGAGATTAACGGACCGGTAGTCATCTATGACGATGACCATTTCTATCTGGGTAGCCTGCTCGCCGAGAAACTGCGTCTTGCCGGCAACGAGGTTTTACTGGTGACCAGCGCTGCCTGTCTGTCTCCTGCAACCATCCCGTCACTTGAGCAATCACGAATCCAGACCAGAGCACTGACGCTGGGTATTGAGCTACTGGTGTCACATGAGGTGAGCGGTTTTGATGGCAACGCAGTGGAAATTAGCTGCACCTATACCGGTAAAACCCGAACCCGCGACTGCAAGACACTAATACCGGTTACCGCGCGCGAACCGCGTGACAAACTCTATCTGCAATTGTCTGCCGATAATGAAAGACTCGCGCGCGCAGGCATACAGTCCCTCACCCGCATCGGCGATTGCGCCGCACCCGGTGTCATCGCACAAGCCACCTTTGCGGGCCACCGATATGCCCGGGAACTTGGAAGCAAAAGCAGTGAGGTACTGCGGGATCGGGTGGTGATCAACCCCCCGGTATAAAGGCTCGGGAGTTATTTAGACAAGCAGTTTTTTCAACACGGATTCGATCGCGTTCGCCACCTTTGCATTTTTATCAGCATCGAGCGCATCGGGATGTGGAGATCCAAACTGACCGGAATCGTTGTCGAAATATAAACCGGAAGCCGAGGCGAACTGATCATCCAGTGCCGCGCGACAAAGTATGTCTGCACCTATATTGATATCTTTACCTTCAGTGCCGAACGCCTCCCTGACCATCTTGCTACCCAATAGCGAGCCGGGATTCACCGAGGTAATCACCAGGTCTTTTTTCTGCGCCGAACGCACCATGTGATTTGACCACATAGTGATGGCAAGTTTACTTTGCGCATAGGCACTCATGTCGTCAATTCCAGGCTGCGCCTGCACCAGTGCCTGCAGATCAACCGGGGCCTGCGCTGCCGAGGATACATTGACCACACGTGCCCCTGCAGAAAATACCGGAAGCAATCGCTGTGTTAACAGGTACGGCGCAATCGTATTCACTGCAAACCGGATGTCAAGCCCGTCGTCAGTCACCGTAACAGGGGTTTTGAGCACACCGGCATTGTTGATCAGGACATCAAGATTACTGTGCTTTTCGGCCACTTCAATCGCCAGTGCCTGAACCTCGCGCAAGTTCGACATATCGGCAACGTACTTTTCTGTGCCACCACCACCGGCAACGTCAGCGACGGATTCTTCCACTGCAGAGAGTTTTGCCAGATTGCGCCCGTGTAGTAGCACCTGATGGCCTGATTCAAGCAATTTTGTCGCCGTCTGAAGGCCGATTCCATCAGTCGCCCCTGTAACAAGAATGGTTTTTTTCAACAGTAAT
Organism: uncultured Granulosicoccaceae bacterium; assembly: GCA_964409275.1. Lineage (GTDB taxonomy): Bacteria > Pseudomonadota > Gammaproteobacteria > Granulosicoccales > Granulosicoccaceae. The sequence continues at coordinate 14,321 of CAYPCS010000115.1, forward strand.
CTCCAAACAGGTTTGCCGGGTTTACATCAGCGTCGTCTATATTTTACCAGCGTATCGTTTTAACAGATACGCAGTGAGCAGATTTATCCTGAGACAAGCTCACACAGAGCGAACACTACTGGTGTAAAAGGTGGTGGAAAGACAACTCTGCTTGCACAACAACCATAAACAATCAATTCATCATTAGTATTTGCATAGTGCACTAGCGCCTGAGAACCAATAGCCATCGGCCAATGTTTACCAGATCGGCAAGGGCGCCGGCAAAGTAGGTTAGCGCCGCGGCTTTAAGCACTTGTCTTGCGGCCGGTAAATCTTCATCCGACAGATACTCTCCTTCAACCAGTATCGGCAATGCTTTGCGAAAGCTGGCATCCCACTCTTCGGGCAACACGATAAGGTATGCCAAAGCACCGAGCAGTTGCAGCGCGATACTCAAACCGATCAGGGCAAAAACGGCAGCCGGCGCTCGTGCAACAATCGCAATCACCGGAATAAGGGTAATCAACAAAACACCGGCTTTTTTCAGACTAATAGCCATTGGCATATAGCGCATGCGCAACCGGGACACCGGTTCTTTGCGATGAAACTGTATAGCATGACCCACCTCATGCGCTGCTACTGCCACAGCAGCTACCGACTTGCCATTGAAGTTTGCCGGACTCAGACGTACCGTTGCTGTTTGCGGGTCATAGTGGTCACCCAATGGTCCGGCCTCTTCCACGCTAACCCCTTCAAGCTCAAATCGCACGATCAGATGTTTCGCCAGCTCACCCCCGGTACCCGGCATGTCTGCCCGGTCAGCGCCGTGCCGATTCAGTACCAGCCTGATCCAGATGCTTGGCAGATACACCAGCAGGCCGATGAATATGGTAAGTAGCAAATAGGGCATGGTTTGTTTTTTGCGATCTCCGCTTGCAGACAAGCAATTGTCATCCACTAGTATAAGCGAAAATTTGAGGTGCAAAACTATTCAAAGCAACGAAAACCATCGATTAAAACCGTCCCTCGAGGATTGCTCACAACGTTTTAAACATCGGGCGTTTTTACCTGTCGGGCTTTTTAACATTGGGGAAGTTTAATTTGATTTTCCCTGTATTTTCAGCGTCAACTGTTTATCATCCTGCAACTCAACCAGCCAATATGGAATACTGCATATGAA
>CAYPCS010000116.1:0-15424 GCA_964409275.1 uncultured Granulosicoccaceae bacterium
CCTATCGTTCCCACATTTACGTGCGGTTTCGTGCGTTCAAATTTTTCCTTCGACACTGTTTAAAGCCTCTTGTCTATTCAGTCTGGTCTATTAGTCTGGTTAAGTATTGTTTTAGAGAATCGCTGTTAGCTATCCAACCATCGATTCCGTGACGCTGTTCGGTGCCTCCGAATATTTGGAGAACTCCATCGAGTATGTTGCTCGTCCCTGGGTGGCCGATCTCAAGTCTGTCGAGTAGCCAAACATCTCAGCCAGCGGCACTTCTGCACTAACTGTTTTACCTGCCGGCGTGTCATCCATTCCCTGGACAATCCCTCTACGTCGGTTCAGATCTCCCATGACATCACCCATATAATCTTCGGGCGTCACCACTTCTACTTTCATAACAGGCTCGAGTAACACCGGGTCAGCATCCAGAGCACCGTTACGAAATCCCATCGACCCCGCAATTTTAAAGGCGATTTCGTTGGAATCTACATCATGGTAAGAACCGTCATAGAGCGTCACTGCGATGTCTACCATTGGATAGCCTGCGACAACCCCACTTTCCATCTGCTCCTGTATACCTTTATCTACCGCAGAGATAAATTCTCGCGGCACTGACCCGCCGACAATTTTGTCGATAAACTCATAACCGAATGACTGCTCTTTCGGCTCCAGCTTCAACCAGACGTGACCGTATTGCCCTTTGCCCCCGGTCTGTCGAACAAACTTGCCCTCGGCTTCCACAGTTTTCCTGATTGTTTCGCGATACGACACCTGCGGTTTACCAACCGCCGCTACCACGTTGAATTCGCGTTGCATTCGATCAACAATGATATCGAGATGTAACTCCCCCATACCCGAGATGATCGTTTGCCCTGATTCCTCATCCGTGCGCACCCGAAAAGACGGGTCTTCCTGCGCAAGCTTGCCCAGTGCCACGCCCATTTTTTCCTGATCTGCAACGGTCCTGGGCTCCACCGCCACTGATATCACCGGCTCGGGAAAATCCATACGCTCAAGCGTGATGATCGATTTAGCATCGGTGAGAGTTTCACCGGTAGTCACATCCTTCAGACCCACCGCTGCCGCAATGTCACCGGCACGAACTTCTTTAATGTCTTCCCGATCATTTGAATGCATCTGCAACAAACGGCCGATACGCTCTTTCTTGCCCTTGATCGGGTTGTATACCATGTCTCCGGTTTTTATCACTCCGGAATACACGCGCAAAAATGTCAACGACCCTACGTAGGAGTCAGTCGCGATCTTGAATGCCAACGCAGCAAACGGTTTGTCATCTGCTGCCGGGCGTTCTCCCTGTGTACCATCCTGCAGTTCACCGGTAATCGGCGGTATGTCTATCGGTGAAGGCATCAATTCGACAATCTTGTCGAGCACTGCCTGCACGCCTTTGTTTTTGAAAGCTGTGCCACAAGTAACCGGGACAATCTCTCCGGCAATTGTACGCGCTCTTAGACCTTCAACGATTTGGTCAGAGGTTAGATCTCCACCTTCCAGATATAATTCAGTAAGCTCTTCCGTTCCTTCCGCTGCGGCTTCAACGAGCTTTTCCCGCCATTCAGAACATTGATCCACCATTTTCGGGTCAACATCCCGCTCATCAAATTTCAATCCCTTCGAAGCTTCGTCCCAATAGATCGCTTTCATTTTGATCAAATCAACAACGCCTTCAAACGACTCTTCCGAGCCAATTGGCCATTGCAATACCACCGGATTTCCACCCAGGCGGTTTTCGATCTGATCAACTACGCGAAAAAAGTCCGCACCGGTACGATCCATCTTGTTGACGAACGCCATACGAGGAACGTTGTATTTATTAGCCTGTCGCCAGACAGTTTCGGACTGTGGTTCAACACCGCCAACCGCACAAAACACCGCCACGGCACTGTCAAGCACTCTCAGCGATCGCTCAACTTCAATCGTAAAATCTACATGACCCGGCGTATCAATAATGTTAATACGGTGTTTGTCGAAGCTGCCGTCCATGCCACTCCAGAAGCAGGTTGTTGCTGCTGATGTGATCGTGATACCGCGTTCCTGTTCCTGCTCCATCCAGTCCATGGTGGCTGCACCATCATGAACTTCACCAATTTTGTGTGAAACACCGGTGTAAAACAGAATCCGTTCTGTCGTGGTGGTCTTACCCGCGTCTATGTGGGCCATGATACCGACATTGCGGTATCGTTCTATGGGAGTCTCGCGTGCCACCAGTCGATGCCATAGTACCCGGGCCTGCCACTACCAGCGGTAGTGAGCGAATGCCTTGTTTGCCTCTGCCATGCGGTGAGTGTCATCGCGCTTTTTACACGCGGAACCACGTTTCTCGGTGGCGTCCAGCAACTCTCCGGCGAGCTTCAACGTCATCGATTTTTCACCACGCTTTCGCGCTGCTTCAATAATCCAGCGCATTGCCAGACCAGTACGTCGTACCGGGCGCACCTCGACAGGTACCTGATAGGTAGCTCCACCGACACGCCGCGACTTCACCTCAACCGCCGGGCTTACGTTTTCCAGCGCGAGTTCGAGCATTTCAAGTGGCTGCCCGCCTTTCTTTTCTTCCATTACGTCCAGCGCACCGTACATAATCTTTTCGGCCACGGATTTTTTGCCGCTGTACATCAGCATGTTGACAAATTTAGTCAACTGCACACTCGCGTATTTAGGGTCTGGCAAAATTTCGCGCTTGGGCGCTTCACTGCGTCTTGACATTTTTTTCTATTAACCTTTTCTATCTGACTCGTTGTATGCCGGATTAACCTTTAGGACGCTTTGCGCCATACTTCGACCGCCCCTGGCGCCGACTTTCAACACCCTGTGTATCCAGGCTGCCGCGAACCGTGTGGTAGCGAACCCCGGGCAAATCTTTAACGCGACCGCCACGGATCAGAACCACCGAGTGTTCTTGCAGGTTATGTCCTTCACCACCAATATAGGAAGTGACTTCAAATCCGTTGGTCAGGCGTACGCGAGCCACTTTCCGCATTGCCGAATTCGGCTTCTTCGGTGTTGTGGTGTAAACGCGAGTACATACACCTCGTTTTTGCGGGCAGGCTTCCAGCGCAGGCACATTGGATTTCTCCGCCTTACGCTTTCTTGGTTTCCTGACGAGCTGATTAATGGTTGCCATTGCATTCCTGTTTGGGTCGTGCGCAGTCATATAGACCACTGCACCACCCTTGTAAAGCTGGTACGTTGCCTGAAAGTGGGTTAACTGGCCCGCTCTTTAACAAGCGGGCCTGCTAAATGTATGCAGACTAAATGTATGCAGAATAGTGTCGTTCGTTACGGATCGGCCAGACTCCAACAAGCCCTGGCTCAACTCAGCCGCCAAGTGTAAGTGGCCAGTCCGCTAAAAGTCAACAAATTACGCTTAAGCAGTTTCCTCCACGGATTCATCGTCCGATGGAGATTCGGTGGTCGTGGTTGCCTCGGTTGCATTCATTGCAGCTGCAAGCGATTCATCCAGTGACTTCTGGCTTCGACCTTTCTTGCGTTCGGCATGGAAGGCCAGGCCAGTACCGGCCGGAATCAATCGACCCACAATCACATTTTCCTTGAGGCCTCGTAGTTCATCGCCGGAACCACGAACAGCTGCCTCGGTAAGCACTCTGGTAGTTTCCTGGAAAGACGCCGCCGAGATGAACGATTCGGTGACGAGCGATGCTTTGGTAATACCCAGCAATATATTCTCGTATTCCGCTGGTGCTTTGCCTTCTTCCACCAGACTGCGATTTATCTCTTTTACCTCGGCAAACTCTACTTGCTCACCGGCGAGGAAGCTGGAATCACCGGACTCGGAGATATCAACCTTGCGCAACATTTGTCGCACAATCACTTCAATGTGCTTATCGTTGATTTTCACACCCTGTAGACGATAGACGTCCTGGATCTCTTTAACCAGATAGGCCGCAAGCGCTTCGATGCCGAGCAGTCGCAAGATATCCTGTGGATTTGGTTCGCCGTCAGCGACTACCTCGCCACGCTCAACCTGCTCACCTTCAAACACATTGATATGACGCCATTTTGGTATCAGTTCCTCATGGTGTTCACCCTTGGGTCCTGTGATCACCAAACGCTGCTTGCCTTTGGTTTCCTTACCAAAACTTACTGTACCGGTACGCTCGGCAAGTATCGCAGGCTCCTTTGGCTTACGTGCTTCGAATAAGTCAGCAACTCGTGGCAGACCACCGGTGATATCACGGTTCTTGGTTGATTCCTGTGGAATCCTCGCGACCACATCACCAATCTTGACGTTGTCTTCGTCATTCAGATTAACGGTTGCACCAGCGGGGAGCAGATAGTTAGCAGGTATTGAAGTACCAGCGTAGCAAACCTCTTCTCCTTTGCTGTCAACCAGACGAACCATTGGGCGCAGATCCTTGTCCTTGCCAACCGATCGCTGCTTTGGGTCGGTAACCACGATAGAGGAAACCCCGGTCAGATCATCCGTTTCGGTGTTGACAGTTACGCCGTCGACAAAATCCGAGAACTTCGCTACCCCCTCAACCTCTGTGATGATCGGGTGCATGTGCGGATCCCATTCGGCGATAGTCGCGCCGGCAGGCACCGTAGCTCCGTCTTCAAATTTGATTGCAGCACCATAGGGCACCTTATAGCGCTCGCGTTCACGTCCACTCTCGTCAACCAGACCAATCTCGCCAGATCGCGAGACCACAATGAATTCACCCTCGCGATTAACTACCGGCTTGAGATTGTGAAGCTTGATTGAACCCGCCGCCTTTACTTCCACCGAGCTCGCAGCAGCTGCCCGACTCGCCGCACCACCAATATGGAACGTACGCATGGTCAACTGGGTACCGGGCTCGCCGATCGACTGCGCTGCCATTACCCCTACGGCCTCGCCATTGTTGATCATATGACCTCGGGCGAGATCACGGCCGTAGCACTTGGAACACACACCAAAGCTTGTTTCGCAGCAAATGGCAGAGCGCACCAACACTTCATCGACACCGCTATCTTCCAGCAGATCAACCAGCTTCTCGTCAAGCAGAGTTCCGCTCTCGACAACAATCTCTTTACCACCCGACTTGTAAACATCACTGGCGGTGACGCGACCCAGCACACGCTCACTAAGTGGTTCGACCACATCACCGCCTTCGATGACCGGCTTCATAGTGACACCAGCTTCAGTACCACAATCGTACTCCGTCACTACCAGATCCTGCGCCACATCAACGAGGCGACGTGTGAGGTAACCGGAGTTGGCAGTTTTCAACGCTGTATCCGCAAGTCCCTTACGAGCTCCGTGGGTTGAGATAAAGTACTGCAATACATTTAGACCTTCACGGAAGTTTGCAGTAATTGGTGTCTCGATAATTGAGCCATCCGGCTTTGCCATCAAGCCGCGCATTCCAGCGAGCTGACGTATCTGTGCTGCCGAACCACGCGCACCGGAATCAGACATCATATATATTGAATTAAACGACGCTTGATCCTGCTCTTTGCCCTCAAGGTCAGCGACTTTCTCGGTACCCAGCTTCGACAGCATCGAGGCTGCTACCTGGTCGTTCGCCTTAGACCAGATATCTACCACCTTGTTATAGCGTTCCCCCTGGGTGACGAGACCTGAAGAATATTGCTCTTCAATTTCCCGCACTTCGGCTTCTGCACCACCGATGATCTGGTCCTTGTCTGCCGGTATCACCATATCTTCCACACCGATTGAAACCCCGGCGCGTGTGGCAAACCGAAAACCGGTATACATCAGCTGGTCAACAAAGATAACAGTATCTTTCAGGCCAACGTTGCGATAGCAGGCGTTGATCAGGCGCGATATATTCTTTTTTGTCAGATCACAATTAACCAGATCGAATTTCAATCCAACAGGCAGTATCTCCGACAAAATAGCACGGCCAACCGTTGTCTCTACCCGACGGGAAGTCTCGCTAAGACCGCCTTCACCGTCGTCTTCCATGTCGCGTACACGGCACACTATTTTGGCACCAATGCCGACATTGCCATTCATCAGCGCTCTTTCTGCCTCATCAACAGAACTAAACGTCATGCCCTGGCCTTTGGCACGTACATCTTCTCTCGATATGTAGTACAGGCCGAGAACAATATCCTGGGAAGGCACTATGATCGGCTCGCCATTCGCAGGGGAAAGAATATTATTGGTCGACATCATCAGCGCTCGTGATTCGAGCTGTGCTTCAATCGACAGCGGCACATGAACGGCCATCTGGTCACCATCGAAGTCAGCGTTAAACGCTGCACAAACGAGCGGGTGAAGCTGGATTGCCTTGCCTTCGATTAACACCGGCTCAAAAGCCTGAATGCCAAGACGATGCAACGTAGGTGCACGATTGAGCAGCACCGGATGCTCACGGATCACTTCTTCAAGAATATCCCAGACTTCAGGCCCTTCACGTTCCACCATTTTCTTGGCTGCTTTGATCGTTGTGGCCATGCCACGCAATTGCAGCTTGCTGAAAATGAACGGCTTGAATAGCTCGAGTGCCATTTTCTTGGGTAGACCGGTCTGGTGTAGCTTAAGCGTTGGCCCACATACAATCACCGATCGACCCGAGTAGTCGACACGTTTACCCAGCAGGTTTTGTCGAAAACGGCCTTGCTTGCCCTTGATCATGTCAGCAAGCGACTTTAGCGGTCGCTTGTTGCTGCCGGTAATAGCACGGCCACGACGCCCGTTGTCGAGCAACGCATCCACTGACTCTTGCAACATGCGCTTTTCGTTTCGAACAATAATGTCCGGTGCGTTGAGCTCCAGCAGTCGACGCAGACGATTGTTGCGGTTAATGACGCGCCGATACAAATCATTTAAATCGGAGGTCGCAAAACGCCCGCCATCCAGTGGCACCAGTGGTCGAAGATCCGGTGGCAAAACCGGCAACACCGACATCACCATCCATTGAGGCTTGTTACCGGACTCGATAAACGAATCGACCAGTTTGAGACGTTTTATCAGGCGCTTGAGCTTGGTCTCCGACTTGGTGGCATCAATTTCTTCTCGAAGTTTGCGAGACTCGGATTCGAGATCGATGTCTTTCAGTAAATCATGAACGGCCTCGGCACCCATGCGAGCATCAAACTCGTCACCGTGTTCTTCAATAGCTTCCAGGTATTGTTCATCACTTAATAGCTGACCTCGTTCCAGCGTGGTCATACCTTCATCAATTACCACATACGCCTCAAAGTAGAGGACACGCTCGATCTCGCGCAGCGTCATATCCAGCAACAGGCCGATTCGCGATGGCAGGGATTTCAAAAACCAGATGTGAGCAACCGGACTGGCCAGCTCAATATGTCCCATACGCTCACGACGAACTCGGGTAAGCGTCACCTCAACACCGCATTTTTCGCACACCACACCGCGATGCTTGAGGCGTTTGTATTTACCGCACAGACACTCGTAGTCTTTGACCGGTCCAAAAATTTTGGCGCAAAACAGCCCGTCACGTTCCGGTTTGAACGTACGATAGTTAATAGTCTCCGGCTTTTTAACTTCACCGTAGGACCACGAACGAATCATCTCGGGCGATGTCAGCCCGATTCGAATGCGATCAAAGTCTTCAGTCTGTGCCTGTTGTTTGTAGTTGAACAGTAAGTCTTTCATATTTGCTCCAAAAGAGGGTTCGATACGTGGAATAACTTCGCCGCGTATTCCCTATTCCTGCTCAAGATGAATGTTGATTCCGAGTGATCGAATTTCTTTCAGTAACACGTTGAATGATTCAGGCATTCCGGCCTCCATTCGATGATCTCCATCCACGATGTTTTTGTACATTTTGTTGCGTCCAACCACGTCATCAGATTTCACAGTCAGCATTTCGCGAAGCGTGTAGGCAGCGCCATACGCCTCAAGCGCCCACACCTCCATTTCTCCAAATCGCTGACCACCGAATTGCGCCTTACCGCCAAGTGGTTGCTGGGTAACCAGACTGTACGGGCCAGTCGAACGCGCATGCATCTTGTCATCGACCAGGTGGTTGAGCTTAAGCATGTGCATGTAACCCACAGTTACCGGCCGATCAAACGGTTCACCGGAGCGACCGTCAAACAACAGGGTCTGCCCGGACTCCGGCAAACCGGCCAGCTTCAGCATTTCCTTGATTTCACTTTCTGCCGCGCCATCGAAGACCGGTGTTGCCATGGGCACCCCGCCACGCAAATTGTTCGCAAGCTCTCCCACTTCATCGTCAGTTAGTGAATCAATGTCCGAGTGCGTTACGTCTTTGTTGTGGTTGTATATTTTGTCGAGAAACTTTCGTACTTCCGCGACATTTTTCTCGGCATCGAGCATGTCACCAATGCGATGACCCAGACCTTTGGCCGCCCACCCGAGGTGGGTTTCCAGTACCTGGCCAACGTTCATACGCGAAGGTACACCGAGAGGATTCAGCGCTATATCTACCGGTCGACCGGTTTCATCGTAGGGCATATCCTCAACTGGCACGATCATGGAGATCACACCCTTGTTGCCGTGCCGACCCGCCATTTTGTCACCTGGTTGCAGGCGACGTTTTACAGCAAGGTAGACTTTCACCATCTTCAGCACACCAGGCGCCAGTTCATCACCGGATGTGATCTTCTCTTTTTGTTCAACGAAACGCTGCTCAAACTGTTCGCGCTGTTCATTGATTTGTGCGCTCATCTTTTCAAGCTGCACATTGAGCTCTTCGTCTTTCAGACTGATATTAAGCCATGAGTCGCGCTCGATATCGTCAAGATACTCGGAACTAATCGTCGAGCCCTTACTGAGTCCGTTAGGTCCCTTGTCCGCTTCCTGACCGATAATCAATCTCTGGATTCGGGAAAACATATCGTCTTCAACAATACGAAGCTCGTCGTCCAGATCTTTGCGCACCTGCTTCAGTTCTTCACGCTCTACCTGCAGTGCTCGCGCGTCCTTCTCAACCCCGTCCCGGGTAAAAACACGAACATCGATAACGGTTCCATCCATTCCTGGCGGCACCCGCAGCGAAGTGTCTTTTACATCAGACGCCTTCTCACCGAAAATCGCACGCAGCAGTTTCTCTTCGGGCGTCAGCTGGGTCTCACCTTTGGGAGTAACCTTACCCACCAGTATATCGTTCGGTTTTACCTCGGCACCGACATAAACCACACCGGACTCATCAAGCTTTGATAACAAACCTTCAGAGACGTTTGGAATATCTGCGGATATTTCCTCAGGTCCAAGCTTCGTGTCACGGGCGACGCAGTTCAGCTCTTCGATATGAATGGTGGTAAAACGATCTTCCTGAACCACTCTCTCGGAGATCAGGATTGAATCTTCGAAGTTGTAACCATTCCACGGCATGAACGCGATAAGCATGTTCTGCCCAAGCGCGAGCTCACCCATATCGGTGCTCGGGCCATCCGCCAACACATCACCACGTGCTATTACGTCACCAGGCTTCACCAGCGGTCGCTGGTTCATGCAGGTATTCTGGTTAGAGCGCGTGTATTTGGTAAGCGTATAGATATCTACGCCGGTCTCACCCTGACCCGCTTCATCATCGTTAGCCCGAACTACAATGCGTGCCGCATCTACAGAGTCAACACTGCCGCCACGCACTGCAACCACAGTAGCTCCGGAGTCAACCGCTACAGTCCGTTCCATACCGGTGCCGACCAGAGGCTTTTCAGCACGCAACGTCGGTACCGCCTGACGTTGCATGTTCGAACCCATCAGTGCCCGGTTGGCATCATCATGCTCCAGGAACGGAATCATTGACGCCGCCACAGACACAATTTGTTTTGGCGATACATCCATATACTCAACGCGATCCGGCGGCATCATCGCGAATTCATTCTTAAATCGGCAAGACACCAGTTCATCGGTTAACTTGCCGTTTTCGTCCAGTGCCGCATTTGCCTGGGCAATAACATAGTTGCCCTCTTCGATCGCAGACAGGTACCCGACATCAGGCATCACTTTGCCGTCTCCCACCTTCCGGTAAGGAGTTTCAAGAAAGCCGTACTGGTTGGTTCGGGCGTATACCGCCAAAGAGTTGATCAAACCAATGTTCGGGCCTTCCGGTGTTTCAATGGGACAGACACGCCCGTAGTGAGTCGGGTGTACGTCACGCACTTCAAAGCCTGCTCTCTCACGTGTCAAACCACCCGGGCCAAGCGCCGATACACGTCGCTTGTGCGTGACTTCGGACAATGGATTGTTTTGGTCCATGAACTGCGACAACTGACTCGAACCAAAAAACTCTTTTATCGCTGCAGCGATAGGCTTGGCGTTGATAATGTCTTGCGGCATCAAGCCTTCACTTTCCACCATGCCCAGGCGCTCACGCACTGCTCGCTCAACACGAACCAGTCCGACACGGAAAACGTTTTCTGCCATTTCACCAACGCTTCTTATGCGTCGATTACCAAGATGGTCAATGTCGTCGACAATACCCTGACCGTTGCGAATATCGATCAGGCACTTGAGCACCTCGAGGATATCGTTCTTATCAAGTATGCCAGGGCCCGTGATTTCCTCACGACTGAGTCGACGGTTAAACTTCATCCGTCCAACCGCTGACAGATCGTATCGGTCTTCCGTAAAGAACAAATTGTTAAACAGCGTCTGCGCAGCTTCCTTGGTCGGGGGCTCACCCGGACGCATCATTCGATAAATTTCGACCTGAGCTTCCAGTTGGCTGCTGGTCTGGTCAATTCTGATTGTGCTGGAAATATAGGGTCCTCGATCAAGGTCATTGGTAAAAATGAACTTGACCTCTTTGGGCCTAATTTCCAGCAGTTTGGCAATATTGTCTTCGGTGATTTCTGTGTTCGCACGCATCTCCTCGAACGCTTCACCGGTCTCTTTATCCACAAGATCGTGCGCGAGTACCTTGCCGATTAAATACTCTTCCGGAACTTCCAGTTTTGTCAGCTCGGCCTTTTCCATCTGCCTGACGTGTTTTGCGTTAATCCTGCGGCCGGCTTCAACAATAACTTTTTTGCCGTCTTTCAAATCAAAGCCAAAAGTCTCTCCACGCAAGCGACTGGGAACCAGGTCAAGGCTGATTTTGGTCTTCGTCATCGTAACGCGATTGGTCTCGAAGAACGCGTCCAGTATTTCTTCGGTGGTATAACCCAGCGCCCGTAGAATTATTGACGCAGGCAGCTTTCGACGTCTATCGATGCGGGTAAATACACAGTCTTTCGCATCAAATTCAAAATCGAGCCAGGAACCGCGATAGGGAATTACTCTGGCGGAGAACAACAATTTGCCCGAAGAATGGGTTTTGCCACGATCGTGATCAAAGAAAACACCGGGGCTACGATGCAACTGCGAGACGATGACGCGCTCGGTGCCATTGATAATGAACGTGCCGTTGCCAGTCATCAGTGGCAACTCACCCATGTAAACTTCCTGCTCTTTTATATCTTTAACAACGCGATTATCACCCGACGCCTTGTCATAGATCACCAGACGGCAAAGCACACGCAACGGTGCAGCGTAGGTTAAACCGCGAATACTACACTCTCGTTCGGTAAAAGCAGGCTTGCCCAGACGATACTTAACGTACTGCAGCTCTACATTACCTGCATAGCTGACAATAGGCATAACCGACTTGAAAGCACCGTGCAAACCGACATCAGCCATTTCTTCCGTGGTTTTGTCTTTTTGCAGAAACGAACGGTACGAATCTAGCTGTGTTTTCAGCAGATAAGGTACCTCGAGAATTGACTGGCGTTTGCCAAAATCTTTTCTAATTCGCTTTTTTTCGGTGAAGGAATAGGTCATCTAGGTTCCTCTTTACCACTACATTTCGCTGAACTTGCGCCCGCAACACGACGCCTGCTTGCTATCCTTGGTACAGGAAAAGACCGACACGTCAGCGCGCCGGCCCCACCTGATTAATACCGCAATAATCGGGTATTACTTAACCTCGACAGCGCCGCCTGCTTCTTCAAGCTGCTTTTTTGCGTCTTCGGCTTCATCCTTGTTAACCCCTTCCTTAATTGGAGCCGGGGCACTTTCAACCAGCGCTTTGGCTTCTTTTAGACCAAGTCCGGATATCGCTCTAACCGCCTTAATGACGCCAACCTTGTTGTCGCCAATACCGGTGAGAACTACATCGAATTCGGTTTTTTCTTCTACCGCCGCGCCACCGCCATCTCCCGCTGCTGCAGGCGCTGCCGCAACTGCTGCTGCCGCGCTGACACCGAACTTCTCCTCCATGTCACTGATCAGTTCGACCACTTCCATCACGGTCATGTTGGAGATGGACTCCAGAATCTCTTCTTTTGACATTATTCAGTTACTCCTGAATGAGTTAGTCGCACATTGCCGGTTTGGCAAGTTTTTTGTGCAAATTTGAGTGAAAGAAAATCAATAAGTTATGAAGCGTCTTTGGAAAGGCGTACTGCCTCTACCGTTCGAACCAGCTTACCCGGGACTTCATTTAGTGTACGTGCGAGCTTTGTTACCGGCGCCTGCATCACGGACATCAGCATAGATATAGCTTCATCCCGTGTTGGCAGATTCGCCAGCCGTCCAAGATCGGCAGCCTCGAGCTTCTGGCCGCCAACGGCTGCCATCGTCACTACAAGCTTGTCGTTCTCTTTCGCAAAGTCGCGCATCAGTCGAGCTGCTGAACCTGGATCTTCCTGAGAAAAAGCAAAGATCAATGGTCCCGCCATACCTTCCTGCATACACTCAAACTCGGTACCTTTTACCGCTCGCCTGGCCAAAGAATTCTTGACCACTCGCAGATATACGCCAGTGCTACGGGCTTTCGCACGCAACTCCGTCATATCAGTAACCGTTATTCCCCGGTACTCAGCTGCCACCGCTGAATGTGCCGATGATGCTACATCAGCAATTTCAGAGACGACCGCTTCTTTCTCTTGTCGAGTTAAAGCCATAGAGCACCTTCCAGTTCACCGGTTGCCCGGATCCCCATGTGTCGCACTTTCGTGCGTTTCGTTATGCCGGACTTTCATCCGGCGCCGTCTGCGCAGGCCATTAAGCAATGTATAAAGCACATCGCACCTGCGGTCTTTGACGTGAAACAACCGGAATAATTTCCCGATTCTTTCACTCAAAGTCACTTAGCCATTTTTAAATGGCTTGTTCTTTACTTACTTGTTCTTTACTTGCGTTCCCGTATGCACCAGTAGACAGGAAACTGTTATTACGATAGCGGACCAAGATCAACCAGCAGACCGGGTCCCATAGTGGAAGAAACAGTTGCTTTGCCCAGGTAGACACCTTTAGCCGCGGAAGGCTTCGATTTAACCAGTTCGTTGATCAGACTCTGCAAATTCTCTTGCAAGGCGGCTGGTTCAAACGCAATCTTGCCGATCGGGCAATGGATAATCCCGCCTTTGTCGGTTCGAAACTGCACCTGGCCTGCTTTGGCATTGCCCACGGCAGTTTCAACATCAGCTGTGACTGTTCCAACCTTTGGATTTGGCATAAGACCGCGCGGACCAAGAATAGTACCCAGTGCACCTACAACGCGCATTGAATCGGGAGTAGCGATGACAACATCAAAGTCGAGGTTTCCACCTTTAATTGATTCGGCAAGATCATCAAACCCGACGATGTCTGCACCTGCGGCCTTCGCCTTGTCAGCCTGTTCGCCCTGGGCAAACACTGCCACCCGCATGGACCTGCCGGTGCCATTTGGCAATACCGTAGACCCGCGAACCACCTGGTCTGATTTGCGCGGGTCTACACCGAGATTTATAGACACATCGACTGTTTCATCGAACTTGACGCTGGAGACTTCCTTTAACAGGGTAAAAGCCTCGGTTGCCTCGTACACTTTTGCCGGGTCTATTTTTTCACTGATCAATTTTGATCGTTTGCTTGGCTTTCCCATTGCTATAGGCCCTCTACGTCGATGCCCATACTGCGAGCGCTACCGGCAATCGTTCTGACTGCCGCATCCATATCAGCTGCAGTGAGATCTGCATCTTTGGTTTTTGCAATCTCTTCCAGTTGTTCGCGAGTAACTTTGCCAACCTTGCTGGAATTCGGCACACCACTGCCTTTTTGAACATTTGCTGCCTTTTTCAACAGATAGGAGGCAGGCGGGGTTTTCATTACATAGGTGAACGAGCGATCGTTGTACACGGTAATGGTTACCGGCACCGGGGCACCTTGCTCCATCGACTGTGTTGCCGCATTGAACTGCTTGCAGAACTCCATAATATTTACCCCGTGCTGACCCAATGCCGGGCCTACAGGAGGACTGGGGTTTGCCTGACCGGCGGGTACCTGCAACTTAATGTAGGCTTCAATCTTTCTGGCCATAAAATCTCCTTCGGGTGCAGGCGCCGCAAGGCTCCCCGATTATTCTGGACCGTTTGTGGATAATCAGGCTTTTTCGACCTGGCTGAACTCTAGTTCTACCGGCGTGGACCGGCCGAATATTTGTACCGCAACCAACAATTTGTTTTTATCAAAATTCACTTCTTCAACAACTCCGTTGAAGTCGTTGAACGGACCATCTGTGACCCGCACAACCTCGCCAACATCGAACAACACCTTGGGCCGCGGCTTGTCGACACCGTCCTGAACTCGCTGAAGAATCGCATCCGCTTCTTTTGCCGTAATCGGCGCCGGGCGATCTGCGGTGCCGCCGATGAAACCCATCACCCGCGGGACATTTTTAACCAGATGCCATGTCTGATCATTGAGATCCATTTGCACCAGTACATAGCCCGGGAAAAATTTGCGCTCTGACCGTCTTTTCTGGCCACCCCGAATTTCAACAACTTCTTCTGTAGGGACCAGTATTTCACCAAACATGGAAGACAGGCCTTCGCGTTCAATACGTTCAAGCATGGACCGCTTTACAGAGGCTTCGTAGCCGGAAAAGGCCTGTACAACAAACCAGTTTTTATCCTCGTCTATGTTCAGCTCAACGGCAGGCTTGTCTTCATTGGTCGCATCTTCTTCAAGCTTGTCTTCTGCCACGTGATTAGCTTCCAAGTCCGGAGATATATCTGAACGCACCACTCAACATCCAGTCGAGCAACCATAAAAACACACCCACCAAAAACACGATAATCATTACCATAATCGTCGTCTGGGTAGTCTCTGTGCGCGTAGGCCAAACCACCTTTCTGACTTCAGTTCTGGAATCTCTGAAAAAGCCTACCGTTCGAGTGCCATGTGCGGTTTGCAGATAGACGAAAATTGCCACAGCAAAAATCGCCAGCAGTGCAAGCACCCGGTACAAAAAAGAAAACTCACCAAAGCTGTAAAATAGCACCAGACCCAGCACCACCAATGCCGCAGCAACAATGTGCTTCACGCGATCTGCCGGGTTCTCGGTTATTTCTGCTTTTGCAACCATGTAAATTCCAGTCTGTTTAACTGCCACCCGTCCAGATGGCAGGCCAGGAGGGACTCGAACCCCCAACCTGCGGTTTTGGAGACCGCTGCTCTGCCAATTGAGCTACTGGCCTATTC
>CAYPCS010000117.1:0-7713 GCA_964409275.1 uncultured Granulosicoccaceae bacterium
AAAATCGATTTGATCTTTCAGCGCGTCATGGATGTGTTCATGGCTTTCCCGCTGATTATTATGGCGCTAAGTATCGTTGCGATCTTTGGATCCAGTATTCAGAATGTGATTATCGCGATAACTATACCGTTTATACCTCGCTGCGCCCGGGTAGTGCGTTCGTCGGCACTGGCGATTCGGGAAATTCCCTATATTGACGCTGCCAGAGCAAACGGCTTTTCAAATTCAAGAATTATCTTGCGTCATATGGTGCCTAACGTCATGGCGCCATATTTGATCATGCTAACCGCGTTTGTTGGCCAGGCGATTCTGCTTGAAGCATCGCTATCGTTTCTTGGGCTTGGTGTGCAAGAACCCACAGCAGCATGGGGGTTGATGTTACGCAACGCACAGGAGTACATCCGTTCAGAGCCATGGATTGCCATTTACCCGGGGATAGCTATTACACTGGCTGTATTCGCGTTTAATTTGTTTGGCGATGCACTGCGTGATGCGCTTGATCCCAAAATGCGTTCTCAGCAATAGCGGGTATGCCGTGCCGGCAGAGGTACTTTAAAAGAGCACAAAAAGTACTCGAAAGTGCTGGTCCGCGTTGTGGCCATGGGGTTGCTGCGTCACTTTTGTCGTAGCCAGCGTAGAGGCGCACAAGGAGCGCCTATCCATGTGCGCTTCGCTGTCGCAATATCTTGTTCCAACCCTCGTCAATGGCGACAAACAAAGCAATCAAGCGGGTAAAAAACCAATCTTCGATTGCCAGTGAAGTAAATATCTCCACTGCAGGAGCCGGAAAAATGTCGAAATCAGATTCTGCAGGTTCTCGTTTTCGATCAGCGCTTGCTGAAAATACGCCTCTGCAAATTGTCGGAACTGTAAACGCCTATACTGCGGTGATGGCAACGAGCATTGGGCATCGAGCGATTTATATCTCCGGTGGCGCCTGTGCCAATGTGTCCTACGGCTTGCCGGATCTGGGCATCACCGGTTTAAACGATGTGATGGAAGACGCCCGGCGCATTACTGCGGTGGTGGATACCCCGCTGCTGATCGACATAGACACTGGCTGGGGCGGTGCTTTTAACATCGCCCGCACAATAAAAGAGTCAATCCGCGCTGGTGTGGCAGCAGTGCATCTGGAGGATCAGGTAGCGCAAAAGCGTTGCGGGCATCGACCCAACAAAGCAATTGTATCAACTGCCGAAATGGTTGATCGAATCGCGGCTGCAGTGGATGCAAAAACCGATGACAGTTTTTTTATTCTGGCGCGTACCGATTCGGCAGCGGTGGAGGGGGTGCAGGCATCGATTGAACGATCTGCCGCCTACATAGAGGCAGGCGCTGACGGGATCTTTGCCGAAGCAATGGAATCACTTGATGACTACAAGGGCTACAACGTGATAGACGCACCTCTGCTCGCAAACATGACTGAATTCGGGGTGACGCCGTTGTTTGATCGCGACGAACTTGCAGAGGTCGGTGTCGATATGATTCTATATCCGGTCACTGCCACGCGGGCTATGCACAGGGCAGCAGAAACTGTCTATCGTGATGTTCTGGAGAAAGGTCACCAGCGGGATAATGTAGTACAAATGCAAACACGTGATGAATTGTATAGTTATTTGCGTTATCACGAATATGAAGAAAAGTTAGACGAGTTGTTTGAAGGATACAAAAATAACAGTTAGTTGAGATGAACTGCGTTCTGGAATCAGAGACTATGTCGCGGTTAAACTTTAAATAGTGGTCGCATGGTGGATGCGCAAGCTTACCCACCGTACGGCCTGCGGGCAGTGGGTAGGGTGGATAAGCTTGCGCATCCACCAATCACGTGTGAAGTCAATGCCAGTGTATGGGCATCTGGCAGAACCAAAAAGCAGTAAAGGTGTATTATTGAGTAATTATCGCAGAGCCTCAACTCCAGGTGCTTGCTATTTCTTCACTGTCGTCACGCACCAACGTATGCCTGTATTCGGCAATGAAACAACTGTTCACATCCTGCGTGAAGCCATAAAGGATGAAATGCAACGCAGGCCGTTTGTAATTGAAGCGGCTGTTGTTCTACCTGACCACATACACTGCCTGTGGCAACTTCCGGAGAACGATTCCGATTTTTCCTCGCGTTGGCGTGAAATCAAGAAATCAGTTACCAGGCAGGTTGGTAAGACCAAAAACGCGAGAAACGAAGGTGATGTTTGGCAGCGTCGTTTTTGGGAGCATCAAGTCAGAAATGAAGATGATTGGCACACTCATATGGACTACATACACTATAACCCGGTAAAACATGGTTACGTAAAAACTCCATTGGAATGGAAGTGGTCAACATTCAGCCATTGGGTTGAGAGAGGGGCGTACACAGCTGACTGGGGTAACCTGGAACTGAAGAGTTTGTCACAGCTAAATTTTGAGTAGTGTCACATGGTGGATGCGCAAGCTTATCCACCCTACGGTTTACGGGGCAGAGGGTAGGGTGGATAAGCTTGCGCATCCACCAATCACGTGTGAAGTCAATGCCAGTGTATAAGCATCTGGCAGAATTAAAAAGCAGTAAAGGTACTTGTTCACCAACAAATTAAGTGTTCGCCACAGGTTCAGATACCGGGGGCGACAAGAGCGATCATGCAGTGTTTGGGCAAAGTCTGCTAGTAGACGCGATTCACGGGTCAACCACTGGGCACAATCGATACCTCCCGTGAATACACGTGCCAGGACTTGCTGCGATTAGATCACTGAAGCTACACCACCGTCCATCGGTATGATCGCACCAGTGACGTAACTGGCCATATCCGATGCCAGAAACGCAGCGACGCTTGCAACCTCTTCAGGCTCTCCCATGCGTCCCATCGGAATGGATGCTTCTTTCTCCGTTAATAACACCTCGGGTGTTTTACCAGTTGCACGGGATTCGGTTTCAAGGCCGCTGGCGACGCGACCGGTTTTGGTTGAACCGGGATTGATACCATTAACTCTAATTCCCTTTCCCGCATAGGCACGTGCGTAGCCTACGGTTGCTAACATTAGTGCCGAGTTGGCAGCGCCGCCGGCGATATGCAACGGACTGGCCCGCCGCCCACCCTGGCCGATAATGTTGACAATGCTGCCGCCACCATGCTTTGCCATTTGTTTTATCACCGGGTCTATGATCAACACACCGGGAAAGTACTTCGCCTGCATACCTTGCTGCAATCCTTCGGCATCGAGCTCATCGATGGTAAAGCGTTTTGCGGCACCCGCCGAACTGACAAGAACACCAATTGGGCCCATTTTTCGCTCGACCTGTTCGACCAGAGCGACAGCCTGTGCCGGATCACTTAAATCGGCACTGAACGCCTCAACTGTGCCGCCGTTTTTAACCAGTTCATCGCGAGCACCCTGGAGTTCATCTTCACTGCGGGCAGCGATGGCAACCTTTGCGCCACACTCGCAAAGCCGGGCCGCACAGGCGTAGCCGATGCCCTTGCTGGCTCCCGTGACCAGCGCTACGGTATTCGGTGTAAATTCAATTTTCATTCTGCTTTCTGCACTCTGCTCTCTGGTTTCTGTTCCCGGGCTGCGATCAATACGCCAGGACCGGATTGTGATTTTTATCTTTCGCCGTAGTGATCTATTATGTGAAACCATAACACGCTGGCAGAACCTGTGTTTTTTCCACCTTCATTATCCATTCAGCCACGCCTGCTACCAGGATAATCACACTTGACCGGCCAGCATAAACCCGCCACAGATTTGATCGACAACTCGCGGTTTCGCATTGCCGTGCTAACCGGTTGCCACATTACCGGCACCATGCACAGTGTATCGGTTTGGGCGATGGCGCCCCTCATACGTTCAGACATGGAGTTAAGCGCAGGGCAATTCGGGCTATTTGTGTCGGCCTATTACGGTGCACAAATGGTCTTCGCGTTTCCGGCGGGCGCTATTGCCGACCGCATTGGCGTTGGCCGCAGCCTCATAGCCGCTATGCTGATTCTGTCATGCGGTGCAATAGCCATGAGTACAGTGAATTCACTGCCAATGGCATTGCTGGCGATGACACTTATGGGCATGGGTTACTCAATCGTCAACCCGGCAAGCGCGCGCGGTGTACTGAACTGGATTCCACCCGAGTACCGTGCCACCGCAATGGGTGTAAAACAAACCGGTGTGCCGCTAGGCGGTGTGCTTGCAGCATTCAGCGGCGTGCTTGCAACCGTGTTCGGCTGGCGTTCCATGCTGCTGTTTGCTGCTGCAGCTACCTTCGCTACTATTCTGCTGTTGGTGCCATTGCTGCGTATACCGCGCAAGGCAGGCGGGAGCGGACCACTATTGCCATGGCGTGAGCTACGACGTGTGATAGCAGACCGCAACATACGTGTTTTTGCAAATGCCAACGCGCTGCTACAAATTGGCCAGGGCAATTTTTTCGCCTGGCTTACGCTGTTTTTACGCGATGTAGGTCAAACCAGCCAGTCGTTCGCGAGTCTGTGTCTGGGCGTGGCACAACTCGCCAGTGCCGGTGGCCGGATTGGATGGGGAGTACTTTGTGATCGGCTGTTTCGTGGTCGACGGGTGACGCTGGTGACAATGATAAGTGCTGTAGCAGCAATTGGGCTGATGGCGATGGTACTGATTAACCCGGACAATGTGCATGTTATGGCGCTGCTGCTTTCGGCGCTACTGGGCGTAACTATCGCCTCTTTCGCAGGTTTGACAATCACCATTGCCACTGAGGTTTCCCCTGCCGAACGCGCCGGAACCACTGTAGGTTTCAATCTAATGATGGTAAGTTTTGGAGGTGTGATCGGTCCGCCACTGTTTGGCTTCGCGATAGATTACCTTGGTGGTTATACCGCTGGCTGGCTCTTGACAGGCGCCTCGGTAGCGGTGGGGCTTTATCTTCTTCGCTTTGTTTTTGTTGAAGGTCGTAGCCTCGCTGTATAGTTGCAAACCAGTAGCACAATCGATTCAGGCGGGATTTGTGAATTTCGAGCTCGAAGAAGAACAACAAATATTTTTTGATGCAGTTAGAAAGTACGCTACCGCCGAATTGGCAGACAGCGCACTCGAGCGCGCTCACTCGGACAAATATCCGTGGGATGTCGCCGCCAAATTTGCCGACTTTGGTCTGTTGGGAATCACTATTCCTGCGGACAAAGGCGGTAAAGGTGGCACTCTTACCGACGCGGTATTGGCGATTCAGGCGGTGGCATCCGTTTGCCCCAGAAGTGCCGATGTCGTACAGGCAGGAAATTTCGGAGCACTTCGAACATTCGCAGAGTATGCCACCGCGGATCAGCGTGAGCGTTTTTTACCAGCGATTCTGGCCGGCAAAGCGGTGATGACTGTTGGCATGACTGAACCCGATGCCGGTTCTGCTGTAACTGAACTGCGAACCAGCGCCAAACAGGAGGGTGATCACTACGTTTTGAATGGTGGAAAAATCTTCGGTACCCATAGTGCCGATGCCAGTGTCTTTCTGGTGTATGTACGATTCGGCACCGGTACCGACGGCATCGGGTCGGTGCTGGTTGAAAGGGGAACACCGGGGTTTGAAGTCGGAAAGCGATCGGCGTTTATGAATGGAGAACACTGGTCACCATTGTACTTTGAAGACTGTCGAATACCTGCAGAAAACGTACTGCTGGGGCCGGGTGGATTTAAAAAACAGATAGCAGGATTTAATGTTGAGCGGCTTGGCAATGCATCACGCGCAGTGGCTGTCGGGCGTTATGCGTTTGAGCTGGCCAGGGAACACGCTGCAACGCGTAAACAGTTTGGACGGCATTTATGTGAATTCCAGGGATTGCAATGGAAATTTGCGGAAATGGAACTACAGCTTGAGTCAGCACAGCTTCTATTAATGCGTGCAGTTAGCAAAGCCGAAGGCGGACTGCCGTCGGCACAGGATACCTCGATGGCCAAACTGGCCTGCAACGAAGCCGGTTTTTTTGCGGCAAATGAATCGATGCAAATAATGGGCGGGCACGGTTTTAGTGAAGAGAGCCTTGCACAGTATTGTGTGCGTCGTACCCGCGGCTGGATGATTGCCGGCGGGTCAGTTGAAATGCTTAAGAATCGAATTGCCGAAGGCATCTTCGAACGGCGGTTCTCACAGCGACCACCTGGCTGAAAATAACAAGTACAAGGTAAAGGAACGAGGTTGAGTACAGAATGGTTCCTGGTGATTTGAAAGCTCTAACATCGCCGTCTGCAATTGCGTTGATTGGTGCGTCTGATAATCCAAAAAAGCTTACCGCCCGTCCGCTGCTGTTTTCACAACAGCACGGCTTTTCGGGAAAGATCTATCCGGTAAATCCGGTACGCGATACGGTGCTGGGTCTCAAAGCGTATCCCAGTGTTAAAGCTATACCGGATCAGATCGACCATGCCTATGTGTTAACCGGTACCGATCATGTCATAACTGCGCTCGAGGATTGTGTGAGTGCAGGGGTAAAAGTTGTTTGCGTGCTGGCCGACGGATTTGCCGAAGCCGGAGCAGAGGGGCAGGCACTTCAGGCACGGTTAGTCAAAATAGCAAAGGCGGCCGGTATAGTGTTAATCGGTCCGAATTCGATGGGCGTTGTCAATACGCATACAGGATTCACTGCAACCACAAACGCTGCATTCAAAACCGACAAGCTGAAACCAGGTCGGCTTGCAGCTATTTCACAAAGCGGTAGCGTGATCGGGACGCTGGTGTCACGAGGGCAGGCGCGTGGTGTTGCATTTTCCACATTGATCTCTGTAGGTAACGAGGCGATGGCCGGCGTCGGTGAGATAGGAAAAATGCTGCTGAACGATGAAAACACTGATGGTTTTGTGCTTTTCATGGAAACCGTTCGCAATCCGCAAGCGTTGGCCGAATTTGCACGTTCGGCTTGCGCCGCTGGTAAACCGGTGGTTGCCTATATGATTGGTAAAACTGAAGAAGGGCAGGCGCTTGCTGTCTCCCACACCGGCGCACTTACCGGGGGGGCTGCTGCTGCCAATGCGTTTTTGCAATCAATCGGCATCACGCAAGTTAACCAGTTTGAAGCTCTGTTCGAGGCGCCTGCAGCACTGGCAAATCGATCGCGTTTGCATGGGCGACATAGACAGGTAACGGTAGTGTCAACAACCGGTGGCGGAGGTGCAATGGCGATTGATCAACTCAGTCTGCGCGGCGTTGAGATTGCCGGCTGCAGTGCACATTCACGCAAGGTATTGACTGAAAAGAACATTGTGTTGGGCCATGGCAAGCTGGTTGATGTGACCCTGGCCGGTGCCAGGTACGAAACGATGAAAGCGGTTGTATCGCAATTGATCAATGATCCTGAAACTGGTGTGCTGTTGGTGGCAATCGGTTCTTCAGCGCAGTTTAATCCTGAACTTGCGGTTACACCCATTGTTGACGCAGTGGCAGAGTGTGGAATCGACGCAGCACCAGTGTTTGGCTTTCCTGTTCCGCATGCGGAGGATTCTATCCGTTTGCTTGAAGCCGGCGGTGTTCCGGCATTCCGCACCGTTGAATCCTGCGCCGATACAATATCTTTGCTGCTTAAAACACGTGCACCCGCTGAGCCGGTCAAGGTCGAAATCCCGACAACTGTAAAAGAACTTCTGGAGACTGCTGCCAGTGGCGCTATGGACGAGATTGCTTCAGCCACAGTGTTTAAAGCGCTAGGGGTAGGTGTTCCGGCGTATGTAGTTTTGCCCGTTGATGCAGCGGCTGCTGATGAAACTGCCATAAACAAAGCAGAC
>CAYPCS010000117.1:7813-15315 GCA_964409275.1 uncultured Granulosicoccaceae bacterium
ATCGGGTAGCCATTGATCGCATAGCAAGAGACACAGATGAATTAGGATTTCCTGTGGTCGCCAAGCTCGTAGGAAAAGGTTTGCTGCACAAGACTGATGCAGGCGCTATCAAAACGGGCCTGACAACTACATCGGAACTACAGGAGTCAATTGTTGCTATGCAAGCCTCTGTCGCCGCAAAGATGCCCGGTTTAAGTATTGAGTGTGTACTTGTACAGGAAATGTGTACTGGCCTGTGTGAAGCGCTTGTTGGTTTAACACGTGACCCGCTGGTTGGACCGGTGGTAACGGTAGCGGCAGGCGGAGTCATGACGGAAATCTACAAGGACACTTCGACTCGCCCCGCACCGGTGTCGGTTGAAACTGCGCATGAGATGATTGAGGAAGTTAAAGCCTTTGCGGTATTGCGTGGCTATCGCGGCGGGGTCAAAGGAGATATTAATGCCCTGGCCAATACGGTTGTCGCAGTGTCCGGGCTAGCGGAACTTGATAGTATTGCAGAAGCCGAAATCAATCCGGTGCTGGTTCGCGCAGAGGGTGAAGGAGTTGTTTTACTTGATGCCCTGATTTGCAAGAGTTGATTTGTGGCCACCCGTAATTACATTCACTAACGGACAAAACTATGTCTGTATCGATGACAGAACAGTATCAGCGCGATGGTTACTACTTTCCGTTGCAGGTCATGAGTCAAGCTGCGGCAGATGGCTATCGACGCCGGCTTGAAGAGTGTGAAGAGCGGTATCAATCCGATGCACGGCTGAACCGGATAATTCGACGTTATCCCAATCTGGTCCTGCCATTTGTTGACGAAATTTCCCGCCGCACTGAAATAACCGATGCAGTCGCGCAAATACTGGGGCCGGATTTACTGGTACTGGACTGTCCGTTTTTTATTAAAGAAGCCAACTCAACATCGTTTGTGTCGTGGCACCAGGATTTGCACTACTGGGGGCTTCAGGGTGATCAGGAAGTGACTGCGTGGGTTGCCTTAACAGATGCAAACAGTGTCAGCGGCTGTATGCGCTTCGTCGCCGGCAGTCATCACACCAGCGTCGAGCATGTAGACACCTTTGCCGATGATAATCTGCTCACTCGTGGTCAGGAAGCGCAGATAGAAGTCGACGAGTCAGCCGCTACCGATGTTGAGCTGGCCCCCGGTCAGGCATCACTACACCACGGTCAGGTCTTTCACGCCTCTCATCCCAATCGCAGCAATGACCGGCGCATTGGTCTGGCCATTCGTTACGTGGCAACTTCGATGCAGCAGGCTCCCGGCGGTGAGATGGCTGCGATGCTGGTGCGGGGTGAAGACCGTCACGGGAATTTTCAACACTGCAACCGGCCCGGTGGTCTAATGCGTGAAGAAGATATTGAACACTGGCAGTCTATCGCAGGCGCCCGCAACTCGGTGATGATGGGGGAAGAAACAAAAGGAAAATCCTAGATCTCTATGTTCTTCACGAGTGAATTGAGCTTTTGAATTTGCCAGCGATGTTCAGTTTCATACGAAGAAATATCGGTGACTGCATAACCCGCGTACGAATATACGCTTGCATATGCCGCGTATCCCGCTGCATCAAGTGCCTTACCTGCCAGTGCAGCAGCGACACCGTGGCTTACGGTGACGGCTGCGCTGGCGGCGCCATCAATGGAGCCGGACCCGGGATGGCTCCTTGCCAATGCTGCTGCCGTGACCGCAGCGTTGTTTAAATCGGTTTCACTGTACTCGCCGGATACATAGGCTTTACCAATCTCTTTAGTCTCTACAACTTTCTCATCCGTTAAAAGATGCTCAACTCGTTCGATGCAAGCTAAACCAAATTTAACTCTCAATGCGAAGTGATCGTCGCTATCTAGCTCCAGGTTTCGGGCAAGTTTTTCGAGTTCCGGAGAGATCATAAATGTTCTACCTTTCTAATTCGTTCAATCAGCTGCGGCATGCCGTTGTTCGCGCCAGTAAATATACAGCCCGCTGGCAATCACCACAATTGCACCCGTCACCACCCAGTTGTCCGGAAGCTCACCCCATATCAAAAAACCAAACAGCACGCCCCAGATTATTCCGGAGTAACGAAACGGTGCCAGTACCGATGCTTCTTCAAGGCGAAAAGCCTGTATATGCATCAGGTGAGCGGCACCGATAAGTGCAGACGACAGAATCAGCAAACCGGTCTGTGGCAAACTGAATGGCTTCCAGACGACCAGTAGAAACGGCAAGCCGACCGAAGCAATAATCAGATTGCTATACAGCAGAACAGTCACCGGGTGTCCGGTGCCTCGCATCTTTCGCGTCACTATATCCCTTAATGCGCCGAACACGGCAGCGCTGGCTGGTAGCAGCATGGCCCAGGCCATGTTGTCAGTGGATGGCCGTAGCATGATGAGCATGCCGACAAAACCCAGCAGCACGGCGGTCCAGCGATGGATGCCCACCCGTTCGCCTAGCAATGCTGGCGCCAGCGCAGTCATTATAACAGGGCCTAGATAAGCGGCGGCAGAGGCCTCGGCCAGTTGTACATAGCTCAGACCAAAAATAAAAAGATACTGTGAACAACAGGCCAGCGAACCGCGCGTTACCTGCATTTTTAAATCACCCGGATGCAACACTTCACGACGGCCGCTTAGCGCCAGGAACACGCCCAGGCAGCTGACCATAATTGCCGCCCGCAGACTGACTATTTGCATTACGCTGTGACTTTCAGTTAGCCACTTGGCAGTAGCATCACTAAGTACCAGTAATACAAATCCACCCAGTAACCAGGCTATACCGGCTATAGATCGACGGGCTGCTGATTTATTCGCGCGTTTATAGAGAATGCTGTTTATCCAGAGACAGAGAAGTTTATGAAGTTATTACTCGAACAGTGAACGCAGGAGTTAGCCGGACGGACAATTAGAACGGGTGCTCGTCGTTTAATCTATGCTACAGGCATGAATGTTGAGAATAGCTCTTAATCTAGTCAAGTACGAAACCTTTCGACCGAATAAACGCACCAAAGTCCGTGCGCTGTGGCACTGCATATTGGCGGGCCTTGTCTTCAGACCACCCGTAGTCTTGCGATTCGCCAAAACGATCAACATCACGCTGTTGCGCGCAGGGTTGGAGCTTGCTGCGACGCTGATCGTAGCTGTCCACCGTGTCCTGAAGGTTTGTTTCACTGTATTTATTCTGATGGACAGTGACTGACAATGGCAGCCGCATGCTGATCGCTGCTGCCTGCGAAGGCCAGCCTACAGCCAGGCCTGCCACCGGAAAAACATGTTGTGGCAGTTGCAGCTTGTCGCTAATGGCATCACAGTGATTGCGAATCTCGCTAACCGGACAACAACCCAGGCCAATTGATTCGGCCCCGGTGACAAACGCGGACAAGGCAATGGCGGCATCGACACTGGCGTTGAAAAACGCGTCGAGGTGGTCATTCGGAAATGGTTTTTCGCGCCAGTCGCTCAACTGGCGCTGACGGCGATTGTTGCCGCAAAAAACCAGAAAAACCGGTGCACCGGCAATCCAGCTATCATCGCCGAACAACTGATTGACGTCGTTACGCAGTGACTGCTCTTGCACAAGCACGATATCCCGCTGTTGCAGATCACTTTTACTCGGTGATGCTAATGCTACGGCGCACAACATTTCGATCAGCGCGTCGTCTACCGGTTTGTCTGCAAAGTGCCGGCAGGAGCTGCGTTCGGCCATACGCTGCAATGTTGAGCTGGCCAAAGGTACCTCAAATTCCGGTGATCCATACCGATCAACAAGGTTTTGCTGTAGCACGTCAAGCGCATTAGTCATGTAAAACCTCTCCATCAATGCTGTGTTTCTTTGCGACGATAATCAGGTAATGATAGTGTCCAGCCAGAAACGGGGGTGTAGCGAGGTCGCTTGTTTCTGGATGGGTACTGTTGTGCTCTACCATAGATGAACGCTGTTGCGGTTCTTTCATGCAACACTGGTGTGGGAGAATTTACCGCTTTAGCTGATCTTAAATCGCATGCTTCGCTCCGCCAACCCGCCCTCCAGACAGGACAGACGGGATTGCCGCCATCATGTGTCTGTTACCTGGCTGTGAAGTTGTTACTTTACACGGCGACGATTATCCAGTCACGAAACCTGATCGCATCTCATAAAGCCTGCTCAACAATCCGCTACGGTTGTAACCCGATTAAAATCACACTGGGCACCACCAACGCCACAGCGATCATCGTGCGTTTGTCGATATGGGCCTCCCTGAACACAAAAATGCCGAGCAATAATGTAAAAAACGGGGTACAGGAAACCAGCGGGCTGACCACCACGAGATCACTCCACATCAATGCCGTATTCAAGAGCAATACGGCGGTTCCGTAGAATGTGCCGCCCAGTACCATCCAGCCGATGCCGGTTGGCGGTATCGGCGCAGTCACCTCGTTGCGAACCCGGTATCTGTGGTAAAGCCAGGCAAGTGGAAAGGAAACCGAGTAGGCCACCAGTGCAACAAAGACCGGACTGGGAATGTGGTCAAGACCAAACTTTGCCAATGCATGAGAAGCTGCACGAATAAATGCTGCTCCGACAGGAAACAGCAGTGCCCAGACCGGCCACTCCGGTTTGCTTTGCCCGCGCCACGACAGAACAACAATAGAACACACTATGCCAATGGTACCTAGCGCTGTTTGCCAGTGCAGAGTCTCCGACAGCACCAGAACACCCAGGGTTACGCTGAGTAATGGACCACACGCACTCACCGTTGAGGAAATTGTCGGGCCCAGAATACGGGTACCCATGGTTCCCAGATTGGCTGATACCAGCGGACGGATAAGACCGGCGGCTGCCAGAAAAAAAATTGCCGGCGATAACCAGTAGGCGGTTTTCATATAGAACGGTGCAGCTATCCAGTAGATCGATAGCGATACACCGATTTGATACAGCGTGACCTGTGAGGCGACAGCATAGTTAAGTGCGCGACGCGAGGTTTGGTTTCCCAGGGAAAACAGCAAAGCGGCAATCAGTGCAAGTAAGATGGATGGAATATCTGATTGCAATTTGATGAATTTCTAAACGTCGACAGACCATCATATCTCAATGTCAGTCAGCGATGTCTGAAAACTCACAAGAGTCTTCTGCCAGTGGCGAACGCTGCCCCGCCTGGGCGGTGTATATGCGGGCTCGGCGCGTAAGGTGCGTTGTTCACCTCGTTATCCCGTCTTATAAATTGCCTGCATACTGCCGTTTCAATGTGCACCGTCAGTGAGTGCATCAGCGATAGCAGTTCCACATCCCGTTGTATCTGCCGTTCCACCCAGGTC
The DNA here is from genome assembly GCA_964409275.1 of uncultured Granulosicoccaceae bacterium. GTDB lineage: Bacteria > Pseudomonadota > Gammaproteobacteria > Granulosicoccales > Granulosicoccaceae. The sequence continues at coordinate 13,097 of CAYPCS010000117.1, forward strand.
AGCGGTCCGTAGATTTTTTTCTGCAAGCACGATCTCGATAGCAGACACAATAGCAGCTGCAGCCTCCGGATGGCCGAGATGTTCGAGCATCATCGCACCGGCCCAGATCTGGCCAACCGGGTTAGCGATGTTTTTTCCTGCGATGTCAGGAGCAGAGCCGTGTACCGGTTCAAAGAGGGAAGGGAATAGTCGCTCGGGGTTGATATTACCTGAAGGTGCTATCCCAATGGTGCCAGTGCAAGCCGGACCAAGATCCGAGAGAATGTCGCCAAAAAGATTTGAGGCCACAACCACATCGAACCAGTCGGGATGCAACACAAACTGAGCCGCCAGTATGTCGATGTGATATTTATCGACCTTTATATCTGCATACTGCTCTGCCATCGCCGCTACGCGTTCGTCCCAATAAGGCATCGTGATCGCGATACCATTGGACTTGGTCGCGGAAGTAAGGTGCTTGCCTCGTTTTTGTGCAAGTTCAAAAGCAAATTTCAAGATGCGATCTACACCGTAGCGGCTCATTACTGTTTCTTGTACAACCACCTCGCGGTCGGTATTGGCAAACATGCGTCCGCCAATAGCCGAGTATTCACCTTCGGTATTCTCTCTGACAATCATCATATCGATATCACCAGGACGGCGCCCGACCAGTGGTGAAGGCACGCCGGGCATAGAGCGCGCCGGCCGTAAATTCACGTACTGATCAAATTCACGTCGAAACTTGATGAGAGACTGCCAAAGCGACGTATGATCGGGTACCGTGTCAGGCCAGCCTACAGCGCCGAAGAAAATTGCGTCGGACGTTCCAAGCTGGTCTTTCCAGTCGTCCGGCATCATTTGCCCGTGCTCGGTGTAATACTCGGCACATGAAAAGTTATGATGGTTGAAATTCAAACCAAGCTTAAAGCGTGCTGCTGCCGCTTCGAGTACGCGCAAGCCTTCGGGAACTACTTCCTTGCCGATTCCATCGCCCGGGATCACCGCAATATCGAAGGTTTTTGTTTTCATCGGTAGTTCTCTGGCTGCTGGTTCTGGCTGGTGGTTTTTTGGTGTGATTCTATATTCGCCGGAGCGAGGCGTCTATCGTTTGATGCTACCGGGCGCCAGGTGTCAAAGTAACTAAAGACAGACTTGAAGTCGGGTGAGCACTATAATTGTGGCAGTGTGGCAGTTTCCCGATCAGACGTCGTTTATTTCAATGTTTCGGTCCATGTCCCGGCGTTACTGTCGCAATATCAACGTCCGGAGTTGGTGAAGCAGATGAATGACAGCACTTTTCAAACCGTGTCAGAATCGCAGGCAAGCCCTGCCGTTAGTGCTATTTACTCAGACATTCGATCTACCATGGGCGTCGCGCTGGTAAATCTGATTTGGCGACATCTGGCTGTAGAGCCGACGGTTATAGCGTGGTCATGGCAACAACTTAAACCACACTACACCAATGGTGCGATTCCCGCTGCGGCCTGGTCTCTTCGCGAGATAATTGCCCCCGCTGTACTGAGTCGGTTTACCTCGGACGAATGTTGTCAATTGAACCGCGAAATTGATGATCTCTCTGTGCTCGATGCCGTATTGCGAACGTACGAACGTGGCAATGCGCAGAACCTGATAGCCATGTGCTACTTGCGGCGATGTATCGAACCATGCGGTGCTATAGCACGCCCCTCGACAATGCCTGACCTGAGTGCAACCCGACGCCATGCCGAGCAGGCAGACCGGATAGAGACAATAATCCCGCCACTCCCGGGTTGGGATGAATTAAGCGGCAGCATTCAGCAACAGGTGTCCGAAATGTCTGCGGTTTGGGTGCCTTCGCAATACAGGAGTCAGCATAGTGAAATTCGTCCCAGCGTGTTTCGCCACCTTGCGTACTGGCCGGTGACTCTGGGTTTGTTTCGATTGCGGATATGCGAACTGCAAGATTCTGCTGATCGCTTATCTGTTAGCAGCCAGCAGGCAATTGATCGTGCGACTGCATATGCAGACCAGTTGAAACCGGCATCAAAAATTCTTCTGTCAAAAGCCGATCAACAATGGCTGAGTGAAGCACTCGATCTGTTTATCAACGGCATGATTGCGCGCGGGGTTGTTATTGTGCCCGCAATGCGTGCTGCGCTGGTTAATGTAAATTCACAAACCAGGACAAATTAAAATTGATTGATTTACTAATTAGTGCCCATCCAGAAACAGGGGCGTAGCGAGGATCATCCAGGTGCGTG
>CAYPCS010000118.1:0-15058 GCA_964409275.1 uncultured Granulosicoccaceae bacterium
AGGCGCAATCCGGCGCACTCGCAGTAGCGGAGGTTCTGCCGCGCAGACTCCTAGCTCTCGTAAGCACAACGAAAACCGATGTAGACAACATAGAAATCTGCAGGCTTCCATTGCATGCCCTGCACCCGGCTTTTCTCTGGCCCATACCACCAACTGCCACCGGCGGTTAGCGCTTCTTCGCCATTGCGGTCTGCAAGCCACTCCCACGCATTGCCTCCCATTTCGTAAAGCCCGTTGATACCTGGCTCGGTGGTACCAACCGGTACGTGAGCGGTACGATTGTTATTCATCCCGTCAGGAGTGTCCCCAACCGGATACGCGTAGGTGCGCCCCTCTGTAAATTTATCGGCAGGGTTCGCTCTTTGCTCAGTGTACGCAGCACTGATCCATTCTTCTCTGGTTGGCAACCGGCCATCGGCAGCGCGGCAATAGTCGGCTGCCTCTGACCAACTGATGTGCACAGCGGGTTCTTTCGGAGCCGCTTCAGTGCCAAAGGGGCTGCGAAAGTTCCAGCCGTCACGGCGTTGCCAACCCGCACCCCACTCAAATCCCCCTCCCTCACGCTCAGCCGCTGTTTTCAATCCGACTCTGTCTGCGTACGCCGCAAAGCTCGCGACTGTTACTTCCGTTTGATCAATTTCGAAAGTACCGATTCTGATTCGATCAGCCATGGCGATGCCCGGAGCTACCAGCATCAGAGCGATCAGATTTACAGCGTTCAGGTAAATTTTTTTCGTATAACAAGCGTTCATTTGTTCAGTCGCTGTGTCGTTCTGCTGGTTGAAAATCGAACCATGTTACCTTGCCTCGGGAATGGAATTTCGAGGGTCATGAAACATCGGATATCAAAACTCGCGAAGAAACACCTCAATCAAAACTCCTGAACTTTAGCATCATCTACATGCTCTCGAAATATCATAAGTGTTGTTTGTCTTTTATATATCACCATGGCGGCACAAGTACCGGCTTTGCGTTGTCTTTCGGCGCAGAGCATAGCGCGATGTTGCTGCTGGCTGTTCCTGTTTGCAGGCTACCATCCACGCAACGTTGAAACCTAAATTTCAATTGCGCTTTACCAACTTCAATCGCACACTGACTCTCGGTCGGGAGGAGAACTGAATATGGGGCAGATCGTTGGCATTATTGGCCTTGGAAACATGGGTCGTGGTATTGCGAAAAATATTGCAAAGGGCGGCCATACACTACTAGTGTGGGACGCAATTGAAGAGGTCCGTGCACCTTACGCAGATACTGCACGTATCACCGAACCGGCTGAAATGGCAGCAGAGTCGGATATGATCATCTTTGTTGTTCCCGGCTCGGAACAAATCGAGGGCATCCTTACCCACATACTCCAAAACGCAAAAACCGGCTTGATTCTGTGGGATTTCACCACCTCGGATCCAACGTTCACCAAACGCCTCGCACTTCAGGCCAATGAATCGGGCGTCGCCTATATGGACGCCGGAATGAGTGGCGGTGCCAAAGGCGCCGATGATGGCACTATGACTCTGATGATCGGAGGTTCCGAAGAAATTTTTAACCGCTCAATGCCTGTGCTGAATTCATGCTCGGGTGAACTTATCTATCTTGGCCCGTCCGGCGCAGGACACACGATGAAGGTCGTCCACAATCTCATCACACACACAAACTTCCTCGCTTGCTCAGAAGCCGGTCGTTTGGCCGAAGCAGCAGGGATCGAATTGACTGATATGATCAAGGTGTTTAACGCGGGCAATGCCCGCAGCTTTATCTCTGAACGTCGTTTCCCTGATCATATTTTGTCCGAAACATGGGATGGACGTTCGCGCATCTTCAATCTGCATAAAGACGTTGGCATGGCCGTGGCACTGTCAGATGAAGTCGGTAGTCCCATGCGTATCGGTCATCAGACACTCGCATGGCTACAAGCAGCCGTAGATGCCGGAATGAAGGACGATGATTTCACCCGACTATATCCAGCCTTAAGTGATCTTGTAGAAAAGTAAGCCCGACCGTTAGATCAATTTACTGAAGTACCGTTGTGATCAAATAGAATTGGTATTTACCTCACTCTAACTCTGACCGTCCTCGTAAGTACCTTCTTAATACTCTAACAATTACCTTAACGGCCGACGGTGTTTGATTTCACTACACGGGTTGAGCCTTGTATTTTCAGCACCAGTTCCTAAAAAGCACCGGGCTCCCCGGGAAGACCTATGCACTCTCTCACCTAAATTGCAAATAATTATTTGTTCACTAATTTATAACAAATTAGTCAATTATCTCACGAGCGAAGAATTATTTTGTCCCGGTTCAGTCCCACTGCCGCAGCGTAGCGTCCTCTCGGCTACTTTGATCGCACAGCTACTCGCCATGCGCTTTCAACGTAGCTCCTTTGATCGCACCGAACCGCAATGCATATAAGAGATACCTCTGCGCTGCAGCTAAATCGCACATTACTTTTTATCGAGAATCAATACTTATGAAATATAAACTTCGCGAAGCAATTGCTACGCATTTTCCCCGCAGCATTAAAACACTTGCCAGTGCTGCTGTGGTCGTGTCTTTGACGGCGTGTGGTGCCGATTCACTCGACTCTATTCAGGCAGACCTCGCTAATGGCGAAGACGTGAATTTAACGCTTTCGAGCGATGAAGACGGCAATCTGGTAGTCGGCATCAGTGACAACGATACGCCAGTACAATCCGACGATACTGGCGATACCGGTGATACCGACACCGGTGCACCGGGCGCTCTTTACGATGAATCTGTTGACGGCGAAATTACCGATGACCCGACCAATCCGCTGTCATTGGCGCTCGGTAATGGCTCCAACATAATCAACGGTGCGGTAATCGCTGGCGATATCGACTATGTCACAGTTAACGTGCCTGAGGGCTACGTGCTGTCCGAAATTGAGCTTGCAGATTATGACTCAGTTGACGATCTGGCTTTTATCGGTATTCAGCGAGGCACCGTCTTTACAGAACCACCTGTTGAAACGAACGTTGCCAACCTGCTCGGCTTTACTCTATTCGGAATTGACACCGAAGGTACCGATATTCTTCCAAACATTGGTTCTGGCGAAGGTGCTCAGGGCTTCACCGCTCCATTGGAAGCAGGTGACTATACGTTCTGGATTCAGCAGACCGGGCCAGACACTGTGGGCTATTCCTTCGATCTGGTCACCTCCCTGGCGGGGAGCGCTCCTGCTCCGGGTAGCCTGACGGTCACTCTGACAAACACATCAGACTCACAACCAATGACTCCACCCGTCGTAGTGCTGCACAATGCACCCGGAGCGGAAAATGGCATGCGGCTGTTTAACCTGGGCCAGCCCGCAAACCCTTCAGTAGTGGCGATAGCAGAGAATGGAAACAACGCACCACTGGTTAACCTGTTAGGTTACCTGACTGACCAGGGGCGCGCGAGCACGTACGCAGTAGGCTTTGCCGATCCTGCCAACCCAGGACCGCTATTGCCTGGTATGAGCGCCTCTGTTGATTTAGATCTGGCCTCGGAAGACCAGGTGATGTCGATCATCAGCATGGTTGTGTGCACCAACGACGGTTTCTCCGCGGTTAATGCACATTCGCTGTCTGCCGACGCAAGCGAAACTTTCATGGCACCAATCTACGACGCAGGCTCGGAAACCAACGTTCTTATGCTTGACTACTGGGTGCCACCGTGCGGGTCTGATTCAAACCTGACAGATGACGAAAACGGATCGATCACAGCTCATCCGGGTCAAAGCGGTTCTGAAAACCCTGCTTTTGATTTCGAAGCCGGTACACGTTACCTCGAGGTTACCGTTACCCGAAATTAGTCTGCAGGAGTTAATCCAAAGACTACTTAATGCAGTCCGTGCGCTGGTCAATTTTGACCAGCGCTTTGTTTTACCGAATGAAAAAACACGTTGCTGTTTGCAACAAGATGCTTGCTACGGTAGTGGTTTGATACTCCCCCTCATTTTGCGGTGACTAATCATCTTTCTTGCTGCACGGCAGCCTTAAGAAAAGCGGAAATATGTGGTGGTGTTTCATCCTGATTGGTGGTGCTGTAAACTCTGCGCTCGCCCAGGGGTCGTCTCGATCTTGGTTCAGCTTTCCTAAAATATTTTCGGCTCTATGACTTCTCTCAGCTGGTGTGGCACAGACCACCTGTTTGTTTTCGGATCCCTGATGGATACCGATGTTCTGGAGCTTGTTGGAGGAATTCCGATAGCTGAATTGCAGCTCCGTTCAGCCATCGTACAAGACTATCGCCAGTGCGAAGTTGTGGAAGAGAGCTACCCGGTTCTGGTGCCAAGTGAGGCGTCGACTACAACGGGCGTGCTGATCTCCGGCCTTGATGTGAAGGCGCTGGAACGCATTCTGTTTTTTGAAGGCGAAGAGTATCAATTGCAACATCTGGATACGGTGACTGATGCTGGCGAGCAGGTCAGTGCGTACTACTTTTGTGATAAGGGTGCTTATACAGTTCAGTCCCGCAAATGGGATTTTGACCAGTGGGTACTGGTGCACAAGGCATCATTTATTGATGCATCCCGACAGTATATGGCACTGTTCGGAAAGATGAGCGCAGCCGAAGCCGACGATCACTGGAACACTCTGACCGGCAACAATGACGGTGCATCAGTTGTCAATGATTCGATTGCTGTTTGACAGTACGGTTTTTTACTCGACGATAAGTACCAAATATTCTCCTTTGCATCGCTCCTTCGCCAGGCCACGTCGAGGCCCGGGGTATAGCAGGCGAACAGCCACATTTATAATAATAGAAGGCTAATGTCTGCTATTGTCGGTAAACCACGCTTTAATGCGTTTCTGCAAAATCTCCCAGACAGCTGGAGCCCCGCGAGCCACTTTAATACCAACACGGGACTCAAGTTGCTCAGGGGTTACATTGAAATCCGGCCACGAGCCGCCATCAGTTTCCAAATTAGCAATAACCGGCTGCACACGATCAATAGACTTTGCGAAAACGGCGTCATCGGATTCCGCAGACTCGAATTCATCCCACAGGGTGCGAAACTCAAGGGCCTGATCGTCGGGAAGTAGTCCGAATATACGTTCCGCTGCCGCCTGCTCAATAGCCAGTTGAGCTGTCTGATCGTATTCTGCGTGAATCGGAACATCACCCGCATCAATCTCCACCAGATCGTGAATTAACAGCATCCGGATAACACGAGCTATATCGACAGGCCGATTAGCGTGTTCGGCCAGTGTCATGGCGTAAAGGGCGATGTGCCATGAGTGCTCGCCAGAGTTTTCCCGTCGCGAGCCATCGCACAGTTTCGTAGCTCGCAAGGTTGATTTAAGCTTGTCGGCCTCGGTGAGGAAAGCCAATTGCTGATTGAGTCGTTTTGCGTTTGTCATTGAGTGATATTATCAAAACATATTTGTAATTATATACAGTTTTTTTGATCACACGTAGCCTCGCTGTCGGGTGCAGAGAAGTTTCATCAAGAACAAATACCTGCGCGTCTGGATTAATTAGACAGACCAGACTCTACAAAAAAATAAACCTGGCCGGATAATGCTTCTTACTATCCTTACCCGGCTACCCCCTCGTTCGCTCTTGATAGTACGCACAAAATATCAACTTCATCTCCCCAATAATCTCATCGTCATAATCCGGGTCTCGCGATAGCGCAAGATCCTGCAACGCTGTCGAGACCTCGCTAAGACATAGCGTAGATATTTCGAGTTGCTTGTCAGATAGATGAATACCCCATCATTTCTAACCGAAACCACGTTGTATATATATTCAGATTGTCAATGCAACATTCGTTATAGCATTCACTTGTTACTGTGACATTCAATGAAAATAGCGCTCTCCGCCTTGTTGGCACGAAGGGCAATACCTTCATTGAACACCTCCATGAATCAGCTACTTTTGTATAAGCATACGCGCCTGGTATCAATTAGGGCATTGGGTACCTTCTACTCGTGAGAATCAAGTGACCCACCATAGAATAATTGGGGTGATCACTGATGGTGCACAACGATAAGGCGCTGGTAGATGAAGAGGAGTGTAATGCAAGCGGTCTCAAGCTTACCGTACCGGAGCGCACCCGTTCTTTTGCAGTATGAGGTGAAGCGAAACGGTTCAGAATCGGCGCCCGGGCCTGTGCAAGATACATGGCGGTGGTTTGCCCGCAAACCGCTGACGGCGCAGTTGTGAATTTTCAATGTGCAGGTCGATGTATTATTCCGTGGTCGCGCCCGCGGCAGTCCTTCACTATACTGTACACACTGTCTTTTTATCTGAAAGCAACTGTCTATGTCTGAAACTACCGAGCCAGTCCCGGGCTATAGAATTCTGGATAATCTCGGTGAAGGCGGATTTGCCCGTGTTTTTCTGGCTGAACAAACCGCACTGGAACGCAACGTTGCGTTGAAGGTGATGTCACCAAAGCTGGCCGATGACGTTGACTACTGTGAGCGCTTTCTGCGCGAAGGCAAGACGCTTGCCAGGCTCAGTGATCACTCTGACATTGTCACTATTTTCGATATTGGTCAGGCGGGAAAGTTCTATTACATGGCCATGGAATATCTCGGGGGTCCCGATTTGCAGCAGCGTATTGCCGCAGACGGCTATCAGGGCGACGTCAATCCGGTGTTGCGAACTGTGGCCAATGCGCTGCAACACGCTCATAGCAGCGGCGTGATACATCGAGACATCAAGCCCGGCAATGTCCTTTTTCGCAACGATGGCAGTGCTGTGCTATCTGATTTCGGCATCGCCAAGTCGACGAGTTCTATGGACAACACGCTAACTATGGCTGGCGCACAAATCGGCACACCCTCTTACATGAGCCCTGAGCAGTGCAAGGGTGAGAGCGATATCGACGGCAGAGCAGATCTATACAGTCTTGGCGCTATGTTATATGAGATGCTGACCGGAAAAAAACCGTATACCGCCGCCGATCCAATGAGCGTAATGCTTGCGCATATCGGTGAGCCGGTACCAGAATTGCCACCTGAGCATGCGCGCTACCAACCGGTGCTAAATCAGTTAATGGCCAAACAGCCTGATGACCGGTATGCAGACGCCAACGACCTGCTAAAAGATCTCGCCCTGCTTGACGCATTACCGGCAACCCCGCAATCCGAAACCCCTGAAGCCGCTGGCTCAAATTCGCTATGGCGCACCGCAGTCATTGCCGGCGTCGGGGCGGTGCTCGCTGTAGTGGCTTTGGCGGGTTGGCAAATCTTCAGCTCAACGGAAGAAAAACCGTTGCCAGTTGCGGTGCCTTCGGCAGGCTTGACTGAAGAGTCGCACGACAAAGTTCAACGTTTACTGGATTCAGCGCAAATGCACGAGATTGTCGGACGCTATGTGGCCCCACCAGGATCGAATGCACTCGATGCCTATAAACTGGCGGTTGAAATCGATCCGCAAAACGCTTTTGCGCTGGAAAAAATCCAACGTCTCGAAGCGGATCACAATTAGTTATTAGCTGGTGCGTATACCCAGATGTGCTATCCCGATGCTGCGTCGGACGGAAATATGGCGATTGATTCAAAATAACAATTCTGTCAATTGCGCTCTGGTGTCTCTCAACGTATAAACTGTGCTTGCCATACTCAGCTTTACAAAGGAAATTGATGTTGAGCCTGACCTCCCTGCCGCGTATCACACGTACTTGCAAAGCATCCAGAGCAGCTCACTGGTTAATGGCCTCCGCCATTACCGTGCTGACCGGTTGTGTTGCCGCTCCCATCGATAGCGAAAGCCAGGTGGCACTTGAACAAGTGGGAAGAGATGCTGCCAGATTGCTGGTAGTCGACTGCCTTTTGCCTGGGCAGGTGCGGCAACTGGGTACGCGCCTCACCTACCAGACACCGCGTCGCCCGGTAAAGACTTCCGCCAGCGATTGCGAGGTGCGTGGTGGTGAATACGTTGCCTACGACAGGGCAAATTTTTCCACCTCTCTCAATATCTGGTTACCCCGTGCCAAACAGGGTGATCCACAGGCACAAACCTATGTCGGTGAGATATTTGAACGTGGCCTTGGCACCCAAACCGACTATCGTGCCGCTGCAGAGTGGTACCGAAAGGCTGCCGATCAGGGTTACTCCCGGGCACAGATTAATCTGGGTTATCTGCTTGAGTCCGGACTCGGTGTAGAAAAAAATCTCACCGAGGCGATGAACTGGTACCGGGTGGCATCAGGAGTCAGTGATGGCGAGCTTGAATATGTCACGTCTGCAGAAATCGTTAATCGACAGGAGGCACGTGAGGAGCTCGGCAGTCTGCGCGATCAGGTGGTGACACTGCAGAGCCAACTTGACCAAAGACAACAGCAACTGCAAGCAGAACGGCAATCGGTCGCACAATTGAGACAGTCTGTCGAACAGGAGCGCAAGCAGGCAATCGCAGCACTGGAAGATGCACAATCCCGAGAAGTGATTACGATTCCCGCGAAGACACTGGCGGAAATTGAATCACTTAAGTCCGAGCTTGAGCAATCACAATCACAACAGACACAGTTGCAGCAACAACTGGCGCAACAGTCTATACAGACTCAGGCAGCGCGTAACAAATTTGCAGAAGCCAATCGTGATCTCATCGAGTCCACCGAAGAACGTGATCGCATGGCCAGCCAGCTGCAGGGCACCCGGCAGCGACTGCAAAGGCTGGCCGCTGACAATACCGATCAACAACGCCAGCTGGAAAAAAGCGCCAGCGAACTTGATCAGCAGTTAAAACGTCAAACCGACCTGGTCGCAACGCTTCAATCGCAGCAATCTGCAAGTTCCGCTGCACTTGCCGCCGAAGTTGCGCGTGCCGAAGCACTTGCCTCCGATACACAAATCGCTCTGGATAAAAAAACCCGGGAAGTAGACACGCTGATATCGTCCATTCGGCTGAAGTCAGACCGCTATGAGGCAGAAATCGCGTTGCTGAATACAAGGCTTGAAAGCAGCGAACAGGCAAACGCAACCCTTACCGGGAATCTGGCTTATGCCAATTTATCGGTGCAGCAACTGGAGCAGGAAAAATCAAAACTGGCAGCTGAGCTCAATCAACAACAGACTGCCGGTGAGCGCGCTTCGAACGAACGCGAGCAGCTGATTAGTGCGCTGAAGTCTGCAGAACAGGCCGCAGAGCAACAGAGTGACAAAACCTCGGGATTGATAACCCGGGTAACCCGGGCTGAACAGCGCCTCAACAGTTCACAACAGGAACAATTAAGACTCCAGGACAAGCTGCTTGATCTGGAGTTGGCGCTCGCAACTTCGGCCACCGACAACGCCCAAAGTGTACAGGAGCTCTCGTCCGTCATTACACAACGCGAACAAACCGTAGAGCGGCAACAAAGTGAAATTGAACGTTTGAATCGAGAGATGGCAGAGGCGCGAGGCGCGTTGGCAGTGGCCATCGATCCAGACGTGCTGAATGCGCTACAAAGCCAACTCAATGAACAGCAAACAGCACTGCAGACAGCACAGAGCGAGCAGCTGCGTCTGACCGATAAACTGATGGATGTACAGATTGCCAACAGTCAGGGCAAACGCGAGGGTGCAGCACGGCTCGCCGAACTCGAAGCCAGACTGGCCGCCAGCGAAAAGGCACTCGCTGGTCGTGAAGTGGAACTTGCCATGCTGGAAGGCCAGGTGACACAGGCGGAGTCGCAAATTACAGACACCAAATCTGACCAGATAACCAATGTTCTGGCACTCGGTCCGGCGATAGAGATTATTGAGCCGCCGCAACGCATCACTCGCGGACTGCCCAGCCTGCCGTGGAATTCGCAACGCGAAACACTGACTATCATTGGCAAGGTTAAACCAGCGCAGAGCATTTTAAATCTCAGTATCAACGGCGAACCGGCATCGCTTAATGATTCCGGTGTTTTTCGTTATCTGCACGACAAGTCTGCCGGTTCAACGCTAAACATCGTGGCAGTAAGCAATGATGGCGAAAGAAATCAGGCTGACTTTACTCTCGAAATTCCCACATTGTCTGCCGCCGCACCAACCGGGCAAGTGGCAAGCGCTAATCGCACCCGCAAACCGCGCCAGGTTCCCGGTGTAGACTTCGGCAACTATTATGCGTTGATTATAGGAAACAATAACTACCCGCAACTAACCAACCTGCGATCGGCTGAGAACGACGCCATTGCAATTGACACGGTACTGCGGACCAGGTACGGGTTTAAGACAGAGTTGCTGCTAAATGCAACCCGGGAAGACCTGCTATCGGCACTGGAATCGTTGCGTAAAACGCTGACACGCAAAGACAACCTGCTGATTTATTATGCAGGCCACGGCGAGCTCGATCGAAACAGTCAGCGTGGCTACTGGCTGCCAGTGGACGCATCACCTTCTGACAGTACTAACTGGATTTCCAACAAATCGATTACTGACAGCATTGATGCAATGAAAGCCAAACACGTAATGGTTGTTGCAGATTCCTGTTACTCCGGCACCCTGACTCGCACCGCAGTGCCCAGGCGACAACAGGAACTGTCGTCCGAACTAACCACACGGTGGTACAAGGTCGTAACAAACTCGCGAGTGCGAGTAGTACTCAGTTCAGGAGGTGTAAGACCGGTATACGATTCACTCGGCAACTCCAGACATTCCCTGTTCGCACAGGCATTTCTCGACGAACTGAACAGCAATGAAGGGATCATGGAAGGCTATGATTTGTACACCAATGTGCAGAGCAAAGTAACCGCTGAAGCCAGAACCTATAATGTGGAGCAGGATCCACTCTATGCACCGATAAAACATGCTGGTCATGAAGCGGGCGAGTTCTTTTTTCTGCCGCAGGATAAAGTGGCTTCACTTTGGCCTCAATTGCCGACAGACTCTTTGATCGGGGATCTATCGATAGATGATCCGGGTGTGTACGGACCGTCTCTGGCTCTGTTCCCCTAATCTGTTTCGTCAGAGAGATAGAGTCACGATACGCATCTCGGTCAGTCATTTCTTGTCAGGCAGGTCCGGGTTTTCATCGTCAAGTTTTGCCACGCGTTTTTCAATAATGCTGCGATCAAATACGCTGAAGTCATCTTCAACACTATCCTGCCGTGACCTGCTTTCCGTGTCCGCTTTCCGGGTTGTCGGGTTGACAGCGGTTGCCTCGGTTGCCTCGGTTGCCTGAGTAACTACGGTGGCGGTGTCAGTGGAGACAACCGGTTTTGACACGACGACAGTTTCTAACTGCTTATCGGCAACATAAGCCGTTTTTTCTGGTAAAGAGTCAGTGTCAGGTGGTCCGGGTTTTGCCACTTGAGTTTGCTCGTCAGAGACTGACGGGTTTGAACGGGCTGGCATCGGTTCGGACACCATGGTATCCATAGAGCTAAAGCCAGCCGCATCGGCGGGGCTCTCGACAGGCTGCCTTTTTTTGAGCAGGAACAGTGTCACTATCAGTGCAAGTACGCTGATAGCTACCAGAGTGACTAGTATGATAGCTGGATCAATTTTGTTTACCGGCACTTGCAATACCGACTCTTTTACTTCCGCATCGTCGGAGTTGGTAGTGGCAGCCAGGGCCGATTCTGTCTCTCCACCCACGCTCGCCGTTGACGTAACTGCCGGCTGGATTTTTATTTGATCAACACCACTACTGTCGATGCCCGGCGATGAGTTTTCGGCTGTTGCTACAATGGTTGCAGCTGGTTCGCTTTCATTGTTCAGCTGATTGTCAGCTGGTTCGGGAACGTTAAGTGCAGCCTCAATATCGGTGTCCGGAGCGGTGCCAGGCTCTTTGGCTTCAAGCTCTGCTATAGCACGCTCTTTTGAAACACTCTCACTCGCGTGTTCTTGCGCAATCTGTTCTCCATCGGCAACTCTGCTTGCAACAGGCTCCTGGGTAACCGGTTCTGTCGAATTGCCGTTACTGATTGCTTCGGCCGGGCCAACTTCTTTTTGTGTCGATTCGTTAGCGTATTCATCTTTATTAACAGCGTCGTTACCGGAAAGCTCAATGAGCTCTGCATCTGCCGTTGCGTCAGGTTCACTACCCGGGCTATCGGTCAGGGACAGGTTGGCGGCCACAGTTAACCCACCGGTTGGCAATGAATCGACAAATAGCGCTATGTCGCTTTGCGCCGCAGGCAACACTCGTTGCCCGGCAGATCCGAAACTATTGATCACTGCTTCAACAATTTCCGGATTATTGGTCTGCGGGGTGATCAATCGGAAATCGGGATAGCGCGTGGCGATATCGGGTAGCAATATGTCACTGGCCCATATCTGAAAACGTGCTTGTTTTGCAGCAGTATCGGTACCTCCGTTAAGTGATATTTCGCCACCGCTAAAAATCCATAATCGGGTAGCATCGACATTTGATTCATCGGCCATCGCGAGACTGCGCTCTAAAAGGGCAGAGAAATTCCCGCTGTCGCTTTGGTTGAGCTGAAGCCCGGAGAGTGTGTCAAGCAGATCGGCTGCTGGTTGCGGTTCGATAACGGTACGGACCAGCTCGTCGGCAATGACCAGTCCGAAGTTATCAGTGCTATTGGCTTGCTGTATCGCTGTATTGAGTATGTCGCGAGAGATGCTCAGGCTCTCATGCTGCATACCCAGATCAATACCGACAATAGTCGTTGTAGCCGCCGTAGCGGTTGGGAGATGCAGGAAGAAAAACAGCATGCAGCCTGTAGTAATTTTGCCGGTAACGTGCTGTAAAATGTGTTTACCCATAAAACCTCCGTGATGGCCTCCATTTGCTGGCACATTGACTCGCCGCAGTTAGCTATAAATACCGTTAATCAAAAACTGCTGTCCTGAACATACCCTGTTCCGATTTAAAATGTCGAGTCCGGTCGTTTTAGAAATACGAGCTCTTCCGGCGCCGATTCGCGGCTGAGTATGCCATTGCAACGCGGGTATCTGCCATAGTTGGTGATGGTTCTGTGTCTTCATTCAAAATCAGGGTTATAGTCTCGCCCCGTCAGCCCCGCGAACAACTACCCATGGCCCGTTTTGCGTTCTTAAGGCGGGCTCGATTGCGGGTGACAAGTCACCGCCGATTTGTGCAATGCCAATGACGGGGGGCCAGATGGCAACTCCTCGATCAAATCTCAGAGTGACATGTGACAGCAGATGTTGTCGCTGAGCAGGTAACTATGGAGCGCGTGAATTCGGCTAAGCTGGTCCATGGATCCGGATATCCCGAGAACCTGGAGGCTTTATCACCGGTAATGGGGATAGAGAAAAAATGCCCCATCTGATAAAAAGAAACCATGGGAAGAACCAGGCGGCCTGTACAGCTGCCACACTGGCAACTCACCACGTTCTCGAGCCCGTGCTAGCGATCTATGTTTTTTGATTTATGGTCGAAGTCACCAGCAATATTGAAGTCAACTATCAGCGTATGCAGATAGCCGGAAATTGAAATGAAATACGCCCGGACCAGTTCGGGTTCACTGAATCGACAATCGATCACAGTCGCGTTCTACAAAGCCTGAATTTTGCCTGAATGATCTAATACATCTCTGATCGCAGCGGCGCTTTGTGGCAAAGTCACAAGGCTAACGTCCGGGGCATAGTAGCGCTTTTGTTGGACAAGACTACCAGGGAGGTAAATGCTGTGTGGCAGTTTCCAAGTAATTTCAACGCATCTGCTTTAAGAAAACCCGAATATTCAGGGCGCGCTTGCGCCAGCTTCGGCATCTATTCGTTTGCCAGACGCAGAGCAATTGCCACTCTTTGGGTGCTCTTCATTGTCCATCTGTTTTCCGGCAGTGCGACTGCACAGGTATCCAATACTGCCAAACTCGATGTGTCCCCATCGGCGGTGAATTTCAGCAGAATTGCTTTCCCCGGCGAGGAATTGCGTCAAGTCTTTGATTTCACCCTTACCAACAATTCCGATGATTTGGGGCCATCTTCAACGGAACAAGATGCAATCTCAATATTCTTCCCGCTCAATAATGTGAGTTCAGGAGGATCCTTCACGATTAATCCGCTTGAGTGCCCCGATTTGGTTTTTCGTGGCGAACCGGCTACGTGCAGTATAGAGATAGTTTTTCAGGCCCCCCTTAGCGGGGCACCTGCCCCCGAGACTTTTACAATCCTTTTCGACGATGATTTCTTCCTTGGACCTTTTCCGCTCGAAATCTCTGTAAGCGCCGAGGTTGAACAACCTGGCCCGGCGGATCTTTCACTAGAGACTGAAATTGATGAAGAGCTGGACTTTGGCACCGTGGTGGTTGGCGAAACAACCGAATCACTGAGATTATCGATAGAGTTGTTTAACAGGTCGGGGGGAGAAGTTGCAGGCTCTACCGCATCATCAATATCATTTAACACGGGAAATGACGCATTCAGAGCCGAGGCAATAGACTGTCCGAACATTGCGCCGAACACGCGCGAGGAATGTACGGTAGAGCTGATTTACGATCCAGCGACGCCCGGAACAGACTCTGGCCGATTGCAGCTGTCCTATCTAGATGGAGTGGGAGGAACAGGCACACTAAATCTGGCGGGTTTATTCGGGGTGGGGGAAGAACCCGATTCGGAAGCGGCAGAGCTGACCGTAAGCGGAATAGACAGCACGGTCAACTTCGGTGCGATCACAACTGATAGCGAAGAGACGCGAACATTCACCCTGAATATAGAGAACATCGCCGATGAGGAGATCGGCCTGGTCGCAGCGGGATTGAGACTGGAGACCGGTAACAACAGTGTATTTAGTGTAGAGCCGGCAGATTGTCCGAATGTTGCGCCAGGTCGTTCGGTCCAGTGCGAAATAAAGCTGACGTACGATCCGTCAGACGTTGGAAATGATGAGGACACACTCGAGCTATCCTACTCAGACGGCATAGAAGAAACATCTGTTGATCTGGACGTAGCCAGACTGATTGGTCAGGCGATAGAGCCGGAACCCGATCCGGAAGCGGCGGTGTTGTCCGTAAGCGGAATAGACAGCACTGTTAACTTCGGGGCGATCACCGTTGACAGCGAAGAGACGCGATCATTTACGTTGTCGATAACAAACATAGCAGATGCTGATGCGGGGTTACTGGCAGCAGGGCTAAGGCTATCGACCAGCGAAGAAAGTGCATTCTCGGTAGCACCTGCGGATTGTCCGAATGTAGCGGCAGGAG
>CAYPCS010000119.1:0-14917 GCA_964409275.1 uncultured Granulosicoccaceae bacterium
TGCATGGAGTTAAGGTTCTCGACCTGACAAGAATTCTGGCAGGGCCTTCCTGTACTCAGATTCTCGGCGACCTCGGTGCTGAAGTTATCAAGATCGAACGACCGGGAAAGGGGGATGATACGCGCCAGTTTGCGCCCCCGTTCCTCAAGGATGACAAGGGTGAGCGCACGTCGGAGAGTACTTATTTTCTTTCGGCAAATCGCAACAAGAAATCGGTGACAATCGACTTGACAAAGCCTGAGGGTCAGAAACTCGTGCGCCGGCTAATCGCGATGTCTGACGTGGTTGTCGAGAACTTTAAAACAGGCACGTTAAGCAAGTACGGGCTTTCCTACGACGATGTCAAAGCCGAAAATCCGCGCCTCGTTTACTGTTCAATTACAGGCTTCGGTCAGACGGGCCCGTATGCCAACCGGCCCGGCTACGACTTTCTCATCCAGGGTATGGGCGGGATCATGAGCTTGACCGGCGAGCCGGACGGCGACTCGCAAAAGGTCGGTGTCTCTATTGCCGATTTGATGACTGGCATGTATGCAGCTGTGGCAATCAATGCGGGTATTTTTCGTGCGCGCGAATCCGGTAAAGGGCAACACATAGACATTGGTATGCTGGATGTCCATGTCGCCTGGCTTGCCAATGTGGGTATGAACTACCTGTATTCCGGCGAGTTGGGTCGGTTGGGTAACGATCATCCAAACATAGTGCCGTACCGACCGTTTAAGACAGCGGACGGCCAGATAATTATCGTGGTGGGCAATGACAGTCAATTTGGCCGGTTCTGCAAGATCGCAGACTGCAGCGAAATCGCAGAGGACGCGCGCTTTCGAACCAATGAGGCACGAGTGAAAAACCGTGAAGCGCTGGCTGAAATTCTCAACCCTTTGGTCGCAGCCCGGAATTCTGCTTTCTGGCTGGAAACTCTCGAAGCCAATAACATTGGCTGCGGTCCAATCAATAACCTCGAACAGGTTTTTAAGGATCCGCAAGTGATCGCACGCGAAATGGTGCACGAGATGAGACACTCGGTTCCGGGTGGTGCAACCGCACGTATGTTGGCGAACCCCATCAAGATGTCGGACACGCCGGTTACCTACCGTAGCGCGCCGCCATTGCTCGGCCAGCACACGGCCGAGGTTATGTCAGACATACTTGGTCTTGATGATTCCGAAATTAAAGAGCTGCGCGATCTCGGAGTGCTCAACTAGTGGCTATTGGTCATTGGTCCATCCAGCTAAAATCAACCGGTGATTAACTCGCAGCCCTTTGTTCCAGAGTTAGCGCTTGTCGCAGGTCGTTGCGGCGTTTAAAAAAACGTCGTCTTCTGTTTTCAATGAAATCGTCGTCATAGATGCGGCCGACCAGACTTCGAAAACCGTTTTCAAGTTCTTCGACGCTCATGTTTTTTGGCTGAAAGTTTACGTCGAACAAGGTGGATAATTCCCATGCACCTGGATTGAGGATGCGATTCTCTTTGAGCAGTCGGTCGTAAAGAGGTGTACCGGGAAATGGCGTCATCAACGTGATTTGCACTTCGTACAGACTGGTTTCTTCAACAAAATCGAAGATGGCATCGAACGAACTTGCGTCGCTGTCATCAAGGCCCAACACAAAGCACCCGTTGACGGTTACGCCTGCGTCCTGAATTCGCATTATTGATTCTTTGTAGTGGTCGGATTGACCCTGCTTCCAGTTGGCTTTCTGCTCAATGCCTGCCAATGCGGTACGTTGTGGACTTTCGAGTCCGATAAGAATCTGGGCACAACCGCTACGGGCAAGAGATTGAAGCAGTGCCGGATCTTTGGCCACTGATATATCCGTTTCCGTGAACCACCTTATACCTTCACCTTCAAGCGCTTGTACCAGCGCTCGGCCGTGACGCTTGTTCGCAAACGTATTGTCGTCTGCGAACTCAATGAACGGATGTTCCCAGATTTCTTTGATAGCGTGAATCTCTGCCATTACACGATCAATCGGTTTTGTCCGAAAGCGCGGGTTTAGTCGAATGGAAGCACCACAGAACTCACAATCGAAGGGGCAACCTCGCTGGGTCTGAACGGTGAGTCGGTTGTACCTTGAGATATCGAGAAGATCGAAGCGCGGCATTGGCGACAGTGCAAAGTCAAAGGTCTTGTCACGGGCATCATAGCGAGGTTTCAGGTTGCGGGTTTTAAGATCAGAAATAACTTCGGACCAAACAGGTTCGGCCTCGCCAATGAGTATGGCATCGGCATGTTGTGCTGCTTCATAGGGCAACATGGTTACGTGCAACCCGCCAAGCAGCACCGTTGTACCCGCTGCACGATATCTGTCGGCAAGTGAGTAGGCGTCTTTGATCATGGCTGAAAAACTGGAAATTGCGACGACGTCGAAGTGACCGGGAAGATCATCTACCGCGTCAAGATCGGGAATGTCGAGGTATTCAACTTCTATATCATCGGGAGTCATACCCGCCAGTGTTAGCAGTCCAAGGCTTGGCAGCGATGCAATAACTTCACTGCGATCTACAAAGCCGGGCAGGGTGAGCCCGAAGTCCATCAACTCTTTGTTGTGGCAGCGGACGCCACTCATTGCTATTAAACCGAGTCTCATACTATTTGCTCCCATGGCCAGCCGGCTAGTGTCAGTATGATTCCAGCAGAAACACCGCTTACCGGAATGAAGAAAAAGTGCCGAAACGGTTTTCTCCATGCGCTTAGAAAACAGCACGTTGGCATTGTTATCGCGCCAGCGGTAAAAGCTATTGCTGCAAGAAAAGCAAACTGAGTGGTGATGCCTGCAACGTGATGACTGATCGCGAAGAAGAAGTTGACGAATCCCAAACCAAAGAACGAGATGTGGCCGAGCCGGGTCAGGCGACGTCTATAACTGTTATAACCACCCATCCACTCTTCGCGGTGGAAAAAAAGGCCGATTAAAGCGCCTGATACAACGCCGAGGAACATTCCGATCCAGCCGATGGCAAACATGTTTGAAACGATAGTGTCACGCATAATAATTACTCATGTGATTGGAGCGAATAGATGGCATACATTTGCACCACCAAATCCGCAGCTGTTGTTAAGGACAAAATTGAGTGGTTGTGATCGGGAAACACCGGGCAGGTTTAATCCCGCACAACTGGCATCGATCTGTTCAAGACCTGCGTTCCCGGGGATCAGATCTTCTTTGATGGCGAGCGCACAAATTGCTGCCTCCAGAACACCTGCATAGGAGAGACCGTGGCCCGTCAGCCCTTTAGTGCTTGAGATTGAAGTGTCTATTTCATCTTCAGCAAACCCGAGATCCGCAAGCGCTGTGGCTTCCGCGCAATCACCTGCCGGGGTCGATGTTGCGTGAGCGTTGATCCAGTCGATTTGTTCTGCTTCCACTCCTGATGTCTGCAGACAAATTTCCATCGCCCGCCGAATACCTTCTCCCTGCGGGTGTGGAGCGGCCACGTTATAGCCATCAGAGGCCTGTCCCCAACCGAGCATTTCGGCAACCGGTGTACTATCTCTTTGCCGCGCCGAAGTTGCAGATTCAAGGACGAGTGCTGCAGCACCACCGGTGCCGACAAAACCGTCCCGCTGCTGATCAAAAGGCCGGCTTGCGGTACCGGGATCAGGGTTCAGGGAAAGCGCACGCATACCAAGAAATGGCAACAAACTTTCTGTCGAGCCGTCTTCTGCTGCAACGATCAACATCAGATCCTGCCGTCCGAGAGCGATTTCATCAAACGCATAGCCAATGGCGTGGCTTGAAGAGGCGCATGCCGAAACGAAGCCACAGCTTGACCCGGTAATGCCGTAATGGGTGGTCAGGTTAAAATTCAGAGTGCCAGCGATGGAGTTGACGATGGCCATCGGCGGGCATCGCCTCCAGCTATTTCCAGCCATCTGGTTTAAATGCTGCCGAGTCATGGACGGTGACCCGGGTGAGGCGCAATATAATCCACAACGACCATTGCCGAGTGTCTTGCGTTCAATCTCTGCCATATTTATAGCTTCTTCAAGCGCCGCTACTGCATAGGGGCCATGTGTAGGAAGGCTGCGTAAAATGCCGGTGTCCAGGGGTAGCGAGTCTGGATAAACCCAGTCGCGAAAGTCGCAGCTACTCAAATCAAACCCGCTAACATCGCCACAAACCAGCTCGATGCCTGCTTCTTCGCCGTCACCGTCGCTACCAAACCGTTTTCGTTTAAAACCGTTGTTTAATTCACGCAAACTCTCGTGAACCTGGTCGTAGCGGGTTCCGATGCTTGTGGCGAAACCAATACCGGATATGACTACGGTATTCATTCTGCTGCGATTTCCGATGCAGCCAGCTTTTGAGTAAGCAGGTGACTGGCGTCGGAGATGGTTACGATCTCCGAGATTTCTCTAAAATCTATTTGAATGCCGAACACTTCTTCGATCTTGAACATGGACTCGGCAATGGATAGCGAATCAAGCCCTAGATCTTCTTTAATTCGTATACTTCCGGTTTCTATGGTGCCGGATGTTTGCGCGCCTGGTGGCAGGTAGAACTTGAGAATTCCATGCAGGCAGTCTTGCAGTTCTGTGATGTTGAAGGTATGACGCAGCGCAAGCGCACCGGAGATGGCAGTATCCGGAAACCCTCTAAGAAGAAATTTGATCTCTTCTGTAGATTGATTTCCCAGTGGCCCTGTCAACTTTTGGTTTTTGCCTGCCATTTTTAGTAACCTTTTTTGGGCGAATTTAGTAAACCCGGATGAGTTCAGGTATCACCGGTTCGATCAGAATGGCCGAGAATTTCAGGTACCAGGTATAGATATACTTAACCGCTGGTATATTGAGTCCGATTTGTGAACCAGACACATGGTCGATAAAGTCACCGGATTTATCGGAGGTAACCGGAAGAAGCAGGTTTCGATTTCTTTCGCTTTATTTTTCTGCACACCGGGGGATCGTGAACGGTCGGAATGTTTCCAAAGTCGCTGATTGCATCTGGCAGGAGTGCGTGGCGCATTGACTTTCCCTGGTAGTCGAGGTCGCAACAGATTGAATGGCGAAAGGCGCTACATCGGCAAAGTCAATTTGCAACCGGTTGCAAAAAACTCTTGCAACCGTGCACAGCTGCTCGCATAATTCCCGAAAGCGCAACGTAACTGTGGAGGAGGGCGATTGCTCAGTCTTGCGATAAACCAGATGACGTCACCCGGGATCTCCTTTGAGGAACTGCTCAATCTTGCGATTGAAAGCGGTTGCGTCGGGGTAGAGGCTCGCAACGATCTGACTGCTCCTTTATTCTCGGGTATGAGCGCCGCCGAGGCTGGAGCACTGGCACGCGCCAAAGGCGTGCAGATTCTGGCACTCGCCCAGCTGAACGAGTTCAATCGCCACACGGCAGCAAAAAAAGACGAAGCAGAACAACTAATTCAGCAGGCCGCAGACTCTGGTGCCGGTGCTGTGTGTCTGATCCCGTGTAACGACGGTAGTGACTGCCAGCAACCTGCTCGCGCCGAAAACCTTCGAGAGGCATTGTCCGGGCTTGCACCTCTGCTACGATCTGCGGGAATTATCGGCATGGTTGAACCTCTCGGCTTCTCTACCGCGTCGATCAGGAGCAAAGCAGAAGTGGTTGATGCCTTCAACGAGCTCGATCTCGGTGATTGTTTCAAACTGGTGCACGACACCTTCCATCACGTGGTTGGCGGCGGCGGACCCTTCTTTCCGGCGCACACCGGAATTGTTCACATCTCGGGAGTAACTGATAATCTGACAAATGCGCTGGAGCTAACTGATCGCTCCCGAGGGCTGGTTGATAGCGACGATACTCTGGACAACATCGGTCAAATCAGAGCCCTCACCAGGGGCGGGTTTTCAGGACCGGTGTCGATGGAAGCATTTGCACCGCAAGTAAAGGATGTAGCTGCTCTCGCGACAAATTTGCGCGATTCATTTAATTTCATCAAATCTGGGTTGGCGGCGGAGGTCGCTTGAAACAGAATGGTGTAAAACCGCGGCCTCTTATTCTTGTATAAGCGGGCATCCGGCCGAAACTACCTGTGTGCCGGACACGACCATTTGGAGATAGACAATTGAAAACAAAATCACTAATTGCCGCCGGTGTTGCCGCAATGATGTCTGGCCCTTTGGCGGCTGAGACATTGGGCGTATCGATAGCAAACTTTGACGATAACGGACTCACCATCATGCGCAACGGCATGACGTCGCATCTCGAAACACTGGAAGGTATCGAGTTGCAAATGGAAGATGCACAGGAAGATGTTGCCAAACAGCTTGATCAAATTAACAACTTCATCGCCTCAGGGGTGGATGCAATTATCGTTAATGCGGTTGACACTGATGCCACCGAAGCGATGTCCAACGCAGCCAAATCTGCGGGTATCCCGCTCGTCTACGTAAATCGCCAGCCGGGGAATATGGAAACTCTGCCAGACGGCCAGGCATTCGTCGCCTCTAATGAAATTGAGTCAGGCACACTGGCGGCATTCCGCATGTGTCAGGATCTGCGCGCCATGGGTAAATCCGGTGGGGCCAGGGCGTACATGCTGATGGGTCGTCTTTCCAACCAGGCTGCTGTCCAGCGCTCTAAAGACTTCCACGATGTCATCGGTATGGACATGTGTAACTTCATCACCCTGATCGATGAGCAAACAGCCAACTGGTCACGAGACGAAGCGCAAGACATGATGACAAACTGGATCGCATCGGGCGAGCCCTTCGATGCTGTGTTTGGTAACAACGATGAAATGGCAATCGGTGCAATTCAGGCAATGAAATCGTCGGGCATATCAATGGACGATGTTGTTGTTGGTGGTGTTGATGCAACCCCTGATGCACTGGTTTCCATGCAAGCGGGAGAGATGGATGTCACTGTATTTCAGGACCTTGCCGGTCAGGGGGCAGGTTCAATCGATACGGCTATTAAGCTTTCAAAAGGCGAGAAAGTCGACAAAACAGTTTTCATTCCATTCAAACTTGTTACTCCCGAGAACGTTAAAGATTTTCTGTAAGAAATTTCTTATCGGTTTACCGGATGCGTCTTGTTGAATGCGGGTGGTACCAGCTGGACTGGTGCCACCCGTATTTTCGTACGCGGATACTTCCCGGTGATACTCAGCCATAAAGCGTAGGCGGGAGAGTGGCCATTCATGGCTCAATCGACACACGATAAATCAACACACGGTACTGGTGGTCTGGACTTTGACAAAAAAAAGCGCGCCTGGCCCAATGAACTGAATATTTTTATAGCGTTAGTCCTGATCATCGCAGCTTTCGAAGCGGCAGGGCAACTGCTGCCCTATATGAATGGTCAGAGCTTTCTATTCGATTCACGTGATCGTTTTGACTCTGTTTTCAATGAAGCGCGGTTGCGCATCATTATTCTGCAGGTGTCAATTATCGGCATCATTGCGCTGGGTGTGACGCAGGTCATTATTTCCGGCGGGATAGATCTGTCTTCCGGCCCATTGGTGGGCGCTACTGCCATGATTGTTATGTCCTTTGCACAAACTGAACTGGTGAATGGTAATACCAATCCCAAGGCAGTTTTCGGCGAGTGGGCATTTGATTTGCCAATACTTATTCCGATTGTAGTGGGGCTTGCTTTTGGTGCATTGATTGGGGCAATCAATGGCAGCCTCATTGCGTATACCCGAATTCCGCCATTTATCGCAACTCTGGGAATGTTTCTAATTTGCCGCGGCATTGCGCAAGCCTGGACGCGTGGCAAGCCAGTATCCTTCCCCACTGAATCTTATGCAGGGCTCGGTAGTGGAATGATGCCTGTGTACTGGTTTATTGGCCTGGCGATATTGTTTCATTGTGTGCTCAGATATACGGTCTATGGCAAACATACGTACGCTATCGGCTCCAATGAAGACGCTGCTCGCATGTCGGGCATTAATGTTCAAAAGCATAAGGTACTGGTGTACATGATCGCCTCTATGCTGGCCGCCTTCGCCGCCATTATCCTGAGTTCCAAAAACCTGACGGCACAGTCAGGCATGGGGATTTTCTACGAGTTGTATGCCATCGCCATGGCGGTGATTGGTGGTGTGAGTCTGACTGGCGGGAGAGGGTCCATTATCGGAACCGTGCTGGGTGCCATGGTATTTGGTGTTATTCAATCGGGGTTTACCTACGTGAAGCTTGACGCCTACTACCAGTTGATGGCAATGGGGGCGATTATTATCGGTGCGGTCGTGCTTGACAAGGTGCGTCAGGAACGCGCCGCAATGCGGAGATAGGGGGGCGAAATGAACCAGTCAACACCCGAAACGATTCTTGAAACCAGAGGCCTCACCAAACACTACGGTGGCGTACACGCCTTAACCGACGCAGACTTTGTGCTTCAAAAAGGCGAGCACGTGGCTATCATGGGCGACAACGGTGCCGGTAAGTCCACCTTTGTTCGCCAGATAACCGGGGTAGAGCAACGTACCAGCGGAACTATTATATTCGATGGTAAAGAGGTGCGATTTGCCGGGCCCATCCATGCACGTGAAGCGGGTATCGAAACGGTATTTCAGACACTGGCACTGGCCGATGACCTCGATGTGCCGGACAACCTCTTCCTCGGTCGCGAAATAACAAAGCTCAACTGGCTGGGACCTTTTCGCATTCTTGACTACAAGGCCATGCGGGCGGCCACCCTTGAGGGCCTCGAACGCACTGCGGTGAAAATCCCCGACATTCGCAACACAATTCAGAACATGTCTGGTGGCCAGCGACAGTGCGTTGCGATAGCCCGCACAGCAACATTCTCGTCGAAACTCACGATCATGGACGAGCCAACAGCGGCGCTTGGTGTTCAGGAGACTGAACAGGTAGAGCACATAATCCGTACACTTAAAGAAGCGGGCGAGCCACTGATCCTGATCAGCCACAACATGCGACAGGTAATGGATCTGGTTGATCGAATAGTGGTGTTTCGGCGCGGCAGAATAGTTGCGAATTTACGGCGCGATGAAACGGATGGTCAGGATGTAGTAGCCTACATCACCGGTGCCAAAACCGGTGCCGGGTTCGAGGGTGCGGCCCAGGAAAGTCCGCACCGCGACGGACGTGCTGTGATCAGCTAGCCAGTTAAAGTTACTGATCTTTTTTCGGGGTAAATTCTAAACACCTGAAAATCAGACGAATGATGTTTTGTCACTTGAAAGTCTGCACAGCGGAAACTTGCCGGTTTTTATCTCTGCAACGCTCACAACAAACGTGAATTCTGCGTTAAAATCAGCCGAAATGCTGGAGTTCATATGTTAACCATCAAACGTCTTGGTATTGCTGACGCTCGATTGCTAATCGCAGGCGCGAGAGCAAAGGCCGAAGAAATCGGTGTGCCAATGGGCATTGCTGTAACCGATGAAAGCGGCGCCCTAATCGCTTTTGAAAAGATGGACGGTGCAAAAATACTTGCCGCCTCCTTCGCTATCGACAAAAGTTTCACCGCGACAGGCACCCGAAAAGGCACTCACGAACTTAACGAGGCCAATCAGCCCGGCAGTCCAAATCACGGGCTGGCGTCCTCGCTGGGCGGGCGCATGGTGGTGCTCTCGGGCGGGCTTCCTGTCTTTATGGACGACGAAGTTGTTGGAGGCATCGGTGTAAGCTCGGGAAGTCCGACTCAGGATCTTGAAGTTGCGCAGGCCGGTATCGACGCGCTGTCCAGTGGTCCGTCCAACTAATACCTAACTATAAAATTAACTCTTCGGGAGACACATATGAGCAAACCTGCTATCGGATTCATCGGTCTGGGCCTAATGGGCAGCAACATGGTTGAATGCCTGCAAAACAACGGTTTCGATCTCAATATTATGAGCCGGAAAAAGGAAGTACGGGATGCAGCGGTCGCTCGTGGCGCGACCGTAGCGGCCTCTCCAAAAGACCTCGCCGCAGCAAGTGATATTGTGATGCTCTGCGTAACAACTTCTGACGTTGTCGAAAGCCTGGTTTACGGTGACGACGGCATTCTCGCTGGTATCAAGGAAGGTGCTGTGTTGATCGACTACGGCACCTCGATTCCTGCTTCAACCCAAAAAATCGGTGCAGATCTCGCAGCCAAAGGCGCGGGCATGATCGACGCTCCACTCGGCCGTACGCCTGCGCATGCTACCGATGGTCTGCTCAACATTATGGCAGCAGGTGACAAAGATACTTTCGATAAAGTGAAGCCTGTCCTCGACGTACAGGGCGAAAACGTATTTTACCTCGGCGGACCTGGCGCGGGACATACCACCAAACTGATTAATAATTTCATGGGTATGACGACAGCGTGCACAATGAGCCAGGCCTTTGCGGTAGCGGATCGTGCGGGTATTGATCGGCAGCAGCTCTTTGACATCATGTCAGCGGGCCCATCCAATTCACCCTTTATGCAATTCTGCAAAAACTACGCGGTCGATGGCGTTAGTGATCTGGGCTTCTCAATTGCCAACGCCAATAAGGATCTGAGCTATTTTGTCAAAATGGTTGAAGATATGGGCACTCGCGCCCCGATAGCGGAGGGAACGTCCGCAAACCTTCAGGCTGCCCTGGATGCCGGCATGGGAGACGGAAATGTTCCCGAGATCTTCGACTATTTTCTTAAGCTCGGGAAATAGCTTGCTACCCTTGCACGGTTTTCGGAGACAGGTGGTTTTGTTGAACTGAATAGTATGTCATCCAATGCGTCCGGAATCTCCCGGGACAGGTAAAACGTATCATGAAAATTCCATACCTTGTTGTTGCGAGTTGTCTTTTACTGAGTTCTGTAGCCTTTGCTAACGACGACAATACCACCAGTGTTTCAAGCACAACGCCTGCAGATGGCTATTGGAAAACGTCGTTCTCCCTGGGCATAGACTTTATAAGATTTGATTCGCAATTTGCTTCCACGGAGGAACTAGGTGACAGTACAGCTGCTATCCATCTGGCCGGTGCGTACCATTTTACCCGCCATTTTTCTGCGGCTGCGGGAATTGGCATTGCCCGACTGGATGACAGCAACGAGTTTTCTCAGGTAGTAGTCGATGAAGACGGATTTGTCAGAGTTGTAAGCTCTGAAACAAATATGACTACGCTTTTTGCAGAAGCCTGGTTTCGAAGTGTTCCGCGTGAAGGCGGTAGTTTTTTTTACGGTGCAGGTATCGGCGCTGCGGCAGTGACCAAAGCAGAACGTGAAATCGATAATTGCCCAACCTGCGAGTCACTGGACCTTGATATAGATGGAGGCAGCTACTTGCTGGCTACATTGGGCATTAACGTCGGGAAAACATCGAAGGTAGGTGTAACCGGCAGGTATTATACTTCGGGTGATCTGCAAAATAGCGTATTACTGTGGTGGCAATCGCGTTAGTCACTTGCAGGTGCTGTTCACGGTGCTTCTTTCAGGGGAACAGCAACATTTCACCTGTCCTGTCGACTTCGTACTATACAACGCGCGTGGATTCCTGCATCAATCGTCTCATGCGAATCTTCAAGGCGATTAGCTGACTCCCTCGAAATCCAGAACGATCATTGGGACTTGCATTTTCCGGCCGGAGAATATTATGGATGACTTACCTGAAATTATAAACTGGCGACGGCTTAATCACCGAATTACCCTGTCGGGCCAGCCAACCGGGGAGCAACTTTCCCAAATCAAGGAGTTGGGGGTCGCCCACATTGTCAATCCTGGGCCCCACACAAACAAAGGCGCACTTGACGATGAGGCCGGGACGGTGGAGAAGCTCGGCATGGCTTACATCTATATTCCGGTAGATTTCAACAACCCGACGGATGAAGATTTTCCCTGGAACTGATTGTCATCTTCTGTACCAGCATGAGGCTTTTGAAAGGCAGGTCCTCGCAAAACATGGCGGGGCTCCGGGGGATGTAGTGGGATTTGCTGATCAGTGTCCAATTCTTCTCACCACTGAAGCGTCTCTGGCTGATCTTAATCAAAGGATGACCCATCCGGTAATGATGGATAGATTCAGACCAAACCTCGTACTTGCCGGTACTGATGCATGGGACGAAGATAACTGGCAGTTAATTAGAATCGGGGAGTGCAGGTTTAAGGTGAACCAGCCGTGTATCAGGTGTGTGCTGACTACGATTGATCCGGTCAGTAAGGTAAAAGATCCGGACACGGAACCGCTGCGAACGATGAATACGTTCAGAAAAGGCCCTAAAGGCGGGGTTGTGTTTGGTATGCACATAACTCCGGTCAACCGCGGCGTAGTAAAACTGGAAGACCCGCTTGAGGTTCTGGAGTAGGATGTTCACTCTTTAAGTTAAGCAGTTAACTTGTAATTGTCGCCTGTGCTGTGGTGACCGTAGAGTGCTTCTGGTAGCCAACGGGGTCCGTCAATTCTGAACCACCAGTACTACCAGCGACTTGTGCGAGGTTCAACTGGTCTTTTGCGGGGAATGGAGTTTATCCAACTCACTAACCTCCCGCACCAACCTGTCAACAACCCCGGGAACCAGCTGATACTGCTGCATAAGTCTGCCACGCTTACCGAACAGATACCCCATGTTGCGATGATCTATCTGATCGTTTTGGACAATCATATTATCCATCGTCACACCAAACTGTTTTACCAGTCTCTCGGTGTGCTCAACACTGGTGGTGACAAAGCGCCAGTCTGCATGATCGAGCTGATGCTTTTCGATATAGCCATCGATTGCATCGGCTGAATCAATCATCGGTGCGATTGAAACGGAAAGAAACACAACGTCAACGCTTGCATCGAGTTGATTCTGCACATTATTCAGAACAGTAGTTTGTAGCGGACAGGCGTTGCCACAAGAGGTGAAAAAAAAGTTTGCTACCACCAGTTTGTTGTCAAGGTCTTTACGGGTTACCCGATTGCCGTGCTGATCGGTCAGTTTTGCTGCGGTTAACAGCGCTAACGGATCATCAGCAGGCTTTGCCGACCAGGCTCCGCCGGAGAAAATACCGAAACCGACAGTGGCGCCCATCAGCAGTATTGCCGCGGCGGTATAAAACCGGTGAGAAGTCGTTACTTCAGCCATCAGATTTCTTCAACGGTACAGAAGTCAATTTGACTGACATCTTCGGAGTACAACGTTACAGCGCTACTGGCGCTGCCAGCGGGAGCCGTTAAGGTAGCGGTATAGGTTTGGTATTGTCCGGGCCCGACCACGCTGACGTTTGACTCAAGCTGGTTGTACGTGGCATCAGCCATTTGAAAGGTAATGCTTGAGTATTGCGAACCCTCAGACTTTGCAACGCACTGCATTTTATATTGTTTACCTACAGTAATCGGAAACTCCTGATAGATACAGCCTGCGTTGCTCACCTGCATTGCCTTACCGTTGTTATCGCTAATTACCTGCGTTAACTGATCACTGGCGCAGTCGAGCCATTGTTCCTTGTCTTGCTCGAAATCACCGTTCACCAGCAAGCTGGCTCCGGGCGGTTGCGGATCGGTTGGTTCAGGGGTAGTGACAGGTGCAACCGGTTCAACGGGAGTCACCACAGGCTGATCACTACTTGTGACAACGCAGGAATCGAAGTGGGTTGGCCCTTCCGAATAAAGCGTCACCGCAGAGAAAGCAGCAGTGGCTGGCGCCGTTAGCGATGTAGAGTGCGTCGTGTAAGCCGCAGCACTCACCACCTTTGTGTCAGCCGCGAGCTCGGCATAGGCTGCATCCAGCATATTGAGTGACACACTGGAATAGGCCGAGTTTTGTGCATACGCATCGCAGCTTACGGTGTACGTCATGCCTGGCTCAACCGCGAACTCCTGAAACAGGCAGGCGCCGGATTGCTGTGTCAGTGCTTTCTCACCAGAGTGCGCATTGGCACTCACTGAAGATAATGCTGCGTCTGAACAGTCGAGCCAGTTTGTTCGGTCCTGTTCAAAACCACCATTGACGAGAAGGTTGGTGACGCCGGTATCGACTGGCTCTGGTACAACGACAGGTTCCGGGGGTGCCGGTGCGGGTTCATTACCAAGTTTGATAATCTCACCTTGCGATGGTGTCCCTTGTTCATTGATGGTGAATACCAGATAGTGACCCGGGGTTGCTATGGCAGGGTCTGCCGGCAACTGCAATTTCAAGCCGTTGGGTGCGGTGCTAAACGGCAGTTCCATATAGCGCTGTTCTACGTTAAACGAGTGGGTCACCGATGAAGTTTTAATGAAGGCTACTTTGGCAATCGCGGTTCCATCGGTGTTCAGTGCGATTTCCTGGCCATAGGCACCTTGCGTGGGAGCCCAGGTAATTTCGGGGCGCACCGCCGGTGTTCCATCATCATTAAAAAGATAAGGTGGCGAGAATATTTCACTGTTGAAGTTTTTCACAGGTCCCGGGTTACCGCCGCCACTAATCAACACGGTGGCGTCTTTCAGCAAGACAGAAGTAGAGTGATACAGGCGTGGCCATTTAAAGCCCGATACAACGGTCCATTCTTCGGTTTCAGGATCCCATATCTCTGAATTCAGTGCTGCGGTGGTCGCTTCGTTCACCAGTCGACTACCACCGATAGCCATAACTTTTCCGTCGGCCAGTATTTGCGAATTCACCCATGCCGAGCGCGAAAGACGCATTTTGCCGGTCGCGCGGGCCTGCGGCGTATCGCCATTGATATCGATAATCAAAGCAGATGTGCCACCTGACACATTGCCGCCCAGCTGTAGTATTTTGCCAGGGCGGTACATGACTGCAGTGGCTTCTGAACCTGTTCGGTAGGCAGCAGGAAATTCTCCGGCTTTTTGAATCGAACCGGAACCTTGCGTATTGATGAAGTACATTTGATTGCGGTTGATGCCGAATACCCTGCCATCATTGGCTACCCATAATCTGGGGTAAGCCCAGTCAAGTCCCAGCATGTTGGCGCCAAACAGGGAACGCCATTCGTTTGATTCCGGTGTATAGATTTCGGGCGTGTTGGTTGGAACACCGGCGATGTCGCGTCCGCCAGCTACCAGTATCTCACCCGATGGTAGTGTTACTGTGGT
>CAYPCS010000120.1:0-14818 GCA_964409275.1 uncultured Granulosicoccaceae bacterium
AATTATATTGGCAACAAAAAGGCAATTATATTGGCAACAAAAAGGCCCCTTAAGAGGGGCCTTTCTAATAAAATCGTGGTAGCGGGGGTAGGATTCGAACCTACGACCTTCGGGTTATGAGCCCGACGAGCTGCCAGACTGCTCCACCCCGCAACTGCAAACCCCAATGATAGGAGTTATTCGATCGGAATACAAGTTTAATACTCATGATGAACTCACAGCTTCTGCTAACCGGCGAACGCAGCGACGCACGCGGCCATGATCAAACCCGGAAAAATACCAAACAGCAAAACCGCCAGCCCGTTGATGGTCAGGCCCATCTGCACATCCAGCGCGGCAACTACCGGTTGTGGCTCAACCGGCTCGTCAAAGAACATATACTTGATGACACGCAGATAGTAGAACGCACCTACCACTGAAAATACCACGGCCACTACTGCAAGCCAGGTCAGATTCGCTGACACGACCGCGCTTAGTACCGCCAGTTTCGCGTAAAAGCCAACCGTCGGCGGCACCCCTGTCATGGAAACCAGCAACACCATCATTACCGCCGCGTACACGGGATTGCGCCGGAACAGTCCACGCAGGTCTGTCAGCAACTCTACATTGGCACCCATTCGATCCATCGCGAGGATAATTCCAAATGCACCCATGCTCGTCAATGCATACGTGATCGCGTAAAACATTGATGCGGAATAGCCCTCATCGCTACCAGACAATATACCCAGCAGGATAAAGCCGACGTGGGAAATTGTAGAATAAGCCAGCATGCGTTTGATGGAGACCTGCGCAAGCGCGACCACATTACCAATGACAATAGATAACACTGCCAGAATAATTAACATGCCCTGCCAGCTAGTGTGAGCAGTCTCCAGTCCGTCAACCAGAAACCGCATCGACAAAGCGAATGCAGCAATCTTTGGTGCGGAAGATATATATAAAGTGACAGATGTCGGTGCACCGTCATAGACATCCGGTACCCACATATGAAACGGTGCTGCACCAAACTTGAAAGCAATACCGACCACAATGAACGCCAACCCGAATACAGCAGCTGTTGATCCTGAATCAGCTTCAAGTGCCGTCGCAATTGCTGCAAACTCAAGGCTGCCAGTAGCACCGTAGATCATTGAAATGCCGTAAAGCAGCGCGCCCGAAGCAAGCGCCCCAAGTACAAAATACTTCATTGCTGCCTCTGAAGAGCGCACATCATTTCGATTGAGTGCAACCAGTGCATACAGGGACAGAGATAGTAGTTCGAGTCCAAGGTACAGCGTCAGCATAGTGTTTGACGACACCATGATCATCATGCCAAGCACCCCGGACAAGGCAAGCGTGTAGTACTCACCGACCATTATTCGGTGCGTATTTACATAGTCCCGCGAATACAAAAACACGCCGATAGAGACAGCCAGTATCCACGATTTACACAACTTGCTCATGGGGTCTACCACAAAACTGCCACCGAACGCGGTGACGGTGCCACTATCAGGCGCCACCACCCAGGTCAGAATAAGAGTAACAACAAGTGTTATCTGCGACAGCAAATAGGCCATTGGCCGACGATCTTCACGAACGTATAGATCGCCAATAAGGATTACGCAAATTGCACAAAGTAAAAATATTTCGCCAGTGGCAAGGCTCAAATTATCCATTGCCTTCGCCCCTAGAGTTTGGAAATGGTGACATGTTGCACCAGGTTGCTGATCGATGTATGCATCACATCAACGAGAGGATCTGGCCAGATACCGAAAATAAGTACCATAGCCGCAAGCAGCGCAAGCATTATAAATTCGCGCCTGTTCACATCGACAAGCGCTGCCACATTGTCGTTGGCAACGTCACCGAATACCACGCGCTTCACCATCCACAGCGTATAGGCTGCACCAAGAATAAGCGTGGATGCTGCCAAAAACGCGAACCAGAAGTTTGCCTTGTAGCTCGCCAGTATCACCATAAACTCGCCGACAAAACCTGAAGTTCCCGGCAATCCCGCATTGGCCATCGCAAAGAACACCATGAACGCTGCAAACACCGGCATCGTATTAACCACACCGCCGTAGTCTGCGATAAGCCGCGAGTGCATGCGATCATAGATAACGCCAACACATAAAAACATCGCCGCTGAAATAAAACCGTGGGATATCATTTGTACCATCGCACCCTCAAGGCCAAGGGCCGCGTGACTCACTCCATCTCCCTCTGCACTGTTGGCCAGAATGCCAAACACAACGAACATACCCAGGGTGACAAATCCCATATGAGATATAGACGAATAGGCGATCAGTTTTTTCATATCGGCCTGTGCCAGAGCCACAAAGCCGATATAAACAACAGCGATTAACGATAGCAAAATTACAAACCACGCCAGCTGCTGGCTGGCATCGGGCACGATAGGCAGACTAAATCGCATAAAACCGTAGCCACCCATTTTCAACATAATCGCGGCCAGCACCGCCGAACCCGCTGTCGGTGCTTCAACGTGCGCATCCGGTAGCCAGGTATGCACCGGCCACATTGGAATTTTCACTGCAAATGCGATGAAAAACGCGAAGAAAATCAACGTCTGTGCGGTCGACCCGAGCGGGGCCATGTGGAACGCTTCAATTGAAAAGCTGCCGGTTTGGCGATACAGATAGATGAGCGCCACCAGCATGAACACCGAACCCAGAAACGTATAAAGAAAAAACTTTATCGTTGCGTATACTCGCCTTGGTCCGCCCCAGATACCGATAATAAGAAACATGGGCAACAGCGTGGCTTCAAAAAACACATAAAACAACACAGCGTCAGCCGCAGCAAACACACCGACCATAAAACCCGTCATTACCTGAAAGGACGCCAGATACATTGCCGGCTTGTCTTTGATCACTTCCCAGGCAGAGATAACCACAATGATATTGATAAAGGTGGTTAGCAGTATCAAGGGCATGGCAATACCATCGACCCCCAGTGAATAATTTATATCGAAGGAAGGCAACCACGGGACATGCTCGACGAACTGCAGTTCGGCGGTATTTTTGTCGAAGCCAAAATACAGAAAAAGACTAAAGACAAAAGCGAGGATGGACACAGCAAGTGCGACGGGTCGGCAGCGTTGATCGCCCACCGCGAGCACCACCAGACCACCAAGGATCGTCAACCAGATTATTATGCTAAGGACAGGCATAGATTGCGACCGGGCTAGGTTGTAAAAATAAAGACAGACAGCATTGCCAACAGTCCGATGATCATGGCAAACGCATAGTGATAGAGATAACCGCTCTGCACGGTTCTGACGACCAGCGCCAACGCACCGATACTTTTTGCCGTGCCGTTGACCATCACGCCATCGATTAACTTGACATCCCCGACGCTCCAGAGCTTGTCGGCAACGCGCAAACTTCCACCTGCAAATACTTTCTGGTTGAAGTCGTCAAAGCCGTACTTGTTGTCCAGCAGGCGATGGATAAATCCGAAGCGCGAAGCAAACCATTCAGCGATAGAAGGTTTGTACAGGTAGATGTAGGCAGCCGCGGCGGTACCCGCGAGAGCAAGATACAGAGCCGGGGTTTTGAATCCATGCAACACAAAATTAAACGCACCATGATAGTGGCTGCCTATTTCTGCGAGCACATCGTGCTCCGGTGCTACCTGAATGGCGCTGCCAAAGAAACCGCCAAACAACATACTGCCAATGGTCAGTGCACCGAGAATAACCGATGGAATCGCCAGCAAAATTAGCGGCCAGGTCACGACACCGGGTGATTCATGCAAGTGTTCTTTTGTGTGCTCATCCATGCGCTCTTCACCATGAAAGACCAGGAAGAACATTCGAAAACTGTAAAACGCCGTGATAAAGACGCCCAGCAATACGCACATATAGGCAAACCCGGCACCTGCAATGTTGGATGCATGTACGGCTTCGATTATCGCGTCTTTGGAAAAGAAACCGGAAAACCCGGGAAAGCCAATCAGCGCCAGAGAACCAATTAGCGAAGTCCAGTAGGTGATTGGCATATATTTGCGCAATCCGCCCATTTTGCGAATGTCCTGCTCGTGGTGCATACCGATAATCACACTGCCGGCTGCCAAAAACAGCAGCGCTTTAAAGAACGCATGGGTCATTAAGTGGAAGATGGCAGCACCGTAGGCAGAAGCCCCTAGCGCTACAGTCATGTAACCCAGTTGCGAAAGAGTAGAGTAGGCAACAACACGCTTGATATCGTTTTGCACAATACCAATAAGCCCCATCAGCAACGCTGTCAGTGACCCGATAATCAATACGAAGGAGAGCGCGGTTGTCGACAGCTCAAACAACGGTGACATACGCGCCACCATGAATATACCGGCGGTTACCATTGTCGCCGCGTGAATCAGGGCAGAGATCGGGGTGGGTCCCTCCATTGAATCAGGCAACCACACATGCAGCGGTATCTGCGCAGACTTACCCATGGCACCGATAAACAGACAGATACAGGTAACGGTCAGTACAGACCAGGCCATGCCAGGCAAAAGCTCCATGGTTTGCCCTGTCAGAGAGGGCGCTGCTGCAAATGCCTCGCCGTAGTTAAGCGTGCCTGTGTACATAAGAATGGCAGCAATACCCAGCAAGAAACCAAAGTCACCTACCCGATTCACCAGGAATGCCTTCAAATTGGCAAATATCGCTGTCGGTTTTTTATACCAGAATCCAATCAACAGATAAGACACCAGTCCTACAGCTTCCCATCCAAAGAACAACTGCATAAAGTTGTTGGCCATGACCAGCATCAGCATGGCAAAGGTAAACAGGGATATATAACTAAAGAACCGCTGGTAGCCGGGATCATCATGCATATAGCCAATCGTATAGATATGCACCATGAGAGAAACCGAGGTCACTACCGTCATCATTACGACTGTCAGGCGGTCTACCAGAAAGCCGACTTCAAACGTGATACCGCCGCTGACCATCCACGTGTAGATGGTCTCATCGAATACAGCACCATCGCCTGACACGTTATGGAACAGCGCAATAAGCGATAGAGCGAACGCAATCGCCACACCTGCGATGGTCACCCGGTGCGAGTTTGTTCGCCCGAGTTTGCGCCCGAACAATCCGGCGGCTATTGCACCAAACAAAGGAGCCAGTGGCGTGAGTATATAGAGTAGTTTCATTGGCTAGCCTTGCAACTCATCGAGATCGGCAACATTGATTGTGCCTCTGTTGCGAAACAACACGACGAGAATTGCCAGTCCGATTGCCGCTTCCGCTGCGGCTACCGTAAGGATAAAAAATACAAATACCTGACCCGCCGTATCCCCGAGAAAGTGGGAGAAGGCGACAAAGTTCATGTTGACTGCCAACAACATCAACTCGATAGACATAAGGATAATGATGATATTTTTTCGGTTGAGAAAAATACCGGCAATGCTCAACCCGAACAGAATCGCGCCGAGGGTTAAATAGTGGGATAGAGGAATCATTTGCTTTAGCGCTCCGAATCCATCGATACAATACGCAATCGATCTTCTTTCTTTACGCTGACCTGCTCCGCGGGACGCTGGTATTTAGTATCGGGACGACGGCGCATAGTGAGTGCAATGGCGGCGATAATGGCAACCAGCAATATGACCGCTGCTACCTCAAACTGAAACAGATAGTTGGTATACATCTCCAGTCCCAGTTCCCGGGTATTGCTATAGTCAGCACCACGCGCCGCTGGTATTGGATAATCTTCGGCGGAAAACCAGCGCACACGGATCAGAAAGATCATCTGGATCACGATAGCTGCAACAATGAGTGCGCCCAGCGGGAGATAGCGGGTAAACCCTTCTCTGGCGGGCAAGGTATTGATGTCCAGCATCATTACGACAAACAAAAACAGCACCATGACTGCACCCACGTACACCAGCACCAGTGTAATAGAGAGAAACTCTGCCTCCATCAACATCCAGATTATGGCGCTGTTGAAAAACGCCAGAACCAGAAAAAGCGCAGCCTGTACCGGGTTTTTGGTAGTGATAACACCCACCGCTGCGCCCACCAGTACCAGAGAAAACACCCAAAAAACGAAGAGTTTAAAGTCCATGCCGGCGACTCAACGAAACGGCGCATCGACAGCGCGATCCGCTGCGATTTGATGTTCAAACTTGTCACCGATGGCGAGCAGTTTGTCTTTGGTCATGATCTGCTCACCGCGTTTTTCAAAATGGTATTCAAAAATCCGGGTTTCAACGATCGAATCAACCGGACAGGCCTCTTCGCAAAAACCGCAAAAAATACATTTAAAAAGATCGATGTCATAACGTGTTGTGCGGCGGGTATTATCTGCACGCTCTTCAGACTCAATGGTGATCGCAAGTGCAGGACATACCGCCTCACACAACTTACAGGCAATGCAACGCTCCTCACCGTTCGGGTACCGGCGCAGCGCATGCAGTCCGCGAAACCGCGGCGACTGTGGCGTTTTCTCTTCCGGATATTGCACAGTGAATTTTCGTGCAAACAGGTAGCGCCCGGTCAGGCTCATGCCCTTGAGTAGCTCAAGCAGCATAAAGCTCTTCACGTAGCTTTTTACATTTCCAGTCATATCAAGCTGCTCTCAACGCAAACCATGGTTCAATTTCCAGCAGTATCGCTACGCCTTCAACGGTTAGCCATAAAATGGTTACCGGTATAAATACTTTCCAGCCCAGACGCATGATTTGATCGTAGCGATAGCGCGGAAAGGTAGCTCGAAACCATAAAAAGAAGAAAAGCATAAACGCCACTTTGGCGAGAAACCATCCCATTCCATCGGGTATAAACGGTATGGGGGACAGCCAGCCACCAAGGAACATGATCGCCGCCAGTGCCGCAATCATTATCATGTTCGCGTACTCGGCGAGAAAGAACAGCGCGAACGCCATCCCGGAATAATCCACGTGGAAGCCGGCAACAATTTCCGATTCACCCTCGGCCACATCAAAAGGAGCGCGGTTAGTCTCTGCTACACCTGAAATGAAATACACCACAAAAAGCGGCAGCAAGGGCAGCCAGAACCAGTGCAACACTCCTCCGCTTTGTGCTCTGACAATATCTCCCAGATTCAGACTGCCACTGACCATCAACACACCTACCAGTGCGAACCCCATGGCAATCTCATAGGCAACAATTTGCGCCGCGGAACGCATAGCCCCGAGAAAGGCATACTTCGAGTTTGACGCCCAACCGGCAATGATAACTCCGTACACACCCAGTGAAGTTAGCGCCAGCACATATAGCAAGCCGGCATTTACATCAGCAAGCACTGCGGTATCGCTAAAAGGAATAACCGCCCACGCAGCAAATGCCGGTGCCAGCGACAAAATTGGTGCTATCAAAAATAGAAAACGATGTGAATTGGTTGGTACCAGAACCTCTTTGGTCAACAATTTAAGAACGTCTGCAATAGGTTGCAGCAATCCGCCCCAGCCAACCCGGTTAGGTCCCTTGCGTACCTGAATTGCCCCAATGACTTTACGTTCCGCGTAGGTCAGGTATGCAACACTTAACAGTAGAGGCACAATAATCAACAGCACTTTCAGCACCGTGATGATCAACAACCACAAACTTGCCAGAAATCCCATATCCTCAGCCACCTGGTACCAGTATTACTGGC
Source organism: uncultured Granulosicoccaceae bacterium (assembly GCA_964409275.1). Lineage (GTDB taxonomy): Bacteria > Pseudomonadota > Gammaproteobacteria > Granulosicoccales > Granulosicoccaceae. The sequence goes on from CAYPCS010000120.1 coordinate 7,605, forward strand.
TCAAACAAACTTCCAAAACCGGCCAGGTCGATGCTGCCTATCGGCAACCAGGCGCAGCCTCTGGGTACTCCGTTATCCTGCGTCACCTTCACCATCACCGTTGAATCTTCCTGTTCCAGGGTGACTACCGCATTTTGCTCTATACCCAGCGCGTCGAGGTCGGCGCTATTCAGCGCGACCACGTTTTGTTTGGCATCTTCGGTTTTTTGCAGTGATCTCGCACGCCGCACGAGCATGTCTGATTTATACGCCGGCAAATCTCCACAACGCAGCAAGCCGCTTGCTAGTGTGCGAGCCGGTGGTAACTCTATATTATCCAGTGCATATTCGTTGCTCAGCTGAATGTCCCTGCACAACTCCTTCAATTCATCGCGTATAGAAGTAACATCGTTGTAGTCAAATCCTTCCAGGCCGAGTTCGTTGCCCAGTACGCGGAGTATCTTCCAGCCCGGTCGACCGTCCCCCGGAGGTGCCGCCGCACCATTGAACATTTGCCAGTTACCACAGGCATTAACGAAGGTGCCCGAAGTCTCCGTAAAAGCAGCTGAAGGTAACACCACATCAGCATGATCAACCGCATGCTTGCTTAAATGGGTTGAGATAATAATTGTGGTGGCATTGGCTATCTGCTTCCTCGCCTGCGCGCTGTTAATTTGTTCGTAGCGCGGCTCAACACCCATCAGTACAAACGTTTGCAAGGGTGCCTCAAGCATTTGCGCGGCATTAAGCCCGATACTCTCAGTCGGCTTGCCTCCGGCACTGCGATGCGGGACACAACCGGCAAGCCAGGCACCCGCGGTATTCCCGCCTTCGGGCAGATAACCCAGAGTGGCGTTTGTCGCTTTGGCAATGCACACAGCCAGCGATCTTAGCACCGCATAGTTGGGGTGCATCACCGAGCTGTTGCCAAGCAGCACTACAGCGTTGTCTGCATTTTTCAGGCTTTCAGCAATAGCGCGGTGGGAATCATCGACGCTGGCCTGTGAGGCAATACCGGTGACAACGTCATCGCTGCAATCACAGGCTACCGCCACTGCAAGCAGGTGCAGTAGCATGTCTCGCGGTGATGCACCAATGTTATGCAGCACATCAAAATTCATCGGATATACGCGCGGGTTAATCAGGCTGACCGGCGCACCATTTAATGCGGCTTTTCGCAAACGCAAGCCTGCGAGCGGTTGCTCTTTGCGGATATTGGAACCCACCAGCAGTGCCGCGTCTGCATTTTCAAGATCATCCAGCGCCATACCAAGCCATGGCATCACCGGCGATCTCTGTTGATCCGAATAGTCAATTTGCGTGAGGCGGTGATCGACGTTGTGACTGCCAAGCGCCCGGATTAACTTCTGCAACAGATATTGTTCTTCAAGTGTCGCCTGCGCCGAGCCCAGTGCCGCCACTGATTTTGGTCCGTGTTTCTCGACAGCTTCATTCAACGCAGTAGCAGCTGCCGTTAGCGCGGTTTGCCAATCGACCGATTGCAATTCACCGTCTATCCGAACCAGTGGCGACTGGATACGATCATCGGTATAGAGGCCTTCATAACTGAACCGGTCGCGATCAGAGATCCAGGTTTCATTAACGTTTTCGTTTTCACGCGGCACCACCCGGGTAACAGACTGATTGCCCACATGCACAAATACGTTACTGCCGACGCTGTCGTGCGGCGATACGGACGCATGTTGCGTCAGCTCCCATGATCTGGCTGAAAAGCGTGAAGGTTTGGCGGTAAGTGCACCAACCGGACAAAGATCGATCACATTGCCGGATAACTCGGAATCGACGCTTTTGGCGATGTAGGTACCAATGCGCATGTTTTCACCGCGCCCGGTTGCGCCGAGCTCGCGAATACCGGCGATCTCTTCACCAAATCGGACGCAGCGTGTGCAATGGATGCAGCGGGTAAGTTCGGTCGATATCAATGGACCGATGTTCTTGTCCATGACAACGCGTTTGGTTTCTATATAGTCGGAAGAGCTGTTGCCATAACCCATAGCAACATCCTGCAACTCACACTCGCCACCCTGATCGCAAATCGGACAATCCAGCGGGTGATTGATAAGCAAAAACTCCATAGTGCCCGCCTGCGCGCCTTTGGCAAGCTCCGAACCGGTTTTAACTACCATGTCGGGCATCACCGGTGTGGCACAGGCCGGCAGCGGCTTCGGCGCTTTTTCGACTTCGACGAGGCACATACGGCAGTTGGCAGCGACACTGAGTTTCTTGTGATAACAAAAACGCGGGATATCGATGCCGGCAGCATCGGTAACCTCGATCAGCATCTGTCCCTTGCGGGCTTGCAGAGGCTTACCGTCTACCGTGATATTGATCAGATCATCGCTCATGCAGCCGTACCGAGTTGCTCGTCGACCAGACTGCGCTTGTGCTCGACGTAATATTCAAATTCGTGACGAAAGTGCCGCAGCATGCCCTGCACTGGCCAGGCTGCCGCTTCACCCAGTGCGCAAATAGTGCGACCGGCAATTTTTGCGGCGATGTCTTCGAGCTTGGCGATATCTTCAGGACGGCCTTTGCCATCAATGATTCGAACCAGCATGCGATACAGCCAGCCAGTCCCTTCACGACAGGGAGTACACTGGCCACAGGATTCCGAATAGTAAAATCGGGAAATTCGGCACAGCGCCTTGACCATATCTGTTGTCTCATCCATTGAGATCACCGCGCCAGAACCGAGCATAGAGCCCGACTTGGCAATTGAATCGTAGTCCATATTGGTTGCCAGCATAATCTCGCCTGGCAACACCGGCATTGACGAACCACCGGGTATAACCGCCTTGAGCTTTCGTCCTCCTCTGACTCCGCCCGCCAACTCCAGCAACTCGCTAAAAGGTGTACCCAGGCTGATCTCAAAGTTACCCGGGTTGTTGACATGGCCGGACATCGAAAAACACTTTTGTCCGCCGGAGTTCTCGACCCCCAGATCCTGAAACCACTGCGCACCTTTACGCATGATTACCGGAGTTGATGCAATAGACTCGGTGTTGTTGATGGTCGTTGGTTTGCCGTACAAACCAAAGTTCGCAGGGAAAGGTGGCTTGAATCGCGGCTGACCTTTCTTGCCTTCAAGAGATTCGAGCAAAGCGGTTTCTTCACCACAGATATAGGCACCCGCACCAAGCGTACCAATCACTTCGATATCGACACCTTTACCAAGGATATTTTTTCCAGCCATTCCATGCTCGTACGCCTCGGCAAGTGCATCCGAGAAACGTTTATAGGGCTCATCCATCCACTCACCGCGCATGTAGTTATAACCCACCGATGCGCCTATCGAGTAACAGGCTATAAGCATGCCCTCTATAAGCGAATGTGGATTAAAGCGATGAATATCGCGATCCTTGCAAGTCCCCGGTTCTGATTCATCACTATTCACGACCAGGTAATTCTGACCGCCCTCTACGGGCTTGGGCATGAAGCTCCATTTCAACCCGGTTGGAAATCCTGCACCACCACGGCCACGAAGACCTGAGGCTTTGATTTCGGCAACCACATCTTCAGGCGGCATTTTCTGATCGAGAATTTTCCGCCACGCTTCATAACCGCCTACCTTGAGATAATTCTCGTAGGTCCACGGCTCATCGAATTTGAGAGTGGTATAACAAACTTGATTGGGTTCGTGTTTCACGCCAGCTAGTCCAGTGCGTCCAGTATCTTGTCTACTTTTTCAGGGGTAAGCTTCATGTGGTAAACGTGGTCTACCTGCATCATCGGACCGCCATCACAGCCAGCCAGACACTCCTCTTCAACCTTCAGGTACACTTTGCCATCGGCGGTGCTTTCGCCAAGCTTGATGCCGTACTTTTTTTCTACGTGCTCAACTATGGTATCGCTACCCATAAGCATGCAGCTAATGTTGGTACAAATAGCAACACAGTGTCGCCCGACAGGTTTTGTTTCATACATCGAGTAAAAAGACGCCACTTCGTAGACGGCAATCTTTGACATCTCGAGTTTGTCAGCCACCGCATCCATCAACTCAACTGTCAGGAAACCGTCGTTTTGATGTTGGACGGCGCGCAGCGCTGCCAATACTGCTGACTGCTTTTGATCGGGCGGATAACGTTCCAGCCAGCTATCGATTTCCTCGATTGAGTGCGCGTCGAGTAGTGAACCCGTATCCGTTTCAGCGCTCATCTGTCTACCTCACCAAACACGATGTCCTGAGTTCCAATTACCGCAACAACATCGGACAACATATGCCCGTGTACCATTTCATTGAGTGCTGCAAGATGATAAAAACCAGGTGGTCGAACCTTCAAGCGATAGGGTTTGTTAGCGCCATCTGATACCAGAAAACAACCGAACTCGCCTTTGGGGTGCTCTACGGCTGCGTAGGATTCACCTGCGGGTAAACAAAACCCTTCGGTAAAAAGCTTAAAGTGGTGAATCAGTGATTCCATATCACCTTTCATCTCGGCGCGGCGTGGCGGAGATACTTTGTGATCTTCTGTTAGAACCGGACCCGAATTGCTTCGAAGCCAGGCAATACACTGCTGAATTATTTTATTGGATTGACGCATTTCCTCAACACGTACCAGGTAACGGTCATAGCAATCACCATCGGTACCTACCGGTATATCGAAATCAACTTTGTCATAAACCTCGTAAGGTTGTTTCTTGCGCAAATCCCACTCGATTCCGGACCCACGCAACATCGGGCCGGTAAAGCCCAGCTGCAAAGCACGTTCGGGAGTAACTACACCAATACCCACCAGCCGCTGTTTCCAGATACGATTGTCGGTCAAGAGTGTTTCGTACTCATCGACACAACCCGGAAAGCGATTACAAAAGTCCTCCAGGAAATCGAGCATCGATCCCTCTCTGGCTTCGTTTTGCTTTGCCGCCTGGCTCTTGCTGCGAAAACGCGATGCTTCATATTGAGGCATGGTATCCGGCAGATCGCGCGCAACACCTCCCGGCCGATAGTAGGTAGCATGCAGTCGAGCACCCGATACTGCTTCATAGCAGTCCATCAGATCTTCGCGCTCGCGAAATGCATAGAGAAACATTGACATCGCACCGACGTCCAGACCGTGTGCACCTATCCACATTAGATGGTTAAGTATGCGCGTGATTTCGTCGAACATAACCCGGATGTACTGTGCGCGCTCCGGGACTTCAACACCCAGCAACCTCTCGATAGCAAGCACATAGCCATGCTCGTTACACATCATGGACACGTAGTCCAGCCTGTCCATGTAGCCAATACTTTGATTGTACGGCTTGCTTTCGGCAAGCTTTTCAGTGCCGCGGTGCAGCAAACCTATGTGCGGATCAGCGCGGTCGACAACCTCGCCGTCCATCTCCAGGATAAGTCTCAATACACCATGAGCCGCAGGATGCTGCGGGCCGAAGTTCAATGTGTAGTTTCTAATTTCCGGCATCAGATATCACCCCTCGGCTGCACTGACATTCTGATCATCGGATTCAACATCGTTACCTGGGTCGGTACGCGTTGTTTTGCGAATCACGCGAGGCACCAACACTCGTGGCTCGATAGTGACCGCTTCATATATCACTCGCTTCTTCTGCGGGTCGTAACGCATCTCTACATTGCCAACCAGCGGAAAATCTTTTCTGAACGGATGCCCGACAAAGCCATAATCTGTTAGCAGTCGCCGCAGATCCGGATGGCCCTCGAAATGAATACCGAGCAAATCAAACGCTTCTCGCTCAGGCCAGTCTGCACTTGCCCAGACACCGGTGACGGTGGGCACGACCGGAAATTCATTGTCAACGGCATAAACTTTCAGCCGCAGGCGATTATTGTTTTTTACAGACAACAGCTGATAGGCCACCGCAAAGCGAGGTTGATCGCTGTCTGCCACTGAAACTTCGTCACCAAAGCTCAGCCGTCCAACAGACGAACCTGAAACGCCACGGCTAAAACCGCCTGCCGAGGCACCCTGCGTATCCCATTCATCACTGCCGTATTGAGAGTAGTCAACACCGCAGAGATCAATTAATTGTTCGAATGAGAGTTCGTCACGCAGCCTCGTTGCGACATCGGTCAGTTTGTCCGCATCGACTACCGCGACAATCTCACCATAGCTCACACTGACATCGGTAATACCGTCAACCGCCAGAGAGCGGAGACTGGCTGCAAACTCTTGTGCTTTTGTTTCACTCATTGCTTCAGCTACGCGCGATTACGTTAGGGCGGCGAATCTTGTTTTGCAATTGAATAATGCCGTACAACAGAGCTTCCGCAGTGGGCGGACAGCCAGGCACATACACATCAACCGGAACAATTCGATCACAGCCGCGGACCACCGCGTAGCTGTAATGGTAGTATCCTCCACCGTTGGCACAAGACCCCATTGAAATAACCCATTTCGGATCGGGCATTTGATCGTAGACCTTGCGCAGTGCCGGTGCCATCTTGTTGACCAGCGTGCCGGCAACAATCATTACGTCTGACTGTCGAGGGCTTGGTCTGAAAACAATACCAAAGCGATCAAGATCGTAGCGCGCGGCACCTGCATGCATCATTTCTACCGCACAGCAAGCGAGACCAAAAGTCATGGGCCACATAGATCCTGTACGCGCCCAGTTGACTAGTTTATCAGTCGAGGTGGTGATGAAACCCTTGTCGAGGACGGCTTCTATTCCCATTCCAGCGCCCCTTTTTTCCACTCGTATATGAAACCGATCAGCAGGATGCCCAGAAACACTGCCATCGCTACAAATGCTCCCACGCTGATCTCGTCAAGCACCACTGCCCACGGAAACAAAAAGGCGATTTCAAGATCGAAAATAATAAAAAGAATAGCGACGAGGTAATAACGCACGTCGAATTTCATTCGAGAATCCTCGAATGCTTCAAAACCACATTCGTAGGGGGAATTCTTGTCGGTATTTGGAGCGGTGGGTCCAACAATAGTACCCAACAGCAGTAGCACACCGCCAAACACCAGCGCTATGCCGATAAAAACAAGAATTGGAAAGTAATTAGCGAGCATCGGTTACCCCGGACGGGTTGCTTTAGCCTTGTTAAAATTCAGGATGCAGCAGTAACGCGCTACAGACTATGCGAGGGATGTCTGAGCGCATCGACTTCTACTACAAATAGTTACTCTAAAGAAAGTGTAGATTATATCTTCTAAGGTGGTGCCGACGCCCGGACTCGAACCGGGACGGCTCACGCCACTACCCCCTCAAGATAGCGTGTCTACCAATTCCACCACGTCGGC
>CAYPCS010000121.1:0-14698 GCA_964409275.1 uncultured Granulosicoccaceae bacterium
TGTAGTCCTGGTGTTGTCCACGCATGTAGATCATACCGTTAACCGAAGAACCTCCTCCCACGACGCGACCTTGTGGAACCGGGTAGCGATTACCATCGAGCGTAGGATCAGGTTCAGAAACAACGGCTTCCGCATCCGTGCTTTGCAGTACCTTGAAAAACGTGGCGGGAATATGAATCCATCGATTTAAGTCCATGCGGCCACGTTCAATCAACGCCACCGTCTTATTGCTCTCTCTCGCCAGCCGTGCGGCTACAACACAACCCGCAGATCCACCGCCCACAACCACATAATCGTATTCGTGCTTTCTCACTGTGTTATTCGAACGTCACTATCAAGCGGCTCCTGGTGTCTGTGCAGAAAGAAATGCGACAGACTTTTTAAGGTAATATTATCACCTGAAACAGTTTCGAGGATGAGCTAACGCAGATCAATCCAAACAAATGCTACCGTTTGGCGGTGACCCACGCCGGGATGTACGGCCGGAGTGAGCATTTTCAATCGCAACATATCGATGGGTAAACCACTGATCGGACAGCCAATCCGTTGAACCGTATGCAATTTGTAGTAAAGCTAAATGTAGGCGTTATATCGAAATCACTGACAAAAACAATGGGGGTCCAGTCGAAGTTCCAACCGTTGGGAAGAGCTCCAGAATGAAAAAGTTGATTGTTGCAGGCCAGGACTGAATCAAAATCAGTAAACAGAATGCAGCGAATGGCTTACATCTGCCGGGAACATAATTCGAACTCTACCTGTCACACCTGATACCTTCCCTTTTGAAAAACTGGAGGACATCCGGATGAACAGGCTTTTCGCGCTTCTCTGTACGGCTTCTCTGGTCGTTTCGTCAACTGTAACCGGAGGGGACAATAAAATTTCCTTTCCCGAAAATTATCGCGAAACCTTTACCAACTATTTAAGCCTCGATCGAGTACAGCACCCTGATCAGGTAATGCGGCTGTTCGCAAACGACATTGCCATGCAGGGACCAGGCGCTGACGAAAAGCTGCCGTACGGCTCGATACTGGTAGCCGAGATATACAAAGTCAAACTGGATAACGATGATGAGGTAATCACCTCGTCACTTGGTCGCAGAATCAAAGATAAATTGGCGTTAGTCGGGGTCATGCAAAGAGAAGAAGGATGGGGAACCCGGTATCCACAATCCATTCGCAACGGCAACTGGGAATTCGCAGCATTCAACGGTGACGGCAGCACGGCGGATTCCGACGTCAACGCCTGTCTGGCATGTCACGCACCGCTTCGTAAAACCAATTTTTTGTTTTCCTATGATCATCTTGCAAACTAGACTCTGGTGACACCGTCCTGGTAATACAGCAACAATCACTGAGTTGCCGGACTGCCAGGGACTAAAGCTTGCTGACAGACATCATTCATTCCACTGTTGCCGGGTTGACAGTGAGAGTTCCTGTAATTTGTTTTCAGAGGCGTCCGATACAATCACAAAGCGATGGCTGTTGTTACGCCACTCTGCGGTATTTAGTCCATGGTGTTTTGTTAAAACAGGTCTGTCTGTGCCATCGCTATTTCTATTGCGTGCTTCATGTTGAAGGGCCGGCATATAACAAAGAGCCAGTGGTCTGCCTTCCGCACCAAGATAGACCAGCTGTAGCAGCAATTCACCGCCAAACGATAAGCGCTGTGCACGAATGAATTCATAACCATCTAACTGCGGTATTATTACCTGCATACCTGTCTGTTTTGCCAATCTTTTTGCTACCCTGGCAGTATCAGGGGGTTCAATTCCATTGAGCGTATCGCGTGTGTAGAATTTCTGATAGGCAGCAACCGTTCTTGCGAAGTTCTCCCGGTGCATCAGAGCATCGACAGATATAGATGCAGCGGGTACACCCCGCATGGCTGTGTTAGCTCCCGCGAGATACCCGACCAGCACAACAATCAGCATACAAGCAGCGATTCCAAACAGTTGAAACCAGCTATCGTTTTCAGCATTGACCGGCAGATTTGGAACATCCGGATTTCCAGCCACCGGATCTTGTGCTTGCTCTCTTTCTTGTAGCGCTGCAATTTTTATACGCAGGCTTTCAGGCACATCGGGCACCTGTACCGACTCGTATGCCTGACGGTAGGGTAACCGTGACGCGCGCAGTTTGTTTGCGGCGTGCTGCAGGAATTCGTTAGACTTAACAGCCCTGGCGACTGCTTCAGCTCGGGGTTCGACTAACTCTGCATCTACCCAGCCGCGAATGTCTTCGATTTCAACAGTCACTGACGCACCGCGCCAGTAAACATGGTATGGGCTGATTGTAGTAACTTTGTAAGTTGACTCACTTGCTTATCACTCAATAACCTTTATCGGTTTTTTTTCACCTCTCTCTATATGCACAACACGTGAGTAAAGAGTTTATTCCGATTCTAATCTGAATTTACCGCACGCATAGTAGCCGAAGTATCGCAGTCTGATTGACTGCCGATAGATGAAGCCTCGTTTTAGCCGGAGTACAGCCGATAAACGTAATCCACACTGCAGATGAAGCAAACAAGTAGTACCAGCATCTATTTACCAGGTTTTGGTTATTGAGGGTGCCGGGCAATTGCAACTCGCCGGGAGCTGCTTTAGATGTTCCACTGCTGACGTGTCGCATGCGAGAGCTTAATCAGCTTCTTCTCAACGGCATCTGCTACAAGCACAAAGCGATGACCATTGTGACGCCATTCTGCGGTATTTAAGCCATGGTACTTTTGCAAGGTAGTCGCCTCTGTTAGATCACTTCCCGCCTCACTGTCGAGTGCCATTGTATAACACAGAGCCAATGGACCGCCCTCGGCACCCAGATAGACTAGCTGCAGAAGTAATTCACCATCATACGTCAGACGCTGCGCACGCATGAATTCATAACCTTCCAGCTCCGGAATTATTACCTGCATTCCGGTCTGATTTTCAAGTCGTTTTGCTACCTTGGAGGGACTGGGTGCAACAGTGCCCATGAGCGTTTCGCGAACATAAAATTTCTGATAAGCGGCAACCGTTTGGGCAAAACCAGGCGAGCCGACGGATGCAGATACATCAGGTGTTGCCCGGGTTGTCGTGCTAGCACCTGCAACGTACCCCAGGTAACCGATTAACGCTGCCATCGCCACACTGGCTGCGATACCACCAATTTTAAAAAAACTGTTATTTGCTGCAATAGCTGGCAGATCTGGAGCATCCTGGTTTTCGGTTGCAGGGTTCTGTAGCGAGGGGTTTTCCAGCGACAGGTTTTGTAACGGCAGGTTTTGCACAGGCCGGTTTTGCAACGCCTCAATATTCAAACGCAGGCTCTCGGGAACATCAGGCGTCTGTGTCTGCTCGTAGGCGTCAGAGTACGGCAATCGTGAAGCACACATTTTGTCCGCGGTTTGCTGCAGTCTTTCGCTGGAAGCTACAGCATTGGCTACCCGGTCTGCCTGATGCTTGTCTAACTCGCCATCTACCCAGGCGCGAATGTCTTCAATTTCGACCTTCATTGCTGTCGTACCAGGTTCGGGGATATAATATCACCAGATCGGGGTGCTTCTTGTTGTCGCTTCACGGGCTTGTCATTCATAAACTGTTCACCGATTGCAACTCGTGCTCTCGCCAGCCGACTCATCACTGTGCCAACGGCTACATCAAGAATTTCGGCTGTTTCTGCGTAGCTGAAACCACTGACGCACACCAGCTGAGTTACCAGTCTCTGCCCTTCGGGCAATGCCTCTACGGCCCTCACAACTTCCTGAAACTCAAGACGCGTCTCTGGAGTCGAACAGTCTCGACCCAGCTCGGTAGCTTCCAATCCGTACGGATTTACAGAAATCAAATCCCCTCGTTGCCGAACTGCTCGCGAGCGAAGCTCGTTTCTCCAGATGTTGTGAGCAATCCGAAATAGCCAGCTTTTCAGTTTTCCGGAATCGTTGTACTTCTCGCTCTGCTCCAGGGCACGCACACAGGTACGCTGCACAAGGTCTTCTGCATCGTGCTTGTCTCGAGTAAGCTGCAGTGCAAACTGCCATAGCGGTGGCAATTCGACCTCGGCAATTCGATCGGCCAATTTCTGCTTGTGGTCACTCATCGGGTGAAAATCTCGACGTGCCGGCAACATCCCGAATGCAAAAAAGGCGCGAGTTGTGGCAACCAGGTGTAGATGTGGCGTTTCTTTCTGACCGCCGGAATAAAACGGACCAACGGCACTTCCAAAGAGTAACGTCTTGTACAACCCGACATAGTTTTACCAGAATCCGGACTAGCATAAATTCAGCGCGAATTGCATAACCACCCTCGCAGCATCCGCTACTCTCCTGTTGCTCTGCCATTTCAATAAAAAACGTAACTTCAGCGTAGACCACTCAGCCTACAAAAAGTGCCATCGCTATATTGGCTCAATTGCGCTCCGGGAGACTAATACCGGAACGCTCCAGGCAGTATTAGCCTTTTAATCCTGCAAACTGGCTTTAGTGTTCTGCTGCATGCACCTCCCGAAAGTTGTGTGCTGTTAATTTATTATCACAATTTTATAACAATTCAATAACCACAGCCGAAACGCATAGTAACTCGTAAACCGAACGTGATGAATTACTTACCTGTTGTATCAACGGATCAGCGGTCAATCCATATTAAACGGAACGCTATTACCAATAACGTAAGCGTTGTTCCTCTAGATTTTCCCGCACCATCTATTAGCCGGGTTCATTTTTTTTTATTTGTCGGGAATAATTTCGTTTCCAGCAGTGTTTTGTTTATGAAGTTCGGGCAAGCAACAGTGAAAATCACGCTCCCGAAACTGTAGAAGTCTTTCTACTTAACAAAAAGCTTATCGGATCTACAACCATGCGGAGAACTCCCTACATGAACAAGCACGCGGCATTAGAAACTCCCAGAGTTAAAACAGCCATCGCACTGTCAGTCACACTGGCATTAAGTGCATGCGGTGGTAGTGATGAACTTGATGATATTAATCCTGGCGAACCATCTACAGAAGACACAATTGTTATCGAAGAGAACAATCCAACCGGTGATGGCGGGCAAGGTGCTTGTCCAGTTGTCGGCAACCTCATCCCGATTGAACTAGGGCCGAACGAATGCCAGATAAACGGTCAGTTAACTGAGAACGCCGTCTTAAGTGCAGCACAAACATGGTACCTTGAGGGTGGCTTACAAATTGGCTCACCGGAAATCGCCGCCACCCTAAACATTGAAGCCGGCACCCAAATAAGAGGCGATAACGTTGATGTGACTGACTATGTTCTGGTTTATCCGGGATCATCACTGCGGTCTAACGGAACGGGAGCCAATCCAGTACAGTTTCTATCAGATGATGACAACGTCGATGGCCGTGCAGAATGGGGTGGTGTATTTCTTCGTGGCTTCAACGGATTGTCGGTTGGTGGCACCCAGGGCAGCAACCTCCTCGATTATACAGTGATAGCTGAAGCTGGCGCGCCAGTCGATATCACAATTGATTCACAAACAAACACCTATACAGATAATCTGGTGATCAATGGAGTCGACAGCAACACTGTATTGTCGTTTGTACAATCCCACAACTCTGCAAGAGATGGATTGCATATTCTCAATGGTGACCCGAGATTGGCGTGGATACTGGTGACCGGTGCTGCGCGCGATGGTATATGGTATCGGGATTTTTCAGGGCTGATAAAAGACCTGATGGTGATTCATGATCGGGATAGCGATGGCAGCTCAGGCAGAGCAGGCATCTATGCCAGCGAGACCGAAGCCGGAAATTCCAATCCCAGAATCGTCAATGCAACCCTCGTGGGACGTGACAGCACTAGTGAAACCGCCGGAGCCAACGATAACGAATTTGGAATTTTGTTCGCAGACAACACAGACCAGATTCGACTGGGCAACGTGTTAATTGCCAACTTCCGCAATGGTTGTTATGAAGCCGACACCGCAGCTGACCTCAGCCAGATAGATGCCTTCATACCAGGTCCAAACTATCTAAATGGAGTGCACTGTGCAAACGAAGCGGGTGCCAACGGTAACTTTGGAATTGTACGTGATAACTCAATCGGTTTCCCCGATGATACAATCGCCGCAAATAATTCTAACGGTAACGGGCTCGTTTATTACAACGGAGCCGGTGGCGCTCTGGATATAGCGAATACCCCTTTTAACAGCGCATCCGGCGGATTCAACTTCACCGGTGAGCTGGTGGACAGAACCGAAAACTTTACCGCTGGCTGGTATCTGGACAACCTGAGAGGGATCGGCAATGGTTTATTGGCTGATGCGACTTTTCTTAACGGTTTTCTAAATGGTGACACCAACCAGGACGGAATCGTAGACACTACTGATACCAGTTCACCGTTTATTATCGCAGATGATGGTGAAGGCGGTTTTAATCAGGATGTAGCCAGCGATACTTTCGGGTATGACTTAACACATATTGGTGCTGTACGCGGCGGCGCAGTAAGCAACACGCAGTTCGACAACTGGACCGTTGATACTGGTCCGCTTGATCCATTCACTGTGCAGGTTAGCCCTGCCAACCTGTAGTCAATATTGATCACAAAAAGCGGGAGACAGATGATCGATATCGAATACTGCATTCGATATCGATCACTGATTAACCCTGGTGTGGGTTGCAAGTAGCAGTGCTGCGCCGGATAGGCGTCTTTTTGGAATTCAATTGCAAAGATACACCTGCATGACCCCGTAGACCTGATCCCAACAGCCTTTTACTTTCGTTGCATGGACCAAAGTCAGCCTGGTGAGCCGATAGACATCGCCAGATCCACCAGAGATATAAGTTCTCTCTGATAGCCATGCTTGTCGTCACCCCTGGCAAGTTTAAGCGTCTCCATCACTTCAGCGAGTGAAAAGGTAGCATAACGACTACCGCGCAATTGCTCACCAAAAGCGGCAACCGCACTTGCGAACCGAAAATCTCTACTCGCATCTTCAAAGTCAGCGATGATCGAGTTTTCTTCAACAACGTGCGTCAGCTCAATACTCTGCGATTCTCCCGGACGCTTATAGCGCAACTTAACGAAGGCAATTTCATTGATGTCTTTTGCTGCTACAACTTCCTGATTGGTACCGTACCTGAGTGGTGGAATTCGGTCCGCTCCAGAGCGTGTCAGGGCAATCTCGTAGAGCGCCGTTACTGTATGACCGGCACCAATATCACCGGCGTCAACCTTATCATTGGTAAAGTCCTCACGCCGAAGTACTCTATTTTCATAGCCAATCAATCGGTATTCAGAGACATGCAGCGGGTTGAATTCAACTTGCACCTTAACGTCACTGGCAATAGTCAACAAGGTTGAGTTTATTTCAGTGACCAACACCTTCTTTGCCTCATTGAGATTGTCAATGTAGGCGGCCGTACCATTGCCTGCATCTGAAAGCTGTTCCATCAAGGCGTCATTATAGTTGCCAGTGCCGAATCCAAGCGTCGTAAGTGCAATACCCGATTTTCTCTTTTCTTTTATCAAGGCCAGTAATTTATCTAGATCAGTGATACCCACATTCATATCACCATCACTTGCAATAATGACCCGATTGATGCCGTTTTCGATCCAGTGTTCTTCCGCGACTTCGTAAGCGAGCTGAATGCCCGCACTACCATGCGTGCCACCTCCGGCGCGCAATCGATCAAGCGCCCCGATAATTTTGTTTTTCTGCGCACCGCTAGTGCTTTCGAGCACCAGGCCCGCAGCACCCGAATAGACCACTACAGCGATGCGATCGCCACTACGCATTTCACGAGCCAACAATCGAAGAGACTTTTTAACCAGAGGTAGTTTTCCGGGTGCGCCCATACTCCCCGATACATCTATCAGAAACACCAGATTGGCGTCTGGCCGTTTGGTCTGCGGTTCATAGCCTTTTAAACCGATTTGAATTAAATGAAGCTCATCGTTCCAGGGTGCCGGTGCTACCTCTGTGTTAACGCTAAAAGGCTGTTCCGTGCTGGCAGGTTGCTGATAGCTATAGTCGAAGTAGTTGATCAACTCTTCAATACGAACGGCATTTTTGGGTGGCATTCTTCCTTCATTTAGCAACATACGCCTCATGTTGCTATACGACGCAGTGTCAACATCGATACTAAAAGTAGACACAGGCGCTTCTGTTACGCGCTTTACCTCGTTTTCAGGCGTGTTTTGATAGTTCTCTCGATTTTTATAAATATTTGCTGGAGGTGCCCGTTTAAACGATCTGGGAGTTCCCGAATGGATACCACTGCTAAACGGGTATATCGGGAGCGGGACTGTCGACATCACAGGTGCGGCGTCTTGTGGTGCGCTGAGTTTATTCTGAGTGCACGCACCAAGAAATAAAACCAAAAAGACCAAACCGGATTTACGTACCAATTCCATGACTGCATCCTTTTACAGAGTGTTTTTATTTGTCGCTGCACCAGCTTAAAGCGGTTAGCTGTACCCTGGGCGCACCCGATATTTTATCGCTGTCCGGATTAGTGAAACATAGAAACGCAGCATATAAACGCAGCAATTTGATCACTCGACTCATTTTGTGGTGTTAAGTACAGCTAGCGGACTCCCCCGATTAGAGCAAAATAATACCAGTGGTATGTCGGCAAATGCCCTGGTTCGTGCAGGTGATATAACCGGCAAATCGCTAAAACTTCTTCCTGCACTCACTAATGTTAGTCTCGAAACATCGATTATAAACGCTTTGTATCGACCGCCGGTGTCACTACGGATCACACTGGCTGCCATAATGGACAATAGCGGTACGCACGTTTTGATC
Organism: uncultured Granulosicoccaceae bacterium; assembly: GCA_964409275.1. Classification (GTDB taxonomy): domain Bacteria; phylum Pseudomonadota; class Gammaproteobacteria; order Granulosicoccales; family Granulosicoccaceae. The sequence goes on from CAYPCS010000121.1 coordinate 8,744, forward strand.
AGGGAGGGCTGTGCTCTGCCAGCTCTCCACTACACCCGCGAGAGCCGCTTATACGTATTTGTCGCGACACGTATCACACCCGCTTTCAGACTGCCCTGAAAACTGCCGAATCATTGCCTGTGCCCGACAATCCCCTGCTATCAAGCGGTGGCTGTGCCACAATCCCGCTCATGCCAGGCGACACAAAAGCCCGATTGAACATAGCGCTAAAACCCGGGTCAACCGACACTCATGCGCCGCAGAATAGCTCTTCCGGGGAACACCTCAACAGTTGCTCCCGACGACGTTTTGCGATGCCGTTGCATTTAAAGCAATTCACACCTCGCTTACACTGGCGACTATAGTCTGATGTTAAGACCAGCGTGCCCCCAATCCAGAACCAGGCCCATACGGACATTGCTATGATCTCCCGGTATTACCGACACTCCAAAGCGCGAGTTAAAGCGCAGCAGATCAATCAAAAGATCCCGCTCTTACGCACCACGACCATCGCCCTCGCCTGCCTGGTTTTCAGCTCACTGTGGTTGATGGCGGGTGACGCCAATGCACAGGGGCGCGCCACCCGGGTCACCGTAGACGTGGTCGCCACCGCGCCGATGGTGCAGACTGTTGACGTATTTGGCAAACTGGTTTCGCGTCAGGGTGGAGTTGTCGCCGCACAAGTTGCCGGCCCCGTGGTGGCACTGCCGGTACAAGTGGGTGATACGGTGTCAAAAGGCGAGACGATAGCCGAAATAAACATCGACGAACTGCTGGCACGCCAGGCGGTCTGGCAAAGTGAAGTGCAGCGCGCAGAAGCGCTGGTCACAACCCGTGAGGCCGAAAACAAACTGGCCAGCCAAAATACCAGGCGACTGGCAAAACTCAACAGTTCTCGCACGGTAGATCGCGCGAGCTATGACGACGCCCGGCAGCAGGAGGTCATCGCCGCCGCGCGGCTGGGCGAGGCACAATCTGCGGCCCGGAGCGCGCGTGCAAACCTGCAACTGGCCGAGGTCTATCTGGAAAATACACGCGTCCTCGCACCTTATACCGGCATCGTCAGCAATCGCATCACAGAAGTCGGCAGCTATGTGCGTGTCGGTGACGGGGTGGTCGAAATGCTCGGCAACGGCAATCTCGAAATTGAAGCGGATGTGCCGGTCGATCGGCTTGCCGGGCTGGCACCTGCAGTTGAAGTCGAGGTGCTTGTCAATGACAGTCCCGTCGCCGCCCGTGTACGCGCTATCGTCCCGGTGGAAAATCCGCGCACACGCGCTCGCGCTGTCAGATTTACCGCAGCACTCGATGCATCCGGTTATGCAGTCGGTCAGACCGTGGTGGTCAGAGTCCCGATGGGGGCGCCCAGAAACATTCTCGCAGTGCACAAGGATGCCATCGTCCGGCGCGGCTCGAAAGCAATCGTTTATGTGGTGGTTGATAACGTAGCCAACCCGAGGCCCGTAGAACTGGGCGAAGCTGTAGGGGCAAAATTTGAAGTGTTATCCGGACTTGCGGACGGCGACAACGTAGTGATACGAGGTAACGAGAGACTGCGCCCGGGTGCAAGTGTCAATACAGGCGATCCCAACAATGGCGGTCCTAAAACCGACGGACCCGCCACTGGCGGTTCAGGCGGACACAAGCCCGACAAACAAAAAGGCGATACCCAAACGGGTACAGGCAGTGAGGCAAAGTCCGACAGTTCGTCGCAGACCGCCGAACGCCCATCCAGCAAGCCGGCAACCGCCAGTAACTAGTCGGGGAGCCAGAGATGAATCTGATCAGACTCAGTATCGACCGGCCCATCGCCGTTATTGCCGCGGTACTTATGATTATCCTGTTCGGCATCGTTGCACTGCAGAATATTCCGATTCAACTCGCCCCCGACGTTGACCGACCGGTTATTTCAGTCAGAACCAACTGGCCAGGTGCTGCACCGGCAGAAGTCGAACGCGAAATTCTCAACAAACAGGAAGAACAGATGGCCGGTATCGCCGGCCTGCAATCCATGACCGGCAGCGCCAACAATGGCTCTGCGCGGTTGACCCTGGAATTTTCCGTCGATAGCGATATGGATAAATCACTGCTGCTGGTATCGAATCGACTGGACCGCGTAACGGGCTATCCGGCAGACGTTACACAACCCACCCTCGATACCGCCGGCAGTGAAGACAACCCGATCGCATGGTTCAGTGTCGGACTGGCACCAGGCAATGATCGCGATATTCACGAATACGGCGATTTTGTCAGAGACATCATCAAAGATCGCATCGAAAGAGTTCCGGGTGTCAGCGCGGTAAACGTGTTTGGTGCCGCGGAACGTCAGATTCACGTGATAGTGGAACCTGAGTTAATGGCAGGCTACCAACTGACGGTAACCGACGTCGTCAATGCGCTGCAAGCGGCCAATATCTCCGTATCTGCCGGCGACGTAGACGAAGGCAAGCGCCGTTATGTTGTGCGCGCTGTGGGAGAACTGGCCGATCTGGATGCGGTACGCGATGTTGTGTTGCGCGGTGGACGAGCCAGCAATGGCGGCACCGGCCGAGTCAGGCTTGGCGATATCTCAACGGTTGAATACGGCTACACCAAACCGGGCGCTCGCATACGTCAGCGAGGCGAACAGGCGCTGGCGGTGAACGCCACACGCGAAACCGGCGCCAATGTCATCTCTACGATGCGCGGCTTGCGCGAAGCGGTGGACGAATTACAACGTTCGGTGATGCCAACTTCCGGATTGACTCTGGTTCAAAATTATGACGAGACGGTCTACATCAATTCGGCAATCGATCTGGTGAAGCAGAATATCTATCTCGGTGGTGCGCTGGCCATCGCCATTTTGTTGCTGTTTTTAAGATCGTGGCGACCCACGGTTATTGTTGGTGTGGCCATTCCTGTTGCCGTAATCGGATCGTTTGTTGCGATGGCGGCACTCGGTCGATCGATCAACGTGATCTCGCTGGCAGGCCTCGCCTTTGCAGTAGGCATGGTAGTGGACGCCGCGATTGTTGTGATGGAAAACATCTATCGCCATAGAGAAGCGGGTCATAGTGCGCGTGATGCCGCCTACCACGGTACGTCCAGAGTCTGGGGCGCGGTACTGGTATCGGCTCTGACAACAGTGATGGTGTTTATTCCAATACTGGTGATGAATCTCGAAGTCGGACAACTGTTCCGCGATATCGCTGTGGCAATCTCGGTATCGGTATTATTATCGTTGATCGTTGCTGCAACGTTAATCCCCGCCATGTCACAATGGCTGCTACGCACCAGCACATCAGATGGACGCATTCGACGAGTGTCTATTCCTGGTATTGACCACTTTGCTCGCGGCTTTGTTGCCACTATTACCGGTTACGTTAAACTGGTTGTCAGGAGCAATGTGCTGTCCTTTGTCGTCGCCTTTGTGATCACAACACTCGCGGCATTCGCAACCGTGCAGTATCTCCCGAAACTCGAGTACCTGCCCGAGGGCAATCGCAATCTGGTGTTTGGCATGATCATCCCGCCACCGGGCTACAACCTCGGTACGGTCACCGGCATTGCTGAAGGTATAGAGGCGGCAACCAAACCCAACTGGGCAAGCGAACCGGGAGAGACCACACCATCAGACCAGCCGCCGAAAATTGATCGGTTCTTTTTTGTCGCAACACCGGGTCGCACCTTTGTGATCGCCTCGTCGGCCGAGCCGCAACGAGTGGGTGAACTGCTGCCCGTGCTGCAGGGACCGGTTTTTCGTGAACCTGGCACTTTTGGATTTATGAGTCAGCCATCAATCTTTGGCCGCGGTATCGGCGGTGGCCGCAAGATCGAATTTGATATCTCCGGTCCCAACCTCGACACACTCGTTCAAGTTGCCGGACAAGCGTTTGGCATGATGTCCGCCGAAATGTCACGCGGTGACGGATACCAGCATCGCCCCATACCCGGGCTCGAACTGGGCGCGCCAGAGGTCCGGCTGCAACCCGACCGTATGCGCCTGGCAGATAACGGTCTCACCACTCGCGACCTCGCACTGGCAGTTGACGCCTTTAATGATGGTGTCAAAACCACCGAGGTGGCGACCGGAAGTAAAACGCTCGATGTCATATTGCGCGGCCCTGAAAACACTATCGATGCAACACAGGATATTGGTAACCTGCCAGTCGTGACAGCAGACGGGCAGATTGTGCCAACAGCAGCACTGAGTAAACTGGTGATGACCGCCGGTCCGGTATCGATTCGCCACCGCGAGCGTTTTCGAACGATCACTCTCGAAGTACGTGTCGCCCCCGGCGTTCCACTGGAAAGCGCGCTCGATACCCTTGAAACCAAAGTCATTCAACCAATGGAAGCTGCAGGCTTACCGCCCGGTGTTCGGTTTGGCGTTTCCGGTACCGCCAGTAAACTCGCCGAAACGTGGGACGCCATGAAGTGGCAACTCGCGCTGGCACTGGTGATTGTGTTTCTGGTAATGGCCGTGTTGTTTGAGAGTTTTATATATCCATTGATTATACTGCTCAGCGTACCGGTTGCGGCCGCTGGCGGTGTCGGCGGACTAACCTTGTTAAACGCACAACCCGGAATATTTCAACCGCTCGATATGCTCACGCTACTGGGTTTTGTGATACTCGTAGGCATTGTGGTTAATAACGCCATACTGCTTGTGCACCAGGCACTAATCCATATTCGAGAAGACGGACTGGAGCCGGTAGACGCGATCATAAATGCCACTCGCAACCGTATCCGCCCGATTTTTATGTCCACTCTGACCAGTGTTTTTGGCATGCTTCCACTGGTGCTGATACCGGGAGCCGGCTCCGAACTTTATCGGGGACTGGGGTCGGTCGTTGTGGGCGGGCTTGCGCTATCTGCCATACTGACCCTATTGATCGTACCGCCGATGATGAAGATCGTTATGGTGCCACTGGAAAGGCGTAGACTATTGAATAACGATCAGATAGATATGGCGCCGGAACCACAGTCTGTCTATGGTAGTTAGCTCACTGTCCCGTAACATCACAGGTCGAGCCGGAACCACCCCCGACTGGTAAAGTCAGCTTGTTCAACCGGATCAATTCGATTCATATCACCTGACGATAGAACCCGAGTGCCGCATAGAGGTAGGTAGTGCCAAAAAGCGAAGGATTTTATGAGCACCAATGACTATCTCGGCTATGGCCTGTATGCAATAGCGTACGGAACCTCCATACTGGCGTTTTTAATGACCCGGCTCGACTGGCTTCGGATGTTGTTTGTACTCTCGTCCGGGTGTTATGCGCTGTATTACTTTATTTTTCCGGCCGAACCGCTTTGGCTGGATGTGTTGTCGGAAGGTGCATTTGTGCTGGTTAATCTGGCGATGCTTGGGTATGTGTACTGGATACGCCGGCGAACAATATTCAGTGATCAAGAGCAACATTTATACGATCGGTGCTTCTCCACGCTAGATACTCACGAGTTCAAAAAAGTCCTGGCACTTGGCACATGGCAGATCTTTGAGCCGCCTGAGCAAATTATTCAACGCGAAAAAAACTGCGACTATTTGTATTGCCTGTTTTCGGGTTCGGTAGAAATTCGCACCGAAGTCGAGCCACCGGTGACTCGTCAGGCCGGTAGTGTGCTTGGCGAGCTAAGCTACAGGCTTGAAACTGTGGCAAAAGCTGATGTGTTTGTCCGGGATACCAGTGTCTTGCTCGCGTTGCCACAAGGTGCGCTGCGCAAATTGTGCGGTTCGAACGAGCGAATAAAAGCAGCCGTGGATTCACTGCTGTCCGCACAAATGGCGAGCAAGCTTTCTGGTACTGTCGAACAGTAGGCCGATTGGCCAGCCTGGTAACTCTGCGCAATAACCGCCATAGCCGCGTTGGAAAAACTCGACCCGGGCCTGCCAGCGCTATTGTCGAGAATGCACATTGTAACCCCCGGTATTTCGGGCTCGGTTATATCTTGCTCGAAGTGATCCTGCTTAACGGGCTCTTGAAGTAAAGGGTA